>CAWHJV010000004.1:0-298887 GCA_963829755.1 uncultured Pseudomonadota bacterium | reverse complement strand
CGATCGCTGACATGCAGGCGGCTTACGACACCTGGCACGCTGAGCGCCGCGTCGACGTCAGCCGCATTCCGACCTTGAAGATCGAGGCGGCGTGATCCGGCGGCCTTCGCGGCGAATTGAAAGGGTAGCTCGCCGATCGAGCGGCCTTGACCGCAAAGATTGGAGGCCCGGCCTGGAATCGAACCAGGCTGTGAAGACCATGCGCGGCTTCTGCGTCGCCACTCCGCCACCGGGCCGGGAGCAGTCGTAAGCCCGCGGGCCTTGACGGAAAGTATACAGGCGCGTGCGATCCGCTGCAGGCGCGCTGCGGTTAACGCCGGGTTACCGGCTCACGCCGCCGGCGTCCACAGCGTCAGCAGCGGGCCGTCGGCGCCGAACAGCGGATCGCTCTCCGGCAGCGGGACCTTCGCGATGGCTTCCAGCGCCTGCGCGTGATCGGCCGGCCGGCCGCGGCAGAGATCGTAGCGGCCGTTGCCGGATAGCCGCCGATCACGCTGCAGGCCGTCGTTGCTCGGAGAGCCGCTGATGGCCGGTGCCGGCCGGCAGCACCACCACGTCGCCGGCCTCGAGTTCGACTTCCTCGCCATTGCGCGCCGCCCAGGCGCACGCGGGCGGTGCCGCGCGCGATGCCGAGCACCTCGTGGTCACGGAATGGAAATGCGGGTAGGGAAAGATGCCGTCGCGCCACATGCCGTGGCCCCAGCCGTTCGCCATGAAGATTTGTTCGATCGCGCTTTCGGGATCGCGCGCCGCGGCGACATCGATGGCGTCGCGATAAAGCAGCACCGGCAGCGTCGGATTGTTCGGTACGCTGCCGTCATCGGCGAACATGAAGGTGAGCGGTTCGGACGTCATCAAATCTCCTCGACCGTGCGCGTGTAAACGTAGCGCCGCGCGAATGCGGCTTTCACGCGGCAGCGATCGATCGAGCACCAGCATGCCATCTCTACGATAGGCGGGATTCGTGCCGCTTGAGCTGGCTCAAAATCGCGCGACATTCCAGCGGCAGCGCTCTCAGCGCTTGGCTCTGCCGCATCATGTCGGCGAAGCGGGTGAAGAGGTAGTGGCTGTCGTGCGGGCCGGGCGAGGCTTCCGGGTGGTACTGCACCGAGAACACCGGCGGTCCTTCAGCGCGATGCCGCAATTGGAGCCGTCGAACAGCGAGACGTGCGTTTCCACGGCGTTCGCCGGCAGCGATTTGCCGTCGAGCGCGAAGCCGTGGTTCATCGAGGTGATCTCGACCTTGCCGGTGGTGAGGTCCTTCACCGGATGATTGGCGCCGTGATGGCCCTGATGCATCTTCTTGCGTCTTGCCGCCGATCGCGATGCCGAGCATCTGGTGGCCGAGGCAGATCCCGAAGGTCGGCGTGCCCTAGTCGACCAGCTTCTTGATCACCGGCACGGCGTATGTCGCCGGTCGCCGCCGGATCGCCGGGGCCGTTCGACAGGAAGACGCCGTCGGGCTTGAGGGCCAGGATGTCTTCGGCCGAGGTCGTGCGCCGGCACGACGGTGACCTTGCAGCCGGCGCCGGCGAGCAGCCGCAGGATGTTGCGCTTGATGCCGTAGTCGATGGCGACGACGTGGAACTCCGGTTGCTCCTGGCGGCCGAAGCCTTCGTTCCAGCACCCACGGCGTCTCGTCCCAGGTGAAGCGCTGGGCGCTGGTGACCATCGGCACCAGGTCCATGCCGACCAGGCCAGGCCAGGCCTTGGCCTCCTTCTTCAGCGCGTCGAGATCGAACTTGCCGTCGGGGGCGTGCGCGATCACGGCGTTGGGCATGCCCTTTTCGCGGATCAGCGCGGTGAGCGCGCGGGTGTCGATGCCGGCGAGCCCGACGATGCCGCGCGCTCTTCAGCCAGTCGTCGAGGTTGCGGCTGGCGCGGTAGTTCGAGGGCGCGGTGATGGCGGAATGCAGGATCACGCCGCGGGCGCCGGTCGCGGCCGCCATGTTGACGGTCTCGATGTCCTCGTCGTTGGTGCCGACATTGCCGATATGGGGGAAGGTGAAGGTGATGATCTGCCCGGCATAGGAGGGGTCGGTGAGGATCTCCTCGTAGCCGGTCATGGCGGTGTTGAAGCAGACCTCGCCCACCGCCTGGCCGGTGGCGCCGAGGCCGAAGCCCTCCAATACCGTGCCGTCGGCCAGCACTAAAACGGCCGTGGGGGCGGGTTCGTCCCAAGGGCCGGTGGACATCGCTTGCGTCTGGGTCATGGGCCCTTAGTTGCGTATTATAAGAGCCGAAGCAAGGGGCCGCCGGGCGCCGCCAACCAGCAATCCCGCGAGCCGGCAGCGGGAGAGACATCCATGACCGGGCGCAAGCGTGCGAAACTACCGCGAGGACGTGGCCGGCCGGGCCAATGTCGAAGACACGCCCGAGCTGCATGGCCTATTACGACGAGCTCGAGAAGCTTCGACGCCGGCGCTCTGTGGACGGTCGCCAACAAGATCGAGCCCTGGGAGCCGAAATCGCATTCGTCGGCGCCGTGCTGTGGCGCTACGCGACCTGCGCGAGCACGTGCTGCGCTCGCTCGATCTGGTGACGCCGGAAAAGGCCGGCCGCCGCGTCATCTACCTCAACAATCCGGGCCGCACGCGATGTCGCGGCCGCCTGTCGGCTGGCTCTATTCCGGCCTGCAGGTGATGCATCCGGGCGAGATGGCCTCGGCGCACCGCCACTCGGCCTCGGCGTTGCGCTTCATCATGGAGGGCGCGGGCGCCTACACGGTCGTCGACGGCCACAAGATGACGCTCGGCGCACAACGACTTCGTGCTGACGCCGAACGGCACCTGGCACGAGCACGGCGTCGCGGCGACGGCACGCCCTGCATCTGGCAGGACGGGCTCGACATTCCGTTCGTCAACGCGCTGGAGGCGAACTTCTACGAGGTCCATCCCGACCTGCAGCAGGCGGTCACCTATCCGGTGGACGACATGACCACGACCTGGGGCAACGCCCGGCCTGATGCCGGCCGGCGGCGACTGGGACAAGGCCTATTCGCCGCTCCTCAAGTACGATGGGAGCCGACCTACGAGGCGCTGCCGCGCTACGCCAAGGTGCACCGACGGCTCGCCCTATGACGGCGTGCTGATGGAATATGTGAACCCGGCAGACCGGCGGCCCGGTCATGCAGACCATCGGCGCGTCGATGCAGATGCTGCGGCCGGGCGAGAAGACCAAGGCGCACCGCCACACCGGCACTTCTCTACCAGGTGCGCCAAGGGCGAGGGCTATTCGATCATCGACGGCAAGCGCTTCGACTGGAAGCGAGCACGACATCTTCTGCGTGCCGTCCTGGGCCTGGCACGAGCACGCCAACGCCTCGCGACAGCGACGATGCCTGCCTGTTCTGCTTCAACGATCTGCCGGTCATGCGCGCGCTCGGCCTCTATCGCGAGGAGGCCTTTGGCGACAATGGCGGCCATCAGCCGGTGAACTGAATTCGGAAAGGACGCTCATGCTGCGCGACGACATCAACACCGCCCTGAAAGAGGCGATGAAGGCCAAGAACGAGCGCGCGGTGTCGACCCTGCGCATGGTCAACTCCACCCTCAAGAACGCCGACATCGAGGCGCGCGGCGCCGGCAAGCCGGCGCTCGGCGACGCCGAGGTGATCGCTGCGCTGCAAAAGATGGTCAAGCAGCGCCAGGAATTGGTCGAGCTCTACAAGAAGGGCGGCCGCGACGACCTCGCCAAGCAGGAAGAGGAAGAGATCGCCATCATCTCCGGCTACCTGCCCAAGCAGATGTCGGAGGCCGAGATGACGGCGGCGATCGATGCCGCCATCGCCGAAACCGGCGCGGCCGGCATGAAGGACATGGGCAAGGTCATCGGCGTTTTGCGCGGCAAATACGCCGGGCAGATGGACATGGGCAAAGCGAGCGCGCTGGTGAAGGCGAAGTTACAGTAAGGCGCGCTCCGATAGCCCGCTAATCGCGCCGCGTTTGATGGACAAACGCGGCGGGCTTCGGCACTGCTTTCATGTCAATGCGGTAATTGAATAACCCAACCGGCATGGACTACTCGCGGGCGACCGAGGGCTTTGCCGGCCAAACCATCGAGGTCCCTGCCATGATCCATCGATTTCTGCGCACGATTCCGCTCGCCCTGCTTGCGCTCAGCTTGCCGGCGTTCGCGACCGCCGCTTCGGCCGAGCCCGCG
Source organism: uncultured Pseudomonadota bacterium (assembly GCA_963829755.1). Taxonomy (GTDB): domain Bacteria; phylum Pseudomonadota; class Alphaproteobacteria; order Rhizobiales; family Xanthobacteraceae; genus Pseudolabrys. The sequence continues at coordinate 294,726 of CAWHJV010000004.1, read as the reverse complement.
TCGATCAAGGTCGACCTCTCCAACAAGGGCGGCAAGATCGCATCATCATGAGCACCCACAAGACGAAGGCGGGGGCGGTCGAACTTCGCCATCACCAATACGTCGAAGAGCCATAATGCACGAATTCCTGATCACGCCCTGGAAGGGCAAGATCACGGCGCTGCCTTACAACAAGAAGGAAGACGAGGTGATCGAGGACAAGCTCCCTCATCTCGCCGGCGTCGAAGACATGAAGCCGGGCGCCAAGGCGATCCTGCGCCTGCCGCTCGAGGCCGGCCGTTACGTCGTGTTCTGCAACCAGCCCGGCCACTACAAGCTCGGCATGGTCGCGCGCTTCACCGTGACGAAGTAACGGCGCGCACCCACCGCCCTATCGGCGCCGCCGCCGGTCACGCTGTCCGGCGGCGGCGTTCGCGTGACTGTGGCGCGCCATTGCGCGCGCAGCTTGGCCGGCCGTTCGGGATAACGCTCCTCGAGAAAATCCGCCACGATCACCCGGTCGGTGCGGAAATGGCGGAAGTCGTTGCGCAACTCGCACCAGGCGATCAGCAGTCTGACCGTATCGAGATAGCCGACCGCGATGGGCCAGATCGTGCGTTCGCTCTCGCGGCCGGCTTCGTCCCGGTAGTGCAACGCGATCTTGCGCCCGGCGTGGATCTGCGTGCGCACCTGCGCCATGTCGATGGTGTCCGGCTCTTTCCTGAAGGTCGGCGGCGCGCCCGCGGCCGGATCGAGCGCATAGGGCCTGAGCTTCTCAGGGACGGCGGCGGCGATCTTCGCGATCAGGTCGAGCGCCGCGCGGGCGAGGGCCGGATCGCCGCGGCGTCGACACCCATTGCGCGCCCAGTACCGCCGCCTCGATCTCGTCGGCGGTCAGCATCAATGGCGGCAGGTCGAAACCGTTCTCCAGCACGTAGCCGATACCCGCTTCGCCGCGGATCGGCACACGCTGGCCGATGAGGTCGGCGATGTCGCGGTAGACCGAGCGCTTCGAGACCTCCAGCTCGGCCGCGATGACGTCTGCCGTCACCGGCCGGGGGCTCCGCCGCAATATCTGGATGATCTGGAAAAGCCGGTCCGCGCGCCGCATGCAAAAGAGCCTAGCCGTGCGCTGCTGACACCATGTTGGCAGCAGCATGGCAGTAGGGAGGGGCTCCAACAAGGAGCTTGTCCCATGACCGCTGTCACCCCCATGACCCCTGTGACCCCCACGATCACGCTCTATGCCTTCGGCTCCAAATTCGGGCTTGCCCGAAGTCAGCCCGTTCTGCACCAAGGCGGAAGTCCAGCTGAAGATGGCCGGCCTTTCTTATCGGAAGGAAATGGCCATGCCCGAGGATTCGCCCAAGGGCCAACTCCCGTTCATCGCGGACGGCGGCGAGCGCATCGCCAACTCGCATTTCATCCGCGCCCATATCGAGCGCAAATACGGCATCGACCTCGATGACGGTCTCGACGCGGCCGCGCGCGCGCAGGCCTGGGCGGTGGAGCGCATGCTGGAAAATCATCTCTATGGCGCGTTGGTCTATGCGCGCTGGATCATCCGCGACAATTTCGACATCGGTCCCGCGCATTTCTTCGACGACGTGCCCGAGCCGATGCGCGCCAAGGTGCGCGACGAGGTGCGCGGCCGGGTCGCCAACCGGCTGTTCGAAGTCGGTATCGCGCGCCACACGCCCGGACGAGATCGTCGATCTCGGCGACCGTTCGCTGATGGCGCTGTCGGCGCTGCTCGGCGACAAAGCCGTATCTGATGGGCGAGCGCCCGAGCGGCGTCGACGCCACCATGTTCGGCATGCTGTCCGGCATCCTCACGCCGTTCTTCGAGTCGGAGCTGCGCCGCCGGGCCGAGAGCTATCCGAACCTCGTCGCCTACACCGACCGGCTGATGCGGCAGTACTATCCCGAGCATGCGTGGCGGGCTGCTTTGGCGGCGTGAGAACTTGCGCTGTCATTCCGGGGCGCCCGCGAAAGCGGGCGAACCCGGAATCAGGGCTCCGGCAGCGAAGCTACGCCCGCTCTTTCTTCTTTTCTTCTGCTCCATGTAGGAGCGCAGCACCGCGTTCATGCGCCGCTGATAGCCGGCGCCTTCGGCCTTGAAATAATCGAGCACGTCCTCGTCGACGCGGATGGAGATCGGCTTCTTCTTCGGCGGGATGACGAGGACGGCATCGCCCCAGTTCCAGTCTTCGCTCAAGTCGGGATCGTTGGCTTGATCGACAGCTTCGATTTCCTCGTCGGTCAGGTCGGTCATGCTCTTGCGGCGCTCAAGATGGCCGTCAGGATGCTCGATGATATGCGTTCCGTCGGCAGGTTCGCGACCAGCGTGACGATGTGTTACTTTTCTTGCTTCTTCTTAGCCGTCATATTGCTCTCGTTCGTTTCGTCGTGCGGCACGCGCCGAGATGATCCAGCATCTTGTCGCCGCGGAGCGTGACAGATCACCGCGATTCAGACGGCTTCGAGAAATGCCGATCGACCAGGTATCGCTCTTCACCTTGATCGACCGTCGACCATGATCGATCTGATAAGCGATCGGTGCGTCGTCGAAGGCAATGTGCCGCTCGCAAACGTCGCTCGCGTTTGTTCGGATCCAATCGAAATCGCGAATCTCCAGCAGCCGCAGAATCTTCTTCCGCCATATTCGAAGTCCCCAGACGGCGGTTGCGATATGTCGTCGCCGAGGGTTCGCTATGACGAAAACGAGATCGCTCACGGTTCGATCACCCGATCCTGTGCGTCCGTAACCTCACTTCGAATTGTATATACAAATCGTATATTGAGTTCCGTCAAGGGCGGCGCGGCTTGTCCCCTCTGTGGAAAACACGGAAAAGGCCCGGATTCCGATGCCTGACTATGGTCTTGGCCGCCCGCCCCGGAAAACCTCATTTCGTCGGCCTATTATAGGGGACCGATTCGCCCCGAACCGACGAACCGAAACCCGCGCCTGAAAGGCCGAACCAACGCCCATGCGCTTCTCGCCCCAGTTCCTCGAAGAGCTGAAAGCCCGGCTTCCGGTTTCGGAAGTCGTCGGCCGGCGCGTGAAGCTCACGCGCGTCGGGCCGCGAGATGAAGGGGCTGTCGCCGTTCAACAAGGAGAAGACGCCGTCGTTCTTCGTCAACGACCAGAAGCAGGCGTGGTTCGATTTCTCCTCCGGCAAGAACGGCAGCATCTTCGATTTCGTGATGCAGACCGAAGGCCTGTCGTTCCCGGAAGCGGTCGAGCAGCTGGCGAACCTCGCCGGCATGCCGCTGCCCAAGGTCTCGCGCGAGGACGAGGCGCGCGCGGCGCACCGCAAGAGCCTCTACGAGGTGATGGAACTCGCCGCCAAGTTCTTCGAGGCGACGCTCGCCGCGCGCACCGGCGCCAAGGCGCGCGGCTATCTCGCCGACCGCGGGCTCGATCCCGCCGATCCAGCACAAGTTCCGCCTCGGCTATGCGCCGTCCGAGCGCTTCGCGCTGAAGGAGCATCTGGGCGGGCAAGGCGTGCCGGTCGAGGACATGATCGAAGCCGGCCTGCTGGATTGCCGGCGACGACATCCCGGTGCCCTACGATCGCTTCCGCGACCGGGTCATGTTCCCGATCACCGATATCCGCGGGCGCGTCATCGCCTTCGGCGGCCGCGCGCTGGAGAAGGACGTTCCGGCCAAATATCTCAATTCGCCGGAGACGCCGCTCTTTCACAAAGGCGCCAACCTCTACAATCTCGCCAGCGCGCGCCAGGCCGCTTACGACGGCGCGCCGGTGGTCGTGGTCGAGGGCTATGTCGACGTCATCGCCATGGTGCGGCCGGCTTCGACGCCGCCGTCGCGCCGCTCGGCACCGCGCTCACCGAAGACCAGCTCACCCTGCTCTGGAAGATGACCGACGAGCCGGTGCTCTGCTTCGACGGCGACGGCGCGGGCCTGCGCGCCGCCTTTCGCGCCGTCGATATCGCCCTGCCGCGGCTCGCGCCCGGCAAGAGCCTGAAGTTCGCGCTGCTGCCGCAAGGTCAGGATCCCGACGATCTGGTGCGCTCGGCCGGACCCGAAGCGGTGCGCGACGTGATCGGCGCCGCGCGCCCGCTCGCCGCCATGCTGTGGGCGCGCGAGACCGAAGGCCATTCGTTCGATACGCCGGAGCGGCGCGCCGCGCTGGAGGCGCGCATCAATGCGGTGACGGCGGGCAATCGCCGACGAAGCCGTGCGCAAATACTACCGCCAGGACTTCAACGCCCGGCTGGCGCAGTTCTTCGCCCCGGCGCAAGGCGCCGGCCCCGCGCGGCGGCCCCGGCCGCCGGCCGAACTGGGGCGGGCAGGGCGGCGCCAGGACTGGCGCAGCCGGCGCCGCCGCAACGGCGATTGGCGCGGCCGCCCCGGCCAGCGCCAGCCGGCCAACGGCCGGCCCGGCGGGCCCTATGTGGTCATGAGCCAGCAGCTTGCCGCGAGCCCGGTCCACCGCGGTCACCGCAGCGTGCTGTCGCGGCGCGAGGCGCTGATCCTGCAGGCCGCGCTCAATCATCCTTGGCTGCTGCACGACCATATGGAGGAGCTCAGCCAGCTCGAGTTCCGCCATCCGGAGGCCGAGCGGCTGAAAGGCGCTCTGATCGATCATCGCCGCCCACGCCGCCGCCGACGACGCCGAAACCCTGCGCGCGGAACTCGAGGGCCGCGACCTCGGGCCCGCTGGTCGCGCGGGTCGACGGCCGCCATCACCACAGTTTCGGTCTGGGGCACCCGCCCGGAGGCCGCGCCAGATGACGTTCTGGTCACCTGGGCGCAGCTGATTGCCTTGCATCGGCAGTGGCATTCACTAATTAAGGAGCTCAGGGACGCCGAGATGGCGCTCGGGCAGGACAATAGCGAGAGCAACTATCTGCGCTTGTGCGACGTGAAAGCGCGCCTTGCCCGGATGGATGGAACCGAGGCCCAGATCGAGGGCTTCGGGGCCTCTTCCGGTCGCGGCGCCCGTAGCTTATGAGCAGGTACTGGAACGGCCGCTCTGGAGCATGATCGCCGAAGCGGTACCGGCTTCGGACAAGATCATGTAAACAAGGGCGGCGGATGGCATGTGCCGGACCCCGCGCGGGAACATTCGGGTCGGTTTCTCGCGGCGAAAACGGGGTTAATCGGAGCTTAAGTGGGCTCCGGCGAAACTGACGGCCTGATTCGGGGCGCGGCGCCTTGCCGGTGCGGCCCTTTTTGGCCATGCGCTCCGGGCCGCCGGGCAGGCGGGCGAGGCGCTGACCAGGAAGGTCCAGGAGAGTTTAGATGGCGAGCAAGGTGAAAGCAGCGGCGCAGGCCAAGGAAGAAGCCCCCGAAAAGGAGGCCGAGGGCGCGCCGGACACGCCGCTGCCGCTGCTCGATCTCTCGGATGCCGGCGTCAAGAAGATGATCAAGGCCGCCAAGAAGCGCGGCTATGTCACCCACGACCAGATCAATGCCGTGCTGCCGTCGGAGGAAGTGACCTCCGAGCAGATCGAGGACGTCCTCGCGATGATCAGCGAGATGGGCATCAACGTCGTCGAGAACGAGGACAGCGACGCGAGGACGGCGAGGAGAAGGCCACCGACGAGGGCGACGACGACGATGACGACACCGGCAACGAGCTGGTCGAGGTCGAAGCCAAGCCGCTCGCCACCACCGAAAAGAAAGAGCCGTCCGAGCGCACCGACGATCCCGTGCGCATGTATCTGCGCGAGATGGGCTCGGTCGAGCTGTTGTCGCGCGAGGGCGAAATCGCCATCGCCAAGCGCATCGAGGCCGGCCGCGAGGCGATGATCGCCGGGCTTTGCGAAAGCCCGCTCACCTTCCAGGCCATCATCATCTGGCGCGACGAGCTCAACGAGGGCAAGGTCTTCCTGCGCGACATCATCGACCTGGAAGCGACCTATGCCGGTCCCGACGCCAAGCAGGCGCCGCAGGCGAACGGCGACGGCAGCCGCCGCGCGCCAACGGCGCCGGCAACGGCAGCGCGCCGCACCTGCAGGTGGTGCAGACCGCAGCGCCGCCGGCGGCGCCGCCGGCCGCCACGCCCTTCAAGGCCAAGCCCGACGGCGACGAGGACAAGGAGGAGAAGGATCCCGGCGAAACCGCCGCCGAAGGCGATTTCGACGACGACGACGATATGGAGGGCTCGCTCTCGCTCGCCGCGATCGAAGCCGAGCTCAAGCCCAAGGTGGTCGAGACCTTCGACACCATCGCCGACACCTTCAAGCGGCTGCGCCGCCTGCAGGAGCAGGACATCGAGTTCCGGCTGAAGAACTACGTCGCTGTCGCCGGCGCAGGAGCGCAAGTACAAGAAGCTGAAGGAAGAGATCATCGCCGAGGTGAAGTCGCTGCGGCTCAACCAGGCGCGCATCGATTCGCTGGTCGAGCAGCTCTACGACATCAACAAGCGCCTGGTGTCCAACGAGGGCCGGCTGATGCGGCTCGCCGAGAGCTACGGCGTCGCGCGCGAGGACTTCCTCAAGAACTACATGGGCTCCGAGCTCGATCCGCGCTGGCTCAACCGCGTCTCCAAGCTCTCCGCCAAGGGCTGGAAGAACTTCGTCGCCAGCGAGAAGGAGCGCATCAAGGACATCCGCGGCATGGTGCACGACCTCGCGGCGCAGACCGGCGTGCAGATCGGCGAATTCCGCAAGATCGTGCAGATGGTGCAGAAGGGCGAGCGCGAGGCGCGCCTGGCCAAGAAGGAGATGGTGGAGGCCAACCTGCGCCTCGTCATCTCCATCGCCAAGAAGTACACCAACCGCGGCCTGCAGTTCCTCGACCTGATCCAGGAAGGCAACATCGGCCTGATGAAGGCGGTCGACAAGTTCGAGTACCGCCGCGGCTACAAGTTCTCGACCTACGCCACGTGGTGGATCCGGCAGGCGATCACCCGCTCGATCGCCGACCAGGCGCGCACCATCCGCATCCCCGTGCACATGATCGAGACCATCAACAAGATCGTGCGCACGTCGCGGCAGATGCTCAACGAGATCGGCCGCGAGCCGACGCCGGAAGAGCTCGCCGAGAAGCTCGGCATGCCGCTGGAGAAGGTGCGCAAGGTCCTCAAGATCGCCAAGGAGCCGCTCTCGCTCGAGACGCCGATCGGCGACGAGGAGGATTTGCACCTCGGCGATTTCATCGAGGACAAGAACGCCATCCTGCCGATCGACGCGGCGATCCAGTCCAACCTGCGCGAGACCACGACGCGCGTGCTCGCCTCGCTCACCCCGCGCGAGGAGCGCGTGCTGCGCATGCGCTTCGGCATCGGCATGAACACCGACCACACGCTGGAAGAGGTCGGCCAGCAGTTCTCGGTCACCCGCGAGCGTATCCGCCAGATCGAGGCCAAGGCGCTGCGCAAGCTGAAGCACCCGAGCCGGTCGCGGAAGCTGCGAAGTTTTCTGGATAACTAAAAAAGCCGGAAGCTGCGGAGCTTCTTGGATAATTGAGCGAAATGAGCAACCAGAGCGGCACGCAACGCGATTTCACCGTCGTCGTCGAACGCGACGAGGACGGGAATTACGTCGCGTCGGTTCCCGCACTCGCAGGCTGCCATACGCAGGCGCGCTCGCTCGATGAATTGATCGAACGCGTTCAGGAGGCGATCGCCGTGTGCCTCGAAGACGACGATGCCGCCGCGCGTCCGACGCTTGAGTTCATCGGCGTTCAGCGCGTGACTGTGCCGGCATGAGCCGGCTGCCTCGGCTGACGGGCGCCGAGGTCGTTGCGGCGCTTGCGCGGGCCGGTTTCGTCAATTCTCGCGTCAAAGGCAGCCATCATCGGCTGCGCCACCCCGACGGCCGTGTCACGACCGTGCCGGTCCACGGCGCCGAGGTTATCGGCCCGGGGCTGCTCGCGAAAATTCTGCGCGACTGCGATCTGTCCCGCGAAGAATTCGACGCATTGCTTTGAGCCGGCAGCCGAGCCGGTCAGGCAAGCCGAGTTGGTGGAGAATTGGCATCATGCGCAAACGGACGGCCGCTGTTTCCGCGTCGCAGGTCCCGCCCATGATTGATGTCGTGTCGGTGAAGCCGACGGGCGGTTACCGGCTGCGCATCGGCTTTTCCGACGGCTCTGCCGGCGTTCACGATTTCTCGGCGACGGCCGCGCGTGACGGCGAGATGGTGCGGCCGCTCAAGGACCCGGCCTACTTCGCGCGCGTGTTCGTCGAAATGGGCGCGCTGACCTAGCCGAACGGTTTCGATCTCGACCCGATCGCGCTGCATGAACGCATGGCGGCGGCGGGAGAGTTGACGCAAGTCGCGGCGGAATAGGTGCCGGCTCGTTCTTCGGCGACTAATCGAAGCTGTCATGCCCAGCGAAAGCGGGGCATCCAGTAAACGCCGCGCTCAACGATAAGTCGCGGCGTTTGTGTTTACTGGATTGCCCTTCGCGGGCGATGACGTCGGGAACAGACGGCGGGCAATTGGCTCGCCGTTTTTGAACTCAAGGCTTGCGCCACTTGTCGGGCTCGCCCCGATTGGTGTGACGAACTCGCTCCACGTGAGGCGCTTGTCCAGGGTTTAGCTCCTGGGCCCGTTCTATAGCCTTTTTCTGCGTGGGAAGAACGTCGCTGGCGCGCTGTGAGTCCGCTCGCCTGACTGCGTAATCGCCCTGAGGCCGACGTTCCACAAAAAGTCGCTTGTCTACCATTGCTCGTTCCTTTTGGTGTTCGAAATCTTCCACTATGGATGTTTTGGCGTGTCGGGTTGATCTCCGGGGCCGTCTGGAGGCGGCGCGGGACTCAACGCATCCCAATCTTTCTTGAACGCGTCGACCTTGTTCTTCAGGAGATGAATTGCATTCGGCAAGATTTCCTCTTCACGAAAGAACCGATTGCTGATCGTGTCTAAGATGACGTGTTTTTGGCTCTTGTGGCCCTGCGCTTTGTAGGCAAGAGCGCAAAACAGCAACCCAGTTGAAAGAGAGCTGACCGTGAGAAGCGGCTTCGTCGTTGCCCACAAATTCATGGAGAAATGATCGCCGTCCATTTCAAACGAGACATCGGGTTTCAGGCGAATTACCAAGCCGGAGTTTCCAAACGAGACGTCAATCGTTGGTAGGTAAGGGGCCGGCTTGATCGTTTTGCCCTTGGTCCATTTGCAAAAGGCAGCAAATGCGTTCTTGTTATATTGCTGTTGATGGCCCAAGCAGCGCCTTTCGATCTCCTTTTTCAAGGCTTCGATATCAGCGCTAGGCAGAATCGATTTTTGCGCGACAGTCTGAACCGGCCGCCAATATTGGAAGCCACCCCCGCCGCCGAGCTTCTTCTTCAACTCGGTTTTGCGAGGGCCGTCCGAAAGCTCCAGCAGCTTTAGAAACGCAGAGAAGCCAATCGGTTTGGCCATAGCATTTCTCCTCGTCTCAATTCGTGCGCCTGATCACCCGGTTGTCTCAATATTTATAGCGCTTTTTGCGGGCAAGAACAGAGAAAAAACAGAACGTGAACGAAGCCGGACGGAATTTTGAGTTCCCAATCAGGAAAAGATGGGAAAAACTTGGAAAGTGGTGGAATTAGTGTCTGGTGGGGTGATGAAGAATATCGGCATCAAAGCCAGGAGGACATTGGCCCGGAAGGTCGAGGAAATTTGCCGCGAAAAAAATTTGCCGGCAAAAGCGTTGGCCGAGGATGTAGGTTGCCATGTGCGCACGATCCGAAATTTTTTTAATGGCAAGCCAATAAAGGAAACCACCGTTAGAAAAATCTGTGCCGAAGTTGGTGTTGATCTCAACGAGGCCACTCGGAAACAAATTCCAATAACTCTCTCCTCAAATGCCCAGCATGGCTCTTACTCTGAGGCGCTCGTTCAGGATTACGTCGGCTATTTCTATGCATTTCGCCGGAGTTTTTCGGTTCCTGGCGACTTTGTTCGCTCACTCTTTAGGTTTGACTGGGAAGGGAATCATAATTGTCTACGGTTTAGCGAGTTCTCAGTCGTATGACTCCTCAGTATTAAAGCGGCGAGTTAATTACGATCAGACCGGAGAGGTTTTTATCAGTAATACGATTGGTCTTGTTCACTTGTTGACGGTGCAATTAGGCGCGTTGCGGCTAATTACGCTGACGAGGTTGCATCACGATGAGAACTTCATGCGCGGTGTCGTGCTTACACAGAAAGAATGGCCTGACCATTTTCAGCCAGCCGTATCGCCGATTTATTTTCGGAAGGTATTGGACGATTCGAATCCTGAAGAACTGGCGCAATACGTGGGCCATATCGGACCTAACGACGCCAACTATGCGGAAATCAAAGAGAGCCTTGACCACATTGCAGGCGCCGTCGCCTATTTTGCGTAGCTGGTCGCCGCTCCCTCAGCCGCCTTTGTTGTCGAGGACCATATTCCTGCCATAATCTAGGACCATATTCCGTCTCACCTCCCCCGCGCGAGGGGCGTTCTGCAGGACACTGCCGGATGTGGGGGAGCGGCGGCGCCTGCTGGCGGGGCTTGTAACCCCGCCACCGGGAGGCCCCGGGCAGCCGTCCGGCCCCACTACGAGGGCCTGCCTTGAATGGCTGGACGCGGCGCGGACGAAGGGCGGCGAAAGCTGCCCGGATCGGGGGCCCGGCTCGGGCCCCGTCCGCGTCCGGAAGCACGGCCCCGGGGACTTAAAAAGCCGCACGTGGAGCGCCGCAAGGCGACGCGCCCGTCGCCCGGGCGCGCCTCGCCGAAGCCCGATGAGGGCGGCGGCGGGAGAACGAAGCGGTTGCGCCTTGCGGCGCTCCACGCCCTCGCACTTCCATTTGGAGGCGCGCGGGGCGAAAGGCGGAAGGGCAACCCTCCGGCGCGGGCCGTCCGCGCGCGGAGACGGCGAAGCGCGCCCCAAAGCGCGCCCGACGATGTCCGCCCCAAATATCGTCCAACAAGACATCCCCCAAAGAGCACCGTCATGAAGACAAGCACGCGCACGAAGACCCGCCCGAACGCGAACACATTGCCCGACCAGCCGCCGGCCGATATCGACGCGCTGCGCTATGAGCTGGCGCGCCGTATCAACCAGTTCATGAGCGACCGCCGTCGCGCCTGGCGCACCTGCCAGGAGCCGGCCTGCCGGCGGCATCGCTGCTGCCAGGCGCCGCGCATCCAATGCAGCAACGCGCCGCCGCCGCGGCCCGATCCCGACGGCCGGCGCGCCGCGCTTGCCAGGGCGCGGGTCGCGCGCGCGCTGCGCGACCTGCAGGGGCGGCAAGGGGAGCCCGGGGAGCCTGGGTCGTGAGCGCGCCCGCTCGTCGGCGTGGCGGCGCGGGCCGGGGCCGCCACGCCGCTGTTGCGCCGCTCGCCCCGCCGCGCTTTCTTAACGCGCGACCGGACGAACGGAGCGCAAGGACATTCCCATGACCGACGACACCAATCCGCGCGGCGCGCTCACGGTGCGCATCAGCGCCATGCCGGCGGACACCAATGCCAACGGGGATATTTTCGGCGGCTGGGTGATGTCGTGCATGGACCAGGCCGGCGGCATCGCCGGGGTCGAACGGGCGCGCGGCCGCGTCGCCACCATCGCGGTCGACGCCATGAAGTTCATCCGGCCGGTGCGGGTCGGCGACGTGCTGGAGGTCTACACCGAGGTCGAGCGCATCGGCCGCACCTCGATGAAGATCCACATCGAAGCCTGGGCGCGGCGGTTTCAGACCGCGATCCACGAGAAGGTCACCGACGCCAACTTCACCTTCGTGGCGATCGACGACAACGGCCGGCCGCGGCCGGTGCCGACGGCGTGAAGGCGGGGCGCCACCCGAGTGCCGTCGATACCTGCCATGACGAATCGTGATCGGACAGGGCGGCCGAACGTGCTAGGCAGGCCCGTCATCCACCACCCGCCATTCTCCCATCGAGTCCCTGAAAATGTCGCTTGCCGCAGGCCGTGAATTCCTCGCCATCCCGGGCCCCACCGTTATTCCCGACGCCGTGCTCGCCGCCATGCACCGGCCGGCGATCGACATCTATGCCGGCTCGATGGTCGCGCTCACCGACGGCCTGCTCGCCGACCTCAAGAAAATCTTCCGCACCGAAGGCCACACCTACATCTACGCCGCCAACGGCCACGGCGCCTGGGAGGCCGCCCTCACCAACGTGCTCTCGCGCGGCGACAAGGTGCTGGTGCTCGAAAGCGGGCGCTTCGCCATCGGTTGGGGCGAGGCGGCCCAGATGCTGGGCGCCGGGGTCGAGGTGCTGCCGGGCGACTTCCGCCGCGCGGTGCGGCCGGCGGCGGTGGAAGCGCGGCTGAAGGCCGACGCCAAGGGCGAGATCAAGGCCATCCTCGTGGCGCAGATCGACACCGCCTCGGGCGTGGTCAACGACATCAAGGCGATCGGCGAGGCGATCCGCGCCGCCGGCCACGATGCGCTGTTGATGGTCGACACCGTCGCCTCGCTCGGCTGCATGCCGTTCGAGATGGACGCCTGGGGCGTCGACGTCGCCATGGCCGGCTCGCAGAAGGGACTGATGACGCCGCCGGGCTTGAGCTTCACCGCGGCCTCGCCGCGCGCGCACGCGGTGCATCAGAAGGCCGGCATGCGCACGCCTTATTGGGACTGGACCGCCCGCGAGGGCGACGTGCACTACCTCAAATATTGCGGCACCCCGCCGGAGCAGTTGCTGTTCGCTCTGCGCGCGGCCTTCGACATGCTGTTCGCCGAGGGCCTCGACAACGTGTTCGCGCGCCACCGCGCGCTCGCCGAAGCCACGCGCCGCGCGGTCGCCGTCTGGGCCGAGGGCCAGGCGCTCGGCTTCAACATCGCGGAGCCGGCCGAGCGCTGCAACACGGTGACGGCGGTAGTGACGCAGTCCGGCGAAAGCGCGCAGCCGCTGGTCGATTATTGCGCGGAGCAATGCGGCGTGGTGCTCGGCCGCGCGCTCGGCCATCTCGAGGGCAAGGGCTTCCGCATCGCGCATATGGGCCACGTCAACGCGCCCATGGTGCTCGGCACGCTCGGCGTCATCGAGATGGGCCTTGCCGCGCTCGGCATGCCGCACGGCAGGGGCGGCAGCGCAGCGGCGATCGAGTATCTGGCGCAGGCGGCGCCGGGGTGAGGCGTGGCGCGCGGCTGCGACCCATCATCGCCTTCCGCCGGCCGGACCGCCATGCCATCCTTGCGGTGCCTTGGTGGAAACGACGAGGTTCTGACATGATCCGGCGCGCGCTTTTGGCCTTTACGTTTAGCGTCTGCATCGCGGCTCCCGCCTTCGCCGCCCAATGCGGCGGCAGCTTCCAGGCCTTTCTCGCCGGCATGGCGCGCGACGCGGAAGCGCAAGGGGTCTCGGCGCGTACGGTCAATGCCGCCTTTTCCGGCCTCACGCCCGACCGCCAAGTAATGGCCTTCGACCGCCGCCAGGCGCACGCCTTCCGGCGCGAGGGCAGCTTCGAGAAATTCGCCCGCACCCGCATCACCACCGTGCGGCTCAAGCGCGCCACCCGCCTGATGCATCGCCACGCCGCGCTGCTCGCGCGCATCGAAGCGCGCTTCGGCGTCCCGAAAGAGATCCTGATGGCGATCTGGACCATGGAGACCGACGACGGCGTCGGCGACATGGGCCGGAAGCCGGTCGTGCGCACGCTGGCGACGCTGGCGCACGATTGCCGGCGTTCGCAGTTGTTTCAGGGCGAACTGATTTCGGCGCTGCGCATCCTGCAGCGCGGCGACCTGCCGCCGAGCCAGATGGTCGGCGCCTTTGCCGGCGAGATCGGGCAGACCCAGTTCCTGCCGTCGTCCTACATCAAATACGGCGTCGACTTCGACGGCGACGGCCGCGTCGACCTGCGCCATAGCGTGGCGGACGTGCTGGCCTCCACCGCCAACCTCCTGAAGACGAACGGTTGGCATCGCGGCCAGCCCTACGAGAGGGGCACGGCGAATTTCGATGTGATGCGCGAGTGGAACCGCTCCGAGATCTACCGCCGCGCGCTGGTCCTGTTCGCGCAGAAGCTCAAGGGGCGGTGAAGCAGGGTCAGGCTAGTCCGCCTTCTCCATCTTCTTCTTCGGCTTGGCGCCGGTGCGCGCGATGCTCTTGATCTTGAGCGGCGCGCGTCCGGATTTCTCGGCGATCTCGCGGTCCTGCTCGATGATGAACCCGCGTGCCGGCTCGTCCTTCTCCAGCCCGCCGAGCAGTTCGGCCGGCACCCGCCGGTTGGAGCGCTGCGAGCCGTCCTCGTAGATCACGTCGAACAGCACGAACTCGTTCTTGGGATTGCTGCCTGGCTTTTTCGCCATGTCGGCCTCCTCGAAAACGCAAAACCCCGCGCGGGGCGGGATTGTTGTCCGCGATATAGGCGCCTATGGCCACGATTGCAAATCGGGGGTCCGCTGCCATTGCGGGGGCAGGCCCGAGCAGGCATACGGGCACCCAGGAATTGGATCATGGCCGTTACCATCAGCCCGCTCACCGGCCCAGCGCTCACGCAATCGCTCGACGACCTCGCGCGCCTGCGCATCGCGGTGTTCCGCGCCTATCCCTATCTCTACGACGGTACGCTCGACTACGAAGCCAAATACCTGCGCGAGTTTGCGCAGGGCAAGGACGGCATCTTCGTCGCCGCCAAAGTGCGTGATGAGAATGGCGACAGCATTATCGGCTGCGCCACGGGGTGCGCGCTTTCCACCCAGCACGCGCCGCTGCAGCAGCCGTTCCGCGATTCCGGCTACGACATCGACAGCATCTTCTATTGCGGCGAGTCGGTGCTGCTGCCGGCCTACCGCGGCCGCGGCATCGGCCACGCCTTCTTCGACCACCGCGAGGCGCAGGCGCGGCGCTGCGGCTACTCGCTCTCGATCTTCTGCGCGGTGGTGCGCCCGGACGATCATCCCCTGAAGCCGACGGGCTACATGCCACTCGACGCGTTCTGGGAAAAGCGCGGCTACCGCAAGGCAGCGGGCCTGGTCGCCCATTTCGGCTGGCAGGACGTGGGCGAGCCGGCCGAGACCGACAAGCCCATGCAGTTCTGGATCAAGGCGCTCTAAGCGCTACTCCAGTCCCTCAATCATCCGCACGTCGCGCACCGCGCCGTCGCCGAGCACACGCACGGCCTCCTGGTAGGCCGGGCTGTCGTGGGCGGCGATCGCTTTTTCGAGACTGTCGAATTCCGTGATGACGACCCGATCCAACTGCCCATGCTCGTAGGCCTTCTGCGCCGTGCCGCGGCAGAGATAGCGCGCGCCGAACGGCGCCGTCGCCGGCCCGGCGAGCTTGGCGTAAGCGGCGAGCTTGTCCGGGTCCTTGACTTCGCGATAGCAGGTGATCCAGTAGGCCTTGGGCATTTCATGTCTCCCTTTTATGAGCCGGTGTGGCTGCGGCTTGTTTAGCCCTTAAGGCTCCACCAGTTCTACCCGCCTGTTGAGCGCGCGGCCCGCCTCGGTGGCGTTGGAGCCGATCGGCGACAGGAAGCCGACGCCAGCGGTGTGCAGCCTTCCGCGGGCGATGTGGTAGCTTTTGACGAGGGTCGTCGCCACCGCCGCGGCGCGCTTGCGCGACAGGGTGATGTTGTAATCGTAGCTGCCTTGGTTGTCGGTGTGGCCGACGATGTAGACGCCGAGCTTAGGCTTCGATCGCAGGAGCTTGGCGATCTGCTCCAGCGTCGGCTTGCTCGCCGGCTTGATCACCGCCTTGTCGGTGTCGAAGTAGATGCCGTAGAGCGCGATGTGGCCCTTCTCGCCCAGCCCCTTGGCCATGGCGGCGGCGTCGACCATCTTGTTCTTCATCGCACCGACCACCGCGACGATGAGCTGCGCATAAATATGGCCGTTGTTCTTGCTGGTCAGCACGGTGGCGTAGATGTCTTGGCTGCCCTTCTTCTTGTGGCCGGCGTAGTAACGGAAGTTGAAGCCGTCAACGACCATCTGCGGCACCGGCAGGGTGTCGACCGCATAGGAGAAATCGGGCCCGCCGCATTCCTTGGTATCGCAGGCGAGCAGGGTGTCGAAGCCGGCGCTCTTGAGCTGGTTCTCGAAGTTGCGCGACACTTCCAAAATCGAGGGGCCGGCGCCGGTGCGGTAGGCGATGCGGGTGACGTGGCCTTCCAGCCGCCGCTGGTCGGTCGGCTTGCCGTGCTTGAAGGGGCCGGCTTGCAGCCGTGTGGCGTCGAAATTCCTCACTACATAGCCGGTGATGACGCTGCCCTTGAAGCGGCCGATGCCGGGATAATCCTTGGCGCCCGGCCTGTCGCCGGGCGTGGCGGTGGCGGTGAGGGCGCCCGCAACGGTCAGCGCGGCGGCGAACAGCAGGGTGGTGGCGGAGGCGGGAAGCGCAAGACGCATGATATCGATCCCCTCATTTGCGAGGCGCAATTAATGGACGGCACGCGTTTAGTCGCTGTGTGGCCCGAAAAGGTTCAAAACTTTAAAGCGTTTCCAGGCGAAGTGGGAACCGGTTCGCCGTCCGGAAACGCGACAAGAAAAAAGTGAAATGCCGATGAAGCGACACTCCGGGCGCCTCACGCGCGCGACCTGTGAGCGAGCGCCACGGCCTTGACTGGCTTGCCGCCGCCATCGCCGCCGCGTTCGCGGGGCGCACCGAGCGCCATCACTGCGGTGCCCATGGCGGCGCTGCCGAAGGTGATAAGAAAACCGAACAGCAGCAGGCCGAGCGCGGCCACCGCGTCTCGGTCGGCAAAAATGAGATGGCGCAGGCTGAGCGGGTTGAGCGCCAGCAGGCCGCCCACCATCAGCACGGCAACGCTGATGCCGATGGCGAGATTAATGGCGAGAAGCCGCAGCAGCGGCTGGCCGATATGCGGCATGGCGGGTCCGGGCGTTGGTTGCCTCAACGCCAGATGAGTGTAGCGCGGCGCGCAATCAAGTCCAGCGCCGCCTGGCCTGGACCGGCAACGGCCGACTAATGCAGGTCGGCGCCCGCCGCCATGCGCGCACGCTCGACCGAGGCGTCGCCCTGCGGCCCGCGCCCGAGCGCCATGATGGCGGTACCCATGGCCGCGCTGCCGAAGGTGATGAAGAAGTCAAACACCAGCACCGCCAGCACCGCAACCGGTTCGCGGTCGGAGAAGATCATGTGGCGGATGTTGAACGGATTGAACGCGAGCAGCCCGCCGATCATCACCAGGGAGATGATGGCGCCGATGACGAGATTGATCGCGAGCAGCCGGAACAGCGGCAGTTTCAACAAGTGCATGGCCTAGCCCCCGTGGCCTCCCTGAATACCGGTGCGTCTTGATAGCGCCTTTATCGCGAATCTACCGCAACGCTGCGGTGGCGCAATATAGTTTTCGTGCGGTGCACAATAACCCGCCGCGGTGGGCCGGACGGCCGCTTCCGGCGCCGGCCGGCCTCCGTTACCATCCGCGCCCGCTGCCAAAACCAACAAGGGACAACGCTCATGAAACTGCCCAGCCGCATGGTCGACATTTCGGTCACCCTCGACAACGAGACCGTGCTCGACCCGCCCTTCATGCGGCCGAAGATCGCCTACCAGACCAACAAAGACACCGGCCCGCTGGTGGCGAGTTCTGTTTCCCGGCCTCAAGGTCGAGGACCTGCCGGACGGGGAGGGCTGGGCGATCGAGCAGGTGACGCTCGCCACTCATAACGGCACTCACATGGACGCGCCCTACCACTTCCAGTCCCATGACATCCACGGCAACCCCATGATGGCCATCGACGAAGTGCCGCTCGACTGGTTCTTTCGTCCGGGGGTGAAGCTCGACTTCCGACACCTGCCCGACGGTCATGTCGTCAGCGCCGCGGAGGTGGAGGCCGAGCTCAAGCGCATCGGCCATGACCTGCAACCCATGGACATCGTGCTGGTCAACACCCGCGCCGGCGGCCGCATCGGCCACGACGACTACATGGCGGCCGGCATCGGCATGGGCCGCGAGGCCACGCTCTATCTCACCTCGCGCGGCGTGCGCGTGACCGGCATCGACGCCTGGGGCTGGGACGCGCCGTTCGTGCATACCGCCAAGCGCTGGGAGGAAACGCACGATCCCGCGATCATCTGGGAGGGCCACAAGGCCGGCCGCGAGATTCCCTATTGCCACATGGAGAAGCTGTGCAATCTCGAGCAGCTTCCCAGTGACGGCTTCATCGTCGCCTGCTTCCCGGCCAAGATCAAAGCAGCCTCCGGCGGCTGGACCCGCGCCGTGGCGCTGTTCGATTGAATTAGGGGGCGTTCATAAAGGTCGGCCTGATGTCCGCTTCGCTCCACAAGCGGCGGCGAGCTTTAGCCCCTGAAAATCCACTTCTGCCGCAGGCAGCGGACGTTAGGTCGCGGGGCGCCCAGCCACCCTCGCGCCCATCGCAGCCCATTCCCCGGTGCCTCGCCCGTTGCGCCTTAGAACACGTAGTTGAGCCCGGCCTTAACGGTCTGCTGCACGAGGTTCCCGGTCGGCAACGTGGCGTGGTAATCGGCGAACAGCGCGAGGCGGTCGTTCATCCGGGCGGTAATGCCGGTGCCGAGCGAAAGCTGGTCGCGCGCGGGTGCAAGACCGTCGACCGTGAAGCTGCCGCCTCCGACTTGGACGATGCTCGGCGGCGTGTCGGAAAGCTCGCGGCTGTAGGCGAAATCCGCTTCGACCGCCATGTGCATGCCACCGTCGGTAAGCCAGGGCTTGACGAAACGCGCGCCGAGGAACGGGCGCACCGAATCCGAATTGCGGCTGGCCACCGTTAGATTGAAGCCCGGCGCGCCGGCCTCGTCGAAGCCGCGTTCATAGAGATGCACGTATTGCAGGCCCGCTTCGGGCAGTACAGTCAGCCCGCCGAGATCGAAACGCCGGCTCACCTGCAAGGCGCCGTCGAACTCATGCCCGGTGTGGCTGGAAGACGCCACCTCGCCGACAGACGAAATCAGGCGGCTGTTGCTGAAACGGTCATAAGCGTAACCGAGCGTGGCATCGAACGCCCAGGCGCCAAAGCCGTAGCTGCCATAAAACGCGAAACGCGAGCTGTCGATCGAGCCGGAACTGCCACCGTCCTCGCTCAGGCTGGTGCGCGTATAGCCGCCGGCGATACCGGCAGAGAGGTTATTCGTCACCGGCCGGTCGACGCCGGCGAGGAAGCCGCCGCCGCTGGTGCTGAAGCCGGGCGTGCTGCCGTTGCCGCTCAAGTCGGCGAAGCTACCGAGCCCACGGAACCAGCCGCCGATGCGGGCCATCTTCTGCGGCAGTGAGGCGAGCGGGTTGTCGTCCGGCTTTGCCGGCCCGGCATAGGCGAGCGCGGCCGACGCTTCGGTGTCGTCGAACGAGGCGAACGCGTTCTGGAAGGTATCGCTTTCCGTGCCGGCGTCCAGGCCGGCGAGATGATCGAGCAGCGAGGCGTTCGCCTGCTGGCCGTTGAGCAGCGCGCTGGTGCCGGTCGATGTGAACACCGTGTCGTTGGTCGGTGCCACCGTCAGGCTCGTGAGCACGAGATCGACGTCGCTCGCGCTATAGGCGACCGACTGGCTGACGCCCGACGGCGTCGTGCCGCTCACGGTCGAGAACGTTCCGCTCACGCTCGACGCGCTGAGGATGTTGTAGGTCTTGGTCGTATAGACGCCGGGCTCGTAGACCAGCTTGAGGGTGCCGGCGAGCGTCGCCGCGCCGCTCACCGCCAGCTTGGACGCCGCGCTCGGCGACACCTCGATCTGCAGCGTGCTGGTCGAGCCTTGCGTGTAGTTGCCGCTCACCGTCAGCGTGCCGATCGAGCCGCCGGGCGCGACGATACCGCCGGCGCTGTTGGTGACGTCGCCGCCTATGGTGCCATGTCCTGCAAGCGTGCCGCTCGCGCCCACGGTCGCGTCGCCGGCGATGCCGGCGCTGGTATGGCTCGCGTCACCCACTTCCAGAGTGCCGCCCGATACGGTGGTGCCGCCGCTATAGGTGTCGACGCCGTTGAGAATGAGCGTGCCGCTGCCGGTCTTGCTGAGCGCCCAGGTTCCAGCGCTGGCGCCAGTGCCGCCCGAGCCGGTCTGGTCCGCAATCACGTTGGAGACTGTCTGGGTCTCGCCGGATGCGGGCGAAACGGTCAGAGTGCCGTTGCCCTGCAGGAACATGCCGGAGCCGTAGGCTGAGCCGGCACCGCCACTAACGCCGCCGCCAGATCCTAGTCCTCCCGTGCCGCCGCTGACCGCGTTGCCGTTGACCGTGAAGGTACCGTCGATCGTCAGCGTGCCGCCATTCTGTACGAACAGGGCACCGCCCAGGCCCGCGCCACCACCGCCGCCGCCGTTCCCGGAATGGCCACCACTGCCGCCACCGAAGCCGCCCGATCCCCCAGTCGCAGCAGCGCCTCCGCCACCACCGCCGCCGCCGAAGCCGCCATTCCCCGAGGCGGATCCAACGCCGGCCTCGCTACTGCCGCCGCCACCGCCAAACCCGCCGGCGCCACCATCGGCGTTGTAGCCGCCACCGCCACCGCCGCCGAAACCGCCCGCACCGCCGACGCCGTTGACGCCGGTGCCATTGCCGCCGCCAGTGCCACCGCCGCCGCCGCCGTCGCTGTTGCCCGCTTGACCGCCGCCGCCACCACCGCCATTCGCGCCGCCTGTACCGCCGCTGCTGCCGCTGCCGCCACTCGTCTGTCCCGCGGCGATGCCAGCGGCACCATTCGCGCCGGGATTGCCGCCGTTCGCTCCGAGCCCGAGCCCACCACCGCCACCGCCGCCGGTCGCCGTCGGCAGCGTGCCGCCGTTGCCGCCCATGCCGCCGCCGCCGCCGCCATCGACAGCAAGAGTGCCTTCGCCGGCGCCGCTGCCGCCGTTCGCCTGATTGTTCGAGAGTGTCACGTTGCTGACCGTGACATTGGCGCCATTGGCGACAAACAACGCGCCGCCCGCGCCCATCCCGCCACCCCCGCCGGCGCCACCATTACCGCCCTGCGCGACCGCGTTCTGGATGGTCAGGTTGCTGACTGAGACAGTGCCGGAATAAACGAGAAGCCCGCGCTGCACGTTGCTGCCGTCCAGCGTGTGGCCGTTGCCGGTGACGGTGACGGTGCTCGAGGACGTGATCGCAGGCAGCGTGGTGGCGCCGGTGAGCGTGACGTCGGAAGTCAGGTTAATGGTGTAGCTGGTCGATGGATTGTTATCGACCGTGGTGAGCGCGCTCACCAGGTCGCTGGCACTGCCGACGTCGATGACCGTCTGGGCCGCTGCCGGCAAGGCCAAGCTCAGCAGAAAGAGCAAGGCCAGAACAACCGGCCCCGTCACGCCACGCAACAGGGTCGCCGCCGTGCCCCCGTGGGCGCACGTCATTCCATTCCGCATCAATATCCACTCAGGTCACGCTCGGCCCCGGCATGAACGTTAACGGAATCTTATCATGCGGCGCAACGTGCGGCGCGTCTCAAACGGCAAGATTATCGCGTGGACTTTTGCCCGCTCTTCGCGCAGGCGGCGCGCAGCTGTACTAGAGCGACCCGCGCTATCACACCGTGAGCCGTGGCAGCGCCTTGGGCGCCGGAACCGTCCGTTGACTGCGCTGGAGAACAGCGGCTACTCCACAGCAGGATGGCGTTATTTAATTGAGTTCGATCGGAGCATCGGATCAACATCGCCAGTTGGAGATGCTCGGAGGCATGTCAGCTTAGAGTTCGAATCCCAGCGCCTTAGCGCGGCGGCGGTAGGTCGCAGATGGGCCATTTTCGACCGGGACGCAGCCGGCAATACGTCCCGCCATGTCGGCTTTGCCCCGAAAGCGCGCTCTAAATGAGAGTGTTTGCGTCTATCATGACCAGTCGTGGCAGGTTGATGATGCCGTCCGACACATGATTCAGGCTACCCGAAGTGGAGCCTCGAATCATGCGCTACGAACTGACCGATGGCGGGTGGGCTGCCATCAAGCCGATGCTGCCGAACAAGCCGCGCGGCGTGCGCGTCTGCGCGGCATCGACGCCTGGGGCTGGGACGCGCCGTTCGTGCATACCGCCAAGCGCTGGGAGGAAACGCACGATCCCGCGATCATCTGGGAGGGCCACAAGGCCGGCCGCGAGATTCCCTATTGCCACATGGAGAAGCTGTGCAATCTCGAGCAGCTTCCCAGTGACGGCTTCATCGTCGCCTGCTTCCCGGCCAAGATCAAAGCCGCTTCCGGCGGCTGGACCCGGGCGGTGGCATTGTTCGATTGAGCGGTAACCCGTTGCCGCTTTCGGGAGTTATTACCGAAAAAACCTGGATCAATTCAGCCCGACGTGCGTTCTCGGTTCCGGGCAACGCACAAAATGGGGTCCTCAATGCGATTTTTGGCTGCGATTGGTGTGCTGGCGATCTGTGTGGCGATTGCCGGCGCGGTATATTTCTATGGCGGTTTCTACAGCGTCGCCGCGTCCGCTGACGGCAATCCGGTGGTGGAATGGTCCCTGAAAAGCGTGCGCGAGGCTTCGATCGATAAGCATTTTACGGCGCCGTCGCCGCCGGCCTGGTTCTCCACGCCCCAGGCGGTGCAAGAAGGCGCCCATGAGGTGGCGGAAGAGGGCTGCGTCGACTGCCATGGCGCGCCCGGCCACAAGCCCGAGCGGTTCGCGAAGGGCATGAACCCCAATCCGCCGGATCTCGGCCACGCCACCAAGGACGATCCGCCCGCCAAGGTGTTCTGGACCATCAAGAACGGCATCCGCATGACCGGCATGCCGGCCTTCGGCGGCCACATGACGGACGAGGAGATCTGGCGCGCGGTCGCGTTCGTGCAGCACGAGGACGGCGTCACGCCGGCGCAGTACGAACAGTGGAGCAAGGCGGGCAAGAAAGGCGAGGCGGGCGAGGCTGGCAAGGCCAGCGAAGCTCCCGCCGCCGGCAAACCCGCGGCGAAGTGACGTTGCAAGACTGAAATTGCAGCGGCCGCTCGTTCCCCGCGATGCGGCCTTCGCTCCCTTCACGCTTCGGCGGGTTTGAGTCCGCCGAAGCGTGGCGCGCGAAGGCGGAAAGCGGGGCCCGGACGATGCAAGCACGTGACCATCGTCGGATCCCGCTTGCGCGAGAATGAGCGGCGTTTGCTGCCCGAGCCTACTCCCGCCCGGTTTTCAGCTCGACGTCCTCGAACGTGATGTCCGCGCCTCGGGCGAAACGCTTGCCGTTGACCTTGTCGTGGCGGTGGAATTGCGGCGCCGGAAAGCGCACCCGCAGGCTATAGGTGCCGTCGCCCGGCAGCACCCAGTTGCGACCGTAATGGTAGAGATAGGGATGCCATAGCAGCGGGTGCCGGTGGGTGCCGATTTCCCGGCCGTCCTTGTCGATGACGGTCACGTCGATATCGAGACCGGGGATCAGCCGTCCGTCGGCGCGGTCGCGCACCGACACCTCGATATGGATGTTCTCGTCGCTCGGCGCCTGCCATTCGAGGCCGCCGTCCTTCGGCGCGTACATGCCCTCGGCCTTCTCCACCGCATAGGCGATGAGATAGTCGCCGCTTTCGACTTCGCGGCCGCCGTCGGCGACGTCTTCGAGCATGTGCTTGAGGATGCGCCCGAAGGCCTGGCCTTCGGCGCGGCCGAGCGCCAGCCCGCGGTCGTCGCCCTCGTCGCTTGCCGTCAGCGGTCTATCCAGGGTCGTCATGGCCGATTCACCTCCGTGTTGTTGGCGTCTCGGAGGAAAACGCGGCCAGCCTTGAATCTTTCCGTACGCCGTCACTGCGGGGCCATCTTCGCGACCAATGCGAATTTGCATGGCTTGCCAGCGCGCTGCGCGTGAAACGCATGTCTCTGGCGCATACGGCATATGCTGGTATACCGGTTGTGTGCAGTGCAAAATCATTTATATCGCAATGCAACAACAAGAAGAAACCAAAGGGGAAAGGCGCGCCTGGGACGGAACCTTGAAATAGGAGCTGACCCCGATGGCTTTCGCCCACATCACCGCCACCGCCCGCGACTTCGCGGCCCCGGACACCAAGACTCGCCGTCGCCCCGGCCTGATGCGCCGCGTGCTCAACGCCATGATGGCCGCGCGCATGCGCCAGGCCGAGCGTGAGATCGCCGCCTTCGTGCAGGCCGGCGGCGGCCGTTTCACGGACGAAACCGAGCGCGAGATCGAGCGCCGTTTTCTGTCCAATCGCGCCAATTATTGAGACCTGAAGGAGGACACATTGTCGATCCTGGAAACCCACGCACCGGCGCAGTCCAAGCTGTGGTCGCTGCCCTACACCGTGCTTTCTAGCGCCGCGCTTTATGCGGCGGCGTTCTCGGAATCGTACTCGGAGGCTTTGCGCATGGCGCACGACGCCCAGCGCCGCTATCCGTTCTGCAGCTGCTAAGTCGAAAGATCGTGCGCAGGCTTCGCGCGCGAGGGTGACGTCATGCGCGGGGCTTGCCCCGCGCATCGTCTTTTTGGGGAGGGTTATTCAACTCCTTCCACCAAGCGCATGTCGCGCACGACGCTGTCGCTGCCGAGCACGCGCAACGCCTCCTGGTATTCGGGGGCGTCGTGGGCGGCAACCGCCTTGTCGATGCTGTCGAACTCGATCATCACCACGCGCTCGTCCATGCCGGCTTCGTAAGTCTTGACCGGCTTGCTGCGCACCAGGAAGCGCCCGCCGGCGCCGGTGATCGCCGGGCCCGCCAGCTTGGCATAGGCCTGCCAGGCCTCCGGGTTCTTTACGCTGCGATAGGTCACCACCCAATAGGCCTTCGGCATTTTCAGTCCTCCCTGTTTTTGATTCGTCTCACGCCGGCTTGTCCGTCGGCGGCGCGTCGTCCGGCGGCAGCAGCTCGCCTTCCGCCGCCGGCATCTCCTCATACGTCGTTTCCATCGGCGGTGCCTCGGCGGCCGGCATGTCCGCCTCGGGCGCCGGCGGATAGGGCTCCGGCATCACCACCAGCGGGTCCTCCGGGTCGAGCCCCTCGGTGGTCAACACGGCGCCCACCGGCGCGGCGGTGGCGAGGTCGAATTCGGTCTTCTGCGGCGGCGTCAGCGACGGCTGCACCCGGATGCGGTAGAAAACGTAGACGGCTAGCATCGCCTCCACCGCCGCGGTGAACAGGAACAGCGAGCGCGGTCCCAGCTGGTCCATCACCGGCGGCGCCAGCAGCGGCCCGATGGTCGCGCCCACCGCGTTGGCGAGCAGCACGGTGGCGGCGGTCGATACCATGTCGGCGGGGTCGGTCTTGTCGTAGGCATGCGCCGCGGCGAGCGCGTAACCCGGCAGCGCCAGCCCGCCATAGACGAAGCCGAAGCTCACCAGCAGCAGCCCGTTGGTCGCGAACAGCCACAACAGCAGGCCGCTCAGCGTCGCGCCGATAAGCAGCACCAGCAGCACCCGCCGGCGGTCGACGCGGTCGGACATGCGGCCCGCCGGCCATTGCGCCGCCGCGCCGGCCAGCGTCGCCGCGCTCATGAACACCGCCACCTCGGTGGTGCTGAGCCCGGTGCGCGCGGCCGACACCGGCCCCAGCCCGAAGAAGGCGCCGTTGACCGCGCCGATGGCGAAGCTCGCCACCAGGCCGACCGGTACCGTCCGATAGACCTGCCACGGGCGGAAGCTGACCATGGTCACGGCCGCCGGCTGCGCCGAGCGGGTCAGCGCCACCGGCACGATGGCGAGCGAGGCCATCATCGCGGCCAGGATGAAATCTTCCGTGCCTTTGATCGGGTAGAGCGTCACCATCATCTGTCCGGCGGTGAAGGCGCCGTAGATCACCATGACGTAGGACGACATAATGAAGCCGCGCGTCTCGTTGGTGGCACGGTCGTTGAGCCAGCTTTCGATGACGAGATAGAAACCGGCGATGCAGAAGCCGTTGACCAGGCGGAACACGATCCACGGCCACACCGCGGCGGAGAGCGGATAGGCGAGCCCGACCACCACCGCCAGCGCGACCAGCGCGGCGAAGGCCCGGATGTGCCCGGCGCGCAGGATGACATAGGGCGCCAGCAGGCAGCCGCCGACAAAGCCGGCGTAGTAGGCCGAGCCGATGGCGCCGATGGCGAGCGAGCTGAAGCCGTCGGCGTGGCCGCGCAGCGGCAGCAGCGTGAACAGCAAGCCGTTGCCGGCGAGCAGGAAGCCGACGCCGAGCAGGATCGAAGCGATCGGGCGCAAGTTTTCGCGCATTGTCTGGTCAGGGGTTTCGCGCCCGGCGGCTTGCCGGTTCGGATGCGCGCGCGGCATAGACGGAAACCGCACGCGCGCCAAGGGGCCTTTTGGGCGGGGACGGTATGCGTGCGGCGGCAGGCCGCGGGCGGACAAACGCGCTCGCCGCTACCCGGTTTCGCGGGGAGAGGTCGGCTCTCGCGTGCAACGAGGAAGCCGGGCGAGGGGCCGTGCCATGCCCCTTCACCCGGCTCGCGCTTTTCAGGCGTCCGCGCCCCCTCCCCGCAAACGGAGAGCGGGAAACAGCGCCGCCGCTCAGTCTCGATTCTTACTTTTCGTGCTTCGGATAGCCGTGCGCGTGGTGGTCGGTCCATGCCAGCGCCGCGGCGAAGAGAACGAAGAACGCGCTGATCGCGCTGATCCAGATGGCGGTGTCTGTCGGCATGGCCTGTAGTCTCCCGGCTGGAAAGTTGAATAAGGTTACACAGGAAACTATCCTGCTCCGGGAACCCGGAACCTTGATTTGAATCAAGGCGGAAGCGGTATCTCGGTCCGGCCGACTCACGGACGGCCCGCTTGCCGCAACATGGCGCTGCAATTTGTGATGGAACCCGGCCTCGGGGGCCTGCCTTCGCCACAAGCTTGCCGAACTTGCCGCCGAAACGCCTCATATCCGCGACGCAACGTGCTCGCAGCGCCACGGGCGCCGTCAACGCACCGGGAGGGCCCATGATCCGCACAGCCTGCCTCGCCACGGTCCTGCTCATGGTCGCGGCGCCGGTCTCGCTCGCGCGGGCCGGCGAGCACCACGCGCGATACGACGCCAACGGCAATCTCGACGCCCTGATCGCCCGTTACGCCGCCGCCAACGGCGTGCCCGAAGGTCTCGTGCGGCGGATCATTTACCGTGAGAGCCGCGGCAACGCGCGCGCGGTCCACAACGGCAACTACGGTTTGATGCAGATCCGCCTCGGCACCGCCCGCGCCATGGGCTACCGCGGCGGCGCGCGCGGGCTGCTCGATGCCGGGACCAACATGCGCTTTGCGGTGAAATATCTGGCCGGCGCCTATCGCGCCGCCCGCGGCAATCCCGATCGCGCCGTCCACTTTTACGCCGCCGGCTATTGAGGCGCCGTCAGGCGCCGCAGAGCGAACAGGTCCGGCGTGCGCGGGTGCCGCCCCGCCTTACCGTTCGCCGGGCGCGCCCCGGCCATGGCCTATTCGATCTCGCCGCTCCTGTACTGCGGCGGCTGATAGGGATTCACCTTGAGCGGCTTGAACGTGCCGTCGCCCATGAATGGCAGGAACAGCAGCGCGAAGAAATTGGTCGGCGGCGGTGCGTTCTCGCCGTTCTTGGCGTTCTCGCGTCTGGCGCGCGCGCTGCGGTGGGCCGCGCGCCGCCGGCGCTCGAGCTTGCTCTGGGTTGCGCGCCGCAGGTCGATCTCCCGCAGCACGGGCGGGCGTTCCCGTGGCATCATGATGTCGATCTCGGTCGACGACGCTTCGCCGATGCCGACCGGAATGGTGGTGGCGCGGTCGGGCGACTGATCGATCGAGCCGGTGATGTCCTCGCTATCCGGCTCGGCCGGCGGCGCGGTCAAGACGGCAACCTTGGCGGCTTCCGGGGCCGGCGGCGGCACGAGGGCGTCGAACTGGCTCCCGGTGGTCTCATGCGCTGGCGCGGGCCGGGCCGTTTCCGGCGCGGGCACGACGGGCGTCGCAACGGCCGGCGCAAGGGCCGGCGCGGCGTCGCGCGGCGTCGTCTCTAGCGACACGGTCTCGACCGGCGCGCGCTCGATGGGCCTTGCTTTGACGACCGTGGGCGCACCCGCGGTGGAATTCGACGCCGGGGCAGGCGCGGGCTCGGTTGCTTCCGGTGCCTGCGGTGCTTGCGGCTGGGCTTCGGCCATCGCCGGACCGGTAGCCGTGGCCGGCGTGGCCCGAGCTGGCGTGGTGTCGGCCGGTGCCGTCTCGATTGGCGTTGGCTTCATTGCCGCTACTGCCTCTTCGGCCGGCGCCGGATCGGCGGCTGCGACCGTCGCGGCGTCGTGCGGCTTCGCGCCTGCGGGCTCATGCGCGTCGGCGAGCGGCTTGGGCTCGGCCGGGTCGTAACCGGCCGTCTCATGCGCGGCCGTCTCATGCCCGGTCGTCTCCGGCGCGAGCGTGACCGGCGTGGACGTGAGCGGCGCGGCGTTACCGGCGTCGGGAGGGCTGGCGTCGGCCTTGATGGCCGCCTCGGCGTCTACTTGCGCCGCGTCGTTGGCAGGCTTGCTGTCGCGCTTGACGTCAGCCTTTGTGTCCCGCTTGGCGTCGATCTTGGCCGCGGCGGGTGGTTTCCGCGGCGTGGGCCGCACGACCGTGTCGTGCAGATTGCGCAACTGCTTCAATTCGTCGGCCCGCCGCAGGGCCGCGAGAATGAGGAACTGCCGCCATTCCGGATGTTCTCTGCGGTCGATCAAAGCGCCGCGGGCCGGCACGAGCCCGTCCGGCGTCGAACGACTTGCCGTCCGCCGTGGGTTGAGGGCCAGCAGGAGAATCGCAATGGCGAAAAATACGCCGCCAACCGGAATAATTCGATAAATCGGCAGCATAGCTTGTGCATAACTGAGTCGCGGGTAATGCCAAAGCCAACACCGCCCGCGATTTCCAGCGCCGGCGCGTGATATGAGGCGCCGTGGCCGACGCCCACGGATCTTCTCGCGATGGTGCCGGCGGGCGCCGCGCCGGTGCCCCTTCGAGGCGGAAAACCGTATCCGGCGGGCCCAGTTCGGCCGGCAACCGGCCGGACAGCCAATTGCCGAGAGCCCGCCTGCGTTGATAGAAGAGATCGGCGTCTGCCGACGGGCCCGTAGCTCAATGGTTAGAGCCGGCCGCTCATAACGGTCTGGTTGGAGGTTCGAGTCCTCCCGGGCCCACCACGCATTCCCTTCCAACCGGAGATTTTCCGGATAGCGGCAAAATGCCTGCGTTCTGCGGGGCTGCGCGAGGCCGCCTTGTCTCTGCGAGGCGCCTGGAGCAGAGAGTGCGGCTTTCCCTAAGCGCGCTCTACGAGCAGGGGCGGGTGCACCATGTCGGATCGTTCCCGCGCCTCGAAGACCAGATGTGCGCCTTCACGGTCGACTTCGACCGCAAGGAGATGGGGTATTCGCCGGATCGGGTCGACGCATTGGTATGGGCGCTCACCGAGCTTATGATCGAGGGTGAGCTGCGGCGCTGGCTCTTATTTGCTTAGCTTCGCCTCCGATTATTCGCCTAAAGATAGGTTATGGAACCGGCGGGTCTGAGAGACGGGGCGGATGTTCCACGCGGATCGTGCAAGCTCGGAAAGTGCCCCAAAGGCGACATGGCCCCTAGGTCGTAATCATTGTGGGGAATGCATAGGAGCGCGGCTCAGCGGCCCTCGGGCCGATGCCTAATTGCCCTGCTGCTGCTTGCAGTACTGCAAAGCGCAGCCACCGGAAAGTGTGGTGGCTGGTGCTTGGCCGCGTGGTAGAATGAATAAAGATGATATTGGGGCGTGGCCTTTTCACGTTGCCTGGCCATCGCTCCGTCGAGTAAATCGCGACAGGCACCGTTCCGATCCGCAAGGCCCGCCATGACTCTTGAGTACAGCCCGCTTGGGCTCATCGGCACGCTGACGCCGCAGGCCAACACCACTGTCGAGCCCGAATTCAACCTGCTTTTCCCGCCGGGCTACGCCTTCATCAACGCACGGCTCACCAGTCGCAAGGATACGATCGAAGCGCGCCTGATCGACTATTGGAATACGATCGAAACGTCGCTCGATCAGTTCGCCAATGCGCCGATTTCCGCCTACGCGTTCGGCTGCACTGGAACCTCCTATCTCGTCGGCGCTGCGGCGGAGAAGGAGGCTGTTGCCAAGATCGAGGCCGATAGCGCGGCGTGCCCTTCATTACGTCTGCGCGCGCGGTGGTGGATGCGTTGAACGTGATTCCAGCGCGGCGCATTGGGCTCGTCTCGCCCTATCCGCCGGATTTGACCCAGGCCAGCATAGCTTATTGGCAGAGCTGCGGGTTCGAGGTTGCGGAGGTTCCAGCGCCTTCAATCCCGGCAGTACATTCCACCCCATATACAGCCTGCCAGCCGCGTCCGCGCGCGAGCGCCTTGACCCCATTGAAGATGCGTAGCGTTGAGGCTGTTGTCATGCTCGGTACGGGCATGCCGACCCTGGCGCCGATCCTGGAGGTGGCTGGCCGGGAAGGGCCGCCGGTGATGTCGTGCATGTTATGCTTGGCTTGGCGCGCCATTGAGGCGGTCAAAGGCGCGAAGCCGAGATCACGATACACTGCAGCGGTGGATCGCAGGCGAGGGCTGGGGCAGCGCGGCTAGCCGAGCGCCAGGTGCCGGCCGCGCCTTGACTACATCCAGCCTGCCGCGTGGGGCAGCCAGATGCTGAGTTGAGGCACGAACGTCAGCAGCAGCAGGCGCAGGATGTCAGAGATCAGGAAGGGGACGATTCCTCGGAAGATCGACATTGAGCGGCAGGTCCTCGGCGACGCCGTGCAACACGAACACGTTGATCCCGATGGGCGGCGTGATCATGCCGATTTCCATCACGACGATGTTGATCACGCCCCACCAGATCGGGTCGAAGCCCATGCCGGTGACCAGCGGGTAAACGAACGGCAAGGTCAGCACCATGGCGGCGACGGTGTCGAAGATCGACCCCAGCACCAGGTACATCAGCTCGAGCAGCAGAATGACCACGTAGGGCGGCAGATTGAGCGACTTGATCCCGGTGACGATGGCGCCCGGGCAGGCCGGACAGCGTCGCGAAATAGCTGAACACCGAAGCGCCGATGAGGATGACGAAAATCAGCCCGGTGTTGGTGGCCGTCTCGCCGAAGCACTTGAGGATGGACGGCCCGCGGTGAGCCGGCGGCGCAGCAGTGAGATGCCGAACGCGAAAACGGCGCCGACCGAGGCGGCTTCGGTGACGGTGAAGATGCCGGAGTAGATGCCGCCGGACACGGCGGCCGCCAGCAAGATGACGGCCCAGCTATCCGCCACGGTGCGGCGCCGCTCCTTCCAGCTCGCGAGCGGGCCGAGCGGCGCGGCCTCCGGGAACAGGCGCGTGTAGACCGCGACGGCGCCGACATAGCCGACGACCGCGATCAACCCCGGCACGACGCCGGCGAGGAACAGGGCGATGATCGAGTTCTCGGTCAGGATGCCGTAGAGGATCATCAGCACCGACGGCGGAATGATCATGCCGAGCGTGCCGCCCGCCGCGATCGTGCCGGCGGCGAGCGCCTTCGAGTACTTGCGCGAAAGCATTTCCGGCAGTGCGACGTTCGCCATGGTGGCGGCGGTGGCGACCGACGAGCCGCATACCGCGCCAAAGCCCGCGCAGGCGCCGATGGTCGCCATGGCAAGCCCGCCGCGGCGATGACCGACGAAGGCGTAGGCTAATCGGTAGAGCTCGCCCGACAGTCCGCCCGTGTGCGCGAGACTGCCCATGAGCAGAAACATCGCGATGACGGCGAGCCCCGTGCTGGAAATCGCCGACGACGGCTCGGTTCCGACCAGCGACAGCGCCGGTCCCCAGCCGATCATCGAACGCGCAACCGACCACGCCCACGGTCCCCATGGCGATGCCGACCGGGACCTGCAGCGCGATCAGCGCGAACATGGCGCCAAGTCCGATGAGGCCGGTCAGAATGGGGTCCATGGTCATCGAACCTGGTTGGCGATCGAACGTGCGCTTACGTTTCCGAGGCGACGGCGTCGGGCACCACGACGTGACGGCCCGCGATGGCGGCCGCGAGGTTGGTCGCGAACACGTAGGCCTGCACCGGCAGCGTCAGCGCCATCAGCGCGGTGGTCACCCACCACCACGGCGCCAGCGGCATTTCGATCGTGGGGGTGGTGCGATGGTTGGCCTGGAAATCGGCGGTCAGCAGCACGAACTGCCAGACGACAAGGGCGAAGAAGATGAGCGTCAGCAGCGAGCCGAAGGTTTCGAGCCAGGCGCCGGCGCGTATGCCGAGCGCGCGGCCGAGAAAGCGGATGGTGACGTTGCGCCCGCGCAGCAGCAAGGCCGGAAAGCAGCTGGCGATGACGATCGGGTAGGAGACCTGCGCATAGTCCGAAAAGCCGTTGACGCGCGGCATTCCGACATAGCGCGCGAGCCCGTCGTAGAAGGTCAGGACCGCGACCAATCCAAGACCGGCGAAGCCGGTGATGGCGACAGCTCCGGTCCAGCGCTCGAGCCGGGCCCTCCACGCGGAAGGCCCGGCCGAATGAGGCATCGGCTCAGCCACGAATTTGCTTCAACGCGGCGCGCGTGGCGTCGAGCACCTTCTGGCCGTTCGGCGTCTTGGCGGCCCACCATTCGTAGATCGCATTTATCTGCTTCTCGTATTGCGCCATGCGCGCGCTGGCCGGCTGCTTGATGGCGATCTTGCCGGCCGCCTTTGCTTCGCTCTCGATCTTTGCGCCCGCGGCGGCGTAGGCCTTGCCGCCCATGACCGCCATCTCCTCGCCGCCATGCTTCATGATCGAGGCCTGAACCGACTTGGGCAGCGAATTCCAGGTGTTCTTGTTCATCACCAGCAGGAACGGGATGACGCCGACGCGGCACGATGTAGGCCTGCTTCACCAGCGGCAAGGTCTTGAACGTCTTCATGCCGGTCCAGCCCTGGACCACGCCGTCGAGCGTGCCGCGGTCGAGCGCTTCGTTCATCGCCGTCGAGGTCAGAGTTTGCGGCGCCGCTTTCAGCTCTTCCAGCCATTTCGCCTGGATCGCGCCGGCCGAACGGATCTTCTTGTTGGCCAGGTCGCCGAGATTGGCGATCGGCGTGCGCATGAAAAGCGCGTTCGGCTCGGTGGCGAAGAAGCCGACGAGGTGGACGTCCTGGAAGCCCTTGAGCAGGCCTTGCTTGTACAGCATCCAGCCGACGCGCGAGGCCTCGATCGCGTTGTGAAAGAGGAACGGCAGTTCGAACACGCCCATCTGCGGGAACTGTCCGGCCGTGTATCCGGGCAGCACCCAGGTCACATCGGCGACGCCGTTCTTGACCAGCTCGTATTGCTTGGTCGGGCTCTTGCCGAGCGTTCCGCCCCAGAAGCCCTGCATGCGCACGGCGTTGCCGACGTCCTTCTGAACGGCTTGCATCCAGGGCTTGATGACCTTGGCGACGCCCACACTTTTTTCGGGCACGAAGGCTGCGACCTTGATCGTCTTCGTCTGCGCCTGGGCGATGCCGATCGTCAGTGCGAGCGTTGCTGCAATGGCCGTGATAGCCTTGAACATGAGCGCAACCTCCAGTTTGAAACAAAAATCGCTGTAACGCCGCCCGAAAATTCATTGTAAAAGCTGAGATTACACCGTCAACCGAATTGCACGACGCTTCGAAAAGGCGCTTTCGCGTCGTGCCGTTCGTAAGGACTTTTGCGAATGCGTGCTTGGCGTTCGGCGTGGTTGTTCGCGCCGACGCCGCGTTGCATGATGCAAACACAGACGATAAAGACAGAACGTCGCAGGCAGCAGGTTGATGGAACAAGCGGAAGTCATCGTCGTCGGCGCGGGGCCGGTCGGATTGTGTCTCGCCGCGTTGCTGGCCGAGCGAGGCATCGAGGTCTTGGTGCTGGAAGCGGCGGCCGGATCTCGAGCGCGACCTGCGCGCCTCGACCTTTCATCCGCCGACCCTCGACATGCTGGACGGCATCGGCGTGACGCCGCGGCTGATCGAGCAGGGCCTGATCTGTCCGTCGTGGCAGATCCGCTGGCACCCGCAGGGCGATCGCGCGGTCTTCGATCTGTCGGTTCTCGCCGACGTCACGGCGCATCCCTACCGGCTGCAGGTCGAGCAATGGAAGCTGTCGCTGCTGCTGCGTGAACTGGTGGACGCAGCGCCCACCGCGGAAATCCGCTTCAATGCGCGCGCGACCGGCGTGGAGCTGGCGGAAGACGGCGCGGTCGTGACGGTCGAAACCCCGGAAGGCCCGCGACAACTGCGGGCCAAATACGTCGTCGGCTGCGACGGCGCGCGCAGCATCGTGCGCCAAAGCCTCGGCCTGTCGTTTCGAGGGAACCACCTATCCGGAAACCACGATCCTGGCGACGACGACGTTTCCCTTCGAGGAGCACCTCGAAGGCTTGTCCAACGTCACCTATTGCTGGAAGGAACAAGGGCAATTCAGCCTGCTGCGTGTTCCTGGCCGCTGGCGCATCTCGATCTATCCGCGCGAGGATGTTCCGATCGAGGAGCAAATGACGCCGGAGGCGATGCAGGCGAGCGTCCAGGATATCGTCAGCCGGAGCGTTCCCTACGACATCGGCGAGCAGCGAGCCCTATCGGGTCCACATGCGCATCGCGCCACGTTTTCGCAGCGGTCGCGCGATGATTGCGGGCGACGCCGCGCATTTGAATGCGCCGTCGGGCGGCATGGGGCTGAACGGCGGCATTCACGATGCCTTCGAACTGGCGCAGGCGCTGGGCGCGGTCCTGCGCGAGGGCGCGGGCGAGGAGCGGCTCGATCTTTACGACCGGCGCCGCCATACCGTGGCGCGCGAGGACGTCATCGCGCAGGCGGATCGCAATCGCGCGCGCATGCGGGAGCGGGATCCCCAGCGCCGCCGCGAGATCCTCAAAGGCTTGCAGGCGGTTACGGCGGACCGTGAGCGCTTACACGCGCATCTTGTGCGCTCGTCCATGATCGAGGGTTTGCAGCGCGCGGCGTCGATGAATTGAGTCATTCGCCGTAGTATTCGCGACGCCCAACATTTTCGAAACAGCGCCCACGACTGACGCGCGCGATCGGCCTCTTTAAATTTGGCGACGCATAGACGCTCATCCAACCGCGTTAGCCCGCAAGCGGGCCGCGGTCACACGAGAGGCGATCGCAAAGCGTTACAAAACGCCTCAGTATTACATCTACGATAGATAGGAAGCGTCGGGCTTGAAGCTCAATCCAAGATCATTTCTTCTCAAAACGAGGCAAAGCTTGCGTCGTAGCGATCGCTAGATGCTAATGTCGCGTCGATGCGGTCCGCAATGCTGAGTGGGTCCGTTCGGCTAAGTGTATAGTCATCAACGATTTTCTTCTTGCCCATTATCGCTCTGTTCCATTGAACGGACTCGTACTAATCAAACCGTCAATTTGCCGATCATCTGATCGGTACAGCCTGTACCGATTGCCCGACAGAGACGGCGATCCGGCGCCGATGACTGATGATATGGATCACCGTGACAGAAATTCCGACGATGAGGGAGATAACGTCGGCTTTCGCCGCACCTGTCCATGCCTGCTCGGGGAGCAGAATGGTGAGGCCAAGCAAGATCGCCAATACCCGCATCCGCCAGGCGATCGGAAATAGACCATGGCCCACTAGGCCAGCCGTGACCAACGGAATGGCGACTACCGTCGAAATGCACGCCAGGGCGATTTGGAACAGCGATCCCATCATCAGCAGGCCGGGCTGATAGATGAACAGGATCGGCAGGAAATAGGCGATCCAGCCGAAGCGGAATGCCTGCCAGGCCGTTGCTGTCTGGCCGGCGCCCGCCAACGACGCGGCGGCGAAGGCGGCCATCGCGACCGGCGGCGTGATCATTGACAGCATGCCGTAGTAGAAGACGAACATGTGCGCCGGGAGTGGCGTGATCCCGAGCTGCACCAGGGTCGGCGCCGCCAGGGTTGCCAGTAGTAGATAGACGCCGGTCGTCGGCAATCCCATGCCGAGGACGACGGCAACCAGCGCGGTGATGACCAGGAGCAGCGGAATGCTGGTCTTGCCGAGTTCGAGCAGCGCGAACGAGAAGGCGAAGCCGAGCCCGGTGGTGCCGAGCAGGCCGATGATCATGCCTGCGACCGCGGTCACCAGCACCACGTCGGCAATCCCGCTGCCGCATGATTGCAGCGCGTCCAAAAGGCCGCGCAGGCTCAGGCGCGAGCTCCCGCGCGCGAAGACGGCGAGCAGGATGATCAAGGCAATGCACGCATAGACCGCCGCGAACTCGGCCTGCAGGTTGAGTACGAAGATGCCGCCGAGCAGCACGACGAAAGATATGATGACCGAGGCGACGGCGAGCTTTGTGCTCTTGCCGCCGAGATCTTCGATGGCGAGGGCCGGCAGCGCCAGCCGGCGCGCCAGAAAGTCGATCTGCACGTAGACCGACAGGTAATAGAGTAGGGCGGGGGCTATCGCCGCGATGAGGATCGTCGAATAGGGCACCCGCAGATATTGCGCCATCAGGAACGCGGCCGCTCCCATGACCGGCGGCATCAATTGGCCGCCCGTGGATGCGACCGACTCGATGGCGGCCGCCACCTCAGACCGCAGGCCCGAGCGCTTCATCAGCGGGATGGTGATGACGCCGGTCGACATGACGTTGGAGACGGCGCTGCCGGAAATCGAACCGAACAGAGCACGAGGCCAGCACCGCCACCTTGGCGGTGTTGCCGTGACCGCGGCCGGCGAGCCGGGTCGCCATGCGCGTGAAGACGTCGGCGCCGCCGGCCATCGCCAGCAGGGCGCCGAACAGGATGAACGGCACCACCACGAAGGCCGCGACCTGCACGGCCTGGCCCAGCGTCGCCGTCGAGTTGGTGCCGAGATAGCGCAGCAGATCGCCGAGCGGCTGCGGGCGCCCCTTCAGCACGCCAGGCACGTAGTTGCCGAACATTGCGTAGAGCATCATCACGGCGAAAATGATGAGCAAGGCTTGGCCGACCGCGCGGCGCAAGCCCTCGAGGCAAACGATGACCAGCAGCACGCCGATCATCAAGCACTCGGTCGGATGATCGAAACCGTGCTCGGACAGCACCGGGAACCGGATGAAGATCCAGACGCCGACGGCGACGCTGGCGAACGCGAGCAGGCGATTGACTGCCGCCGTCAAGTGCCGGCTGTTGGGATTGGTGCGCAGGAACACCACCGCCGCCGCGCCGCCCAGGATGAGCCCCACGACCTGCTCGGGATAGATGAGCAGACCGAGGCGCTCGGGTAGATCGGCGACGATGGCGATGGAGAGCAAAGGCAGAAGCGCGGCAATCAGGCCGGAGGCCAGGGTATCGAGCCTCGCGGCGGCTGACGGCCGTGCTTCGTCGCGTTCGAGTTCGGAAGCCACAGATACGTCCCTGCCTTAGAGGCCCGCTGCCTTGTAGGCCGCCACGGCGCCGGGGTGGTACTTCAGTTCGGCTTCGGCGCCGGAGGCCGCCGGCCGATACAGCTTCTTTGGGTCGTATTCTGCCCAGAGCGGGCTTGAGGCCTTGAGATCGGCTGCGCCAGCAATCAAAGCCTTCACGACCTTACCGACTGTGGCGTCGGGCACGGATTTGTTGGCAAACAACGTATACTCGTAGGCCAGCACTAGGGTATCGGCCGAGATGCCCTCGTTTCCGTGGCCTACCGGCATATGACGCAGGACTGCACCGGGAAGTAGCGCTTGCACGGCCTTGGTATTCTCTTTCGGTGAACGAGACGAAATGAACGCCACCCAGGCTGGCCTTGAAGTCGAGCACGACCTGCGAGCCGACGGCGGCGATCGATACGTCAATGTCGCCTTGTTTGAATGCCGCGAATTGGCGGGGGAAGTTTGCGATCGGCACTGACTTCACTTGCTCATAGGTCAGGCCGCCGGCAGCCAGGCAGGCGCGGACGAAAAAATCGCCCAGCGAATTGGCAGGAAACCGCGGCACGCGTTTTCCCTTGAGATCGGCATAGGTGCGTATGCCCGACTTGTCGGTCGCAACGAGGCCTGCTGCGAAGGGAAACAAATAGGCCACGAGGCGGAGATTGGGTTCCGGGTGTCCTTGCGACATGCCCTTGCCGGTGACGGCGTAATAGGTTTGCGGAAGATTGGCGATGCCGAATTCGATCCGGCCGTTGTTAACCAGTGGCAGATATTGCGACGTATTGGCCAATATCTGCGGTCGCACATTGAGGTCCGATTTCTCGGTGATGACCTTCGCCAGTGCCGTCGCGATCTGCGCGGTGGCGCCGCCCTTTGTGGTCGCCAATCCGACCACCTGCTGTGCATGGCTCGCGGTGGCCCCCAGGCTGACCGCGAGCGCCAATGTTAACGCTCCCAGAAATTTCATCGATCATCTCCCTATTCTTGTGTCGATGCCGAAAGGTCTCTATGCGCCGCCCTCACGATGCCTCCGCAGACCGCTTGGGGCCGGGAGCCAATTCTGCGAGGTAAGCGATCGCTTCGTGCTCGCTCACCACATCGCCGTATTTTGCGTTCATATCGAAAAGGTTGGCTTCGTGCGGCGCCTCGTGACGGTCGCCGCAGGCTTCGCGCACGATAATCGGAATGAATCCATGCGAGCAGGCGTCGACGCAGGTGGCGCGCACGCATCCGCTCGTCGTCAGCCCAGTGATGATCAGCGTGTCCGTGCCCCAGGTGGTTAG
This sequence comes from uncultured Pseudomonadota bacterium, assembly GCA_963829755.1. Lineage (GTDB taxonomy): Bacteria > Pseudomonadota > Alphaproteobacteria > Rhizobiales > Xanthobacteraceae > Pseudolabrys. Next base: position 256,422 of record CAWHJV010000004.1, on the reverse strand, counting down.
CGTTGAGGCGAGCGACGTTCCGAAGAAAGCGCTTGGGTACTGCTTGGACACCACCAGTTCGTCCTCGCTGACCTCCAAACCCATGGGCCAGCGGCCCATCGGGCTGCCCGCGAGGAAATGCCGCAAGGGCTTCGCCTTCTCGAAAAAGCGGCCGCCATCGAGCGCATGCTTATGGTAGACCACGTTCGTGTAGATCACCGGAACGTTCGCCCTACGCGCGGCGTTGCGGATGCGCAGCGCGCCGGCGAGCGCCTCCTCGACGCCGGCGTAGAGATCGCACTGGGGATCGAAATAGGCTTGGACGAAATCGATGAGAATCAACGCCGGTCGTTTGCCGAAGCCGATGCGGTTCTCGTACACGCCTTGGTAGTTGGCCTCGAGATCGTTCACCACCAGGCATTCTCCCCGCAGGCTGCAGTGACGAGGGCGACCGTCCTTGCCACGTCGTCGTGATCGCTTGCCATCGGCTGCCTTGTCACTGCAAAGCCGCGGTGAAGCATGGATCGGCTTCGCAATATTTGTACGGACGAATAGTCACGTCAATCGCTTTTTTATCCGGACAAACGTGAGCTTTTGTACGCGCTTTGCTCATGTCGGCGCCGGTCCGTTTGGTGGGCGGAACTCGAGCGTCTTTGCTTCGAGGCCTCGCTAAACCGGTTTCTTCCGCGAGGCTCGATCAGCTTTATCGGCAACGTCGTGTGGTGCTCGTCACGGCATATAAGCGCCGCCGTTTACCCAAAGGGTCTGCCCGGTCATGTAGCCGCTTTGCGCGCCTAGCAGGAACATAACGGGCCCAACAATGTCGTCGGCGACCGCGATCCGCCGCAGTGGGATCGCCGCCTCGTAGGCTTCGATGTCGAGCGTTGACGGGCCGGCCTCGTCGGATCGTCCGGTTCCGCCGCGCAGAAACGCGGTATCGACCGCGCCCGGCGCGACCGAATTGGCGCGCACGCGTGGCGCGTATTCGAGCGCAAAGGTCTTGGTCAGCGCGATCATACCGGCCTTCGAGGCGGCGTAACTACCGTAGCGCGGGCGAATGAAACCGCCGAGGCCCGAGGCGATGTTGACGAGGCTCGGGGCGTCGCCCTTCTCGAGCAGGCGCATGGCGGCCTTGCAGGTGAGAAAGGCCGTTCGCAGATTGCCTTTCGTCGTAACGTCAAACTCGTCAGCCGCCGTTTCCGACAGGTTTTGCATTCTGACGAGAAATCCGGCGGCATTGACGAAGCCGTCGAGCGCGCCCCAATGCGATGCGATCGTACCGAACGCCTGATTGACCGAGCTCTCATCTGACCCGTCGATCGGAATGGCGAGAGCCGGCGCCGGCACCGGATGACGATCCAGCGCCGCCTTCAGGTCCATCACGGCGACGTCGTCGCCGGCCGCCAGCGCGGCGGCGACGAGGCTGCGGCCAATGCCGCCGCAGCCTCCCAGTATGCAGACTCGCCGGTTGCTCATGGTCTGGCCTTGCTTGCAGGTGCGTCCGTCACTTGCAGGGCGTGGCCGGCCACGAGTTCGAACAGGTTCCACTTCATGTCCTTGATCTCGATGACGAAGCCGGGGAGGTGCGCGTCCCGGTTGGCATCGAAACAGGTGTTCTCGCCGGTGATGCCGGAGAAGCGGATGCCTTTCAGGGCATCGCGGATCGCGGTGCGCTCGGCGGCGAGCTTCGACGGGTCGCCGGTGACGTGGGCCTTTTCCATCGCCTCCTTCAACAGGTAAACGTCGTCATAGGCCTGCGCGTCGGTGTGGTGCGGAATTTTCTTGGACGTTAGGCCGCGTTTGGCGTTCCACTCGGCGTACTTCTTGGTGAAGGCGCGCGTGGCGTCGTTGCGATCCCACCAGAAGCCGGCGACGATGATCATGCCGTCGGCGTCACGGCCGAACAGGTCGAGCTGATTGGGATCGGCGAAGAGCTGCGAGCCGATAATGCGGCCTTTGAAGCCCTGCCGGCGCAACTCCTTGATGACCTTGCCGGCGCCGCCGGGCGTGGTCGCCAGTGCGACGACCGCGGGCTTGCGCTGCAGCGCTTCCGCGACCTGGGTGGAGACGTCGAAACTCGTCGTCTGGAAGGCGATCGGCTTGCCGAACTTGACATTGTTGGCCTTGAAGATCGCCGGATAGAACTTGGTGCCGGAGATATTAGAGACGCGTTCGTCCGACGCGTAAATGATCTCCGCCGGCAAGTCCTTGATGCCCTTCTTCTTCAGCGTCTTGAGCAGGCGCGTGAACTGCGTGCCTTCGTCGGCCGTGAGACGCCAAGCGTAGGAATAGCCCTTAGTCAGGCCGGGCGTCGACGCAGCGTTGGGAATTTCGACGATGCCGATCCGCTCTCCGACCGGGAACGCCACCGCGGCTTCGCCGGAAGAAAACGGACCGATGATGGCGAGCGCTTTATCGTCCTGGGCGAGCTTCTGGGTGCCGATCGCCGCCTGCTTCGGATCGCTGCCTGTATCGAACTTGACCAGCTTGATCTGGTGGCCGTTGATGCCGCCCTTGGCGTTGATTTCCGAAACGGCGATGTCGACTGAGGTCTCAGTCGCTTCGCCGATCGTCTTCATGAAGCCCGATTTCACCATGTTCAAGCCGATGACGATATCCGCCGCGGAGGCGGGCGTCGCCACGACAACAGCGGCCGCCGCCGCCAATAACGTCCAACGCGTCTTCAGCAGCCATTTCATTTTCGTCATGATCGTTCTCCCCTGTGAATTCGGATCAATGGGACTGCCCCAGGTAGGCGTGGGCCAGGCGGTCGTCGTCCTTCAGCGCGTCGGCTGAGCCGTCGAGCACGACGCTGCCGAGTTCCATCACCAGGCCGCGCGATGCGACCTCGAGCGCCATGTGGGTATTTTGCTCGACCAGCAAAATGGCGAGCCCTTCGGCGTGGAGGCTGACGATGAGGCCGAACAGCTTCTCCACCAGTAGCGGTGAGAGGCCCAACGACGGTTCGTCGAGCATCATCAGCTTGGGTCTGGCGAGCAGCGCGCGCCCGATGGCGAGCATCTGCTGCTCGCCGCCGGACAGTACCCAGGCCTGCATCCGCCGGCGTTCGGCCAGATTGGGGAATCGATCGTAGACGGCGTCGATATCGCGCGCGACGTCGGCATCCGAGCGGGAATAAGCCCCCATCTGCAGGTTCTCGTGCACCGTCAGCGAATGGACGATCTGACGTCCTTCTGGCACCAGCGCCAAACCGCGCCGCAGGCGTTCGGGTGGCGACAACCGCGTGATGTTGTCGCCGTCAAAGAGAATGTTTCCGCCGGACGGTGGCACCATGCCCTGGATCGCGCGAAGCAGGGAAGATTTGCCGGCCCCGTTGGCACCAAGGACCGTGACCAACTCGTGCGTGGCGACGTTGAGGGTGAGGTTCTTGACCGCGTGATTGCGGCCGTAGCGGATGTCGAGGTTTGAGACTTCAAGCAACACGGCCGGGCTCCTTCTGGGAAACGCGGCGATTGCCGAGGTAAGCCGCCCGGACGTCGGGATCGTCCTGCACGCGGTTGGTGGGACCGTCGTAGATGAGACGCCCGAAGTTCAACACGACGGTTCTGCTCGCAAAGGTCGTGAACGAACGACATGTCGTGTTCGACCACCAGCATGGTCAGCCCTTCCCACGCGACCGACTTGAGAAAGGCCGAGAGCTCGGCGGTCTCGCGGGGATTGAGGCCGGCAGCCGGCTCATCCAACATCAAGAGGCGCGGCCGGCTCATAAGCGCGCGTACCACTTCGATCTTTTTGCGCATGCCGTAGGGGAGGCCGTTCACATCCGCGTCGGGATCGACGTCGATACCGGCACTGCGCATGCTCTCTTCGGCGCGCTGCCGCCACTTGCTCTTGCGCTGCCAGGCCAGCGGGCTGAGCAAGGATCGCACGTCAGCCGCCAGCACATGTTGCCCGAGCATGATATTTTCAATGACGGAGAGGTGCGGCATCAGACGGATGTTCTGGAACGAGCGAGACAATCCCGCGCGCACACGGGCGCGCGGCGGCAGATTCTGAATCGGCCGCCCGTCGAGAACAATGGTGCCTGAATCGATCGAGTGAACCCCGGAGATGAGATTGAACAATGTGGTTTTCCCGGCGCCGTTCGGTCCGATCAGCGCGGTGCGGGAGCCTGCCGGCACCTCGAACTGGATATCACCGGTGACGGTCAGACCGCCGAACCGCTTTGTGACCCCATCGAGGGCAAGAGCGGGTTTAGAGGCCATCGGAGCCCCCGACAGCGCGCAGCCTCAACCAGGATCGGGGCGACAGCCGGCGTACGGTCGCGCGGGTCACAATGCCTTCAGGCCGCAGCACCATCATCAGCACGATCAACACCCCGAACATTAAGTAGCGCCAAGACCCACCGACGCGGAACAGTTCGGGCAGCAGTGTGAAGAACAGGCTGCCCGCGATCGGGCCCCACGCGGTTTGCGCGCCGCCGATCAGGACGAAGAGGAGGACGTAGATCGATAACATCGAATTGAAATATTGTGCTTCGATAAAGCTGTAATTGTGCGCATAGAGCGCGCCGGAAAGCCCTGTAAAGGCGCCGCCGATGGTGAAGGCGGCGACCTGCGCGGCGCGCACGTTGACGCCCATGACGATGGCCGCCTCTTCATCGTCATTGATCGAGCGCATCGTCAGTCCGAAGCGTGTCGCCATCAGATAGAACGTCAGCACCGTCACGCCTACTGCGCACGCGACAAGCACCCACAAGTCGACATGCGCCGGCACCACCAGCCCCATGGCGCCGCCGAAAACCTGGGAATGCAGTAAGTAGCCCGCGACCACTTCACCGAATGCGAAGGTCGCCAGCACCATGTAGACGCCGCGCGTGCGCAACACGGGAAACGAGATGAGGAAGCCGATCAGCGCGGTGATCAGGGTCGCCGCCGGAATCGTGAACCACATCGGCAGGCCGGCCTGGCTCGACAACCAGCCGGTGGCATAGGCGCCGATCGCCTGGAACCCGGCGCCGCCGAGATTGATCTGGCCGGCCGCTGCCGTGACGAAGATGCCGTAGGCGAAAATGAGGTTGATGCAGAGAATGGCCAGGGTGCCGGAGAGATATCCGCTCATCGCCCGCACGCCTCTCTAGTTGGGCAGGCTGGCGTCATGCGCGGCATCACATCTTCCCCTTGCCGATCGAGGCGCGGCCGAACAGTCCCCGCGGCCGTAAGATTATGACCAGAAGAACCAGACCCCAAACGGTCATTTGGACTGAATCGCCGCCGAGGTATTGGATCGATAGGGTCTCGGCGATGCCCACGAGGAGGCCGCCCGCGATCGCGCCCCAGATCGAGCCGATGCCTCCCAGCACCATGGCGGCAATGGCCTTGGTGCCGACGTTGTCGCCCATCATGGGTGAGATTTCGCCGTAGTTGACCGTGAACAACGCGCCGGCAATGCCGGCCAAGAGACCGGTCAAAAGGAAGACAATGGGTACGACACGCGCCACGTCCACGCCGAGCAGCGATGCCGTGTCCGGGCTTTCGGCGATGGTACGGAGCGCCCGTCCGATCTTCGTGCTCTTCAGGACGAAGCTCAACGCCGCGACAACAGCGACGGCCACGACGCAGCTGGCGATCTGCGGAATACCGATGAAGATGCCGGCGACGCGGATGTCGGCGTTGAAGGGAACGACGAAGCGGTGCGCATCGGAGCCGAGAAAGATCAGCACGAGGTTCTCGAACACCAGCAGAAAGCCGAGCGAGGAGACGAGAGGGATCGCGTGCTCGGTCGCGTCTCCATGCTTCATCTTCAAATAACGGAAGGTGAACCGTTCCACCAGTAGCGATGCCAGCACCGCGACGATGACTCCGCATAGCAGGGCGACCAGCCAGGTCCCATTTGCCCGCGAAAGCGAGATAGCCACGCGACATCAGGCCCCATGCCGCCATCCCGGTCAGCATGAACATGGTCGGGATCGTAAAATTGAGGAAATTGAGAACGCCGATGGTGAGCGTGAAAGCCACCGCAACCGTCATGTAGATCGCGCCGAGCAGCAGACCGGAAATTATCTGCCGCGTCATCAGCGCGCCGCCGAGCGCGATGGCGGCAACGACGACAAGGACTACAGCGGCTAATGCTATGCCCGGGCTTAGCGCTATCGAACGATGTCTTGCCAAGCCCGGTGCGAATGTCATGAGATCCACCGTCCTGCGATGCAAATAGCGCGCCTGACGGCGCAAGCCCCTACGGTCTCGGCGCCGACCCGGTATCGGGTGCAGAAACAACATCGGCCGTTCGCTGCAACAGAGCCGAATTGCGGGTCGCGTTTCGGCGGGGGCACTAAAAGGTCGAGCATTCCCGCACTCTGCCTTTTCGGGTTTGTGTGGCCGATGAATTCTACTTGCCCTGTCCGCAAAAGGAGTTCATCTTTGTCCGGACAACATATTGAATGACTAACTCGCCCCACGTGTCAAGGAAAACCATGTCAAGCCAGGAGAACGCTCACGTCGTCATCGTTGGCGCTGGTCCCGTCGGGCTTGTCGCCGCAAACTTGTTGGTCGACGAAGGTTTCGGCGTCACTCTCGTCGAGGCCAGTGCCGATCTTCCCCGCGACCTGCGCGCCTCGACGTTTCATCCTCCGACGCTCGACATGCTGAAGCGCTTCGGGGTTGTGGACGCAATGATTGAGCAAGGTTTGATTTGTCCAACCTGGCAATTTCGCGACCGTCGGGAAGGGGTTATCGCAACATTTGAATTGTCGCGGTTGCGGCCCGACACCAATCATCCTTATCGATTGCAATGCGAGCAGTGGCGTCTGGGTGAAATGCTCTATGCTCGCCTCCAGACCAGCCCACTCGCGACCATTCGCCTGGGAACCAAGGCGACAGGCGCCCGTCAGAATACTGACGGCGTCGAGCTCGATGTCGCGACGCCTGAAGGCGGCAGCGGAGTCGTGTCCGGCACGTTTCTTATCGGCGCTGACGGCATCGGCAGCGTCGTGCGCAATGCGACCGGGGCGCTCTTCGACGGTATAACCATCCCCGAGCTGTTCCTGACGTTGTCGACCACGTACGACTTTCGGGAGTCCATGCCGGACCTCGCGAACATTTGTTATCTGTCCGATCCGAAGGAGTGGTACGTGCTCATCCGGACGCGGCGCGTCTGGCGCGCCTTGTTCCCGGTGGACGCGGCGCTTGAAGACGAGGATGTCACGTCACCCGAGCGTGCCGAACGGCTATTGCAGGGCGCTGTGGCGCGTAACGAGCCCTACGAGGTGACGCACCGCACGGCCTACCGCGTGCATGAACGTGTCGCGTCCACCTATGTGCAGGGCCGTATTCTGATCGCCGGCGACGCGGCGCACGTGAACAATCCGCTCGGTGGCATGGGCCTGAATGGCGGCATCCACGACGCGTTCAATCTGGCCGAAAAGTTGACGGCGGTCCTGCGCGGCGCGCCGTTGGACACGTTGGAGCGCTACAGCCGCCAGCGCCGCAAGGTGGCGCTCGACGTCGTTCAGCAGACGACGCTGCGCAACCGCGCGATCCTGAATACGCGCGATCCGGGCGGCGCGGCGGGACTATTACGACGACTTGCGGGCTACCGCGGAAGACCCGCAGAAGCATCGCGACTACGTCATGCGCACGTCGATGATCCAGTCGTTGCGCGATGCCGAGAAGATCGCGTGAAGTCAGTCGTGGAAGACCGGGACTAGCGCCCCGCTTTTCTCGCGAATGTGCATGCTTCCGGCGCGCAAATGCGCTGGAATTAGGCGGAGTTCCTGCGCCGCGGCGCGCTCGATCAGCGCGCGGCGTGTGGCGATCGCCTGCTTCGGGTCGTGGCAGAAGGCGCTCGACCATTCCGGTTGGAAGACCTGGACCGGATTGTGAATCGCGTCGCCGCAAAACACCACGTGTTCATCCTTGCTGGCTGCCACTTCGAGGCCGATCTGGCCCGGCGCGTGGCCGGGCAACGCAAGGATCGAGGCGCCGTCTGCGATTTCATTGCCGGCCTGGGCCATAGTAGCCAAGCCATGGTCGATAATAGGCAGAACGCTGTCCTGATAGCTGCCGTGATTGGCCTCTGGGCGTGCCGCCGCCTCGTTCGCGCGGTGCTTGAGCTCGATAGGGCTGATCAGGTAGCGCGCCTTGGGAAAGGTGGGTACCCAACGGCCCGACTCGAGACGCGTGTTCCAGCCGACATGATCGGCGTGCAGGTGGGTGCACATCACGATATCGACGTCGTCCGGGGTGCAGCCCGCCGCCGCCAAATTGGCGAGATAACGCGTGCTGACGCGTTGATGCCAGTCGGCTCGCGCTGGCCGCCGACTTATGCTCGCCGACGCAGGTATCGATGAGAATTGTCTTGCCGCCGAAACGGATGAGGTGGCTTTGAATGGCGAGCAGGACCGACGCGGTTTGCAGGTCTATATGGCTGCCTGCCAGCACGCCCCGGGTAGGGCCGAGCGCCTCCAGCGCGGCGCCCGGAAATAGGAAGCTGAGCGGAAGCGCGAAGGGGTCGATGTCCACCACGCGGTGAACGGTTGCGCTTCCGTAACTGGCGCCGGGCGCGGCCATCTCAGAACTCGGCCAGCAGCCGGCCGAACCCTGCCATGCGGTCCTGAATGCCGTTGGCGCGCAGCGCATGCCAGTAAGTGGCGGTATTGATCGCAATGACGGGCTTGCCAAGCCACATTTCAGCGGCGGCCGCGAGGCGCACCATCGACAAGTTGGTGCCGACCTGGATGATGGCGTCAACGTCGTCGCCATCGAGCTCGCGAAGTGCCGCGCGCAGGGTTTCGGTTGTCTGTTCGGCAATCTGTGTCCAAGAGCGGCACTGGAGACATTTGTCGCGGACGACCTGAAAGCCTTTGTCGGTGAAATAACGCGCGACCTCGGTATTCATGGTAGGCCAATAGGGCGACAGAACCGCGATGCGCCGGACCCCGCCGTAGGCCTGCATGGCGGCGGTGCAGGCATCGCTACCGATGCTGATCTTGATGCCGGATTCCGCCTCGACTTCGCGGGTGAACCGGTCGGCCCCCTTCTCACCGTCGAAAAAGGTTACCGCTGACATGCCCATCACCAGATAGTCGGGCGCGCAGGTCATGACGCTGCGCACCGCATCCAGCACGTTGGAGGCGATGACCTCGGCGCCGGCGCGGAAGCTTTCGTTGCTGACGGCGTTCGCGTTCGGGGTGAAGATGCGGCTGTAGTGATTGGTGACGCCCAGCGGACGCATGTTGTCGAAATCGGGTTGTACGATGGTGTTCGTGGACGGCCCGAGAACGCCGAATTTGCAGCGCCATCCTTGCACGTCTGTCATACTTTACGCCTTTCTTAGGTTTGAACGGACACGTGTCCAGTACGTTTGAGGCGCCGGCAGGCCGAATCCGCATTGGGCAACGCGGGCATCCCTCAGCGAGTGCAGTGGACCAGCGACGGGCGTCCGGTTCCGTCGGTCGGCCCGGCATTGTATCGGTCGCGCAAGACATGGAAGCGTCGCGCGGCAACCGATGCCCGGCCGAAGCGCTCAAGCGAACAAATGCCAAGATCAGCCATTGTCGGAAACGCTTCCGGGGCGGCAGTTCGAACGACGCCACATCCTGGCACAGAAATTCTGTCCGGACAAATTTTGCCGCGGCGGCGGGGTTGTGCGGGCGGGGCTTGCTTTTCTGAAGATGTCCGGACAAAGTACGGAACCAAACGTCTCGGGAAAAGGTACCATGGCCGACCCCTCGCTTTCGCAACAGCTCAAAGCCGGCAATTTCGTTGCCGCGCCCGGCGTCTACGATTTGATTTCTGCGCTTATCGCCGACCGCATGGGTTTCAAGGCGCTCTATGTCACAGGCTATGGGGTCGTTGCATCGGCACTCGGGCTTCCCGATGCCGGGCTTGCGACCTACACGCAGATGCTCGACCGCGTCGGGCAAATTGCCGAAATGACCAAGACCCCCATCATCGCGGATGCCGACACCGGCTATGGCGGTTTGCTCAATGTGCGGCACACGGTGCGTGGTTACGAGAAGGCAGGGGTCACGGCGATCCAGATCGAAGACCAGGAATTCCCCAAGAAATGCGGCCACACGCCGAACCGCCGTGTCATTCCGATCGATGACATGACGCGCAAGATTCAGGTGGCCTCCGACAGTCGGTCGAGCAGTGATTTCCTCATTATCGCGCGCACCGATGCCCGCGCCGGGAAGGGCCTGGAAGAGGCCGTCCGCCGCGGAATCGCTTACGGGGAAGCGGGCGCCGATATCGTTTTCGTCGAAGCCCCGGAGAGCGAGGAAGAGTTGGCCGAGGTCGGCCGGCGCATCGATAAGCCACTTGTCGCCAACATGGTGCACGGCGGCAAGACGCCTATGCTGCCGGGCGATCGTTTGGCCGCGCTCGGCTTTTCGATCGCGATCTACCCCGCGTTAGGGTTCCTTTCGGCGGGGCAGGCGCTGCAGCAGGCATATGAGGATCTGCGCGAAAACGGGACGACGACGGATTCAATTCCGCTATATCCATTTCCGCAGTTCAGTGAGTTGATGGGCTTTCAGGATGTCTGGGATTTCGAGCGCCGCTATCCGGAAGTGAGTTAGAATGTCGGCTCGACAATTCGAATCGGGATTCGAGTGGAAAGGCCCCGCAGAATGGCGGCTCCCCCGCGCTATGTTCAAGTTTTCAACGTTTTGAGTTGGCGGATGCAAGCGGGAAAATATCCCGTCAATATGCGTTTGCCGACGGAAAGTGAACTTTGCGATGAGTTCAATGCCAGCCGGTTTACCGTCCGCGAGGCGCTCCGCCGGCTGGTGGCGCAGGGCATGGTGCAGCGGCGGCAAGGTGCAGGCAGTATTGTCGTCGCGGTGACGCCGCAGGCGCGCTATGTTAATTCGCTTTCCTCACTCGATGACCTGTTCCAATTCGCACTCGATACCCATTACGACCTGCTTTCAGTAGAGCAGGTGACTCTCGACGCGAAGATTGCAGCAGATGTTGGCGGTATGCGTGGCGAGCGCTGGTGGCTGCTGAAGGGTCTTCGCCGCACCGAAAAAGGCGGCGCCGTCTTCTGTTATATCCACTCCTACGTCGCGCCGCGGGCGGGCACCTATGTCAAGGAATTGAGGCGGTGTGTGGGGCCCTTCTATGCGCACCTTGCAGAACGCGCCGACGAGGAGATTCTCGAGGTCGAGCAGGATATTCACGGCACGCCGATGGACGCAGCGATGGCGAGACATCTCAAGTGTAAGATCGGAACGATCAGCACGTGCGCATTTCGCCGTTATGTTACCGAAAAGGGAACTTTGATCGCTTCCTACAATTGGCATGTGGCAAAAGACTTCCACTACCGGATGAAGATGTCTCTCAATATGTGATGCTGGGCTAGGAGGCTGCGGGCAAGAGGGCCAGACGAGTAATGCTCGCATCAGATCGGACGCGCGCCATGCTACCTCACGCTTCGCAAACCGTCGAACCGCGGAAATAGGACACGGCGACATGCAGAACCGCACGCTTTTCGACAAGGTGTGGTCGTCTCACGTGGTCGCCGATCTGGGTGGAGGCATCTCGCTGCTGGCGATCGACCGGCACCTCCTGCACGATCTCGAAGGCGGCGCCATCGTCAAGCGCGTCGCTGAGCGTGGCTTGAAAGCGCATAATCCGGAATTGACGTTCGGCGTGCCGGATCATGTGGTCTCCACGGATCCGGCACGAACTGCGAATTCCACGCCGAACAGCGAACGACTCCTGTCCGATATGAAGGACGGATTAAAAGCCTTTGGCATCACCTACTTCGATCTCGACAGCGAGCAACAAGGCATTGTGCATGTCATCGGCCCGGAATTGGGTTTGAGCCAGCCGGGCATGACGCTTGTCTGCGCCGACAGCCATACGTGTACGCATGGCGGCCTCGGTGCGCTCTCGTTCGGCATCGGAGCCACCGAAGTCATGCATGTCCTGGCGACGCAGACGTTGCGGCAGGCAAAACCGAAGACGATGCGCATTGCATTGAATGGGGCTATTCCGGCTGGGGTCGCGGCGAAAGACGTTATTCTGGCCACAATTGGTCAGATCGGTGCTGGCGCGGGGCGGGGGCATGCCGTCGAGTATACCGGCGCTGCCATACGGGCCATGGTGATCGAAGAGCGGCTGACGGTCTGTAACCTGTCGATCGAACTGGGCGCCAAGATCGGCATGATCGCCCCGGACGACACGACGTTCGAATACTTGGCGGGGCGCCAGTACGCCCCTCAAGGCGCGATGTTTGACCGCGCGGTCGCATACTGGCGGTCGTTGCCCAGCGACGAGGAGGTGGTTTTTGACGCCGAGCACGTCATCGACGTCGCAAAGTTGGCGCCGCAGGTCACTTGGGGCACGAGCCCTCAGGACGTCATCGCGGTCAACGAACGCATTCCCGACCCCGCCCGCGAAACTGATGCGCATCGCCGCGGCATAATGGAGGCGGCGCTCGCCTATATGGGCCTGAGGCCCGGGGAAGCGATCGAGGGCACCCCGATCGATTGCGTTTTCATCGGCTCGTGCACGAACGGACGGCTGTCGGATATCCGGGAGGCCGCACGCATTGCCGCCGGCCGCAAGGTCGCGCCGCATGTCCGCGCCTGGGTGGTGCCCGGGTCGCACGCTGTTCAGCGCGCCGCCGAGCGGGAAGGGCTGGACAAACTATTGCGGAGCGCAGGCTTTGAGTGGCGCAAGCCGGGATGTTCGATGTGCGTGGGCATCAACGGCGACGTCGTTGGGCCAGGACAGCGATCGGTCTCGACCACCAACCGAAACTTCGTCGGCCGCCAGGGTCCCGACGCGCGCACCCACCTCGCCAGTCCGGCCATGGCAGCGGCCGCGGCGATCGCGGGGCGCATCGCTGATGCCAGGAAGCTAGCGTGAGGCCATGCAAACGTTTACGCGCGTAACCGGTATCGCGGCGCCGCTTCTGATGGCCAATATCGATACGGACGTAATCATTCCGGCGAAGCGGCTGGTCGGATATCAGCGCGAACAGCTTGGCGCCTTTGCGTTCGAGGCCTATCGTTTTTGCGCGGACGGGTCTGAAAATCCGGATTTCGTGCTCAATCAGAGCCGGTATCTTGATGCCAAAATCCTTGTCACGGGCGGAAACTTCGGATGTGGCTCCTCGCGTGAATCGGCCGTCTGGGCCTTGTCTGCCTTTGGCTTGCGCTGCGTGATCGCGCCGGGGTTCGGCGACATTTTCGCAAACAACGCATTCCAGAATGGGCTTTTGCTCATCCATTTACCGCAAGAGTTGGTTGACCGCCTCGCCGCCGAGCTGAACGAGGCTCCGTCGCCGGTTCTGACCGCCGATCTGGAGAAACAGACGGTTACCACGCCGTCGGGCGACCAGGTTGCCTTCCAAATCGACGCGGCACGCAGAGCAGCCCTACTGGAGGGGCGCGATGAAATCGGGATGACGCTCACGCGGGATGCGGAAATCCGTGGCTTTCAGGAGCGCGACCGCGCGGTGCGACCTTGGGTTTATGAGGGGGCGGAGAAGCAAGGTTCGAGCTGAGCAATTTGCAAATCAGTGGCGCGGCGTCCGCGTCGATTTTGCGGCTCCATAAAGGATGTCCTCTCACTGCAAACATCAAGAATCTGACAACAGGAGTCTTGTCCATGCGCTATCCCTTTGTGCCGATGCCCCAACGCAAGCCGCTTCGGTGGCCGAATGGCAAGCGCATGGCATTAATGCTGACGACCAATCTTGAATATTGGGACCCAGTCAAGGAAACCGACAAACCGTTTTATCCGGGCGGGCCCGGCATCGTCGGCGGCGACCTGCCCGGCAATGTCTATGACAATCCAAATTTCACTTGGCGGGAATATGGTCAGCGCGTCGGCGTTTGGCGCATGTTCGACATATTCGACGAGTTCAAGGTCCCCTCGACGTGCACGATGAATGCCAAAATGGGTCTGGAGCGGCGCGCTGTTGTCGAGGCCGCCCTTACTCGCGGTTGGGAGATCGTGGCGCACAACTACGTTCAGAGCGAGCTCCTCACGGACTACACGTTCGACGAAGCCAAGGAGCGTGAGGTTATTCGCGCGACGCTCAAGGTATATCGCGACGTCTGCGGTAAGCCGGCCAAGGGGTGGCTCTCCAGCTCGCTACGATCGACGCAGAACACGATTGATATCATCGCCGAAGAGGGTCTTACCTTCATTACCGATTTGCTGAATGACGATCAGCCGTATCTGGTGGAGACGCGCAGCGGAAAGCCAATAGTGTCGATTCCCTATACGTCGGAGGTGAACGATTTCACCGTATTTATGCGGCAAGGCTTGACGGTCGACGATGCATTCAAAGTGTTCAAAGAGCAATTCGATTGGCTATATCGCGAAAGCGAAAAAAGCGGTCGCTTCATGAACGTCGGCCTGCATCCTCATGTCATCGGCCAACCATTCCGAATTCGGGCATTGCGCGACTTTATCGCTTACGCGTGTCAGTTCGACGATGTGTGGTTCTCCACCCGCGAAGAGATCGCGGAATGGTATCTACTGAATCACGAAAGTCATATCTCATAGGTGCTTTGCATTACACGAGAATGCAGCGCGGCACCGCGCGGTCCAACGGATCGCGCAACATCGCCGCTATTCCTATCCTAAGCGGATTGCATCAGCAGTACGTACGGATATGATTTCCGGAAAGCGAAGGCGTTCGCACTAAAAGCGGCTCATTAAGGAGAATACTATGAAAATCCTCGTGACCGGCGGTACTGGATTTATCGGTGCGTGGGTCATCTCGAGATTGCTAAATTGCGGCCACAACGTGCGGATCTTTGACATGATGAGAAGTCTTATCCAAACCATAGGTAGTGTCTCAGTTTGAATTTTGGCTGCCAAAGAGCTTGCAAGCAAAGGCCAAGGTCCCGTCGCGGAGTTGGTTGGAAATGAGGGTGGCGTAGTCTCCGGGGTGTTCAACCTCGAATCACCCGGCGTTGAAGCGCCGGACAGGAGACCACGCCATGACGAGCATTAGCACGAAGCCTGATTCCTCGCAGCCTGTAGCCGAGATGGCTGTTGATCTTTTCGACAACTGGTTTGATCCGATCGAGACCGAGGTGCGGGCTCGGGCCCGCGAATTCATCGAAGAGCTGATCCGCGGCGAGCTCGACGATGCACTGGCACGCCCACGTTACGGGCGAAGCCGGAAGGCCGGCAATGAAGAAAAAGCGGCCGTTGCGGGCCACCGCCACGGCAGCCGGCGGCGCTCGCTGACCGGCACTTTCGGGCCGATCGAGATTGACGTGCCGCGCGCC
Organism: uncultured Pseudomonadota bacterium; assembly: GCA_963829755.1. Classification (GTDB taxonomy): domain Bacteria; phylum Pseudomonadota; class Alphaproteobacteria; order Rhizobiales; family Xanthobacteraceae; genus Pseudolabrys. Next base: position 241,217 of record CAWHJV010000004.1, on the reverse strand, counting down.
CGGCTGAACACGCCCGACGGCAAGACGACGGAGTGGAAGAGCCAGGCCTTGCGGGCCTATCAGCGCCGTACGCTGGCCGCCGACGCGCTGATCGCCGGCTGCTATCTGGCCGGCACCAACACACGGCGCGTGCGCCGCGCGCTGGGTGCCCTGTTTGGCGGCGCGGTCGGCAAGGACACGGTGAGCCGGACCTGGCGCAAGGTGAAGAGCGACTGGGATGCTTGGAACGCCCGCTCGCTCGCCGACGAACCGATCGTTCGCCTGATTCTCGACGGCACCGTCGTTCGCGTACGGCTCGACCGCAAGGCCACGTCCATCTCGCTGCTTGTGGTTCTCGGCGTGCGCGCCGACGGTCAGAAGGTGTTGCTGGCGATCAAGAGCATGGGCGGCGAGAGCGCCGAGGCCTGGCGCGCGGTGCTCGACGATCTCATCCGGCGCGGTCTGCGGAAGCCTGAGTTCCTCATCGTCGACGGCGCGTCGGGGCTGGAGAAGGCAATCGCCGTCGTCTGGGATCGCGTCCCGGTGCAGCGCTGCACGGTCCACAAGCACAGGAACTTGCTCGCCCACGCCCCCGAACGCCTGCACGAAGAGATCACCGCCGACTACACCGACATGATCTACGCCGCCACGCGCCAGGAGATCGAAACGCGCCGCAAGGCCTTCATCCGCAAATGGCGGCTCAAGCATCGCGCCGTTGCCGACAGCCTGGAGGAAGCCGGCGATCGGCTGTTCACCTTCACGCGTCTGCCGCCGAGCCAATGGCGCAGCGTCCGCACCACCAACGCCATCGAGCGGCTGCACGAAGAGTTCAAGCGAAAAATCAAGACGCAGACCGCGCTGCCCTCGGCCGACACCGCGGCGATGTTGTTCTGGGCACTGCTCGCTTCCGGCCAGATCAACATGCGCAAGGTCGACGGCTGGCAGACGCTCGCCACAAAGCCCATCGATCAGCCGATTGACCTCGCAGCCTGAACCGATACCTTCATGTTACCGGAGATCGCGCCACGCCGAATTCCAACCACAGTCCGGACGGCACCAAGGCCAAGCGTGCCTTGCAAGACATCTGGATGGCGCCGACCAGGGCGGATGCCGAGGCCGCATTCGATGGCTTCATCGAACGCTATGGCGTCAAGTACGACAAGGCGGTCGAGTGCATCAGCAAGGATCGCGAGCCCCTGCTCGCCTTCTATGACCTCCCTGCTGAGCACTGGAAGCATCTACGCACATCAAACCCGATCGAGAGGATGTCTTTCCAACGAGACCGCTCTCGCCATGATCTTCAGGCTCGCACAGGCCGCCGAGAAAAGCTGGCATCGTCTGCGCGGTGACGACCAGTTGCCAAAAGTCATCCTCGGCGTGAAGTTCAACGACGGAATCGAGGTCGTCAGAACGCAAGCTCAAACCGCCGCCGCCTGATCCCGCCCGCAACCAAGATTCGGCGATAGCTCGCCGAAACCGGGAAAACGCGGCGCCTACAAAAAGAGGGGTGATAATGGATAGAATTTGGATTTTGGTTGGCGCAATTATTATTGCTGGCGTACTCTTCGGAGGCCGCTATACGGCGGCTGGAGATCAATCGGGCGCCTTTGTAGTGGATCGGTTTACGGGAGCGGCTTGGAATTGCGCATTTAGGACCTGCTTTCCTGTTCAATATTCAAAGTGAGACACTACCGGGCGCTCTGATTGGTCGACCCATCCAACGATCCGGTGTTATTGTCGCAATTCCGATATTGGCTGGGCTCCATCACCAATACATTCGGATATGATTTTCGGAAAGGACAGATCTGACTGTGAGTGACATCATCAACGACAGAAACCGCAGCGTCGCGATTGTCGGCGTCGGCCTGATCGGCCGGGCCTGGGCAGCTATCTTTGCCCGCGCCGGTTGGACCGTGCGGCTGACCGATCCGCACGCGCCGACCTTGGCCGCAGCGCCGGCGCTAATCCGCGATGAGTTGCAGGCACTGGCGAAGCATAGCCTCGCCGCCGATCCCGACGCCGCCGCAGCGCGGGTCTCGGTCGTGGCTTCGCTGGCCGACGCGGTGCGGGGCGTTGCCTTCGTGCAGGAGAACGGCCCGGAAGACGTCGTGCAGAAGATCGCGATCTTTGCCGAGCTCGACCGCTTGGCGCCGCCCGATGCGCTGCTGGTGTCGTCGACTTCGGCGATCGTCGCCTCGCGCTTCACCGAGAATCTGCCGGGCAGGACGCGTTGCCTAGTCGGCCATCCGGTCAATCCGCCGCATCTGGTGCCGCTAGTCGAACTGTGTGGCGCGCCATGGACTGCGCCCGACGTCATGGACTGCGCTCGCGCGATCTATCGTGCCATCGGCCAGGTGCCGGTGACGGTGAACAAGGAGATCAACGGCTTCATCCTCAATCGCCTGCAGGGCGCGCTGCTCGCCGAGGCATTCCGGCTGGTCGGCGAGGGCTACGTGTCGGCTGAAGACCTCGACCACACCGTTAAGGACGGGCTTGGCCTGCGCTGGTCGTTCCTCGGCCCGTTCGAGACCATCGAGCTCAACGCGCCGGGGGGCATTCCGGATTATTGCGCCCGCTACACTGGCTTCTACAAGGAGTTGGCCGCGGACGCTGCCGGTCCCGAGGTGTATCAGAGCCCGAATGTCGACCGCGTGATCGCGGCCTGGCCACACACGCCTTCGCCCGACCGGATCGCCGGGCTGACCGCCCGGCGCAACGAACGCCTCGCGGCGCTAGCGGCGCATAAAAAGACGCAAATCGACCAAGTCTGACGACCTAAAAGCCAGGAAGAGCGGATGGTGGCCCGCAAAGTCATCATCCGGCGTGACCGGCAGCACCTTTGACATTGAGGGCATATAGATCGCGACGGCGACGCCGCAGGAGATCGCTGACGCCGCTGAGGCGGGGCGGCGGTCTTGCATTTACACGCCGGCGGCCCGAAGACCGGCCAGCCCGACCACAGCGCACGGATTCCCTATTATTGGCAGTAATTCTCTGTTACTTGCAAATAGTTCCCTGTTCCGCTGAGTGGGGAACTTTGGTTTAACTCTCTGGGTTTGCTACATTATTTTTAGGCTCCAACGCGGCAGAAGCCGCCTTCTTATGAAAATCCCTGTTATTTCCTTGTTAGCAGGGAATTGGGGAATGGAGACGGGTTCGACAGCGACTGCGTTCGCCACCACGCATTCCCTGTCTTCTCGGGAAAACCTCGAAGATGGGCCAGCGCGACATCGGGCGGCTGCTGATCGTCGGCGCCATGGCGGTGGTGCGAGCGGCTTGCCGGAAAGGAGCGCCGGAAGGAACGTGGCTCCATCGCATGCTGGCGCGCAAACCGCGGATGCTTGCGGCAATCGCGCTCGCCAACAAGATGGCTCGCCCGATCTGGGCCATGCTGACGAAGGCGAAAGATTATCGAGATCCTATGGCTGCTGCGGCCTGATCGAAAATCAGCCAAAGCAACCGAAGGACTGTCGGGCGTGTGGGAAGGTCGACGAACGGTAAGGTCAAATTGATCGGTTAGATCCGGGTCTGGAAACGCATTAGCATGCATCGAGCTCGACAGCTCGCCCGAATGATTTGCGCCAGGTCCGCTCATCTCCATATCGGCCAGCGGCCAGAACAGGCTGCGTACCAAGGCCTGATACATGATCGCATCCGATCACGCGATCAAAGCCGCTCAAAACCTTCTTGCGCGAACGGGGGCATCCATACGTGCATGCTGGTGCTGATCGGCGCCACGCCCGAGGGCAGGAAGGAACTTGTCGGCTTCCAGGTGGGCGTTCGCGAAAGCGCGCAGAGCTGGCGTGAGCTGCCGGTCGAAGTGAAGCGGCGTGGATTGCAGATCGCTCCGGAAATCGCGGTCGGGGATGGCGGGCTCGGCTTCTGGAAGGCGATCGAGGAAGTGTACCCGGGAACGCGCCACCGGGGTTCTGGGTCCACAAAACCGCGAATGTTCTGAACAAGGTCGCGCTGTCGGTGCAGGCCAACATGAAAAGCGATCTGCGCCAAGTCTACCTGGCTCCGAACCGCGCTTCGGCGGAGGCGACAATTGACGTCTTTGTCGAGAAATCCGGTGACGAAATACGACAAGGCTGCCGCCTGCCTGATCAAGGATCGCGAGGCGCTGCTGGCGTTCTACGACTTCCCGGCCGAACATTGGGAGCACCTGCGCACGTCGAATCCGATTGAGAGTGTGTTTGCAACGGTCCGGCAAAGGACAGTTCGAACACGTGGCTCGTTATCATCGACCACGGCAAAACTGATGGCGTTCAAGCCGGTCATGGCCGCCTCGAAAGCCTGGCGGCATCTGCAGGGCGTAAACCAGTTGCCGAAAGTGATCGAAGGTGTCCGATTCCAAGACGGCATCGAGGTCATCGAAGCGCGTTCAAAACGCGCCGCCTGATCGCGCCGTCACCCAAAATCAAGCATCGCTCGAAGACGGTCAGGGGCATCCGCCGGGAGACCCTGCGCCAGTATTCCGCCGAGGTGAACATCCGCATCGTCCTCGAAGTGCGCTGGATCGAGGACTGCGCGAAGTCATCTTAAGGTGTCCTTCGCCCCGGTGCCGATACCAAGACCTGAAGCGCCACCGACGTGTTGACTTGCCGCCTGCCTAAAGATATCATCGTCCTAATAATGGTATCAATCCGCATACTGTGGGTTAGAGTAGGCGGTTCGTGCTTCTGTCATCGCGTTGAGAAGAAGTGATACATCAAAGGGAGGGAACGCTATGAAGCGAACATCGTTGCTGATCGCCGGGCTGGCTTTGGCGATGACCGTTGGTCCGGCCTTTGCCCAGCCAGCCAAGCCAAAGTCACTGAAGATCGCCATCGTTACCTTTTTCTCCGGCTCGGGTGCCGTGGTCGGTGGCCCGACCGTGGACTCGGCCAAGCTCGCGATTGAAGAGATCAACAAGGCAGGCGGAATCGACGGCGTGCCGATCAAAGCCCAGTACGTCGACGAGTTGGGCGGATCGACGAAACAGGTGGCGGAATTCCGCTCCCTTTCAGGGAATGTCGACGCGGTCATGGGCTATGCCTCCAGCGCCGACTGCCTTGCCGTTGGGCCTGTCGCCGAGGATCTCCATACCCTCACGATCTTCTCGGATTGCGACGGTCAGGCGCTCTATAAGGGGGCGGCCCAGAAGTGGATCTTCCACACCAATCCTCCGGACTCGACCAATGCCATCGCGGCGGCGCTTTATGTCGCGAAGATGCATCCCAACATCAAGTCGATCGCCGGGATCAATCCGGACTACGCGTATGGCCGGGACGAGTGGAAGTACTTCACCGAAGCGATGAAAAAGGTGAAGCCGGACGTCAAGATCGGAACCGCTCTGTTTCCGGCGCTGTTTTCCGGCCAGTATACCAGCGAGCTTACCCGCCTGATGGGCGAGCGTCCGAGCATGATCCTTTCCAGCACCTGGGGTGGGGACGTGGTCGCGCTGATCCAGCAGGGCGTTGCCCAGGGTGCCTTCCAGCAGTCGCTTTTCGTGCTGCCGGCGGGAACCGAGGGCGGCATCGAGGCCATGAAGGCCGTGCCTGAAGGCGTGGTCTTCGGCGCCGAGCACGGCTACCTGTTGCATCCGGGCAAGATCGAGAATCCCGAAATCGCCGCTTTCGTCGATGCGTATCACAAGCGGACGCACCAGTATCCCGTGTCGCCTTACCCATTCACCATTCAGCGGGCGATCTACACGCTGAAGGCCGGCTACGAGGCCGCGATCAAGGCGAACAGTGGGAAGTGGCCGAGCTCGGAACAGGTCGCTCACGCGCTTGTCGGCGTCCACGTGAAGACGATGATGGGCCCGTTTCAGATCCGAAAGGACCATGTTGCGGCCGTGCCCGAGATGGTTGGCGTCAGCGTCCACTCCAAGACGTATCCGTTCGCGGTCTTCAACAAGATCATCGAGATGCCGGCCAGCCTGCTCATGCCCCCGGCGGGCATGGATGAGGACAAGTGGATTGCGTCTCTGACGCCGGCGGTTCTCGCCAAAATGCCGGCACCACGCGAATATCATTGATCGTGTCGGGAGCTCGGTTCGCGGGGAGGTCCGTTCGGCAACGAGCGGACTCTCCCGGATCGGGCGACGCATAGGAAACCGAGGGCAAGGCCGGGTGCCGCTTCAGCGAGGTTGGCATCCGGTCCACGCCCGGCCCTGAGTTGGCGACAACGAGGGGTCTGGTATCCGCGCCCGGCTGAGAAGCGGAAACTAATATGTCGAGTGTGCTTGTCTCAGCGATCATTAGCGGACTGACGTCCGGGGCGACCCTCTTCCTGGTTGCGGTGGGCCTCAGCCTGATATTTGGCGTTCTCGGCGTTCTGAACGTCGCGCACGGCAGCTTTTATGCGATCGGTGCCTTCATGGCGGCGGTTGTCTGGATCGGGCTCAGCTCGGCGGGTTTGTCAGGGTTTCTAGTCTATCCGGGCATGATCGTGGCCGCCGTCGCCGTCGGCGTTGTCGTCGGCCCGATCGTCGAGCGTTTCCTCCTCCACTGGTCATTCGGTATCGAGCCGACGTCCCGCCGTGAGGTTATTCAGCTTCTCGCCACCTATGCCATCTTCCTCATTCTCGAGGATGCGCAGAAGCTGATCTTCGGCACTCAGCCGTACTATTCCGGGGGCGCTCTCGGTCTGCTCGGCGGCACCAGGATCGACGGCATCCTTCACACCAACTATCAGCTCCTTCTGATTCCGCTCGCCGGCGTGGTTCTTTGGCTGCTAAGGTGGTTTCTGTCGAAAACCCAAAGTGGGCGTTGCCTCGTTGCCGTCGCCGAAGATGCCGAGGTGTCTGCGACGCTGGGTATCCGCGTGGCGCGCATGCAGACACTGAGCTTCACGCTCGGCGTGACCTTGGCCGCGCTCGGCGGCGCCCTTGCATCACCGGCTATCGGCGTCACGAACGGCATCGGGGCCAACATGTCCGTGCTGTCGTTTGCCGTTGTCGCTATCGCCGGCCTGGGCCAGATCGAGGGGACTGCTGTCGCGGCCATCCTGATCGGCGTCGCGCATTCGCTGGCGGTCTTCTACCTTCCGATTCTCGACACCGTATCGCCGTACCTGATCATGCTTCTGGTCCTGCTCGTCCGACCGATGGGTCTTTTCGGCATGCAGCGGAAGCGGAGCATCTGACGTGGCGACCCATAAATCACCAGGACAAACCGTGCCGCCAAACGAGCAATCCTCGATGCGCAAACCTTCCACCGAGGACGCCGGCACCACGCCATCTCTCACCGGAGCCGCCGGCAAGGCGCGCGGCCTCGGGCTCGTCGCGATCTTGGTCTGCTGCGCTGCGCTTCCTTTCATCTCGCCGGCCTACACGTTCCAATTTACGATCGTGCTCGCGGTGGGCATCGCCGGGCTGGGCCTCTCGCTATTGCTGGAAGCGGGGCTGATATCGTTCGGGCACGCGTTGTTCTACGGCGTAGGCGGCTACACCGTCGCGGCGCTCGCGCCGGATCTGGCGCGCTTCAGCATCGTCCTCCTTCTGTTGGGCGGGGCGGCGGGCGCCATCCTCTCCGCGATCGTCGGGCTGTTCATCGTTCGCTATCGCGGCGTTTTCTTCGCCATGCTGAACCTTGCGCTGTCGATGGTGGGCTATTCGATGCTCCTCAAGTCGTACGCCGTTTCCGGTGGTTCGGAAGGCATGGTGATCCAGGTCCAGGGAATGCTCGGGCATGCCCTCAACCCGGACGCCTTCGGATACGCACTCTTCTATGTCTGTCTCGGCAGCGCCGTTGTGCTCGGGATTGTCCTGAATTTTTACCGGCGTAGCCCCGCCGGCTGGGGCCTCAACGCGATCGAGGACTGCGAGATCCGTATCGAGTATCTCGGCATTTCGGCGAACCGCCTGCTCCTGCAGGCCTACATCATCTCTGGATTCCTCGCCGGGTTTGGCGGCGCCGTCGCGGCCAGCGCCGTTGGCCATGTGGCGCCGGATTCCATGTTCTGGACAACCTCGACCGTCCTGATCGTGGTCGCGGTCCTCGGTGGCCGCGGTGTGGTCGGGGTCTTTCTCGGTGCAGCCCTTTATGAATTGCTGAGCATCGCCGCGGCGCGATTTCTCAGCAACAGCTGGGAAATTCTCCTCGGCGCGGTCATTCTTATTGTCATCCGGTTCGCGCGCGAGGGTTTTTCCGGGCTGCCGGCGACTTGGCGTGCTGCCACGCTGCGGAGGAAGGAATGAAAGCTGCGCCAGTATCGAGAACCGCATCGGCAGCCAACTCGGGGCCGGCCCTCGAAGCAGAGCACCTCTATCTCAGCTTCGGCGGCGTGCAGGCGGTGCGTGACGTCAGCCTTACGATCGGAGCCGGGGAGGTGCTTGCCATCATAGGCCAGAACGGAGCCGGCAAGAGCACGTTTCTAAATATGTGCACGGGCTACCTGAGGCCGGAGCGAGGTGAGATCCGGATCGGCGGACGCTCGATCATTGGGCTCAAACCACGGGCGATCGCCCGGCTCGGGGTCGCACGAGCCTTTCAGCACCCGCAGATTTTTCCGCAGCGGCGCGTCGTGGATCATCTGCGCTTCGCAAGCGTCGCAGGGATGCGAGACTTCTGGCATCCGTTTCGGCCGCTCAATTCAGCCCGTTCTCAGCGCAACGTCGATGAACTGCTGACATTCTTCGGACTGGACGAGATCGCTGAGCAGACGCTACGCGACGTGCCGGAGGGGGCACGGAAGATGATCGACGTCGCCATGGCGCTCGCGCTCGAACCGAAGCTGATGCTCCTGGACGAGCCCACAAGTGGCGTCAGCAGCGGGGAAAAGATCTCACTGATGCAGCGGCTGGTGGACGCGCTACGTGCGCGGGGCGTCAGTGCTGTTTTTGTGGAACACGATATGGATGTCGTCGCCCGCTTCGCCGACAGGGTCGCGGTCTGGGTTGGTGGCGAATTGTTTCGTGTCGGTCCCCCGGACGAAGTGCTTGCGGATCCAGAAGTCAGAGAGCGCGTGCTATGAGCGAAAAGCAGATTGTGCTCTCCGTCACCGGGCTCGACGTCGTGCTCCAGGGTGCGCGCGTGCTCAGGGGCGTCAGCTTTCAGGTGCCTTCGGGTGAAACGGTCGGGTTGGCCGGACACAACGGCGCGGGCAAGACGACCACGCTGCGCGCGTTGATGGGCGTCGTGCGAGGTCGGGGCGATATCCGTCTCGACGGTGCGTCAATTGACAAGTTGGAATCGGCAGAACGGGCCCGGCGAGGCATCGGCTATGCGCCGGAGGATCGGCGTCTGATTACAGCACTCAACGTCGTAGAAAATCTCAGGTTGCCCGCCGAGGTCCGCGGCTTTTCGGCGGCGGAAATCAAGCGCCGGCTCGATGCTGTTATGACACTGCTGCCGGAGCTGAAGGCGTTGGAAGATCGACCTGCAGGCCTTCTGAGCGGCGGTCAGCAGAAGATGGCCGCGCTCGGTCGGGCACTCATGATCGGCGACCGGCTGCTCCTGCTGGACGAGCCCTTCCAAGGACTCGCCCCGGCTCTTGCCCGCCGCTACGGAGAGGCGCTTCGGGCTCTCCGCAAGCAACATCCAGAGCTTGCGATCTTGATCACGGAGTCCAACCCCGCTCTGCTGACGCCTATTGCGGAGCAAGTATACACGATTGAACGTGGCGAAATTTCCCTTGAGCAGTAAGGAGAATCCGCTCCATTAAAGGTCGAGCATCTCATGGAGTTGATAGTTGAGATTATAGCGGCTTGTTTGCCGATTGATGTCTTCTTCCGTTTCAAATCGCCGTCGCCCGAAATTATCTTCGTTTCCGAACGGGTGCTCCCAACATGAGTCGTCGAAGAACGGCCCGGAGACGATGACCAAGTGCCCGGATAACCGTTTGCGATCGGAGCCGTGAGCCGCGATGTCATGAGTTCACCGAGAGCAAGGCGGGGATCACTAGACATTCTATAGTTCTAATGATAGAACCGCAGCTTCGGTAGCGGATACGACTAAAATAGAACGTTCAGGCATTGGAAATTTCCGCATGGGGGTCCCTGGTTTGGTTCAACCATATTCGGCTCTTCGGGAGGCGATGGCGGGGCGAGATCGGTCGCTCCGTGAAAAGGTCGTCAGCTTGGAAGAGGCCGCTTCCTACGTCAATGACGGCGCCTCCGTGGGGCTCGGCGGCTCGACGCTCTCGCGAACCCCGATGGCCATGATCTGGCAGTTGATGCGGGCTCGTAAGAAGAACCTGTCGTGCTCGCGTTCGATCATTTCGACCGACGGCGATCTTCTCCTCGGCTCAGGCGTCTCCAATCACATCATTTCGAGCTGGTTCGCCCAGGGCATCCTTTGGGGACTTTCCAAAGTGATGCGCCATCACGTCGAGAAGGGTCTCGCCCGATACGACGAGTGGAGCCACATGGCTGTCGGCATGCGGTTCCGCGCCGGAGGAATGGGGGTGCCGTTCCTGCCGATGCGCTCCATGCTCGGCTCCGACGTGCTGCGGATTCGTCCCGAGGCGAAGGAGATGGAGTGTCCCTTCACCGGCGAGAAATTGCTGCTGGTGCCAGCCCTCAATCCGGACGTTGCGCTCATTCACGTTCAGCGCTGCGATGCCTACGGCAACGCACAGATCGATGGTCTTCAGTTCATGGACATCGATCTCGCGCTCGCCGCCAATCGGGTCATCCTCACCACCGAGCGGATCGTCTCAAACGATCAGATCCGGCGGGCGCCTGACCACACGAAAATTCCTTTTTTCTGCGTCGATGCGGTGGTCGAAGTCCCGTTCGGTTGCATGCCGCACGAGTGCTATGGCGTGTACGAGCCGGTGATGAATCACCTGGACGCCTACGTGAAGCAAGTTAATGGCGATCCGATCGAGGGCATGCGCCGCTACCTCGATGAGTACGTCTACGCGCCGAAATCCTGGAACGACTTCTTGTCACTCATTGGCACCGACGAGATCGTTTCGGCGAGCCGGAGGGGGCAGAGCATTTTCGATGACTGACTCGTCCCATTACACCGCATCCGAAATCCTCGCCGTTCTCAGCGCCCGCCAGCTGCGGGACGGGCAGGTCGTTTTCGCCGGCATTGGCGTGCCGCTCCTGGCGGCTACCCTGGCGCAGCGTCTGCGCTGTCCCGGCCTCACGATCCTGTTCGAGGGTGGGGTGGTCGGCGCTTTTGTCGAGCCGGGAAGGCTGCCGCCCTCGACCAACGACCAGCGATGCACCAAGCGCGCCAACATGGTGCTGGGTAGCAGCGACGTGCTGCTGCTTCTGCAGCGTGGTTATGTCGACGTCGGGTTCATGGGCGGCGCGCAAATCGACAAATACGGCAATCTCAACTCGTCGTTCATCGGCGATCCCACGCATCCGAAGACGCGGCTGCCGGGCACCGGCGGCGGCAACGACATCTCCAGCCTCACCAACATGATCGTGGCCATGAAGCACGAGAAGCGCCGCTTCGTGGAGAAGGTCGATTTCATCACCAGCCCGGGGTTCATCCGGGGCGGAAACAGCCGTGCGGAAAGCGGGCTGCCGCAGGGCGGCATGTTCCGGGTGATCACTGAGCTTGCCGTCTTCTCATTCGACGACAGTGAGCGGCGGATGAAGGTGTTGGCGCTGAATCCGGGGGTCACGCGTGAGGAGGTGCAGGACAACACAGGCTTCGACCTGCTGTTCGACGACGCGGTTCGCGTCACCGAGCCTCCGTCCGAGCATGAGCTGGCGACGCTCAGGATGCTGGATCCCGACCGACATTTTATCGCTTAAACGTGGAGAGCCGACAATATGACGGTCCTGTCAAATACCTATGGCATCGCGGCGCGCAACTTTACGGCCTATCCGCAAATGCCCGATGCCGCGGCGCTGATCGAATACGGCGAGACCGTCGAGAAGCTCGGTTACGACTCGCTGTGGGTCTGGGATCACATTCTGCTCGGCGTGCAGCCGAACTTTCCCATCCTCGATTCGCTGACGGTTCTGACCGCCATCGCGGCGCGCACCAAGCGCATCAAGCTGGGCACCGGGATCCTGGTGCTGCCGCTGCGCAATCCGGTCGCGCTTGCCAAGCAGTTGTCGACCATGGACCATGTATCGAACGGCCGGATGCTGATGGGCATGGCTTCGGGCTGGTACAAGCGCGAATTCGACGCTATGGGCATTCCGTTCAACAAGCGCGGCAAGCTGATGGACGAGAATCTCGAAATTCTCAATCGGCTGTGGACGGAAGAGAAGGTCGACGGTACCTACATGGCGCACAATATCTCGGCGGCCGTCATGTACCCGAAGCCGGTCCAGCAGCCGCGGATTCCGGTTCTCATCGGTGGTTACGTGGACCGGGTGCTGAAGCGCGCCGCCACCACCGGCGACGGATGGCTGACCTATTTCTATGATCCGCCGAGCTTCGCGAAGTCGTGGGCCAAGCTGCGTCAGTTCGCGGAAGAGGGCGGCAAGGATCCGGACCAGTTGCTCAATGCCTCGCAATTGCCGATCATGATCGGTCCCTCCAAGGAGGCCGTCCGCGACGACATGATGGACTGGCTCAACAAGGAATGGGACTTCCCCGAGAACAGCGACTGCACCCGCGACAGCGCGATCATGGGCTCGGTGGATGACTGCGTGGCCCAACTCCGGGAGCATCATGCCGTCGGCGTGCAGAAGATCATCTTCGTGCCGTACAAGTATCAGCCCGACCAGGTCGAGATGATCGCCAAAGAGATCATTCCGCGTCTGAAGAACGGCTGAGGCCGCCGGACATCGCACATCCGATCTCATGCAAGGGCGGGCGCCGGGATTCCGGCGCCCGCTGCACATCGGGCCGTTGAGGAAGCGGCAGTCGCTTCCATGCCGATCTCGTCGCGAAGACGATCCGCCCGGGGGCCGGCCTCTATGCCTGGTCGTATTGCAGCGCGCCGGCAGCCACTTCGGCGGGCGTGGCGCCGACGAGTTCGGCATAGAGCTCAGGATCGGTCGCGCCTTCGGTATTGAAGACAAGCACCCGAGCAGCGCGATCGAGGCCGAGTGCGGCCGCCAGATCGTCGTTCCGCAGGGCGCTGCGCAGTCCGGCAAGGCCAGCACCACCGCTTTCTCCGGAAACGACGGATCGGTCGTTGCCCGTCGGGTGGGCGAGCAGGCGCATGGCTTCGACCGCCTCTTCCTCGTCGACGGTCATGAAAGCATCTGCGCAGCGCGCCAGCACCCGCCACGCGATCAGCGATGGCTCGTAGCATTCGAGCATCGCCATCACCGTGGACTCGCCATGCTCGATCTTTACAGGCTTGCCGGCGTGTGCGCTCTCGTACAGGCAGGCGGCCCGGCGCGGCTCGACCACGACGAAAGTGGGACGTTTGTCGCCGAGCGCCGTGCGGAGATGGCCGGCAACGGCTGCCGCCAGTCCGCCAACCCCCGCCTGAACAAAGACGTGGGTGGGCCTATCAGGGATCGCCGCCAGGGCTTCATGCACCATCGCCGTGTAGCCCTGCATCACCATCGCGGGAATGTGCTCATAGCCGGGCCACGACGTATCGGAGACGACGATCCAGCCGTTTTCTGCGCAGACGCGCGAGGCTTCCGCCACGGAGTTGTCGTAAGTGCCCGCCACACGAATGACGTCGGCGCCGAAGCCGGCGATCGCTTCGGCGCGCTGCTCGCTGACGCCCTGATGCACGAAGATCACGGCGCGCGCGCCGACGGACGCCGCCCCGGCGGCGACCGAGCGGCCGTGATTGCCGTCGGTGGCGCAACCGAACGTCATGCTTTGCGCGATGGCCTTCACCTCGGGCAAGCGAAGTTGCTCGAACTCCGAGACGGGGTGGCCAAGCCGCTGTGTCGCTTCGTCCAGCACGAGTCGCAGGACTGCATAGGCGCCGCCCAGAGCCTTGAAGCTGCCGAGGCCGAGCCGCGTGCTTTCATCTTTCACGTGCAGCGCTGCGATGCCCAGGCGGTCGGCAAGAGACGGCAGCGGCACCAAGGCCGTCGCCTGGGTCGCATCGCGAAAGGAGAGGAATCGCTGGACTGAGGCGACCGCGTCCAGGCCGAAAACCGCAGCATCGGCCGGATCGAGCGGCCGTTGGTGATCGGGATGCGCGTTGAGAAGGAACATCGGCGAAGACCTATTCTGATTAAGTTGGGTGTTAAATAGCTCGAAATGCGCCAATTCTTGGCGCCATTATCGTCTAAGAATGCAATTTTGTTGCAATTTTCCAGCGCCGCGCGGTAGGCTCATGCGACGGCGCCAGTACTTGCTGGCGGCCCATCGCCGGCGGATGGACGCTGCGCTGCGCCTTCGACCGGAGGGTCCGAAGTTCCTGCAATTGGCTTTCTGGGGCGTCAGGGCGACCCGGATGGCGATAGGAGAGTCTCCGGTGAAACCGAGTCCTTCGAACGCGTCGGCGGGGCTGGATCGTTTCGATCGCGCGATCCTGGCGATCCTGCAACATGATTGCAGTACGCCGCAGCGCACGATCGGCGAAGCCGTTCACCTGTCGGCCGCCGCGGTTCAGCGGCGTGTCAAGCGGATGGAAGAAAGCGGCGTCATCCAGGCCAACATCGCGGTGGTCGATCCGGGGGCGGTGGGCCAGTCGATTACCCTCGTGGTGGAAGTCCAAATCGAAAGCGAGCGTGTCGACCTGGTCGATGCCGCCAAGGCAAGCTTCGCTGCCGAGTCGCGCGTCCAACAATGCTACTACGTCACAGGCGAAGCCGATTTCGTGCTCGTGATCACGGTCGAGACGATGAGCGCCTATGAGGCGCTGACACGCCGGTTGTTCTTCGGCAACCACAACGTCAAGCACTTCCGTACGCTCGTGGTTATGGACCGCGTGAAAGTCGGGCTGGGCGTTCCGGTCGGTCGAGATTGAAGTGGCCACCGGGCTTTCTGCGCCGCCTGTCGCACCGTGCGCGGCCGCGATCCAAGCGTGCATGGCCAAAGGTATTGTGTTCCTAAAAATAGTACCTTATCATTGGACGTTTCCGAATTCCTTGGGTTCCACACATCGAGTTGCGCATGGAAGACAAGCCAACTATCGCCGTTCTCGGTGGCACCGGCGACCTGGGTTCTGGGTTGGCCAGGTTGCTGGCCGGAGCCGGATATCCTGTCGTGATCGGGTCGCGGGACGGGCAAAAAGCCGAAACGGCGGCCGCCGCACTCGCCGCGGACCTCAAAGTCGACGTGCAAGGCGCCGACAATCGTGCCGCCGCCGGGGGCGCCGCGATCGTCATCCTCTGTGTCCCCTTTGCCAGTCACGACGCCATTGTCGACGAGATCAAGCCGGTGATGGAGGGCAAGATACTGGTCGATGCGGTCGTGCCCCTGGTCCCGCCCAAGGTTTCGGTGGTGCAGCTCCCTCCGGCGGGATCGCCGGCGGTGGTGGCGCAGCAGAAGCTGGGTGCGGGCGTGCAGGTTGCGTCCGCCTTTCACAACGTCGGGGCCAAGAAACTGCACAAGGGCGAGAAGGCCGATTGTGATGTTCTGGTCTTCGCGGACAGCGCCGAGGTCCGTGAGCAGGTGGTTTCGCTCGCCAATGTCGTCGCGTCACGGGGTGTCCACGGCGGCGCGCTGGCGAACTGCGTCGCCGCGGAGGCGCTAACGTCCGTATTGATCGCCATCAATCGGCGTTACAAAGTGCCGGGCGCTGGCATCCGAATAACGGGATTGCCGGCGTCCGAAACGCGGTAATTTTATGGTCTCAGAAAGCCTCACGCTGCGTGCCCTAAAGCGGATTCCGCTCGTCAGGCCCGGCGACGATCTGGCGGCGTTCCTCATCGAGGGACTCCGGCGCGCCGACATTCAACCGCGGGACAAGGATGTCCTCGTGGTGGCGCAGAAGGTCGTATCCAAGGCTGAGGGGCGCTTGGTGGACTTGGCCAGTGTGGTGCCTTCGCCGCGGGCGGTTGCGCTGGCAAGCGATGTCGATAAGGATCCGCGGCTCGTCGAACTCATCCTGTCGGAGAGTGACGCGATCGTCCGCCAGCGCCGCAACGTTCTCATCGTCCGGCACCGGCTCGGCTTCGTCATGGCCAATGCCGGCATCGATCAGTCGAATGTCGATGCCGAAGGCGGCGAACGCGTATTGCTTCTGCCGCGCGATCCCGACGCCTCGGCGGCGGAGCTGAAGGCGCGGCTGGATCGCGAATTCGGCGTTGCGCTTGGCGTCGTCATCAACGACAGCTTCGGGCGGCCGTGGCGTCTAGGCGTCGTGGGCGTCGCCCTTGGCGCGGCGGGGCTTCCGGTCATCCGCGACATGGTGGGCAAGGAGGACCTTTTCGGCCGTGAGATGCGGGTCACCGAGATCGCCGTGGCAGATGAAGTGGCGGCGGCTGCGTCGCTTCTCATGGGGCAGGGGCCGGAGGGACAGCCCGCCGTGCACGTGCGCGGGCTTGATTGGGAGGCACCGTCTGCGCCAGCATCGACACTGCTGCGCCCGACAGAACTCGATCTGTTCCGATGAGCGGTGCGGCCCAGAATCGTTCTCGCGTCCTCGCGCTGTGTGGCGGCATTGGCGGCGCCAAACTCGCGCTCGGTCTGTCGCGCATGCTCGACCCCGGGGAACTGACGGTCGTCGTCAACACGGGCGACGATTTCGAGCATCTGGGCCTGAACATCTCCCCCGACCTGGACACCGTGCTCTATACGCTTGGCGGCCTTGCCGATCCGGCGCGAGGGTGGGGGCGCGATCAAGAGACGTGGAATTTCCTCGACGCGCTCGGTGAGTTCGGGGGCGAAACCTGGTTTCAATTGGGCGACCGCGATCTGGCAATGCACGTGCGGCGCACGGAATGGCTGCGGGCCGGCAAGCCTCTTTCCGCGTTTGCCGCGCAGATCGCGGCTCAGTTGCGAATTACCGCCGAGATCCTGCCCATGACGGATTTCGCCGTGCGTACCGTTGTGCAAACGGATGAAGGCGATCTGCCGTTTCAGCATTATTTCGTGCGGCGCCGCTGCGAGCCTACTGTTCGCGCAATCCGTTTTGCGGGCGCAAGCGAAGCGAAGCCGACCCAGCGCTTCCTCGATGCGGTTGCCGATCCGGCGCTGAAAGCGGTGGTCATCTGCCCTTCCAATCCTTATCTCAGCATCGATCCGATCCTGGCGGTTCCCGGCGTATCCGCCGCGCTGGCTGCCGGTTCCGTCCCGGTCATTGCGGTCTCGCCGCTGATCGGTGGCAGCGCGGTCAAGGGACCGACCGCAAAAATCATGGGCGAACTCGGCGTTGCCGCGACGACCCAGGCCATTGCGGAGCATTATCGCGGCTTGATCGACGGTTTCGTGATCGATGAAGCGGACTCCGACGACGCGAGTCGTATCGCACTGCCAACGCTGGTGACGCGCACGCTGATGCGGAATATCCAGGATCGCGTCGATCTCGCCGCCGCAACCGTCGCGTTTGCGGAATCCATCGCGGCTCAGGCGGAGCCTCAGCCGACAAGCAGGGGGGTACGATGAATAGCGAGGCGATATGGGCCGTCGTGCCGGTGAAGCGGTTTGCGTCCGCGAAAAGCCGGCTGTCATCGGTTCTGAGCCAAAGCGAGCGGGCCGAACTGGCCCGCTCGATGGCGGAGGACGTTCTCGACGTCGTGTCGTCTTGCCACGGCGTTCTGGCGGGCACCGTGGTTGTCACGTCGGAAAAGGCTGCCGCCGAAGCCGCACGTGCGCGCGGCGCCGAGGTGATGATCGATGAGCGTGACGAAGGCATCAATGTCGCGGTGGGGCAGGCTCTCGCCGAACTGGAGCGATCGGGCGCCATGGGCGCGATCGTGGTGCCGTCGGATATTCCGCATTTGACGCGCGAGGCCGTGATACGGGCGGCGGCGACCCTGTCCCGGCCCAATGTTCTTGCCATTGCCGCCGCCGCGCGGGACGGGGGGACGAACCTGTTGGGTTGCCGGCCGGCGGGCGCCATGCCGTTGAATTTCGGACCGTTCAGTTTCGATCGCCATTGCCAGGCGGCGCGCGATGCCGGGCTCTCGCTTGAGGTGCTCGATGTGCCGGAACTCGCGCTCGACATCGACTGCCCCGAAGACCTCGCACCGTTCCTTGCGCTCAACACGCGCACCCGCACGCATGCCTTGCTGTCCAGGCGCCCTATCGGCTGGGCCGCGCATGCCGTCCCGAACGACGGCGTGTACCGAAGCGTTGCTCTGACGGAGGCCTGACCATGCAAAACGAGGCCTTGCGAATTCTGACCGACCTGACCGATGCGCATTGCCTCTCCGAGGGCGAGGCCCAGCGCCTGGTGGACCTGACGGAGCTCGAGCCTTTGTTGCGCGTGGCGGCCCGGCGGCGCGACAGCGCGCACGGGGCGGTGGTTTCCTATTCGCGCAAGGTCTTCATTCCGCTGACCAAGCTGTGCCGGGACGTATGCGCCTATTGCACCTTCGCCCATTCGCCGAACGTCGCCGAGCCGGCGTTTCTGTCGCGTGACGCCGTCCTGGACATCGCGCGGGCAGGGCGGGAGGCCGGCTGCAAGGAGGCGCTTTTCACGCTCGGCGACAAGCCCGAACTGCGGTATCGGGCCGCCCGCGACGAGCTCGCGCGCCTGGGGCACGCGACGACCTTGTCGTATCTCGCCGAGATGGCGCGCGTGGTCTTCGAGGAAACCGGCCTGTTGCCCCACGTCAATCCCGGCTTGCTCGGCACCGACGATCTCGCCGCCTTGCGCGCGGTCTCGATCTCGCAGGGCATCATGCTGGAGAGCGCGTCGTCCCGGCTCGTCGAACGGGGCGGCCCGCATTTCGGCTCGCCCGACAAGGAACCCGGTGTCCGGCTGGCGAGCATTCGCGCGGCGGGCGAGATGAAGGTGCCGTTCACGACCGGCATCCTGATCGGCATTGGCGAAACCCGGCAGGAGCGCCTCGATTCGCTTTTCGCCCTGCGCGAGCTTCACTCTGCTCACGGGCATCTCCAGGAGATCATCATCCAGAATTTCCGGCCCAAGCCCGGGACGCGCATGGCCAATGCCGAGGCTCCATCGCTCGACGAGCACCTCTGGACCGTTGCCATGGCGCGGCTGATCTTCCCGCCCGAGATGAACATCCAGGCGCCACCCAATCTCAATCCCGGCGCGCTGAACAGGCTGGTCGCCGCGGGCATCAACGACTGGGGCGGTGTGTCGCCGGTGACGCCGGATCATGTCAATCCGGAAGCGCCGTGGCCGCAGCTGCGGATCCTGGAGCGCGCCACCAACGCCGCGGGCAAGCAGCTTCACGAACGGCTGGCACTCTATCCCGCTTACGTCCGGTCTCACGACGAATGGGTCGATGCGAGCCTGCGGCCGTCGCTCTTGCGGCTCGTCGATGCCGATGGATGGCCGCGCATCGACGACTGGTCGCCGGGCACGGACAGTGCGCTGCCGGACGATGCGGCGCTTGTTGGGCGACCGGCTGTCGCCAACGGCGAATTGGCGCGTATTCTCGATAGGGCGCAGGGCGGACGCGGGATCGGTGAGGCCGATATCGTGCACCTGTTCCAGGCGCGTCACGATTTGTTCGGCGCGGTCTGCGCGGCAGCGGACGAACTGCGTCAGGATGTATGCGGCGACGCCGTCTCCTACGTGGTGACCCGCAACATCAATTACACCAACATCTGTTCGTTCAAATGCCGTTTCTGCGCCTTCTCGAAAGGCAAGACGAGCGAGAGCCTGCGCGGGCGGCCCTATAATCTGTCACTCGACGAGGTTGCCGACAGGACGCGCGAGGCCTGGGCGCGCGGCGCTACCGAAGTCTGCATGCAGGGTGGTATCCATCCTGATTTCACCGGGCAGACCTATATCGACATCTGCCGCGCCGTGCGCCGCGCTGTCCCCGGCATGCACATCCACGCCTTTTCGCCCTTGGAGGTCCATCAGGGCGCGGCCACACTCGGCCTGCCGGTGGAGGAATTCCTGCTGAGCCTGAAGGACGCGGGCCTCTGCACGCTGCCGGGTACGGCGGCGGAAGTCCTGGACGACGAGGTGCGGGCGGTGCTCTGTCCCGACAAGATCGACACCGCGCGCTGGCTGGCGGTGATGGGCGCCGCGCACCGGGCCGGATTCAAGACCACCGCCACGATCATGTATGGCCATGTGGATGGCTATGCGCATTGGGCGCGCCATCTGCTGCGCCTGCGCGCGCTGCAGGCGGAGACCGGCGGCTTCACCGAGTTCGTACCCTTGCCGTTCGTTCACATGGAGGCGCCGATCTATCTCAAGGGACGCGCGCGCCGCGGCCCCACGTTCCGCGAAGCCGTGCTGATGCACGCGGTGGCGCGGCTTGCCCTGCATCCGTTGATTCCGAATGTGCAGACCTCCTGGGTCAAGATGGGGCCGGCCGGAATCGCGGTCTGTTTGCGCGCCGGCGCCAACGACCTTGGCGGCACATTGATGGACGAGACCATTACCCGCTCGGCCGGCGCCGTGCATGGCCAGGAGATGACGCCGAATACCATGGAGGATCTGATCGCGTCGCTTGGACGCGTGCCGCGCCAGCGTACGACGCTCTACGCAGATGTTCCGGAGGAGCGATACCGAACAGCCTTCGCCGTGTCGGCCTGCGTTGCGTCGGCGCCATTGAAGACCTCCCGCGCATCGTGACGCGCTCCCTTGCGCCGGCTGGCAAAATCCGATTGTCTGGCCGCGCTGTTTCGGCGGCTAGATGCCGGCGACGATAAGAAGATGGCCGTCGATGGACGGCGAATGAAACAAGGGCTGGCGTGATGAGTTTTGTCATTCAACCGGAGATCGTTGATCGCGCGCGCCGCCAGTCGGCGATCGAGCGGATGCGCAGTCTTGGCGCCCGCCTGCCGACGTGGAGCGAACTCGCCGATCCGACGGCAGTCGACTCAGCCACTCTGCCGCCGTTGGCGAAGACCGATCCCGACGCTGCGGATGCGGCTAATCTCTGGCGGGTGCACTGGTTCAACGGTCCGGATCGCAAGGCATTGGCGGAGGTGCCCGGCTATCTGGTGCTGCCGCCGGAATTGACCGGCGTCGCGGCGCCGATCGTGGTGCTGCTGGGTTGCCGCTTTCCGATGATTGGCGCGCACAAGGTGCTGGCCGCCTATGCCTGCCTCGTGCCGCGCCTGGTGACCGGGCAGTTCGACCCGTCCAGCCATCGCGCGATATGGCCCTCGACGGGCAATTACTGCCGCGGCGGTGTCGCGATCTCGCGCATCCTCGGCTGCCGCGGCGTTGCCGTGCTCCCCGCTGGTATGAGCCGCGAGCGGTTCGACTGGCTGCAACGCTGGGTCACCGATCCCGCCGACATCGTCCGCACTCCAGGCACCGAAAGCAACGTCAAGGAAATCTACGACAAGTGCGCGGAACTCTCGCAGGATGAAGCCAACGTCATCCTGAACCAGTTCTCCGAGTTCGCGAACTATCTCATCCACTATCATTGCACCGGGGCGGCATTCGATCGCGTTTTTGCAGGCCTGAAGGCGGGCCATCCCGATTTTCGGCTGACGGCCTTCGTTTCGGCGACTGGCTCGGCCGGCACGATCGCGGCGGGAGATCGGCTCAAGAAGCTTCATGGCACGAAGATTGCCGCGGTCGAAGCCTCCGAATGTCCGACCATGCTCTGCAACGGGTTCGGCGAGCACAATATCCAGGGCATTGGCGACAAGCATATTCCGCTCATTCACAACGTGATGAACACCGACGTCGTCATTGGCGTATCGGATGCCGCGACGAATGCGCTCAATCTGCTCTTCCGCAGCGAAAAGGGCCGCGCCTATCTGACCGGGCGCCGCAAGCTCGATCCCGCCGTAATCCGGCAGTTCGAAGCCGTCGGCATCTCTGGGCTGGCGAACATCGTGGCGGCCATCAAGCTGGCCAAGCATCTCGACTACGGCCCGGACGACGTCGTGATGACCGTCGCGACGGACAGCGCCGGCCTGTACGAAAGCGAGAGCGAGTCCTATCTCGCGCGCCACTATCCGGACGGCTTCGATGAAGTGAACGCCGGCGAGATATTCGCGCGCCACATGGAGGGAATCGTCGATAACGACCTGCTCGAATTGCGCCATCTCGACCGCAAGCGGATCTTCAATCTCGGCTACTACACCTGGGTCGAGCAGCAGGGCGTATCGGTCGAGGATTTCGAGCGGCGGCGCAGTCAGCGTTTCTGGGAGTCGCTCGTCGGTAGTATTCCAGCCTGGGACCGCCTGATAAACGAATTCAACGCCGAAGTCGGCGTTTCCGCTTCGTAGATTGTGCTCCCGCAGCGGTTGCGTCGTCTGGCGATGGTTGGGTTCGATGCCTATGTGGCGGGCTGATGGCTGGGCTCACGTTCTTGAGGGCGGAGCCGGCCGGAACGTTGCAGACAGTGCAATGGGAATCTGCTACGGTTACTACCGTTGCTTGTTCACAATACCACGGCTTGCCAGTGACAAGCGGCCGGCCGGATGTTAGAGTGAAAATTATTCACGGTTAGCAAAGGAAAGCCGCCGAATACGTCATCCCTGCGGGAGAGCTCGGTTCAATCCGACGCCGAAGGAGCAACCGCCCCGGAAACTCTCAGGCCCAAGAACCGCGCGGATGATTTTACTCTGGAGAGAGGCGCAGCGTTTGCGCCCGCCGACGGGATAACACTCTCAGGCGAAAGGACAGAGGGGGCACCGGTTATCGGTCGATAGACCAGATGAAAGGTGCCTCGGATGTCGGCATGTCTCCCAGGGGCGGTCCAGCATACGTCCCCAGTCAACGATTACAGCGCCCATCGCGACGATGGGAGGCGCGCGTGAGCGTCGTGGACCTGCAACGGACCCCGCTGCATGCGCTGCACGCTGCGCAGGGCGCGCGCATGGTGCCGTTCGCCGGCTACGACATGCCGGTTCAATACCCGCTCGGGATTCTCAAGGAGCATCTGCACGTGCGCAGCGCGGCGGGCCTCTTCGATGTCTCGCACATGGGGCAGCTCGTCCTGCGGCCGCGCAGCGGGCGCCTGGCGGATGCTGCCGCCGCGCTGGAGTCGGTGGTCCCGGCGAACGTGGCCGGTCTCGCGACGGGACGGCAGCGCTACGCGCTCTTCACCAACGAGCAGGGCGGCATTCGCGACGATCTGATGATCGCCAACCTCGGCGATCGCTTTGCGCTCGTCGTCAACGCGGCCTGCAAGGACGCCGATGAAGCCTATCTGCGCGATTCGCTCGAAGGCGAATGTGAGATCGAGCGCCTCGATGACCGCGCCTTGCTGGCCTTGCAGGGCCCTGCCGCGGTGGCAGTCCTGGCCGCGCATGCGCCGGCGGTCGCGGACATGCGTTTCATGGATGTGCGGCAGCTCAAGCTGCTCGATGCCGACTGCCTCGTCACGCGCTCCGGCTACACCGGCGAGGACGGCTTTGAAATCAGCGTGCCTGCCGATCGGGCCGAGCCACTGGCGAAGGCGCTGCTCGCCGATGCGCGCGTGGCGCTGATTGGGCTCGGCGCGCGCGACAGCCTGCGTCTCGAGGCCGGGCTATGCCTCTACGGCGCGGACCTCGACGAGACCACGACGCCGGTCGAGGCGGCGCTCGAATGGAGCATCCCCGCCGTGCGCCGCAAGGGCGGCAGCCGGCAGGGTGGCTTTCCCGGTCAGGACGTCATTCTCGGCCAGCTTGAAAGCGGCGCGCCGCGCCGCCGCGTCGGCCTGCGCCCGCAAGGGCGCGCGCCCATTCGCCACGGCGCCGAGCTGTTTGCCGACCAGGAAGCCGGCGAGCCGTTCGGGATCGTCACCTCCGGCGGGTTCGGCCCGAGCGTCAACGCACCGGTGGCGATGGGCTACGTGCCGGCCTCCGTCGCCGCCGGCCGCGCCGATCTATGCGGAGCTGCGCGGCGATCGCGTGCCGGTGCATATCGCGCCGCTTCCGTTCATCACGCCATCCTACAAGCGCTGACTCGAACGGTCAGGAGAACTGCCAATGCTCAAATACACGTCCGATCACGAATGGCTCAAAGTCGAAAAAGAGTCCGCCACGGTCGGGATCACCAATTTCGCGCAGGAACACCTGGGCGATCTTGTCTTCATCGATCTGCCCAAGCCGGGCGCGAGCCTCAAGGCCGGCGCGGCCGCCGCCGTAATCGAATCCGTGAAGGCGGCTTCCGACGTCTACGCGCCAATCGACGGCGAGGTAATCGAAGTCAACCAGCGCGTGGTCGAGGATCCGAGTCTGGTCAATTCCGATCCGGCCGGCGCCGGCTGGCTGTTCAAGATGAAGGTCGGCGATCCGTCGCAGTTGGACGAGCTGCTGGACGAGGCCGCGTACCAGGCGCTGGCCCAGGACCGCCGACTGATCCCGCCGAGATAGCGCACGGATATTCGCCATGAACAAGATCAGCAAAATGAGCCAAGACACCGGTACGACACGCTTCGCCGATCGTCACATCGGGCCGTCGGCGGCGGAAGTGACCGCGATGCTGAAGACCGTCGGCGCCGCCAGCCTCGACGCGCTGCTCGCCGAGACTGTGCCGCAGGACATCCGCCAGGATCATCCGCTCGCGCTCGGGCCGGGTCTGTCGGAATCGGAGGCGCTCGACAAGGCGCGCGCGCTTGGCGCGCTGAACGTCAGGATGACCTCGATGATCGGGCAGGGCTATTACGGCACCTTCCTGCCGCCGGTCATCCAGCGCAACATCCTGGAAAACCCGGCCTGGTACACCGCCTACACGCCGTATCAGCCGGAAATCAGCCAGGGCCGGCTGGAGGCGCTGCTCAATTTCCAGACCATGGTGGCCGAGCTATCCGGCCTCGACGTCGCCAACGCGTCGCTGCTCGACGAAGGCACCGCCGCCGCCGAGGCCATGGCCATGGCCCATCGCATTTCCAACACGGGGCGGACGGCATTCTTCGTCGATCATGAATGTCATCCGCAGACCATTGCCGTGCTGCGGACCCGCGCCGAGGCGCTGGGCTGGTCCATCCGCATCGGTTGTCCGCTGCGCGACCTCGATCCCGCCGCAGTATTCGGTGCGATCCTGCAATACCCCGGCACGTTCGGGACGATCCGCGATCTGCGCGAACCGGTGGCGCGGCTGAAGGCGGCCGATGCCGTTGCCGTCATCGCCGCCGATCCGCTCGCGCTGACGCTTCTGAAGCCGCCGGGCGAACTCGGCGCGGATATCGCCGTGGGCTCCATGCAGCGCTTCGGCGTTCCCATGGGCTACGGCGGGCCGCATGCCGCCTACATCGCCTGCAAGGACGCGCACAAGCGCGCGCTGCCGGGCCGCATCGTCGGCGTGTCCGTCGACAGCCGCGGACAGCCGGGCTACCGGCTCGCGCTACAGACGCGCGAGCAGCATATCCGCCGCGAGAAGGCGACGTCGAATATCTGCACGGCGCAGGTTCTGCTGGCGGTGGTGTCGTCCATGTACGCCGTCTATCACGGCCCGGAAGGGCTCACGGCCATCGCGCGCCGCGTCAACGACCTCACGGCCATGCTGCGCGCAGGGTCTTATCCAACTCGGCTGTTCGGTTCATCCCGAAGCCGTGTTCGATACCGTGACGGTCGAGGCCGGAGACCGGCAGGCGGACATCCTGGCGCGCGCCCGCTCGCTCGGGATCAATCTGCGCGCAACGCACCGCGAGGGCGTGCCCTGCATCGGCATCAGTTGCGACGAAACCACGACGCCGGACGACGTCGAGAAGGTGTGGCGCGCGTTCGGCGACACGCCTGAGGCGGCGGCTGGACCGGCGGCGCGCCTTGAAGGATGTGCGCGGCGCGATCCCCGATGCGCTGCAGCGAACGAGCGCGTTTCTCCAGCAGCCGGTGTTCCACCGCTACCGCTCGGAAACCGAGCTGCTGCGTTACATGCGCCGGCTGGCGGACCGCGACCTCGCGCTCGACCGCTGCATGATTCCGCTCGGCTCCTGCACCATGAAGCTCAATGCGACGGCCGAAATGATGCCGCTGACCTGGCCGGAATTCTCCGACCTGCATCCTTTCGCGCCGGTCGAGCAAGCGCAGGGCTACGTCCAGCTCATCGCCGACTTGGCCGCCATGCTGAGCGAGATCACCGGCTATGCGGCCATCTCGTTCCAGCCCAACTCGGGGGCGCAGGGTGAATTCGCCGGCCTGCTTGCCATCCGCGCCTATCATCGCGCGCGCGGCGAGGACAAGCGGACGGTCTGCCTCGTTCCGGCCTCCGCCCACGGCACCAACCCCGCCTCGGCGCACATGGCCGGCATGGACGTGGTGGTCGTCGGCTGCAACGCCGACGGCAACGTGGATGTCGAAGACCTGCGCG
The DNA here is from genome assembly GCA_963829755.1 of uncultured Pseudomonadota bacterium. Lineage (GTDB taxonomy): Bacteria > Pseudomonadota > Alphaproteobacteria > Rhizobiales > Xanthobacteraceae > Pseudolabrys. The sequence continues at coordinate 215,108 of CAWHJV010000004.1, read as the reverse complement.
CCAAGGCGGCCGCCCATGCCGACCGGCTGGCGGCGATCATGCTGACCTATCCGTCGACCCACGGCGTGTTCGAGGAAGAGGTGCGCGCGATCTGCGACATCGTTCACGCGCATGGCGGGCAGGTCTACCTGGACGGCGCCAACCTCAATGCGCAAGTGGGCCTGACGCGTCCGGCCGACTATGGCGCCGATGTCGGTCATATCAACCTGCACAAGACCTTCTGCATCCCGCACGGCGGTGGCGGGCCGGGCATGGGGCCGATCGGCGTCAAGGCGCATCTGGTGCCGTTCCTGCCGGGCCATCCCGCGCTGCCCGACGGCCCGAGCGCGGTGGGGCCGGTCTCCGCGGCGCCCTACGGATCCGCGTCGATCCTGGTGATCCCCTGGCTCTATTGCCTGCTGATGGGGGGCGAGGGTCTCACCAAGGCGACGAAAATCGCGATCCTGAACGCCAACTATATCGCCAAGCGGCTCGCACCGCATTACCCGCTGCTCTACAAGGGGCGCCATGGCCGGGTCGCCCACGAGTGCATCGTCGATCTGCGGCCGCTCAAGGCGTCGGCCGGTGTCAGCGTCGACGACGTCGCCAAGCGGCTCATCGATTACGGCTTTCATGCGCCGACCATGAGCTTTCCGGTGGCCGGCACGCTGATGATCGAGCCGACCGAGTCGGAATCGCAGGCGGAACTGGACCGATTTTGCAACGCCATGATCGCGATTCGCGGCGAGATCCGGGCGATCGAGCAGGGGCAGGCCCCGCGTGAGGGCAATCTGCTCAAGAACGCCCCGCACACGGCGGCCGATCTCGCCGACGATTCATGGCAGCGGCCGTATACGCGGGCCGAGGCCAGTTTCCCGGCGGGCACCTCGCCGGGCGATAAATACTGGTCGCCGGTGAACCGTATCGATAACGCCTATGGCGACCGCCATCTGATGTGCGTCTGTCCACCGGTCGAAATGTATCAGCCGGCCGCCGAGTAGCCGCCGTTTGGCCGAAACCGTGCCCGGGGAATTGGCCGATGAACAAGCATTGCGGTCGGCGCGCACGTACCCCGATAGGTCGAGCGGTGTACCGGCGCAGCGCTGGCGGCGCCCCCGCCCGATTGTTCCAGCTCAATCCTGTTGATAAATCGCCATTTTTGGCCATTCCACGGCTCGAAAGCCGGGCCGTGCCGCATCGCTGGGCAAGGCGCGTGGAGACTTGCCCGCTCTACTGCGAATAGTCTACGCCTTACATTCTCACGGCAACTTCGAAAGACCAATGTCCGAGCTATCGAAAGTCTACGATCGCAGCCGCGTGCCGCTTTACATCCAGGTGGCCTCGGTCATGCGCCGGCGCGTTGAAACCGGGCAGTGGCAGCCGGGCCAGAAGATTTCCACGTTGGTGGAATTGGAGAAGGAATTCGAAGTTGCGCGGGTCACGATTCGTCAGGCCATCGATATCCTGAGCGACGAGGGGCTCCTCCGCTCACAACAGGGCCGTGGCACTTTCGTTGCCGATAAGCCGGCGGCCCGACATTGGTTCGAACTGGCCACGAGTTGGGATGTGCTTGTTGAGACGATTAAGGGCAATGTGGTCAAACGTATCAAGCCGCGCAAACCACCAGCGTTTCCGGACCTGCTGCCGGACGAGGGCAAGCTGGCCGACACATATACCTACATGCGCTACGTCCAATACAAAGACGGCGTGCCATATGGCGTCGTGAGTCTTCATTTGGACAAGAAGATATTCAACCGCGCGCCCGAGCAGTTTTCCGAGCACCCAGGGTTGTCGGTGCTGGCGGGCATGAAAGACATACAGCTCGCGGACGCGCATCAGACGGTCGTCATCGGGAGTGCCGATCCGGAGGCGGCCGAATTGCTTCACGTCGGGCTCGGATCCCCCGTTGCCGAATGCCGCGCGGTGGTCGTCGACAAGGGCGGCGTTGCGATTTACGTCGCCAACATTCTGTACCGCAGCGACGCCATCAAATTGAACATCGACTTGCTCGCCAATGCCCGAAATCGTGCCGGCGCCGGGAAATAGGCGCGGCCGACAGGGTGGTGAAGGGGCCTCCGCGCGGGCGATGTCGGTGGTTGCATTTGATGTCGTACTAAGATTAGAATTATAGTATCTCATTGAGCGGCCCGGCGTCGGCTGGGTCGGGTCGGATGTCGTACCCCGTTTCTGGAGTGGGCTGCCGTGGCAGAGCAAGGTGTCGGTGCGCGGCTGCTGCGCAAAGAAGACGATCGCCTCCTGCGTGGCCGCGGCCAGTTCGTCGCCGACCTGCGCTTGGCGGGTTTGCAGGACGTCGCCTTCGTGCGCAGCCCGCTCGCCCATGCGCGAATCCGCGGCGTCGCAGCGGCGCCGGCGCACAGCGACCGCGTCTATACCGCCGCCGATCTGAAGGGCGTCAAGGCGATCCGGGCGGTTTCCGGGTTGCGCGGCTTCAAGGCTTCGGAGCAACCTGTTCTGGCCACCGGGAAGGTGCGCCACGTCGGCGAATTGCTTGCCATGTGCGTCGCCCCCACCCGGGGCGAGGCTGAAGACATTGCCGCCACCGTCTCGCTCGATCTCGACGAAATGGCCGCGGTGCACGACATGTTGGCGGCGCGCACGCCGGACTCGCCGCTGCTGCACGAGGAATGGGGCGACAACGTCTTCCTGGAGACCCATGTCGAGGTCGATATCGACAAGGTCCGCGACGCGCCCATTAAAGTGACCCGCGAGATTCGGACGGCGCGCCAGTGCATGGCGCCGCTGGAGGGCCGCGGCGCGGTCGCCTTCTGGGACACCCGGCTGGAGCAGCTCACGCTCTATTCGGCCTGCCAGATGCCACACATCGTCCGCACGGGCCTTGCTGAGTGTCTCGGTCTCGATGAAGGGCAGGTGCGGGTGATCGCGCCCGACGTCGGCGGCGGCTTCGGATATAAAGGCATTCTGCTGGCGGAAGAGGTATGCTTGGGTTGGCTCGCCATGCAGCGCGGCCACCCCGTGCGCTGGATCGAAGACCGCCGCGAACATCTGACGGCCAACGCCAATTGCCGCGAACATCACTACCGAATCACCGGCTATGCCGACCGCGACGGTCGCCTGCTGGGCGTCGATTGCGAGGCCACCGTCGATTCCGGCGCTTATTCGGCTTATCCCTTCTCGGCCTGCCTGGAAGCCGCACAGGTGGCGAGCATCCTGCCGGGTCCCTACGATTTTCCCGCCTATCGCTGCAGCACGTATTCGGCGGCGACCAACAAGTGCCCGATCCTGCCGTATCGCGGCGTGGCGCGCACCGGCGTGTGCTTCGCGCTCGAGCTGGTGCTCGATGCCATCGCGCGCGAGGCCGGCGTCGAGCCGCACGAGGTGCGGGAAAAGATTCTGGTGCAGCCGGCGCAGATGCCGTTCACCAACATCACCAAGAAATGGTTCGACAGCGGCGACTACCCCGAATCGCTTCGGCGCGCGGTGGCGGCCATCGACGTGGACGCGGTGCGCGCGCGCCAGAAGCGCGGCGAGTCCGACGGGCGCCTGATCGGCGTCGGCCTGTCGATCTATTGCGAGCAGGGCGCGCACGGCACCTCCGTCTATTCCGGCTGGGGCATTCCCATGGTGCCGGGTTTCGAGCAGGCGACCGCGCGGCTGACCCCGGACGGCGGCCTCGAACTGCGGGTCGGCGTGCATTCACATGGCCAGGGCCTGGAAACGACGCTCGCACAGGTGGCGCACGAGGTGCTCGGCGTTGACGTCGCTAAGATCAAGGTCGTGCACGGCGATACCGCGATGACGCCGTATTCCACCGGCACCTGGGGCTCGCGCTGCATGGTGATGGCGGGCGGCGCAGTCTCGGTCTCGTGCAAGGAGCTCGCCAAGCGCGCGCTCAAGATCGGTGCGCAGTTGCTGCAGACGACGCCGGACACCGTGTCCTTGCGCGGCGGTGAGGTGGTCGGCGCGCAGGGGTCGATCACCCTCGCGGAGATCGCCCGCACCTGGTATCTGCGGCCGCAACATCTGCCGCGCGACGTGGACATGGGCGGGCTGGAAGCGACCGTCGGCTACCGGCCGGCACCCGACAGCGGCACGTTCAGCTACGCCGCGCATGCGGCCATCGTCGCCGTCGATCCCGAGCTCGGTGACGTTGAGATCCTCGACTACGTGATCGTCGAGGACGGCGGCAAGCTGGTCAATCCGATGATCGTGGACGGGCAGATCTACGGCGGCTTCGCGCAGGGGATCGGCACCGCGCTCTACGAGGAAATGCCTTTCAACGCCGCCGGACAGCCGCTGGCCTCGACCTTCGCCGATTATCTGCTGCCCGGGCCCACCGAAGTACCGGCGCCGCGCCTCGACCACATGGAGACGCTGGCGCCGCACACTGAGTTCGGCGTCAAGGGCATCGGCGAGGGCGGTGCCATCGCGCCCCCGGCGGCGATCGGTAACGCGGTCAACGATGCGCTGCGGCCGCTGGGCGCCGAGATCGTCGCGTGCCCGATCACGCCCCGGCGCGTCCTGGAAGCGATCGCGCGTGCACAGCGGAGCACGCCGTGAAACCGGTCAAGTTCGAATACGCCCGACCACGCGATCTTGCGACGGCCATCGATCTGGCCGGCCGCAGCGACGCGGTCGTCAAGCTCATCGCCGGCGGTCAGTCCATCGGTCCCATGCTGAACCTGAGATTGGTGCAGCCGGACCTTCTTGTCGACGTCACTGCGATCGATGAGCTAAAGCGCGTCGAGCAGACCGGCGACGCGATAGTGATCGGCGGCTGCGTCACCCACGCGGACATCGAAGACGGGCGAGTGCCCGACGTAACGCGCGGCGCCATGCCGGCCGTCGCAGCCGGCATTGCCTATCGCGCCGTGCGCAACCGCGGCACGATCGGCGGCAGCCTGGCCCACGCCGATCCGTCTGCCGACTGGATCTCCGCGCTGGCGGCGCTGGATGCGCAGGCCATCGTGCGCGGTGTCGGCGGCGAGCGCCAAGTGGCGGTCGAGAGCTTGATGACCGGCGTGTTCGAGTCGTCGCTGGCCGACGGCGAACTGCTGATCGGCATTCGCGTCGCGAAGCTCTCTCCGGCCGCGCGCTGGGGCTACTTCAAGAGCTGCCGCAAGACCGGCGAGCTTGCCCATGCCATCGGCGCGTTCCTGCACGATCCCGAACGCGGCGTATGTCGCGCGGTCATCGGCGCGACCGGGACCAAGCCGATGGTCTTCCCCGACGCGGTTGGGCTCTTCACCGGCGGCAAGCTCGACAACAAGCCGGGCAATGAGCTTGATCGTGGTGTCGTCACCGGCGCGATGACGGAATTTGGCATGACCGACCCGGTCGAGCAGCAAACTCACTTCGCCTGTTTGCGGCGGGCAGTGGCGCAGGCGGGCAGCGCATGACGACAGTTACCCTTACCCTCAACGGCCGGACCGTGAGCGCGGACGCGGAGCCGCGTACCCATCTCGCCGACTTTGTCCGTGAGGCTCTCAATCTCACAGGCACGCACCTCGGCTGCGAGCACGGCGTATGCGGCGCATGCACGGTGCTGGTCGACGGCGTGCCCGTGCGGTCCTGCATCACCTATGCGGTCGCCTGCGCCGGCGCCGAGGTCACCACCATCGAGGGGCTCGACGATGACGAGATCGCGGGTGAGCTGCGGTCCGCGTTTTCGCGCGAGCACGCCCTGCAGTGCGGTTTCTGCACGCCCGGCATGCTGATCGCGGGCCGTGATCTGGTGCTACGCGCGCCAACGGCCGACGAGCGCGCGATCCGCGTCGCCATGAGCGGCAATCTGTGCCGCTGTACCGGCTATGTCGGCATCGTGCGCGCGATCCAGAGCGTCATTGCGGACCGTCGCGGCTGCGGCATCGAGGCCTTGGCCGGCGCGGGCCGCAGCGCGCTAGGGCCGGCGGGGTCGGGGCACGGCGAGGTGGTGGCCGCAAGCCCGCTTGCGTCCGCCGCGCCCGGCGAAGCCGAGGTCCAGCCCGTGACCACGGACCTCGCCGCCGATTGGGAGCCGCAGGCGAGTTTCGACAAGTCCTTCACCCTCGCTCACGGCATCGATGATGTCTGGCGATTCTTCAACGATACCGCGGCCGTGGCGGCCTGCCTGCCGGGGGCCTCGGTGACGGGCGAAACCGGGGCGCGCAACGTCGCCGGCAAGATGCGCATCAAGGTTGGTCCCATCGCGGCCGAGTTTCACGGCGCGGCGGAGATCGACCGCGACCCGGCGACCCACTCAGGCGTGATCCAGGGCAGCGGGCGCGACCAGCGCAGCAGCTCGGGCACGCGCGGCCTCATACGATACCGCCTGCAGCCGTCCGACGTCCAAAGCACCAAGGTGGAGCTCAATGTCGGCTACCGGCTCACCGGGCCGCTCGCGCAATTCAGCCGCTCCGATCTGGTGCTGGACATCGCCAATCGGCTGATCGCCGCTTTCGCGCAGAACGTTGAAGCGCACGTTGAGCGGTGCCGGCGGCCAGGTTGCCGCGGCGGCCGAACTCAATGCTGGCAGTCTGTTCTTTTCGGTGGTTGCCGACAGAATAAAGTCACGGCTGCGGCGGCTGCTGCGGTTCGGCCGCTCCGGCGGCTGATGGTGCGATCAGCTCAAGTTTCTTATTTTTCGATGGAAGGATGACCCGATGACCGATGCCCACAAGAAGATCATCGAAACGATCGACGCCAATGCCGACAAGGCGATCAAGTTCCTGCAGGACATTGTCGCGATTCCGAGCGTCACCGGTGACGAGGGCAAGGTGCAGGCCTTCGTTTCCGACTACATGAAGAAGCTCGGCCTCGACGTCGACATATGGGAGACCGACTGGGAAGCCCTGAAGAAGCACCCGGGCTATATCCCGGTGGAGCAGGGCTACGAGGGCCGTCCCAATATCGTCGCGACCTGGAAAGGCGAGGGCGGCGGCAAGTCGCTGCTGCTCAACGGCCATACCGACGTCATTCCGGTCGGCAACGGCGAAGGCTGGAGCGACAATCCGTGGTCCGCCAAGATCAAAGACGGGCTGATCTACGGTCGCGGTTCCTGCGACATGAAGAGCGGCGTCGCCAGCCACATTTTGGCGGTCGAGTTCCTCAAGGCCGCCGGCTTGAAACTGAAGGGCGACGTCCTCATCAACGTGGTGATCGACGAGGAAGTCAGCGGACATGGCACGCTTGACACGGTGATCCGCGGCTATAGCGCCGATGCCGGCATTTCCGGCGAAACCAGCGGGCTTGCCGTGCAGCCTGCGTGCATCGGTCGCATATGGTTCGAGATCGAGATTCAGGGCAAGGCCGCCGGCATCCAGCGGCGCTACCAGGGAGTCAGCGGTATCGAGCTCGGCTACAAGATTACAAAGGCGGTCGAAGCGCTCGAGGCCGAGCGTGTTGCCACCGTCAAACATCCGCTCTATCCGAAGCCGATCGACGCGCTGCCCTGCATGATCGGCGCATTCCACGCCGGCAGTTTCCCGAGCTCGTTTCCCGCGACATGCCTGCTGAAGGGCAGCATGGCGACGGTGCCCGGCGAGGACCACGAGGGCGTCAAGCGCAGCCTGGTCGAAAAGGTCGCGCAAGCCGCCGCGGCGGATCCCTGGATGAAGGACCATCCGCCGGTGGTGCGTTTCGTCGGCTACGACGCGCAAGCCTCGGAAATCCCCGTCGACCATCCGATCGTCGGCATCATGGGCAAGAGCTACACCGAGGTGACCGGCAAGCAGCCCGAGATCAGCGGCCGGCAGGGCGCCGCCGACACGCGCTTCCTCAATCTCTACGGTCATACCCCGACGGTCATCTTCGGGCCGGGCTCGACCGCCGTCATGCACTCCGACGACGAGTATGTCTCGGTTGATGATTATATCGCGGCGATCAAGGTCATGGCCCTCAGTATCTACGACTGGTGCAACACCGAAAAGGCGTGACGCCCGCAGCGGCGACGTGATGATTAGCTCGATCGCCTGGCGTCATCGAAATGTTGGGGCTATGGCGCCTGCCTGACGGTGCTCTCTCTGTTCGTAGGTCCTGACCGTGGTCACCCACAAATCGACAAGACCATCGGCCCCAGCGTCCGCCGCCGCTGGCGGCGAGGTTCACCGGCGGATCAGATTGTCCGTCGAATCAGGGCGTCGACGAAATCGAGTTCGGAATGATGCCTCCGCCGGAAACGGCGACGGTTTCGTTCCGCTACTTGCGTAATGCCTGACGATCGATCTTGCCGGTGCCCGTCTTGGGCAACTCGTCGACGTATTCGACGATGCGCGGATATTTGAACGGCGTCAGCTTCGTCTTCACATAGGCGCGCAGTCGATCGCTCTCCGCGTCGTCGCCGGCGGTGGCGTCGCGCAGCCTCACAACGGCGCGCAACGTCATGCGGCGGTCCGGCAGTTCGTGCGCCAGCACCGCGCACTCGTGAACGTCGGGATGCTCGTTCAGGCAGCGCTCCACTTCGAGCGGCCAGACCCATTGCCCCGAAACCTTGATCAGGTCGTCGGCGCGGCCCTGGAAATAGTAGTAGCCGTCCTTCTCGACAAAACGGTCGCCGGTATAGAGCCAGTCGCCGCGCATGGTCTCGCGGGTCTTGTCGGGCCTGTTCCAATAGCGGGGTGCCGAGGAATGGCCGCGCACCAGCATGACGCCTTCCTCGCCCGGCGCCGCCGGCTTTCCGTCCGGCGTTTCGAGACGGATCTCGTAGCCGGGCACGCGCGCGCCCGCCGCGCCGACGCGGTGGTCGTCCAAGGCGTTGGAAAGATAGATGTGCAGCAATTCGGTCGAGCCGAGCCCTTCGGTCGGACCGTGCCCGGTCAATTTCTTCCAGGCCTTGTAGACATCCTCGGACAGGATTTCGGCCGCCGAAAGAGACTTGCGCAACGACGACAGGTCGCGCGTCTCGATGCCGTCGACACGGGTCAACGCGGTGTAGAGCGTCGGCAGGCCGAACAGAACGGTTGGCCGATAGCGCTCGATGGTGTCGAGCACGGTGTCGGGTTTCGGTTGGCCCGGCATCAGCACCGTGGTCGCGCCGATCGAGAACGGAAACGTGAACGCGTTTCCGAAGCCATAGGCGAAATAGATCTTCGGGACCGAGAAACAGATGTCGTTCGGCTTCAGCGTAAGCACTCGTTCGCCATAGGACGCCTGCGTGTAGGCCATGTCGTGATGAAGATGGACGATGCCCTTGGGCCGTCCGGTCGAGCCGGACGAGTACATCCAGAACGCCATGTCGTTGGGGCCGGTATCGGCGCATGCGAGTTCACTGGATTGACCGGACAGGAACTGGTCCGCCGCGATTTGGTTGGCGCCGTTGGCCGCGCCGTTCGCGATCACGATCTTCTCCAGCGCCGTGCCGCGCAGCACGTCAGCGACGAAGCTTTCGGCCATTTCGGCCTCGCACACCGCGATCCGCGCGCTGGTGTCTTTGAGGAAGAAGTTCAACACGTCCGGCTTGGTCTGGATGTTGAGCAGCACAGGCACGAAACCGGCGCGGACGGCGCCAAAAAACGCCGCCGGATAGACCGGCGTATCGTCGAGGAAGAAGGCAATCCGATCGCCTCGCGCGAGGCCGGCGGCGATGAAGGCATGGCCCCAGCGCGCGGCTTCGGCCACGAGCTCGGCATAGGTCATGGTGCCGGCCGGGCCGGTCACCGCCGTCTTGTCGGGATTGCGCGCGAGATTGTCCCAAAGGATGGCCGAGCAGTTCGGGTGGGCCGTGCGATCGAAGCCGATTTCCACGGCGCCGGGAACGTCATCGCCCACCGGATCGGTTAGCCCGGCGTCGTCCGTGCCGCGTTCGGCCTCGTAGCGCGCCATGAAGGCCGGCGCGATCTGGCGCAGGCGGGCCATATCCATACGGCCTGAACGGGTGAGATAGTCGAACGCGAAATCGACGGGCGCCAGGTCCATCTTGCCGGCGAAGTCCTCGTACCAGGTTGCGGAGGAGTTCGCCGCGTCGACGATCTTCTTGGCGACCGGGGGACGCTGTGCCTGATAGGCGGCGAGCGCCGCGTCCCGGTCGTCGTGCGCCGCTCAGGGCATGAACCAGCGCGATGGCGTCTTCCATGGCCAGCCGCGTGCCGGACCCGATGGAGAAATGCGCGGTGTGCACGGCGTCGCCCAGCAGCACGTGCTTGCCGGCGACCCAGCTCTTGCACCAGAGCTTGGGGAACTGGCGCCAGTGCGACTTGTTGGTGATCAGCGGCGCGTCCTCGAGCACGCCGGCGAACAGCTTCTGGCAGACCGCGGCGCTCTCTTCCTCGCTCAGCTTGTCGAAGCCGTAGCTGTTGAAAGTCTTGTCGTCGCACTCGACGATGAAGGTGCTGCGGTTCGGCGCGAACCGGTAATGGTGCGCATTGAGCGCACCCTTGTCCGTCTTGATGAACGTCTGGGTCAGCGTATCGAAGGACCGCTCCGTGCCGAACCAGGCGAAATGGTTCTCGAAATATTCGACCGTCGGTTGGAACTTGTCTTCGAACGACCTGCGGAGCAGCGAATTCAGCCCGTCGGCCCCGACGATGAGGTCCGCGTCCAGTTCGTCGAGCGACGCGACCGGGTGGTTGAAGCGGATTTCGACGCCCAAGGCCTCGGCGCGCTTGCGCAGGATCTCGATCAGCTCCAGCCGGCCGATCGCGGTGAAGCCGACCCCGTCCAGGGTGACATGACCGTAGGGCAGGTTCAGGGTCATGTTTCGCCACCGCTCCATGTGCGGGATGACGAGATCGTGAGTCTCCAGGGTCGTCGGCCTTGAGAAACTCGAGCGCCTGGTCCGAGAAGACGACGCCAAAACCGAAGGTCGCGCCTTGCGGGTTCTGCTCGGTCACGCGCAGCCGAACCTGCGGCATCAGGCGCCGCATCAGGATCGCGGTGTACAGGCCCGAGGGTCCTCCGCCCAGGATTTCGACGATGCTGACGCTTGCCATTCTTTCCTCCCGGACGGCTCGACGATGATATTGCTTGTTATTGATTCATTTTCTAATATATGAAACGAATTCTGTATATAGGAATTATGCCTGACAATTGTCTCTGATAAACCGGATGAATTTCTTGGAGGATGCCGCCAAGGGCTCGAGGCGGGCCTTGCCGTCGCCGGGGCTAGGTCGACTAAGTCCGATGAAACCTGCCGAGGCATTTCGGCGGCTGTCACGGTGTGCCCGGGTTTCGGCCGATCGATATGAGGTGCCGAGCAGACATAATGGCTTCGGCTGTCCGATTGTTGGTCGGTGTTTTTACTGGCGGGCCAGCTTAGTGGTCCGATTCCGACATTTGCTTCCCGCTGCAGCAGGCTCCTGAGCAAATGTCGGAATCAAAGTACCGCTGGCGATTATTTGATTCTAGTGGAGCTTTGAATTTGACATTTGCTGAGTGGGCCGCCGCAAGCGGGTATCAAATGTCAAATTCGCTCCACTAGGGCGATGCGTGTCATGGTGGACGGAAATGGCAAAGGCTAGGAAGACGGCAAAGGCGCCGAGCGGCACGCAATCACTCGATGCAGCGTTGCAAATGCTGCAGGCGATGGCGAACCGCCACGGCCCCGTTTCTCTTTCCGAGTTGGCGCGGTTCTGTCGCATGCCGCCCAGCAAAGTGCACCGCTATCTGACGTCCTTCCAGCATGCCGGCCTGGTCGCTCAGGCCGGACGGTCGGGTAAATACGATCTCGGGCCGGGCGCCGTGGTGCTCGGGCTTTCCGCGCTTGCCAGGTACGACTTCGTCAACCGCGCATCCGAGGGACTGCCCGATCTCTGCGCGGAAGCCGGCCTTACCGCGCTTCTCTCGGTCTGGGGCGATCAAGGAGCGACGGTAATCAGGTGGGAACGGGCGGCATCGCCGACCATTACGTCCATGGGGCTCGGCACCACGTTGCCGCTGATCAGCTCCGCGACCGGGCGCGCCTTCCTCGCCTGGGCGCCGCCTGCGCCGATGCGGACCATGCGCGATACCGAGCTGCGCCGCGCCCGTCAGAAGCCGGCGATCGCGCCCGATCTCACGCCGACCAATGAGGGCCTGGACAAGCTGATCGGCGACATTCGAAAGCACGGCTATGCGTGGGTCGACGGCAAGTTCATTCCGGGATTGGTCGCAATCGCGGCGCCGATCCTTGATTGGCAGGGCGAAGCGCAGACAGTCGTTACCCTGTTCGGCACCGACCCGGCCATCATCCAGGCCGATTCGGATGCCGTCAGACGCCTGATTGCATTTTGCCAGTCGCAGTCTTTTGCCCCGATCGGGCCCGAAAAAGTTTAGGCCGGCAGGATCGGCGCTCATTCGGTCGTGGCGGCACATTCTACGACCCCTGGCATTGCCTCAATCATGCGCACCCTGCCGCGGGCGCGAAAACGGCGGCCCCGCGCGATCCGAACCTTTATTCTTCGAGCTCCGCGGCCGCCTGGGTCAAAGCGGACCGGTATTCTTGGGCCAGCCGCATGCAGAGATCGCGCGCGGTTGGAATATCGTCGATCGTCCCCACACCTTGGCCCGCCGCCCAGATATCCTTCCAGGCCTTTGCCTCGCCGGTTCCGAAGTCATATTGCGATGGCGGTGTCAGATCGTCGGGGTTGCGACCCGCCGCCGCGATGCTCGGCCGGAGAAAATTCCCCGGGATGCCGCTGATGGCCGGCGTATAGACGATATCGGCGGCCCGCGCTTCGACCAGCATCTGCTTTTGCCGTTCCACGGCGAGGCTTTCCCGGGTGGCCATGAAACGCGTGCCGATATAGGCGAGATCGGCGCCCATGAGTCTGGCGGCGGCGATCTGCGCCCCTGACGAGATCGCGCCACCCAGCAGCAGCGTCCCCTTGAAGATGCGCCGGATCTCGCTGAGCGCCGCGAAGGGGCTGATCGGCCCGGCATGGCCGCCGGCCCCGAACGCGACGGCGATCAATCCGTCGACGCCCGCGTCGGCGGCTTTCCGTGCGTGCTTGAGCGTGGTGACGTCGTGGAAGACGATCCCGCCGTAGCCGTGAATCGCCTGAATGAGATCGCGGTTCAGTCCCAGCGACGTGATGACCAGCGGCACCTTGCGGTCGACCGTGATCTTCAGGTCTGCCTCCAGCCGCGGATTGCTTTTGTGCACGATCAAGTTGACCCCGAACGGGGCCGGCGCGGGCGCGGCCGGTTCGGCGGCAAGCCTTTGCTTGATCTCGTCCAGCCAGGCCGCGTAGCCCTCGCTCGTGCGCTGGTTCAGCGCCGGGAACGTTCCGACGACGCCGGCCTTGCAGATCTCGGTCACGAGATCGGGGCCCGAGATCAAGAACATGGGTGCGGCAACGGCCGGGACGCTCAACCGGCCCGCCAGGAGAGCGGGGATGGCCATCGGAATATGTCCTGAAGAAGGAACGGACCCGCCGCGCGTGCGGCGGGTCCGCCGTCCGGTCAATGCTGTTCGAAGCGGGTCAACGCCTTGAACTTGTCGGTCTTGCTGTCGAACTGGTAAATCGCGACGGCCGTGCCCGACAACTGCTTGGGGTTGTCGAAGGAAACCGGCGCGCTGAGCCCGCCGGTGTCGAAGTTCTTCAGCGCCCGCAAATGCTTGATCGTGCACACGCGCGTCAGGTCGCGGCCGCATTGCGCCATCGCATGGGCGAGGGACTTGAGGCCGATATAGGTGACGAAGGTGTAGCGGCTCATGGCCTTCAGTTCGTCCGCCGAGACGTATTTCAGGGCCATCGCCTTGAACTTCTCGACGGCCGGTCCGGTCAAGGCGACATAGTCGGCGACGGTGAAGTCATATTTGGCGGGCGCCAGGAGCCTCGCCGAGGCGGGGATGCCCTCGCTCCACACGTCGGCGGACCTCAGGTCCATATCGAGCTTGCGCGCTTCGGCGAGGATGTTGGCCGCACCGGCGAAGATGGCGCCGTTGGCCAGGACATTGACGCCCGCCTGCTTCATCTGCGCCACTTCGGTGGAGAAATTCTTGGTGCCCTTCTTGAAGCGCAACCGGATTCCGTCCTTCAGGCCAAACTCCTTGACGGCTCGATCGTAGCCGCGCTCGATTTCGGCGCCGAAGTCGTCGTCCTGACGGATGAGGCCGTAGACCGGGTTCTTCGGCTCCATGTGTTCGTGGATGTATTTCAGTTGCGCGTAAAAGGCGTCTTCGTAGGTCGCGCCGAAGGTGACGACGGACGGACGAACCGGGTTGTAGACGACCTCCGCCGGCGCGGTCGTGACCACGGTCGGCAGATTGTTTTCCTTGATCAGCGGCATCATGGCGAGCACGTTGGCGGTGCCCGACGTGCCATTGAGCGCGAAGATATGGTCGACCTCGATCAGCTTGGTGAGCGCCTGGAACGAGCGGGCGGGAATATAGCCGTCGTCCTCGGTGATGATCTTGATCTTCCGGCCGTTGACGCCGCCGGCCGCGTTGATTTCGGCCGCCGCGATTTTCGATCCCAACGCCACGCCCTTGCCGACGAACGCGGCGGGCCCGGTCATGATGTTGACGTCGCCGATCTTGATTTCAGTGCCGCTGACGCCGGGGTCGGCGGCGTAGGCGGCGCTGGACAGCAGCAGGATTGCGGCAAGTGCAGTCAGTGTCCTTCTCACGTCTTCCTCCCGTTTTGCGTTTGCCGCTGGTTTGTTCAGTACGCCAGCGGCCAATTACTCCAGTACTTGCGAGCGTCCCGCCATATTCCGATCAGCCCTTCTGGCTTGAAGCGGAGGATCACCACGATGACGACGCCATAGGCGATCCCCCGCAACTCGTAGATGTAGCTCGAGCTGAGCGTGGAGGCGGAATTACCGAAAATCGCAAAAGACAGCCGGATGGCTTCCGGCAGGAACGACAAAAAGACCGCGCCCAGTACGGCGCCGGCGACGGAGCCGAGGCCGCCGAGAATGATCGTCGCCAGGGCCTCGATGGACAGGACGAGGGCGAAAACGTCGACATTGATGAAGCGGATTTGCAGGGATATCAGCGCGCCGGCGACGCCTACGACGAACGAGCTCATGAAAAAGGCGAGCAGCTTGTAGCGGACGAGGTCGACCCCCATCACGCGCGCGGCGATGTCGTGGTCGCGGATCGCCATCCAGGCGCGGCCGATACGGGTGCGCATGACGTTGAGCACCGCGAAGATGGTCGCGATCGCGAGCCCCAGCGTCAGGTAGTAGAGCGGCGGGCCCTTCTGCAGATTGATGCCGAAGATCTGGGCGCCCGACACGAAGAGACCATTCGGCCCGTGCGTCAAGGCATCGGAATAGAGGATGACGTGGTTGATGATGAACGAGAACGCGAGCGTGGTGATCGCGAGGTAGAGGCCCTTCAGCCACAGCGACGGCAGGCCGACGACGATGCTGACCAGCCCGGCCATCAGCCCGGCCGCCGGCAGCGACAGCCAGACCGGCAGCCCGTGGTCGACCAGCAGAATGCCGTTGGTGTAGGCGCCCACGGCGAGAAAGCCCGCCTGTCCCAACGAAATCAGACCGGTGGTGCCGGTCAGCAGGTTGAGGCCGAGGGCGCCGATGACGGCAATGAAGGCGGAGACCATCAGCGTCAGCATGTATCCGCCGACGACGAACGGCGCGCCGACGAGGGCGGCCATCGCGAAGATCGTCCAGCCCCAGACGACCCTGCTGTCGCTGAGGGCGATGGCTTGACTCGTCGTTTCCTTGAAAACCCCCGTGCGCATTCCGTCAGACCCGTTCGATTTCGCGGCTGCCGAACAGGCCGTAGGGGCGGACCATCAGCACGACGATGATGACGACAAAACCGGAGATCTCGCGCAGGCCGTCGCCGATATAGCCTTGCGACAGGTTTTCGATGAGCCCGATGATGAGCCCGCCGATGGCGGCGCCGCCGACCGAATCCAGGCCGCCGAGGATGACGGCCGGAAACGACTTGAGGCCCTGAAACCAGATGTCCGGGGCGAGCTTGAAATTGGCGGCGAAAAGCACGCCCGTGACGGCGGAGATGGCCGCGGACAGCATCCATGCGAAGGCGTGGATGCGGCTGACGCTGACGCCCGTCAGCAATGCCGCGGTCTCGTTGTCCGCGACGGCGCGCATGGCGATACCCATGCGCGTGAAGCGGAAGAACAGCCACGTCAGCAGGGAGACGAGCCCTAGCGCGCCGATCAGGATGAGCTGCGCGGGATAGAACGGCACGCCAAAGACCTTGATGACGGTCGACGGCAGCCCCGCGGTGAAATTGAACGGCTCGGAGCCCCAGATCATGATCGTCACGCCGCGCAGGATGACCGCCAGGCCGATCGTGACCATGACTATCGCGAACATGGGCTCGCCCAGCATCGGGCGAATGAATATCCGCTCCAGGGTCAGGCCGATCAGCATCGAAATCGGAATCGTGACCAGGATGAGCGGCACGAACGACAGGTGGAAAGCGTTCGACAGTGTGAAAGCGATATAGGCCGTCAGCATCACCAGTTCGCCTTGCGCGAAGTTGACGACGCCGGTTGATTTGTAAATGAGCGCGAAGCCCATCGCGATGAGCCCGTAGGCCGCGCCCGAGACGAGGCCGGTCGAAACGATGAGCGCGAAAAAGTCCATCAGGCCGCGCTCCCGTAGATTTCGACGATCTCTTGCCGGAATTTCTCCTCGATGATGCGGCGGCGGACCTTCATCGTGGCGGTCAGCTCGCCGTCATCGTGATCCAGTTCCTTGGCCAAGATGACGAACTTCCGGATGTTTTCGACCCGCGCAAAGCGGTCGTTGACGCGGTTGATCTCCTGGCCGACCAGATCGCGCACGAGGCCGTTCTCGGCGAGCGAGCGGTAGGTCGTGTACTGGAGGCCGTTCTGCTGCGCCCATTTGCCGGTGGTCTCGAGATCGATCTGGATGAGGGCGGACAGGAAGTGGCGGCCGTCGCCCAAGAGGATCGCTTCGCGGATATAGGGCGAATCCTTCAGCGCGTTTTCGATCAGCGACGGCGTGATGTTCTTGCCGCCTGAGGTGATCAGGATGTCCTTCTTGCGGTCGAAGACGTGCACCTCGCCGTCGGCCGTGATCTCGACGATATCGCCCGTGTGCAGCCAGCCCTCCGGCGTGAGCGCGCGTTCGGTCGCGGCCGGGTCGAACAGATATCCCTTGAAGACGCTGGCGCCGCGCAGAAGGAGCTCGCCGTCGTCGGCGATTTTCTGCGCGAGCCCGTCGATCAGCGGGCCCGCGCGGCCGAGCTGAGTCTTGCCGGGGCGCTGGGTATGGGAGACGCCCGCCGACTCGGTCATCCCGTAGATCTGGTAGACCGGCACGCCGAGTGTCCAGAAGAAGAGCAGGACCTCGGGCGAGACGGTGGCGCCGCCGCAGAAGGCCGAACGGACGCGATTGAGGCCGAGGAAGTGCTGCAGGCTACGGAAGCAGACGAGCCACAAAAGCGCGAACACCATCCGGTCGCGCAGATTGGCGAGCGTTCCGCCGTTTGCGAGCCTGCGCTCGGCGATCGGGCGGCCCAGCCGGGCGCAGAACTCGAAAACGCGGCGCTGGAGCGGTGTCGTATCCTTGACCCGGTAGAGGATGGTCTGTTGCATCTTCTCCCAGATGCGCGGCACGCCGAGGAATCCCTTGGGCGCGATTTCGCGGAGATTGACCACGACGGTGTCGACGGATTCGGCGAAGCTCACCGTGCAGCCGGTGACGAGCTGCATCACAGTGGAGAAGCTGCGCTCCGCGACGTGACAGAGCGGCAGATAGCAGAGCACCGAATAGGTCTCGCGCCGCAGGCCGTGGATCGAAACGACCTGGGCCGCCGAATGGAGCATGTTGCGATGCGTGAGCATCGCGCCTTTCGGCATGCCCGTGGTCCCCGAGGTGTAAACGATGATGGCGACGTCGTCGGGCTTGCCGGCGTCGATGGCGCGGTCGATCGTGGCGCCGAGTTCGGGGTCCTGCTGCGTCGCCAGTTCGATCACCGCCGCAAACGACATGAGCCCGTCCTCGGCGTAATGCCGCATGCCCTTCATATCGACGGTGACGATCGTGGTCAGATCGGGAAGCCCGCCCTCGTTGCGGCGCGCCTCGAGAACCTTGTCGGTCTGCTCCTGGTCGCCGCAGACGATGATCTTGGCGCGGGAATGCCGCACGATGTATTGCAGCTCGGGCCACGGATTGGTCGGATAGATGCCGAGGCACGCGCCGCCGATCATCTGCGCGGCGAGGTCCGCGAACAGCCACTCGGGGATGTCGTCGCTCGCGACCGCCAGCCGGTCGCCGGGCCGGAAGCCAAGGGCGTAGAGGCCGATCGCCAGCAGCCGCGCCTCTTCGAAATAGCCTTGCCAGGTGGTGCGGCGCCAAAGGCCGCGGTCTTTCTCCCGCAGCGCGAGCAGGTCGCCTTGCGTGGTGGCCCGGTGGCGCAGCACCTGAGGCATGGTCAGGGCGGCGAGTTGGGCGTTCTCGTTCGTCATGCGGCCACCCGCCCGCTGCCGAGATAGGCTTCGACCACCGCCGGATCGCCGGCGACGTCCTGGGGCGTGCCTTCGGCGATCTTCTTGCCGTGATTGACCACGCACACGCGATCGGAGATGTCCATCACGATGCCCATGTCGTGCTCGACCATGAGCACGGTGATGCCGAGCTCGTCTTTCAGGTCGAGAATGAAGCGGGCGATGTCCTCGCGCTCTTCCTGGTTCATGCCGGATACCATCTCGTCCAGCAGCAGGAGCTTGGGCGAGACGGCGAGGGCGCGGCCGAGCTCGACCCGCTTCTGCTGCCCGTAGGACAACGTGCCGACGGCGTGGTCGCGAATGTCCTCGATTTCCAGAAACTCGATGATTTCTTCCACCCGCTCGCGCGCCGCGATTTCCTCGCCGCGGGCGCGCCCCCGGAACCACACCGCGGACAGCGGGTCGGTCTTCAGGTGGGCGTGCATGCCGACCAGGATATTGTTGATGACGGTCTCGTGCTTGAACACGGCGAGGTTCTGGAACGTCCGGGCGATGCCCAGCCGCGCCAGCCTGTGCGTCGGCAGGCGCGTCAGGTCATGACCGGAGAACATGATTTTTCCCGTGGACGGCCGGAACAACGCGCTGATGAGGTTGAAGATGGTCGTCTTGCCGGCGCCGTTGGGTCCGATCAGGCTGAAGATCTGGCCCTGCGGAACCTCGAAGCTGACATCGCTCACGGCCACGAGGCCGCCGAAGCGCTTGGAGACGTTTTGCAGTTCCAGACACGCCGTCATGACAGCCACCGTTTGCGGCGCTTGTAGTGCTTGACGTCGCGCATGCTCTTGCGCGCCCCGCCCGAGAAACCGAGGTAGAATTCCTGAACGTCGTCGTTCGCGCGCAGCTTCTCGGCCGTCCCGTCGAGCACGATGCGGCCGTTCTCGATGATGTAGCCGAGCGAGGCGACCTGAAGCGCGAGTTGCGCGTTCTGCTCGACCAGCAGCACGGTCATACCGGTTTCACGGTTGAGCCGCAGGATCGCATCGAAGATCGCGTCGACGATCTGCGGGGCGAGGCCGAGCGAAGGCTCGTCGAGCATCAGCAGCCGCGGCTGGCCCATCAACGCCCGGCCGATCGCGACCATTTGCTGCTCGCCGCCGGACAGATAGCCGGCGGTCTGCGTCTTGCGTTCCGCGACGCGCGGAAAAAGCGAGTAGACCCGGTCGAGACCGTCCTGCGCTTCGCGCCGCGTTCGGGTGAAGCCGCCCATGACGAGGTTTTCTTCCACCGTGAGGGTGGCGAACAGGGCCCGGCCTTCCGGCACTTGCAGCAGCCCGCGCTGGACGATGGCGCGCGGCGAGTGCCCCGATATCCGCTCGTCATCGAGATGGATGGAGCCGCTGACGATTTCCCCGTCCTCTTGATGGAGGACGCCCGATACCGCCTTGAGGATGGTCGACTTGCCGGCGCCGTTGGATCCGAGCAGGGCCACGACCGCGCCGGCGGGTACGTCGAGCGAAACGTCGCGCAAGGCTTCGATCGCGCGGTCGTAGAGAACCTGCACGTTTCTCAGCGAGAGCACTGGGCACAACCCCGCGCACAGCGCGGCCGGAGGGCCGGCGCACGTTGATGAATAGTGTTTATCAAGAGCGGGAAAATGGGCCAAGCCGACGCCGACGCCGCGCGCGCCCGGCGAGGGCCGGCCGCCGCCTCGCGGCAATCCTTCGAGCTAATAACGCCCGAAAGCACTGGAAATTCCTCCCATCCGTCGCCCATTCTCTTCTCTGTGCGGTAGCGGCCGGATCGGCCTTGCGCAACTTCGGAGAATGATGAATTATCTTCATTAAGGTTGAGGGGTCGATTTTTGTCAATGGGGAAAATCGCCGCCGTTCCGGGGGTAAGTCGCGGGGCGGCGCGCAATCGCAACGTGTTCGGACAAAGGCTTGTTTGAATGCAGCGGGTTTGTAGCCTTGGCCGTCCAAGCAAGACGAGACCAGGGCCGCGGGACGCTCAAGCCGAACGGGCAATAAAGGGACACGGGTGATGCACGCCATCGGCGACGACAGCACAAGGGCCAATATTGCCGCAGCCGGCCAGCAGACCGTCTACAGCCTCTTCGCGGCGCAGGTCTCTCGCGATCCCCAGGCGATCGCGGTCGAACAAGGCGGGCGGCGCTGGACCTACTGTGAACTCGACGACCGGGTCCGGCGCCTTTCCGCTGCACTGCACGCGCGCGGCATCGGGCGTGGCGACCGCATCGCGCTGATCTCGGAAAACCGTCACGAATACGTCGAGATCGAACTGGCGGCCGCTTTCCTCGGCGCGATCGTCGCCTGCCAGAACTGGCGCCTCGTGCCGGCCGAGGTTCAGCACTGCGTCGATCTGGTCGAGCCGAAGATCGTGATCGCGTCGCGGCGCTACGCGTCGCTGGCCGGCAAGCTCGATCTGGCGATGCCGGTGCTGATCATCGAGGACGACTACGAACCGCTTCTGGCGGCAACGCCCATGGCCGGCGGGCGCCCCGCGGTCGATCCCGAGGACGGCCTCGTCATTCTCTATACGAGCGGAACGACCGGGCTGCCCAAGGGCGCGCTGGTCAGCCATCGCGCCGAGATCGCGCGGATGACTGTGTTGCGCATGGACCTGCGGGCGACCGAGCAGGATGGCTTCATCGCCTGGGCGCCGATGTTCCACATGGGATCGACGGACCAGGTGTTCGGGACGCTCATGTACGGCGCAACGGTCCATGTCGTCGACGGCCTGGACGCGGAATCCATGGTTTCGATCATGGAGCGCAGTCTGCTCGGCTGGACGCTTCTGATGCCGGGCGCGATCGAGCCGGTGGTCGAATTGTTGAAAACCGGCAGAAAGGTGAAGGGCATCAGGGCGATCGGCGCGATGGCGGATCTCGTTCCCAAGCAACTCATCGCCGAGGTGTCCCTGCTTGCCAATTCCCCGTACCTCAACAGCTTCGGCTCGACCGAGACGGGACTGCCGCCGTTGTCGCAAATGCTGATTGCGCCCGGAACGATGCCCGACACGCTGTCCAAGCGCAAAAGCTCGTTGTGCGATTTGCGGCTCGTCGATCCCGGCGGCAATGACGTGCCCGACGGCGATCCAGGCGAAGCCGCGGTGCGCGGGCCGACGGTGTTCAGCGGCTATTGGAACGCCGAAGCGACCAACGCGCGCGACTTCCAGGACGGCTGGTTTCGGATGGGCGATCTGTTTCGGCGCAATCCCGACGGCACCTACGACTTCGTCGACCGCGCCAAATACATGATCAAATCCGGCGGCGAGAATATCTATCCCGCCGAGATCGAGCGCGTTCTGCTGTCGGACGCGCGCGTCCGCGACGCGGTCGTCGTGCGACAGCGCGACGACAGGTGGGGCGAGGTGCCGGTTGCATTCATTGCCCGCAAGGACGAATTGTTGACCGCGAACGACGTCGAAGTTCTTTGCCGAAACGCGCTGGCGGGCTACAAGCGGCCGAAGCAGGTGCACTTCGTGCCCTTCGAAGACTTCCCGCGCAGCACGACGGGGAAGATCTTGCGGCACGAGATGGAAGCGAGATTGAGCGAAGCGGAAAACATCGAAAAGGTGATGGATGGCGAATGAAGTGGTGATTCTCGCCGGTGTGAGGACGGCGATCGGAACGTTCGGGGGGGCGCTCGCGCAGTCGGAGCCCGCGCATCTGGGCGCGCTTGTCGCCGCCGAGGCGACGCGGCGCGCCGGCGTTTCGCCGGGCGACGTCGGCCACGTCGTTTTCGGCAACGTCATTCCGACCGGGCCCAAGGACGCTTATCTCGCGCGCGTGTCGGCGGTCGAAGCCGGCATCCCGGAAGAGGTTCCGGCGATGACGCTCAACCGGCTGTGCGGCAGCGGCGTTCAGGCCATCGTTTCGGCGGCGCAGAGCATCATGCTTGGCGACACCGACGTGGCGGTGGCGGGCGGGGCCGAGGTCATGAGTCGCGCGCCCCATTATCTTCAGTCGGGCCGCTTCGGTCACAAGATGGGCGACGCCACCATGGTCGACGGGCTGACCGGCGTGCTCATGGACCCCTTCGGCAACGGCATCATGGGGATCACGGCGGAGAATGTCGCCGAGCGCTGGCAAGTGTCACGCAGCGACCAGGACGCATTCGCGGCCGAAAGCCAGAAGCGCGCGGCGGACGCCGCCGCGGCGGGGCTGTTCAAGGATCAGATCCTGCCGGTCGAAGTCAAAGCGGGGCGGGCGACTAAGATGTTCGACACCGACGAACATCCCAAGCCCGAAACGACGCTCGAGACTTCTGACGGCCTTGAGGCCGGTCTTCAAGAAAGACGGCTCGGTGACCGCCGGCAACTCCTCCGGCATCAACGACGGCGCCGCCGCGGTCGTCGTCGCGTCGAGCGACCGCGCGGCGAAAGCGGGGTGGACGCCGCGCGCCCGCATCGTCGGCTATGCTCACGCCGGCGTCGAGCCGGGGGTCATGGGCATCGGTCCCGTGCCGGCCGTCCGCAAGCTCCTGGAACGGACCGGTCTGTCGGTGAACGACTTCGACGTGATCGAATCGAACGAAGCCTTCGCGTCGCAGGCGCTGGCGGTCTCGCGCGAACTCGGCTTCGATCCGGCGAAGGTCAACCCGGAAGGCGGCGCCATCGCGCTCGGCCATCCGGTCGGCGCGACCGGGGCGATCCTCACGGTCAAGGCCATGGATCACCTGCACCGCACCGGCGGCCGCTATGGCTTGATCACCATGTGCATCGGCGGCGGGCAGGGCATCGCGCTCGCGATCGAGCGCTGCTGAGCCGCGGTCCGGCCAGGCGTTCAGCCGGCCTTGCGGTTTGCGAAGAAGGCGGCAATGGCCGCCTTCATGTCCGGGCTGCGGCCGGCGGCGCCTTGCAGGTCCCGTTCCAGGTCGAGGTGGTCGTCGAGACCGGCGTCGGACGCCGCGGTGACCAGCCGCTTGGTGGCGGCAATGGCCGACGCCGAGCGCTCGGCGAGCCGCTGGGCGAGCGCCTCGGTTTCGGCGGCGAGCTCGGCGCCGTCGACGACGCGCCACACCAGGCCCCACGTTTGCGCCTCCTCGGCGCTGATGCGGTCGCCGAGCAGCATGGCCGGCATGGCGCGGATGCGCCCGGCGAGCCGCGGCATAAACAACGTATTGCCCGCGTCCGGCACCAGCGCGATGCCGACGAACGGCTCGTAGAAATAGGCCGAGCGCGCGGCGATGACGATGTCGCCGGCAAGCGCCACGCCCACCGAGGCGCCCGCGCAAGGGCCGTTGACGGCGCTGATGATCGGCAGCCGCGACGCGCGCATTGCCCGAATGAGCGG
The DNA here is from genome assembly GCA_963829755.1 of uncultured Pseudomonadota bacterium. GTDB lineage: Bacteria > Pseudomonadota > Alphaproteobacteria > Rhizobiales > Xanthobacteraceae > Pseudolabrys. The sequence goes on along the minus strand of CAWHJV010000004.1, from coordinate 191,525 downwards.
GTTGAAATGCACGTCGAGCACGGTATCGAGCGCCGGCGTCGCCTTGGGGTCGACGGTCGACAGGTCGTAGCCGGCGCCGAAGGCGCGGCCCTCGCCGGTCAGCACGACGACCCTGATGTCCGCGTCGGCCTCGGCGGCGGCAAGCGCGGCGCGCAATTCGCCCGCGGTTTCGTTGCGCATCGCGTTGAGCTTTTCGGCGCGCTTGACGGTGATGGTGACGATCGCGCCGTCGCGCGCAACGGAGATGTCCTCGAAGGTGGTCATTGCGATCCTCCGTGCCGGGGTGCGTTGGACGATTGACTCAGGCGCCAGGCTATCTGCGGAAGCCGGTCGGCGCCAAAGAACGGCTCATCGTCCACGACGAAGAATGGTGATCCGACCACGTTGTCGCCGACGGCCGCATCGACCATGGCGGCGAGCCGCTCGCGCCCGAGTTCGCCTTTCATGCCGTCTTCGGCGGCCGCGCGGTCGAAGTCTTGCGCCTCGGCCAGACTCAGGATTGTTTCCGCGTCGGCGATGTCGCGGCCGTGCACGAAGACCGCCGCGAAGACCGCGCGCGCGAACGCCCGCGCGCGTTTCCGATCGTGCTCGGCGATGGCGTAGTAGAGGCGGGCGGGGAGATGCGACGAGACCTGCAGCTTCTCGGGGTGGCGGTAGGGAAGGCCGTAATAGGCCGCCGAGCGTGCCATGTCGGTCACGAAATAGGACGCCTTCGCGGGCGCCTGCATCGGCGGCGCAATGTCGTGCGCCTTGAACACCGCCCACAGCAGGATCGGCCGCCATTCGACGGTTCGCTCATGCTCGGCCGCCAGCTTTGTGATCGCGTCGAGCGAGAAATAGGCATAAGGCGAAGCGAAGTCGAAATAGAACCGGATCGGCTTATGCATGGCGGTCGCGCCCGTGATCAGAACCTGAAGACGCCGTAGCCGGGCTCCCCGAGCGGCGCGTTGAGGGACGCCGAAATGGCGATGCCCAGCGCGTTTCGCGTGTCGACCGGGTCGATGATCCCATCGTCCCACAATTCGGACGTCGAATAATAGGCGGAGAGCTGTTCCTGGTAGGCCTTGCGCGTTTGCTCCCAGATGCGGTCGAGCTCGCCCTTGTCGATCGTGTCGCCGTTGCGCTTCATCTGGTTGAGCTTGACCTCCGTCAGCGTGTTGGCGGCCTGGTCGCCGCCCATGACGCCGATCTGATGGTTGGGCCACGAGAACAGAAAGCGCCCGTCGAAGGCGCGCCCGCACATGCCATAGTTGCCGGCGCCGAACGATCCGTTGCACATCACCGTGAATTTCGGCACGGACGAGCAGCTCTGCGCCATGATCATCTTGGCGCCGTCCTTGGTGATCCCTTTCCGCTCGTATTCGCGGCCGATCATGTAGCCGGTGATGTTCTGAAGGAACACGAGCGGCGTCCGGTTCTGGTTGCACAATTCGATGAAGTGGGCGCCCTTGAGCGACGAATCGTTGAACAACACGCCGTTGTTGGCGAGGATGCCGACCTTGTAACCCCAGATATTGGCGAAGCCGCACACGAGCGTGACGCCGTAGTCCGGCTGATATTCGTGGAAGCGGCTGCCGTCGACGATGCGCGCGATGATCTCGCGCATGTCGAACTGCTTTTTGACGTCGTCCGGCAGGATGCCGTAGATCTCCCGCGGATCGTAGGCGGGTTCGTCCGGCGCCTCCCGCTGGCAATCCCATTTCTGCGGCCGCTCCCACTGCGCCACGATTTCCCGCCCGATATGGATTGCCTCGTCCTCGTTCGCGGCGCGATAGTCGCAGGTGCCGGACACGCTGGTGTGCATGTCGGCGCCGCCAAGCTCTTCGACCGTGACCTCTTCGCCGGTTGCCGCGCGCACCAGTGGCGGTCCGCCGAGGAAGACGGCGCCGGTCCCGCGCACGATCACATTGTAGTCCGACAAGCCCGGAATATAGGCGCCGCCCGCGGTGCAATGGCCGAAGACCAGCGCGAGCTGCTTGACGCCCATCTTCGACAGGATCGATTGATTGCGGAAGATGCGGCCCGCCATGTATTTGTCGGGAAAGACCTCGGATTGAAGCTGCAGGAAACCGCCCGCCGAGTTGCAGAGATGAACGACCGGCAGGCGGTTTTCCATCGCGATGTCGAGCGCGCGCACGATCTTCTTGGCGGTCAACGGATACCACGCGCCGCCTTTCACCGTCGGGTCATCGGCGCGAATGACGACTTCGCGGCCGGATACGACGCCGATGCCGACGATCGAGCTCGCCGACGGCGAATTGCCGCCGTAGGCCATGTTGGCGGCAAGCGACGAAAGCTCGAGGAAAGGCGTTCCCGGGTCGAGCAGTTTTTCGATGCGTTCGCGCGGGCGCATCTTTCCCTGCTTCGCCAGCCGGTCGAGGTCGCGCTGCGGCCGTGCGTTGCGGGCGGCGTCCTGCTTGTCGCGGAAGGCGCGCACGAGGTCGCGATTATGCGTTTCGTTGCGCCGGAAGTCGGCGCTCGACGTGCTGATCGTCGACTGAAGTCTGCGCATCGGTCTCAGGCCTCTTCCGCTGTTTCGAGACGCGCGATGACCTCGTCCTTGTCGAAGGTGTCGCCGACCGCGTGCAGCAGTTCCGCGATACGGCCGCCGCGCGGGGCAACGAGGGCCATCTGCAGCTTCATGCTTTCGATGGTCACGACGGTCTCGCCGCGCGCCACGGCGTCGCCGGCTTGCTTGTGGACCGACACCACGGCGCCGGGCATCGGCGCCCTGACGTCGTCGTGGCCGCCGCCGGCGCCCGCGCTTTGATCGCGCGGGTCGACGATGGCCGTTTCGAACGTGCGCCCGTCGAGCCGCACGACCTGCCCGTTGCCGGCCAGCGCGCGGGTGAAATGAACGGCCGTTCCCGCGATCTCGATGGTCTGGCGGCCGTCGTCGATGGTGCCGGCGGCCGACACTTCGTGCCCGCGGCCGTCGATGCGCAACACCAGATGCGGCCGTCTGCTCACGACCTCGATCTCGTGCGGTTTGCCGTCGACCGTGATCCGGAACGCCATCGTCAGTTTCTCCACCGGCCGATGGTTGCGTGCGGTTCCGGAACGCCGAACGCGATGTCGCGGAACTCACGAAAACCCAGCGCGGCCGCGATCAGCACCGTGTCGAGCGTCGCGGTGCCAAGCTCCGGGGCGGCCAGCGCCGCTTGATGCTCGGCGACGAAGCCCGTGTGCAGCGCGCCGGCGCGGAAGGCCTCGTGGTCGAGAACCCGGGCGAGGTAGTCGACATTGGTGCGCACCCCCAGGACCGCGAGCTCCTTGAGCGCCTCGACCGACCGCGCCACGGCCTCCGCGCGATCCGCGCCGTAAACCACGAGCTTGGCGAGCATCGGGTCGAAGTCGGCGGTGATCTTCTGGCCGGCCTGGAGCGCGTTTTCGAAGCGGATAAAGGGCGCTTCCGGAACGCCGATATAATGCAGCGTGCCGGTCTCCGGCATGAAATCGCGCTCGGGGTCTTCGGCGCAGATGCGGCATTCGATGGCGTGGCCGCGCAATGTAACGGCGTCCTGCGTGCAGGGCAGTCCATGACCGGCGGCGATCTCGATCTGCGTGCGCACCAGGTCGAAGCCGGTGACCATTTCGGTCACCGGATGCTCGACCTGCAGCCGCGTGTTCATTTCCAGGAAATAGTAGCGCCCGTCGGCGCCGAGAATGAACTCGACGGTGCCGGCATTGCGATAGCGCGCCGCCGCGGCGAGCCGCACGGCGGAGCCGCAGATATCGTCGCGCAGGGCGGCGGGCAGGTTCGCGGCCGGCGCTTCCTCGATGATCTTCTGGAACCGGCGCTGCACCGAGCATTCGCGCTCGAACAGGTGGATGGCGTTGCCGGCGCCGTCGCCGAGCACCTGGACCTCGATGTGCCGGGGCCGCTCGACGTAGACTTCGGCATAGATGCGACCGTCGCCGAAGTAGCGCTCGGCTTCGCTTGAGGCGCCGGTGGCCGCCGCCGCGAGTTCGTCCGCCGACCGGACGATCTTCATGCCTTTGCCGCCGCCGCCGGCCGCCGCCTTGATCAGCAGCGGAAAGCCGATCTTGGCCGCATCGGCGATGAAAGCGTCGATGTCGCCGGTCGCCGTGACGGACGGCGCGACCGGAACGCCATGGGCTTCGGCGAAGTTGCGCGCAGAAATCTTGTCGCCCATCAATTTGATGGTCTCGGCGTCGGGGCCGATGAAGGTAAGGCCGGCCTCGGCGACCGCCTCGGCGAAGGCGGCATTTTCCGACAGGAAGCCGTAGCCAGGATGAATCGCGTCGGCGCCGGTGCGGCGCGCGGCCTCGATGATCTGTTGCGCGTCGAGGTGGGCGGCGACCGGCGTCTCGCCGAGGATCTCGATCGCCTCGCCGGCCATGCGGACGTGGCGCGCTTGCGCTTCGACGCGGTGGTAGATCGCGACCGACGCAAGGCCAAGCGGATGCAAGGTGCTGCATGATCCGGCAGGCGATCTCGCCGCGATTGGCGATCAGCACCTTGCGGAAGCCGACGGCGGCCGGTGTGTCCGCTGTCTCGGCGGAATTTCCGCGTTCCAGCATCACGCCGCACCCGTCGTCTTCGGGCTTGCGGTCGCCGTATCGGCCCATCCGTCGAGCAGGTTGCCGGGCTTCAGCCAGTCGGCGGGCACGGCGATCGGGATATCCATCAGAACCTGCGCGAGCGCCTTGCCCTGCGGGTCGTGCCGGAGCGAGGAGACGCCGCCGCCGCCGAGGCCTTCGTGCAGCAGGAAATTCATGCCGTTCAGTCCGGGCCACTCGAAGCGCTCGACAGCGCCGCCGGCGTAGTGCGCGAAGTAGGCGCGGACGGCGTCGGCCGTCAGTTGCTGGCGCAGGGGCTTGAGGAATTCAGGGCGCCGGGCCAGCACGCCGATATTGGCGATGTCGCCTTTGTCGCCGCTGCGCCCATGGGCGAGGGCGATCAGCGGCACCTCGACGGACGGTTCCGAAGGCATCGTTTGCTCGGCGACAGGCGCGCGCGGGGCGGGCGCCGCTTCTTCGTTGGGCAGGAAGATCGCAATGTCGCGATCCTGGCCGTCGAACGAAATGCTCGCCGGCACATCGGCCTTGTCGGCCAGAAACGAAAACAGGCGGATGACCGGCTGCGGCTCCGGGCGGCCGCCGGCGAAGCCGGTCAGGCCTTGCGCCATGGACGAAGCGGCCGGGAAAATCTCGCGCGCGAATATCTGCAACGCCTCTCGTGACGGATGGCGGACGCCGATCTTGAGGATGACTTCGCGCGTGGCGCGCGCGCGGGCCTGGCGCCCGTAGCTGGTCTCGCTGCCCAGCACCTCGACCAGGGTTTCGGTGAAATCGGCAAAGCCCGCGCCCCGCATCAGCCGTCGCGCGCGCGACAGGATGGCGTCGGCGACGGCGTTCGCCTTGTCGACCGCCTCGCGCCCGGCGATCATCATGGTGACAAGCGCGCGGTAGCCGTCGGCGTAGGTGGCGCTGACTTTGTAGGCGCCGGTCGGCGCGCGGCCCTTGGCGCCATCGACGTGGACCCTGTCCACGCCCGTCTGCCTGACGCGTACCCCGGACCAGTCGCAGGTCACGTCGGGCAGGATATAGGCGGACGGATCGCCCACCTCGTAGACGATCTGCTCAGCCACCGTCGCGGTCGTGACGAGCCCACCGGTCCCGTCCGGCTTGGTGAGTTCGAACGTTCCGTCGGCCCGGCATTCGGCGATGGGATAGCCCATGTCGTCCCAGCCATCGGCGGTCATGCGCCAGTCGGTGAAAATGCCGCCCGTCGCCTGGGTGCCGCATTCGATGATGTGGCCGACGAGGCTGCCGGCGGAGAGGCGGTCGTAATCGGTCGCCGACCAGCCGAACTCGTGGATCAAGGGGCCGAGCGCGATGGCCGAATCGACGCAGCGCCCGGTCAGGACGATATCGGCGCCCGCATCGAGCGCGGCGGCGATCGGGAAGGCGCCAAGATAGGCGTTGACGCTGGCAATCTTCTCCGGCATGGGCGCGCCGCTGAACATTTCGCGCACGCCGCGCTTGCGGAACGCATCGACCTTGTCCGACAGGTCGTCGCCGCGCACGATCGCGATCTTGAGGTCGACGCCGGCTTCCTTGAAGGCGGCGTCGAGCGCGGTCGCGGCAGGCTTCCAGATTGACGCCGCCGGCATTCGTGACCACGCGGATGCCTTTGTCGGCGATTTCCCGGGCCAGCGGTTTCATCACCAGCGAAACGAAATCGGTGGCGTAGCCGAGCGCCGGGTTCTTGGCCTTCATGCGCGCGAGAATCGACATGGTGATCTCGGCCAGGTAATCGAGCACGAGATAGTCGATCTTGCCGTCGCGGACGAGTTGCCGCGGCCCTTCCGCGCTGTCGCCCCAGAAGCCCGTCCCACAGCCGATGCGCACGATATCTTTCATCGCGGGATCACTCCGCGGTCCAGTCCGGCGCGCGCTTTTCAGCGAAGGCGGCGAAGCCTTCGCGCGCGTCCCGCGTGCGCGCCATGTTGGCGAGCATGAATTGCGCGTATTCGAGCGCGCTGTCGGTGCTCATTTCGCGGATCTTCGTCAGCGCCTGCTTGCCGAGACGGATGCCGGTCGGCGATTTGCCGGTGATGCGGTCGATGAGCCAATGCGTCTTGGCGTCGAGCTCGCCGGCGGGAACCACGTAGTTCACGAGATTGGCGCCGGCGATCTCGGATGCCTTGACCGGCTCGCCGGTGAGGCACAGCTCCATCATCGTGCGGTAGGGCAGCACCCGCAGCAGGTAGGGCAGGATCATCATCGGAAACAGCCCGACCTTGACCTCGGTGACGCCGAGCAGGGCGTCTTCGCGCGCGACGACGAGGTCGCAGGCGCAAACGAGGCCGAAGCCGCCGGCCAGCGCGTGGCCGTTGACGCGCGCGATCAGCGGCAGCCGGCACGCGTCCATGCGGCGCAGCAGCCGCGCGACGTAATGGCGGGGGTCGGCGGCGTCGATCGTGAACGGCGTGCCGTCGGCGGCCGGTTGCAGGTCGCCGCCCGCGCAGAAGGCCTTGTCGCCGGCGCCGGTCAGAACGACGGCGCGGACGGAGCGGTCGGCCTCGGCCCGGTCGAGGCCGTTGACGATGCCCGCCGCCACCGCTTCATTAAGGGCGTTGCGGCGCGCTTCCCGGTCGATCACGAGCGTCAAGACCGCGCCTTCGCGTTCGATGCGTACGCCATCCGTCACGTTCATGCCTCCCCGGATTTTCTGTTGTCGCCGGCCGGCGGTGCGGGCGCTTTGGGTCTAAATGATTGCAATTCATCAATTCTGTCAACTCCCGTTTCAGGCGGGTCCATCGCGGTTGGGCCGGAAGATCGTCGGTGCCGAATTCATTTGAAGTTATGGGCCAAAAGCCCGAAAATGACAGTTGACACGAGATTGGCAACGCTGATGAAAATAGCTCATTAATGACGTCGCCAGGGGCGCATTCCCCGGCCGATGACAAGGGCCTCCGGATCGGACCAAAGACGGGTTCGTCGGTGCGAAACCGGGGCGTTGGGGTTAGGAAATCAACCGAGGAACCAGCATGTTGGGCGACAACCGAGCGAACGCCTTCGATCTCGACGCGGACCAGCGGGCGGTGCTCGACCAAGCCGACCGTTTCGGCCGCAATGAACTTCACGCCATCGCCGAGAAGATGGACGCCGAGGAATGGTGGCCGGCGGAAGCCTTCCGCAAGATCGGCGAGAACGGCTTTCTCGGCGCGACCATCCCCGAGGATTACGGCGGGGCGGGCATGGACCTCCTGTCGGCCGGGCTGGTCGTGCAGGCCTTCGGGCGCTGGAACCACGCGCTGACGCTGTCATGCATCGCGCACGACAACCTGTGCGCCAACAACATTTATCGCAACGGAAACGAGGCGCAGCGGCGCAAATACCTGCCGGGCTTGTGCTCGGGGCAACTGGTCGGCGCGCTCGGGCTCACCGAGCCCGGCGCCGGCTCCGATGCGCTCGGCTCGATGCGCACCACCGCGCGGCGCGAGGGCGATCATTACGTTCTGAACGGCAGCAAGCTCTATATCACCAACGGGCCCGTTGCCGACGTGCTTCTCGTCTACGCCAAGACGGCGCCGGAGAAGGGGCCGCACGGCATCTCGGCGTTCATCGTCGAGAAGGATTACCCGGGCTTCAAGGTCGCGCAAAAGCTGGAGAAGATGGGCTATCGCGGCAGCCCCACCGCCGAGCTGGTCTTCGACGAATGCCGCGTGCCGGCGGAGAACCGGGTCGGCGAGGAAGATCGCGGCATTTCGGTCGTCATGAGCGGCCTCGATCTCGAGCGCGCCATGATATCGCCGCTCTGCCTTGGCGTCGCCGAGCGCGCGTTCGAGCTGTCGCTCGAATACGCCCAGACGCGCCGGCAATTCGGCAAGCCGATCGGCTCGTTCCAGATGATCCAGTCGATGCTGGCCGAGATGTACGTGCTGATCGAGACCATGCGGACCTTCTCCTACCGGACGCTGGCCGAGGCCGCGCCCTTGGAGGTCGGGGGCGGCGGACGCGGCGAGATACACATGCTGACGGCGGCTTCCGTTCTCTACGCCGCCGAGTCCTGTCATGAGGTGCTGGATAAAGCCGTGCAGATTCACGGCGGTTCGGGCTACATTTGGGAATCGGAGATCAACCGCCTCTACCGGTCCAACAAGCTCCTGGAGATCGGCGCGGGAACCACCGAAGTGCGCAAGATGATCATTTCCGGTGAGCTGTTGAAGGATATGAAGCGCCGTGACTGATGCCGCTGCCGGCGACGCGGAAAGCTTCGGTCTCGACCCCGAGGCGTTGGCCGTCCATCCCACCGTTTTTGCGCCGGATCTGCTCGCGGGCCAGGTCGTTCTGGTGTCCGGCGGCGCGGGCGGCATCGGCAGCGCCATCGCCTGGCTGTTCGGCCGGCTGGGCGCGCAGGTGATCGTGACCGGACGCAACGCGGAAAAGCTGGCGGGCGTCGTCACGGCGATGACAGCCAAAGGCCTCAAGGCCTCGCATGCGGTTCTCGACATTCGCGAGCCTGACGCCGTCGCGGCTTTTTTCGAGCGGATATGGTCCACGCACGGCCGGCTGGACATATTGGTGAACAGCGCCGGCGGCCAGTTTCCGCAGCCGGCGATCGACTTCTGCGCCCAAGGGCTGGAACGCGATCATCAACACCAACCTGAACGGCACTTGGTACATGATGCAGGCCGCCGCCCGGCGCTGGCGGGACGCCAAGATGCCGGGCAGCATCGTCAATATCGTCGTCGTGACGACGCATGGGCTTTATGGCGTGGCGCACACGATCGCGGCGCGTTCGGGCGTGATCGGCCTCAGCCGTTCGGTCGCCGTCGAGTGGGCGCCGCTCGGGGTGCGCGTCAATTGTATCGCGCCGGGCGCCATCGAAACCGAGGGCTGGAAGGTCTACACGCCGGAAGCGCGCGCCGCCTATCCGCGCTCCAATCCGATGATGCGCGCCGGTACCGCCTGGGACATCGCCGAGGCGTGCGCCTATATCGGCGGTCCGGCGGCCGGGTTCGTGACCGGCGAGGTGCTGACGGTCGACGGCGGCGGTCAGCTCTGGGGCGAAACCTGGACGACCGGCAAGCCGGACTATTTCAAGGAATAGAGCGTTTCCAGGCGCCGTTAAGAACCGGTTCGCCGTCCGGAAACGCGAGAAAACAATAACTTAGACACGCAGGGAAGGTTGGCTCGGCCATGCAAGCGACGGCGGCGCAAGCGATCGAAGAGGGCCTGACAATCACGACGCTGGGCCGCACCGTGGGCGAGGGCGACATCAACCTGTTCGCCGGCCTCGTCGGCGATTTCACGCCGGTGCATGTCGACGAGGTTTTCGCGCGGTCAACGCCGTTCGGCGGGCGCATCGCGCATGGGCCGCTGGCGATGTCGATGGTGATCGGCATGCTGACCCAGACGGGCCTGCTCGGCGAGCGCGTCATCGGGCTTCTCAACCTGAACTGGGATTTCGCCGGCCCGGTGAAGATCGGCGACACCGTTCGCGGCCGCGTCAAGGTCGAGCAGGTGCGCCCGACCTCGAAGCCGGGGCGGAGCATCGCGACCTTCGCGTTCGACGTGCTCAACCAGCGCGACGAGGCGGTGCAACGCGGCCGCATGATGGTCATGTTGAAAGCCTGAGGCGCGCGTGGGCCGGCCGCGGGGCCCGAACGGCGACGCGCGCGCCGCGCTATTTGGTGCGCGAAGGTCTGCCGGGCTTGGCTTGCCCGGTCTTGGGCTTGTCGGTCTTGGCTTGCTCGGTCTTGGGCTCATCGCCGGCAAGCGCTTCGAGGCGGGTCGCGACTTTCTCCAGGCGCGCAACGGTGTCGGACGCCGAATTCGGCACCGGCGCCTTCACCAGCCCGCGGTAGATGATGTCGGTGGTCGCATCGGCGGTTTCTTCGATGTCGAATTCGCCCTCGTTGCGCAGGAACGCCCAGGTGCGGTGCTCGATGGTGCCGTAGACCATGTCGCGCACCAACGATGGCGAAATGTCGGCGCGGAACTCGCCCGCCGCCGCCGCTTCGCGCACGAGATCGATGATGCGGTGGGTGTAGAATTGATTGAGCCGGTAGAGCTTCGTCTTGCGATAGCCGGCGTCGGGCCGCAGTTCCTGGAACACGAGGCGGCTCAACGCCGGTTCGCGCCGGATCGACTGCAGGTGATGGTGGATGATGAAGCGCAGACGATTCCAGGTGCCGCGCACGCCGGCGAGCTGCTCTTCGTCGTGCGCCAGCATGTCCTCGTACCAGTGCTCGACCACGCGCACCAGCAAGTCGCGCTTGTTGGTGAAATAGCGGTAGATCGATCCCTCGACGACGCCGGCTCGTTCGGCGATGTCGGAGATCAACGCGTTGTCGTAGCCCTTCTCGGTAAAAACGGCGCGCGCGGCGATCATGATGTCGGAGATTCGCTGCTCGGCCGGCAACCGATTCACCTGCCGACGCGTGCCAGTCTGCGCCATGACCGATCTCGCTCCTGTTGCGGTGCGCCGTCGACGCGGCGCGTTTTGGTACGGCTTGCCGGCGGCCGGCGCAAGCGGATCGCGCCGTCGACCGCGAAGCCGCCGGTCCCCCCCATCGCTGGCGACCGACCGGCCTCGCCATCCTCCCATGCCTAGCGTCAAATCGCCGTTGACAGAAGACGCGCGCGCGTTTTTAATGAGTATAATTCATTTCTTTGGCCGGATTGTATCCTGTGCGCGCGTTTGTGCAACTCAGGCCGGGGGAAAATAAGAAACGGGGAGGAATTGCTGGTCATCGAGCCGGCGCCGCGTATCGGTAAGCCGCCAACGCGCGGTCAGCCGGATCGCGGGCGGGGCGCGATGGCCGTCGACCGTCTCGGCAAAAGATGAGTGGTATTCATTAAGCAGCGCCGCTGCCGCGCCGGACGCGCGGCCGGGCGTTGCGGATACCGGCGCGTCAGGGGAGGCGCGGGCATGCAGAACAGCAGCCTGATACATCGCGTGAACGTCGGCGATCTGGTAACGCGGAGCGCTCAACGCTATCCCGACAAGGAGATGATCTGCGACGGCGACCGGCGCTGGTCCTATCGCGATTTCGATGCGTGGACCAACCGGGTCGCCCACGGTCTCTCCAAGCTCGGCCTGCGCAACGGCGACGCGCTGGCGCTGATGTCGGGCAACCGCGCCGAGTTCCTGGCGGTCTATTTCGCCTGCGCCCGGCTCGGCGTCGTCTGCGTGCCGATCAATCTGCTCTGGCGCCAGCACGAGGTCTCCCATGTCCTCGACCATTCCGGCTGCCGGGCGATCGTCGTCGAGGCGGGCTTGCTCGACCAGATTTCGAAGAGCATCGAGAAGCCGGAAGCGTTGCTCGGTATCGTGGCCATCGACGGCGCGGAATGCGCGGCCAAGCTTGCGCCGCACGACATCGCGCTTGTCGACTTCGACGCCCTGGCGCGCGATCAATCCTCCGCCTTGCCGGAAGTCACGATCGAGGACCGCTCGCCCCTGTCGTATCTCTATACGAGCGGCACCACGTCGGCGCCCAAGGGCGTGGTGGGCACGCATCTCGCCATCTACCTCGAATCCCTCGGCACGGCCATCGACACCAGGATGAGCGAGCACGACCGCCTCAGCGTCGTGCTGCCGCTGTTTCACACGGCGCAACTGAACGCGCTGTGCACGCCGGCGATCGCGGTCGGCGCGTCGATGGTGATCGAGCGCGCCTTCGATCCGGCCCGCCTGCACGAACTGATCGAGCGCGAGCGCATCACGGTTCTGTTCGCGCTGCCGATGATGGTTCAAAAGCTGGTCGAGCAGCAACTGGCCAAGCCGCGGGACCTCGGCGGCTTGCGCCTGACGGTCTATGCCATGGCGCCGATGCCGGAAGCGGATCTGCGCCGTGCCATCGAGACTTTCGGCTGCGACTTCAGCCTGATGTTCGGCCAGACCGAAATGAGCCCGGTTTCGACGTTCTTCAGGCCGGAGCATCAGTTGAGCCATCCCGGTGCGGTCGGCACGCCCGGGATCAACGTGCAGGTCGGCATCATGGATGGGGAGGGAAACCTGCTGCCGGTCGGCGGTTCCGGCGAGATCGTCTACCGCAGCCCGCAGACCATGGACGGCTATCTGCATAACCCGTCGGCGACCGAGGAAGCGTTTCGCCACGGCTGGTTCCATTCCGGCGACGCCGGTCATTTCGATGCCGACGGCCTGCTGTGGTTCGAGGATCGCTTCAAGGACGTGATCAAGACCGGCGGCGAGAACGTGTCCTCGATCGAGGTCGAACTGGCCGTTCGCGCGTCCAATCCCGACGTGCTCGAAGTCGCGGCCATCGGCTTGCCGCACCAGCACTGGGGCGAGGCGATCACCGCGGTCGTGGTTGCGCGCGAGGGCGCCACCATCGACGCCGTGCCGCTCATGGCCGCCATGCGCGACAAGTTGAGCCCGTTCAAGTGCCCGAAGGCGGTGATCCAGGTGACGGAATTGCCCAAGACGGCGACCGGCAAGATCGAAAAGGCGAAGCTGAGGAAGTCCTATGCCGGTTACTATCAGTGACGATTCCGCCCCATGCGGCGATTGGCGCGCTGAAGCCGCGGTCGCCGCCGACATCACGCTCGATGCACTGTTCCGGCGGGCGTTCAGCCTGTATCGCGACCGCGTCGCGGTGACATGGGAGACCGGTGAACGCAGCTATGGCGAGGTCGGCGCGCGCGCATGGCGCCTCGCCAACGCCTTGCGCGCGCGCGGCTACGGGCGCGGCAGCGTCATCGCGGTTCTGGCCGAGACGCGGCCGGAATACATCGAATGTTACGCGGCGATGGCGGCGCTCGGCGTGGTCGTCGCCACGTTGAACGTGCGCTTGCACGCCAAGGAGATCGCGGTCTGCCTGCGCAAGGCGAAGCCGGTGGGCGTCATCGCATCCGGCGCGCTCGCGCATCTGCTCGGCGACGCCAAGGATGAATTCAAGGACATCAAGGATTGGTTCGCCTTCGAGCCGGTTTCCGGCTTCGAGGACTACGAAACCGTGTTGGCGAAGAGCGTCGCCGACGCGCCGCCACATGCCGCCCGCGGTTCCGACATTCACAACATCCTGTTCACCAGCGGGACCACCGGCGCGCCGAAAGGGGCGCTCATCAGTCAGCGCGCTGCCGCGGTGCGCGGGCTGCGTCTGGCACAATGGTTCGGCCTGAGCGAAAACGACGGCTTCATCGGCTGGTTGCCCTTGTTCCACTGCGGCGGCGACGAATCGCTCTATGCGACATTCGTCACGGGCGGCAAATACGCGACCTTCAAGCGCGTCGATCTTCCCGTCATGTTCGAAAGGATCGAGCGCGAGCGCCTTACCTGGACGCTGCTGCTGCCCGGCGTGATCACGGATTTCGTCAACCACCCGAAGCGCGCCGCGCACGACCTGTCGAGCCTTCGTTTCGCGATCGGCTACGCCAACATGATGCCGGCCGTGGTCGCCAAGGTCACCGAGACGCTCAATATCGATTTCTATGACGCGTTCGGCCAGAGCGAGTTCGAGCTATCTTCTGGCGCATGGCCGCTCCGGTCCCGGCGAGATGCCGTCCCTGCGAAAGCGGCCGTCTCCGCTCATGGACGTCCGCATCGTCGACGACGACCTCAAGGAGGTTGCCGTCGGCGCCACCGGCGAATGCGTGGTGCGGGGGCCGACCGTGATGTCCGGCTATCTGGATGACGACGCCGCCAACGCCGACGTGTTCAAGGGCGGGTGGCTGCACACCGGCGACCTGCTTCGGCGCGAGGACGACGGCACGCTGACGTTCGTCGACCGCAAGAAGTACCTGATCAAGACCGGCGGCGAAAACGTCTATCCCGCGGAGGTCGAGGCGGCGCTTTGCGCCCATCCCGCCGTGCAGGAAGCCTGCGTGTTCGGCGTGCCGGATGCGCACTGGGGCGAGACCATCAAGGCGGTGCTTGTGCTCCGGGACGGCCAGACCGCCGGCAGCGACGAGATCGAGCGCTGGTGTCGCGAGCGCCTGGCGGGCTACAAGCGGCCGCGCTACCTGCAATACATGCGGGCGGAGGAATTGCCGCGCAGCACCACCGGAAAATTGCAGCGTCATGAATTGGCCCGCTTGCCGCTGAGCGACGCGCAACGCGTGGGTTGACCGGCCGGCGCGTTGCGCCGCGGCGCCAATGGCCCGCCAGCCTGCACCGACGAAATTCCCTTTGCTTCTCGCAAACCGGCCGCGCGGGTGGGCCGGCCGGTTTTGCCTGGGTGAAGCTTGCGCGGGCCAGCCTCCTTGGAGCCGTTCTCGGGGCCGTTCTTTGAGCCGTCCTTGGAGCCGTCCTTGGAGCCGTTCTTGGGGCCAGTCTTCGGGCCGGCTTGGGCGGACCTGGATTTCCCTTAACCTCTTCATTCAGGCTGCGTTCATCTTGGCCGGCCCATTTTCCCGGCACCAAAAACGTACCTAACCATAAGAAATGCCGGGAAAACTGGGAGGCTCTCTCAACGTCTGCCGAGGCGACGGCGGCGGCACGCAACCTGCGGCCGCGGAGCCGCATCCTCATGCCACGGCGGTCGGCGCGCCGGGACGGCCTCATCCGTTCCGCTGGCCGGCGCCCCGAATGTAGAGACGCGCCTTGCCCAACACCCTGATTCAAAGCCCGAACAAAGCCGAAACCGATGCGTCGCCGCTCGCGGCGCTCGCCGGCGACGGCGATAACGCCATCCGCTGGCGCCCCGGCGAGCGGCTCGACCACCTGATCGCGCAGCGTTGCGCCGAGATGGGCGCCGCCGAGGCGGTGGTCACCGAACACGCGATCCTGACCTTCGCGGAGCTCGACTCGCGCGCCAACCAGCTCGCGCGCTATCTCGCCGGCCAGGGCATCGGCGCCGGCGACCGCGTCGGCCTGCTGTTCGACAAGAGCGCCGAGACCTATGTCGCGCTGCTGGCGGTGATGAAGGTGCACGCGGCTTACGTGCCGCTCGACGGCGGCTTCCCGATCGACCGGGTGCGTTTCATCGCCGGCGACGCCGGCCTGAAGGCGATCGTGTCGATGTCGCCGTTCCGCGACAAGCTTGCCGCGCTCGACGTGCCGCACGTGCTGGTCGATCTCGCCAAGCCGGCGATCGACATGGAACCCGCGGCGCCGCTCGGCCCGGACGAGGTGGCGCCGCCGGCCGACCAGCTCTGCTACATGATCTACACCTCGGGCACGACCGGCAATCCGAAGGGTGTGATGGTCGAGCACCCGAGCATCTGCAATTTCGTGCGCGTCGCCGCGGAGTGTTATGGCTACGCGCCCGGCGACCGCGTTTTCCAGGGCATGACCATCGCCTTTGACTTCTCGATCGAGGAGGTGTGGGTGCCGCTGCTGGCCGGCGCGACTTTGGTGCCGGCGCGGCCGGGCGCGAGCCTGGTGGGCGAGGAACTGAGCACCTTCCTGCGCGAGCGCGAGATCACGGGCATGGCCTGCTGCCCGACGCTGCTCGCGACCATCGAGGAGGATGTGCCGAGCCTGCGCGTCCTGCTGGTCGGCGGCGAAGCCTGCCCGCAGAACCTGGTGCGGCGCTGGCATCGCCCCGGCCGTACCATCCTCAACACCTATGGGCCGACCGAAGCCACCGTCACCGCCTCCTTCACCGAACTGGTGCCGGCCAAGCCGGTCACCATAGGCCGTCCGTTGCCGACCTATTCGCTGGTTATCCTCGATCCGCACGAAAGCGAGGCGCTGCCGCGCGGTGAATTCGGCGAGATCGGCATCGCCGGCATCGGCGTCGCCGCCGGCTACCGCAACCGCGACGAGCTGACCGCGCAGAAGTTCATTCCGGATTTTCTCGGGCTCGCCAATAACACCTCGGGCCGCATCTACCGCACCGGCGACCTCGGCCGCATCAACGCCGACGGCGAGGTCGAGTATCACGGACGCATCGACACCCAGGTGAAGATCCGCGGCTATCGTATCGAGACCGGCGAAATCGAGTCGATGCTGCTGGAACTGCCCGAGATCTCGCAGGCTGCGGTGTCGACCCACGAGCCCGAGCCGGGCATGCCGGAGCTCGTCGCCTATTACTCGTTCAAACAGGGCATGCACCTGTCGCGCGCCGATATCGCGCAATCGCTGCGTGGGCGGCTGCCGGCCTACATGGTGCCGGCCTTTCTGGAGGAACTGCCCTTCATCCCGATGCTGGTCAGCAGCAAGGCCGACCATAAGATGCTGCCGAAGCCGAAGGGCCCGCGCTGCCAGGCGGAAACCGATTTCGTAGCGGCGCGCAGCGAGAACGAACGCGTTCTCAGCGAAGCGCTCGCCGAGATCCTGAAGGTGGAGCGCGTCTCGGTCGAGGACCATTTCTTCGACGCGCTCGGCGCCCATTCACTGCTGATGGCGCGCTTCTGCGCGCGCCTGCGGCATGATCCGGCGATGGCGAACGTGTCCATGCGCGACATCTACCAGAACCCGACGGTCGCCAAGCTCGCGCGTCATCTCGAAATGGAGCGCGCGGCCAACGAGAACGTCGTCGCGGCGCGGCCGGAGCCGGTGCATGTGCCGTCCGACTTCGCCTACTACAGCTGCGGCGCGTTGCAACTCCTGTTCTATGCGGCGTACGGCTTCCTGGTGCTGAAGGTCGCTTGCCTTCGGCCTGGAATGGACCTATCGCGACATCCACACGCCGCTCGATCTCTATCTGCGCGGCGCCGTCGCGGCGGCCGCGACCTTCGCCTTCCTGACCGCGCTGCCGATCGCCGCCAAATGGCTGCTGATCGGCCAATGGAAGAGCGAGCGCATTCCGCTCTGGAGCCTCGGCTACTTCCGGTTCTGGGCGGTGAAGACGCTCATCCGCACCGCGCCGGTGGCGGCCTTCGTGGGCAGCCCGCTCTACAATCTCTATCTGCGTGCGCTCGGCGCGCGCATTGGGCCTGGCGCCGTCATCCAGTCGCGCTTCATTCCGGTCACCACCGATCTGTTTTCGGTCGGCGACAATACGGTTCTGCGCAAGGACTCCATCGTTCTCGGCTATCGCGCGCGCGCGAATTTCATCGAGATCGGGCCGGTCGAGATCGGAAGCAATGCCTTCGTCGGCGAGGCGAGCGTGCTCGACATCGACACCGCCATGGGCGATGGCGCCCAGCTCGGCCACGCCTCGTCGCTGCAGAGCGGACAGCGGGTGCCGGACGGCAAGCGCTATCACGGCTCGCCGGCGGTGGAGACGCAATCCGATTACTGCCCGCTCGCGCCCATGGACTGCTCGACGCGGCGGCGGGGGACGTATGCGGCGCTGCAGCTTTTCGGCCTGGTCGGCATCGCGGGGCCGGCATTCATCCTGGTACTGAACTACTGGTACGACCTGTTCGCATTCGTCACCGGCATCGACGCCGGTCATTTCCACGAGCTGACGCCGGCGTTCGCGGCGCTGATGCTGAGCGTCTCGGCCGTGCTCGCCGTCGGCGGGTTGCTGCTCGGGCTCGCTGGTGTCTACTTGGTGCCGCGCCTGTGCAACCGGTTCCTTACGCCCGGTCGCGACTACCCGCTCTACGGCGTCCATTACTGGCTGCAGAGCGTCGTCTCGGCGGCGAGCAACTCGCAATTCTTCAATCTGCTGTTCGGCGACAGCTCGATCATCGTCTCCTACATGCGCTTCGTCGGCTGGAAGCTGAACGAGGTCGAACAGACAGGCTCCAACTTCGGCACCAATCAGCGCCACGACAATCCGTTCCTGTGCGATGTCGGCAATTACACGATGGTGTCCGACGGCATATCCATGATCAACATGCATATGTCGGCGTCGTCGTTCCGCTTGAGCGAAACGCGCATCGGCGAGCGCAATTATCTCGGCAACGACATCCATTATCCGCCGGACGGGCGCACGGGGGCGAACTGCCTGCTCGGCACCAAGGTGATGATCCCGATCGACGGTCCGGTGCGCGAGAACGTCGGCCTGTTGGGCTCGCCCGCGTTTGAGATTCCGCGCATGGTCGAGCGCGACAAGGACGTCAACGCCGCGCTGTCGCCCGAGCTGCGCCGCCGGCGCCTGGCGCGCAAGAACCGGCACAACTTCATGACCGCGGTGCAGTTCCTGGTAACGCGCTGGCTGTTCCTGTTCGCCACACTCACGGTCGCGCATCTCGGCGTCGAGAACTACCCCGTCTACGGCACATGGTCGCTCTTCGCGGCAGCCACGCTGGTTTCGCTCGCGGCGATTATCTACTTTGCGCTGATCGAGCGCGCCAGCCTTGCCTTTCGCCGCCTCGCGCCGAAGATGGTGTCGATCTACGACCCCGAATTCTGGGCGCACGAGCGGCACTGGAAGCTGTCGGATTCGCCGATCATCGAGCGCTTTGGCGGCACCCCGTTCAAGAACGTGGTCTCGCGCCTGGTCGGCATCAGGATCGGCCACAAGGTCTACGACGGCGGTTGCTCGATCACCGAGCGCACGCTCACCGAGATCGGCGACGGCGTGAACCTCAACGAAGGCAGCGTGCTGCAGGCGCACTCGCTGGAAGAGGGCGTGTTCAAGTCGGATTATGTCCGCGTCGGCGGCGGCTCGACGCTGGGCCCGGGCGCCTTCGCGCACTACGGCGTCACCATGGGCGAGAACGTCGTGCTCGAGGCCGACTCGTTCCTGATGAAGGGCGAGGTGCTCGACGACAACACGGTGTGGCGCGGCAACCCGGCCAAGCTGGTGCGCGTCAACCGCGTGCAGGCCCAGGCTGTCGGTCGCGCCGTTGCGCAAGCGCCGTCGGCGGACGACCTACTCGACCTGAACGTCGCGGCCAGCGTGCCGGCGGAGTAGGGGCGGCCCAAAACCTGAACCACGGTCATGTCAGCCCCGATCGATACATCGCTGCAACGCGCGATTGAACGCCTGTCGTCACCGGACATCCTGGTCGACTGCCGGCGCATCCAGCCGGGCGATGAGCGCGGCCTTATGCCCGAAGAAGCGCGTTCGATCACGTCACAGCTCGTGCGCGTGCGGCGCGCCAGCGGAGCCGCGCGCGCCCTCGGCCGCGCGTTGCTGACGCGGCTCGGGCATGACGCTTGCGCGATCCCGAAAGGTGAGAACGGCGCCCCGCAATGGCCTTCCGGTTTCGTCGGCTCTTTCGCCCATGACGGCGATATCGCGGTCGCGGCTGTGGCGCAGCGCTGCGTGTTCGATGCGGTCGGCATCGACATCGAGCCGGCCGAACCGTTGCCGGATGAGCTGCGCGACCTGGTGGTGACGCCGCGCGAGCGTCCTCGCCTCGGCGACGACCCATTGCGGGGCCGGCTGCTGTTCGCCGCCAAGGAGGCGGTCTACAAGGCGATCGCCGCGCGCGAGGGGCTGCTGCTCGATTATCAGGACATCGACGTCGATCTGGCCGCCCAGCAGGCCTGCCTGCGCGATGGCCGCCGCCTCGACCTGCGCTTTATCGTCTCGCCCTATGTGGTGGTGCTGGCGACGATGCCGGAAGCGGCAAAGCGTGTCCAGGCGAAGTGGGAACCGGTTCGCCGTCCGGAAACGCGCCAAAGTATCTAGCGACGCTCGGCAGGGCTACCGCCCAGAAAAATTCGGCACCCGGCGTTCCGCCATCGCCTTGACGCCTTCCTTGAAGTCGTCGGTGGCGCGCAGCCGCGTCTGCTCCTCCAATTCGTGCTCGGTGGCCGCGCGCACGCGGTCGGCGATGTCGCCCCGCAACGTGGCGCGGGTGGCGATCAAGCCGAGGGGCGAATTCTCCGCGATCTCGGCGGCGAGCTTGAGCGCGGCCTCGCGCACCTGATCCTGCGGCACCAGCACGTCGGCGAGGCCCATGTTGAAGGCTTCGTCGCCGGGCACGCGGCGGCTGGTGTAGAACATCAATGCCGCCTTGGTCTCGCCGATCACCGCCGGCAGTGTCACCGTCAGCCCGAAGCCGGGATGAAAGCCGAGCCGGGTGAAGTTGGCGCAGAAGCGCGCCTCCGGGCAGGTGACGCGGAAGTCGGCCACCATCGCGAGCCCCAGCCCGCCGCCGACCGCTGCGCCATGCACCGCGGCGACGATCGGCTTCCTGGTGCGGAACAGCCGGTTGCCCTCGACGTAGAGATGCTGCACCGCCTGCTGGCGGCTCAGTTCGCTCGGCCGCTGGCCGTTCTTGTCGAGGGCCGAGCCGTCGCCGAAATTGGCGCCGGCGCAGAACGCCTTGCCCTGCGCGGCGAGCACGATGGCGCGGATGTCGCCGTCCTCGTCGAAGCCCTCGAAGGCGGCGGCGATATCCTGGATCAGCGCGATATCGAAGAAATTGTTGGGTGGCCGCCGGATCTCGACCAGCGCCACGTGGCCGTGCTTTTCGATGGCGATGTCGCTCATGGCGGATCCTTCCGTGTTATTCGGCCGCCGCGTGGCTCGGTTCTTGTGCCCCGCGCTTGACGATCAGCGCGTCGACCACGGAAATGCCTTGGCCCTTGTCGTGCACGATGACCGGATTGAGATCGATTTCCGCAACGGTGTCGGCGTGATCGGACGCAAACTGCGCGAGCCGCACCATCAGGTCGGCCAGCGCCTCGACGTCGGCTTCGGGCCTGCCGCGGAAGGCGCCGAGCAGCTTGGCGCCTTTCAGCCGGGCGATCAGCGCCAGGGCGGCGTCGCGGTCGAGCGGTACTGGCGCCAAGGCCACGTCGCCCATCGCCTCGACCAGCACGCCGCCCAGGCCCACCATCAGCAGCGGGCCCCAGCGCGTGTCGCGGTTGATGCCGAGGATCACCTCGCGCCCGGCCGGCGCCATCGGCTGCACCAGCACGCCGTCGATGGTCGCCGCGGGCGCGTAAGCCTTGGCGGACGCGAGAACGCGATCGTAAGCCGCAGCGGCGTCGCCGGCCCCGACATTGAGCGCGACCGCGCCGGCTTCGGTCTTGTGCGGGATGGCGGACGACTGCACCTTCAGGGCAACCGCGCCGCCGGCGGCCTTGGCGGCGGTTTCCGCCTCGATTGCCGATTGCGCCAACGTGCCGGCGTTGCCGGCACCGATGCCATAGGCCGCGAGCAGCGGTCGCGCCTGCCATTCGCACAGCACGGCGGGGCTTTGCGAAAACAGGCCGCGCACCTTGTCGCGCGCGGCCGCCGCCACGGCCGGCGCTTGTGCCGGCAGCAGGCTGCGCTCGCGCAAACGCCGGTAATCGGCAAGCGCGGCCAGCGCGCGCGCGCAACCGGGCGCGCCGGTGAACAGCGGATAGCCGGCCTCGTTGATGATCTCGATGCTGCGTTCCGCCGGCAGCGTATAGGTCCACAGCAGCACCGGCTTCTTCGACGTCTCCTTCAGTGCTTTCAGCTTCGGCAGGTCGTTCTCCAGAAAAGCCGAGCGGCGCGCGGTGATCACCGTCACCACGCTGTCGACCTTGGGCGACTGCGCCACCAGCCGCGCGAACTCGCCGTAGCCGAGCTTCTGCACGCCTTGCGCGGTGGAATCGACCGGGTTCTGCGAGGTGCCGTAGGACGGCACGAAGACATCGAGTTGCTTGCGCGTTTCGTCGTCGAGCACCGGCACCTCGAGCCCCGCGTCGGCGCAGGCATCCGCCATCCACACGCCGGCGCCGCCGGAGGCCGTGCAGATGCCGACGCGCTTGCCCGCCGGCAGCCGGTCGCCGCAGGCCAGGAACGCCACCGCCAGGTCGAGCATCTCATCGAAGTCGCGGCCTTCGATCAGGCCGTAGCGGCTCGAAGACGGCGCGGTAGGCTCCTTGAGCGCCGGCGAGCGCGGCGGTGTGCGAGGCGACCGCGCGACTGCCGGGTTCCGACTGGCCGATCTTGCCGACGATCACCGGCTTGCCGGCCTTCAAGGCCCTTTCGGCGACCTGCTTGAATTTCTCCGGCGACTTGATGTCCTCGATGAGCAGCAGGAACACGTCGGTGCCGCCTTCGTCGAGCATATAGTCGAGCAGGTCGGTGACGGTGAGGGCGGCCTCGTTGCCGGTGGTGATGACGTGGCGGAAGGTGATGTTGCGCGGCCGCGCGCGATCGAAGAAGGCGAAGCCTAAGCCGCCGCTTTGCGAGATCACCGAGATCTGGCCGCTGCCGAGCGGTAGGGCGGGCCTGATGTGGCCGGCGCCCTTGTCGAACACCGGGCTGAAGGTGGGGCAGAAGCCGGCGGCGATGTTAGCGAAGCCCTCGGCGTTGGGTCCGACCACCACCATGTCGTAGCGCCTGGCGGTGGCCGCGATCTCGGCCTGCATGCGCGCGCCGGCTTCGCCCGGCTCCTCGGCGAAGCCGGAGGAAAGAATGACGGCGGCCTTGACGCCGTTCTTGCCGCAGCGCTCGAGTTCCGCCGGCACGAATTGCGCCGGAATGATGAGCAGCGCGAGATCGACCGGCTTCCGGCAGGTCGTCGACGGACTTGTAGGCTTTCAGCCCCTGCACGGTGTCGGCGCTGCGGCTCACCGGATAGACCTTGCCGGCGTAAGGGTGGCTGAGGATGGTTTCCAGCACGCGCCCGCGCAGGCCGTGCAGGTCGTTGGAGGCGCCGACCACGGCGACAGTTTTCGGCCAGAGCAGTTTGGAGATGTCCGGCACGGCGTGCGATCGTCCTCTAACGCAGCCCCAAGCCCGCGCGCGATGATGCCGCGCAGGATTTCCGTGGTGCCGCCCTGGATGGTGAGCTTGGGCGCGACGGTCGTCGCGAAGGCGAGCTGGTCTTCCAGCGTGGCGCGGTTGCCGATCTC
This sequence comes from uncultured Pseudomonadota bacterium, assembly GCA_963829755.1. Classification (GTDB taxonomy): domain Bacteria; phylum Pseudomonadota; class Alphaproteobacteria; order Rhizobiales; family Xanthobacteraceae; genus Pseudolabrys. The sequence continues at coordinate 168,451 of CAWHJV010000004.1, read as the reverse complement.
CGGTTCGAGGAAGGCGGTGAGCTCGCGCACCCGCTGCGGCAGCTTCTGCTCCCAGAGCGTGCCGAGGTCCTTGACGATCGAGCCTTCCACCACCGGCTCCTTGCCGGCTTGCAGCATGCCGGCGACCGAGACCGACATGCGCCGCAGCGTATGCAGTTGCGCCACCAGCCGGCCGAGCCCTTCGGCGCCGCGGGTGTCGGGCTCGTCGCCCAGCGCGCGGATCAGCTCGATCATCACGTAGAAGGTTTCGAGGAAGCGCTCCGGCCCGCTGCGCTCGTAGGCGAGCTCGCTGGTCGCCTGCTTCCAGGCGTTGTCGATCTCGCCCATCACGTGGTCGTCCGGCACGAATACGTCCTCGAACACCACTTCGTTGAAGTCGTGCTGGCCGGTCATCTGGATGATCGGATTGACGGTGATGCCCGGCGCCTTCATGTCGACCAGGAACTGCGTCAGGCCGTGGCGGCGGTTCTCCTTGGTCGGCGGCGACGTGCGGAACAGGCCGAGCATGTAGTCGGCGATGTGCGCGTTCGAGGTCCAGATCTTGGCGCCGTTGAGGCGGAAGCCGCCGTCGACCTTGGTCGCCTTGGTCTTGGCGGCGAACAGGTCGGAGCCGGAGCCGGGCTCGCTCATGCCGATGACGAAGCACAATTCGCCGCGGCAGATGCGCGGCAGGATGTCGGCCTTGATGTGCTCGGGCGCGTATTTGATCAGCACCGGCCCGCTCTGCCGGTCGGCGACGAAGTGCGAGCGCACCGGCGCGTTGGCGACGCGGAATTCCTCCGTCACCACGTAGCGCTCGAGGAAGCTGCGCTCCCGGCCGCCGTATTGCTTGGGCCAGGTCATGCCGATCCAGCCCTTGGCGCCGACGCGCTTGCTGAAGTCGCGGTTGTGGCTGTCGCCGTGACCGGGGCGATAGGGATCGAAGGTGCCGGCGGCGACCTCGTCGGCGAGGAAGGCGCGCACCTCGGCGCGTAGCGCCTCGCATTCGGGCGGCAGACGAATGGGATCGAAGTGCAGATTGGTCGTCATCGCGATGCCACCAGGGGCCAGAAGTCGTCGGCGCCGAGCCGCGCGACACGACGGCCGAGCTCGGCAGCCCACCAGCTTTCGTTGCCGAAGTCGTCGCGCCACGACAGCATGCGCAACGTGAAGCGGTGCAGCACGTGCTCCTGCGTGAAGCCGATGGCGCCGAACACCTGGTGCGCGATGGCAGCGCCTTCGCTGGCTGCTTCGGCGCAGCGGATCTTGGCGGACGCCGCTTCCAGGAACACCGCCTCGTCGAAGGTGTCGGTGCTCGCCAGCGTGTCGGCGGCCGAAGTCGAGACCGCGAGCGCCGCGGCGGTTTCGCCGGCAAGCCGCGCCAGGTTCTGTTGCACCGCCTGGAATTTGCCGATCTTGCGCTCGAAGGCGACGCGCTCGTTGGCGTATTCGGTCGAGCGCGCGAGGATCGCTTCCAGCGCACCCGCGGTCTGCGCGCTGCGCACGGCCGCGCCGAACAGCATCAGCGCGGTACGGTCGAGGTCGACCGGCGCATGCTCGCGCGGCGTGACGCCATCGAAGGTCACTGCGTTCAAGGGCTCATGAGCCAGGTTGGCGCCGTCGCTCAACCGGCAGTCCGCGGTCCGAACCAATGCGACCACCGCGCCGGCATCGCCTTCCGCCAGTACCGCGATGTGGTCACTATCGCGCGCGAACGGCACGGCGGCGGCGCGGCCTTGCAAGGTGCCGTCGGCGTTGCAGCGGATACGGTCGTGTGGCCGCGCCGGCGCGACCGTCATGGCGCCTTGCGGCGCTTCGATGCGCGCGCGCGCGAGCAGCCAGCCAGCGATCAGCGTTTCGGCGAGCGGCAGCGAAAGCGCGAACCGCCCGGCCACGCCAAGCACTTCAAAACCTTCGGTGACGGTTACGCCGGAACCGCCCAAGTTCTCCGGCACCCAGGCGAGTGGCAGGCCGGCTTCGCTCAATGCGTGCCACAGCGGCGCTTTCCAGGCGTTATCCTTCGTCGCGGTGACGGTCTGGGGATCGGCAAGGTCCGTGAAAATCCGCGCCGCCATCTCGGCGACGATATGATCGCTTTCTCCCGCCACGTTTCCCGCGCCATTCCATTGTTGCTGCCGCTCCGGTGCGCCCCGCGGCAGCGCTTTCATTGCCGCCATGGTGGCCGCTGGCGCCAGCGCTTGGCAAGCGGGCGGGCCGCGTGCGGGGTATGTGGATCGCGCGGGGCGCGACCTGTATAAGGCCCGGGTCACGAACCCCAGGTCCCCGCCATGTGTGCCGACGTTTCCAAGATCAATCCCAATCCTTTCACCACGCGGCCCGAGATCGAAGGCACCTTCGGCGTCGTCGCGTCCACGCACTGGATCGCCACCGCGGTCGGCATGAGCATGCTGGAGAAGGGCGGAAACGCGTTCGACGCCGCGGCCGCCACCGCTTTCACGCTGCAGGTGGTCGAGCCGCATTTGAACGGGCCGGGCGGCGACGTGCCGGTGATTTTTTACGATGCGAAACAAGGCAAGCCGCGGGTGATCTGTGGGCAGGGACCGGCGCCGCAGGCCGCGACCATCGACCGTTTCCGTGAGTTCGGCCTCGACATGATCCCGGGTACGGGCCTGCTGGCGGCTTGCGTGCCCGGCACGTTCGACACCTGGATGCTGATGTTGCGCGACTACGGCACCATGCCGGTGGCCGATGTGCTGGCGCCGGCGATTTCGTACGCGCGCGACGGTTATCCGCTGGTGGAGCGCGCCACCGCCACCATCGCCATGGTCGAGGGTCTATTCCGCGAGCACTGGAAGACTTCAGCCGCGGTCTATCTCCCCGACGGCCATGTACCGGAACCCGGCTCGCTGTTCACCAACCGCGCGCTCGCCGACACCTATGCGCGCATCGTGCGCGAAGCGGAAAGCAGCAGCGGCGACCGCGTCGCCCAGATCGAGCGCGCGCGCCGATCATGGTCGCAAGGGTTCGTCGCCGAGGCGATCGACAAATTCTGCCGCACGCAGGACGTGATGGACGTCACCGGCGAGCCGCACCGCGGCCTGCTCACCGGCGCCGACATGGCCAAGTGGCAGGCGGGCGTGGAAGCGCCGCTCACCTACGACTACGGCCGCTATACCGTGTGCAAGGCCGGCATCTGGAGCCAGGGGCCGGTGTTGCTGCAGCAACTTGCGTTGCTCAAGGGTTTCGATCTCGACGGCCTCGATCCGGCGGGGCCCGAGTTCATCCACGCCCAGGTCGAATGCGCCAAGCTGGCGTTTGCCGACCGCGAGAGCTTCTACGGCGATCCTGCGTTCGCGAAGGTGCCGGTGGAGACGTTGCTGTCGGACGCCTACAACGACGCGCGCCGCAAGCTCGTCACCGACAAGGCGTCGCTCGAATTGCGGCCTGGCACCATTCCCGGCTTCGGCGCGGCCATCGACGTGCGCCGCGCGGAAGGCGCGCGCGCCGCCGTCGGCAGTTTCGGCGCCGGCGAGCCGACCGTCGGGCGCATGGGCGAAGTCAACGGCGACACCGTGCATTTCGACATCGTCGACCGCGCCGGCAACATGGTGTCGGCGACGCCGTCGGGCGGCTGGCTGCAGTCGTCGCCGGTCATCCCAGAGCTCGGCTTCGGGCTCGGCACGCGCATGCAGATGTTCTGGCTCGATGAGAAGCATCCGGCCGCGCTGGTGCCGGGCAAGCGCCCGCGCACCACGCTGTCTCCGACCTTGGCGCTGCGCGACGGCGCGCCCTATGTCGCCTGGGGCTCGCCCGGCGGCGACCAGCAGGACCAGTGGAACACGCAGTTTTTCCTGCGGCACGTGCACGCCGGCATGAACCTGCAGGAGGCGATCGACGCGCCGGCCTGGCACTCGGAGCATTTCCCGATCTCGTTCTGGCCGCGCACGGCGCGCCCCGGCGTGCTGGTGGTGGAATCGCGGGTGGGCGAGGAAACGATCGAGGAACTGCGCGCGCGCGGGCACGAGGTCGAGGTCGGGCCGGCCTGGTCGGAAGGGCGTTTGACCGCAGCCTCGCAAATGGGCCCGCGCCGGCGCGCGGCGGCCAACCCGCGCGGTATGCAGGGCTACGCTGCGGGGCGTTGATCCGGCGGCGCGCCGCGCTCGGCCTTGCCGCGCCGCACTGCAACAATCTCGGCGACGATCGACACCGCGATCTCGTCCGGCGTGATGGCGCCGAGATCGAGACCGGCCGGCGCTTTCAATTTGGCCAGCCGTTCTTCTGCGATGCCGCGTTCGGTCATCTTGGCGCGCAAGCTGTCGGCCTTGCGGCGGCTGCCGACGAAGGCGACGTAATCGGCGTCGACCGAGAGCGCCGCCAGCAGCGCCGCCTCATCGCCGCGGCCCTGCGTCGAAACCACCACGAAGCGCGAGCCGGCTTCGTCCACCGGCAACGCATAGCCTTCGATGGTGCGGTCGACCGCGGCGAAGGCGGTCTGTTCGCCGGCCGGCGCGCAGGCCGTCACCATGAAGCCGGCGCGCTTGGCGAAATCGGCGATCGCCACCGCCACGGGGCTGGCGCCGCAGATGATGACCTGCGGGCGCGGCAGCACCGGCTCGATGAAGATGTCCATGGTGCCCTGGCTCGGGCACATGTTCTTGGCGAAGCGGATGCCGGCCTGTTCGGCGCCGGCTTCTATACCTTGTTGATCGAGCGCGTCGGGCGGCTGCACCGAGACCAGCCGTGACTGGCCGTCGGCGAGCGCGTCCTTGGCGGCCTTCACCACGGCGGCGCGGGCGCAGCCGCCGCCGATCCAGCCTTCCGAGATGGTGCCGTCGGGCAGGATCACCGCCTTGGCGCCGGCTTTCGCCGCGGTGGCGGCGACGGTGCGCACGACGGTGGCGAGGGCGAAGGGCTCGCCCTTGGCGGTGCGGCTGGAGATGATGTCGTGGATGTCGGGTGCGCGGTCCATGGCTCAGATCCTCGCCAGATAAGGCTCGAGCGCCGCCAGGCTCTCGAGATTGTGCGCCGGCGCGAACAGGTCGACGTGAGGCAGCGCGGCTTTCATGCCGCGCGCTTCGGGCGAATAGTCGCGCCAGCCGATGAGCGGGTTGAGCCAGACGATGCGGCGGCAGCGCCGGCGCAGGCGGCGCATCTCTTCCGCCAGGCGCCCGGGCTCGCCAGTGTCGTAGCCGTCGGAGACGATGATCACGGCGGTGCGTGAGTTGATCACGCGGCGCGCGTGCCATTTGTTGAAAGTGGCGAGGCTCTCGCCGATCTTGGTGCCGCCGCCGATGCCTTGCGCCATCAACGCGAATTTGTCGATGGCGCGGGCCACGTCGCGCTCGCGCAACGAAGCTGAGACATGGGCGAGCCGGGTGTGGAACACGAACGCCTCCGCCTCGCGGAAGGCATCGACCACACCGTGCACGAAACGTACGAAGAAGGCGGTGTAGAGGTTCATCGAGCCGGAGGCGTCGAGTAGGATGACGAGCCTGAGTGGCTTGTCCTTGCGCTTGCGCCAGGTGAGCTCGATGGGCGTGCCGCCGTGCGCCACGCTGCGGTGAATGGTACGGCGCAGATCGAGGCGCGGTCCGCGCCGGCGCGCGCGTTCGCGGCGGGTGAGGCGCGCGCGCATGACGCGGGCGAGCCGCTCGGCCAGCGCTTCCGCCTCGGCGATGTCGTCCGGGTCGACGATGTGGCGCAGGTCGGTTGAGCTAAGATTTTCGGCGCGGCTGGCGCCCTCGCGCTTGCCTTTGCCTTGCGCCGTCGTCTCGCCGTCGTCATTGCCGCGCTGGGTATGGTCCGGCAGGCCGTGGGGGCCTTCGCGGGCCGACGGCTCGCCGATGCGCTTGAGCGGCGCGGGCTTGTTGCTCGGCGTGCCGGAGAGCACGCGCGCGGTGCGGCGGCCTTCCCAGCGCCAATAGGCGTTGAAGATGTCGTCGAAGCGCTCCCAGTCGGAATGGGTGGCGCAGAACAGCGCGCGCATCGCCGGCAATAAAGTGTGCGGTTGCGTGCCCGCCGGGCTCGCCAGCAGCGCCAGCGCGTCGCGGGTTTCGGCGAGACCGACGCGGAAGCCGTTGTCGCGCAGCGTGCGCGTGAAGCCGGCGAGCCGGCGGCGGGTGGCCGAGCCAATCGCGCCTTCCCGTTCGTCCCCGCGCAAGCGGGGACCCAGAACCGGATTCCCGCTTTCGCGGGAATGAGCGGAATTCCGATGCTCGGGCGTCATCACGCCACCTTGCCAAGCAATCGATCCGTCACCTCGCGCGGCAACTGGCTGCGGTCCTCGCGGGTCTTGATCAGGCAGATCATGGTCTCGTGCACGACCTCCGGCTCCTGCCGCAGGTCGTGGATATCCAAGCCCGCGAGGGTCGCCGCCCAGTCGAGCGTCTCGGCGACGCCGGGAACCTTGCGCAAATCCTCCTTGCGCACCGAGGCGACCATGCGCGCGATCTGCAGGGCGAGCGCGGTATCGATGCCGGGCATGCGCTTGAGGACGATCCTCGCCTCGCGGTCGACGTCGGGAAAATCGACGTAGTGATAAAGACACCGCCGGCGCAGCGCGTCGGACAGTTCGCGCGTGCCGTTCGAGGTCAGCACCACGCGCGGGATCGCGGTCGCTTTGATGGTGCCGAGCTCAGGGATGGTAACCTGGAAATCGGACAGCAGCTCCAAGAGAAACGCTTCGAATTCCTCGTCCGCGCGGTCGACCTCATCGATCAGCAGGACCGGCGGCTTTTCCCGCCGGATGGCTGCCAGCAGCGGCCGTTCGATGAGGTAGTGCTCGGAGAAAATATGCGCTTCGATATTGTCGGGGTCTTCGTCGGCATCCTCGCGTGCCTTTATCGCCAACAATTGGCGCTGATAGTTCCATTCGTAGAGCGCGGCGTTCTGGTCGAGGCCTTCGTAGCATTGCAGGCGGATGAGTTCCGCCTGGTGCAGGTCGGCCAGCGCCTTGGCGACCTCGGTCTTGCCGACGCCGGCTTCGCCTTCCAAGAGCAGCGGCCGCTTAAGAAAATCCATCAGCCACAGCGCGGTGGCGAGGTCCCGGTCGGCGATATAGCCGACCGCGGCCAAGCGGTCCGAGATGTCGTCGCGGTTGATGGTCATGGTGGCGACATGCTCTTTCCCTCGCCCTGCGAAGCGGGGAGAGGGTGGCGAGCAGCTTTAGCTGCGAGCCGGGTGAGGGGCATCTTCACGTCGTCCCAGTTCATCCAGAATGGTCAAAAGGACGCCTTTCCTGTTCTGCAATACATCTGTGTTTCCAGAACCGCAGAATGCGATAGCCTTCGCCCCGCAAAAACCGATCACGCACGGCATCGTGACTGCTCTCAGCGTGCTGTCCACCATCGACCTCGACCACCAGCTTCCGATCACGGCAGATAAAGTCGACATAGTAGGGGCCGATTGGCTCCTGGCGCACGAACTTGAAGCCGCGCAGTCGCCGATCACGTAGCTCGAACCAAAGCTTCCTTTCAGCGTCCGTCAATTCGCGGCGCAGCCGGCGGGCCTTAACAAGGACTTTCGGTTGCGGACCACGCATGGGCCCCTCACCCGCCTCGCCGCTACCGCGGCGAGGCACCCTCTCCCCGCTGCGCGGGGCGAGGGAGGAGGGCGCACATGCCAGCCTCACGCATGCAAGCCCAACTTTTCCGCCGCTTCCCAGGTGCGCCAGTTGTCGTGCGGCATCTGGATGTGCGTCGCGCCCAGGAACGCGAAGGCATCGTTCACCGCGTTGGAGAAGGCAGGCACGCTGCCGACGTTCGGGCTTTCGCCGACGCCCTTGGCGCCGATCGGATGATGCGGCGAGGGCGTGGTGGTCCAGTCGGTCTCCCAGCTCGGGGTTTCGACCGCCGTCGGCAGGAAGTAGTCCATCAGCGAAGCCGAGGTGACGTTGCCGTCCTCGTCGTAGTGGATCTCCTGGCCCATGGCGATGCCGAAGCCTTCGGTCAGGCCGCCGTGGATCTGGCCCTCGATGATCATCGGGTTGATGCGGGTGCCGCAATCGTCGAGCGCGTAGAAGCGGCGCACTTTGGCGACGCCGGTATCGACGTCGATGTCCATGACGCAGATATAGGCGCCGAACGGGAAGGTGAAGTTGGGCGGATCGTAATAGTCGACCGCCTCGAGCCCCGGCTCCATGCCCGCGGGCACCTCGTGATAGGCCGCCCAGGCGATCTCGGTCATGGTCTTGAACTGCTCGGGATTGCCCTTCACCCGGAAGCGGTCGACGTCCCATTCGAGATCGTCGTCGTGCACTTCCAGCATGTAGGCGGCGATCATCTGCGCCTTGGCCTTGATCTTGCGGCAGGCCATGGCGGTGGCCGCGCCCGACACCGGCGTCGAGCGCGAGCCGTAGGTGCCGAGCCCGTAAGGCGCCGTGTCGGTGTTGCCTTCCTCCACCATGATGTTGTCGGCGGGCAGGCCGAGCTCGGTCGCGATGATCTGGGCGTAGGTCGTCTCGTGGCCTTGCCCCTGCGACTTGGTGCCGAGCCGGCAGATGCCGGAGCCGGTCGGGTGGATGCGGATCTCGGCGCGAGTCGAACATGGCGATGCCGAGAATGTCGCAATTGCGCGAGGGACCGGCGCCGACGATCTCGGTGAAGAACGAGACGCCGATGCCCATCACCTCGCGGGTCTCGCCGCGCTTGAAGGCGTCCCGCTTCTGCTGCTGCTCGGCGCGCAGCTTCTTGTAGTCGACCGACTCCAGCGCCTTGTCGAGCGCGGTCTGGTAGTCGCCCGAGTTGTAGACCCACCCGAACGCCGACGTGTAGGGGAACTGCTCGCGCCGGATCAGGTTCTTCCGCCGCAGCTCCGCCGGGTCCATCTTCAGCTTCTGCGCCAGGATATCGATGGCGCGCTCGATGGCGTAGGCCGCTTCGGTGACGCGGAACGAGCAGCGGTAGGCGACGCCGCCCGGCGCCTTGTTGGTGTAGACGCCGTCCACCGAGCAATGCGCGGCCGGGATGTCATAGGAGCCGGAGATGATCGAGAACAGCCCCGCCGGCCATTTGGTGGCGTTGGCGCAGGCGTCGAAGGCGCCGTGGTCGGCGACGGTGTAGCAGCGAAGCCCCGTGATCTTGCCGTCCTTGGTGGCCGCGAGTTCCATGTCCATGTGGAAGTCGCGCGCGAACGCCGTGGTCGACAGGTTCTCGATGCGGTCCTCGACCCATTTCACCGGCTGCCCGGTGACGATCGAGGCGACGATGGCGCAGATGTAGCCCGGATAGGCGCCGACCTTGTTGCCGAAGCCGCCGCCGATGTCGGGCGCGATGACGTGGATCTTGTGCTCGGGGATCTTGGAGATCAGCGAGCCCACGGTGCGGATGACGTGCGGCGCCTGGAAGGTCCCCCACAAGGTCAGCTCGCCCTTGATCTTGTCGAACGAGGCGACGCACTGGCAGGTCTCGAGCGGGCAGGGGTGGACGCGCGGATACGAGATCATCTCGCGGATGGTGACGTCGGCCTTGTCGAAGGCGGCGTCGGCTTCCGTCTTGCTGCCCGCCTGCCAGTTGAACACGTGGTTATAGTGCTTGCGCGGCCCGTGCGCGCCTTCGGTCTTGTCCTTGATGTCCTCGCGGATGCAGGTGGCACCCTTGTCCATCGCATGCATCGGATCGACCACGCAGGGCAGCCCCTCGTATTCGACCTCGACCGCGTCGGCGCCGTCGGCGGCGGCGTAGCGGCTGTCCGCGACGACGAAGGCGACCTCCTGGTTCTGGAACAGCACCTTGCCGTCGGCCAGCACCATCTGCACGTCGCCGGCCAGCGTCGGCATCCAGGCGAGGTTGACGCCCTTGAGCTCTTCGGCGGTGAGCACGGCGAGTACGCCGGGGACTTTCAGCGCCTTCGACGTGTCGATCTTCTTGATGCGGGCATGAGCGTGCGGCGAGCGGTTGAAATCGCCATAGAGCATGCCGGGCAGTTTCAGGTCGTCGACGTAGTTGCCCTTGCCTTGGGTGAAGCGGATGTCCTCGACGCGCTTGCGCTTGCAGCCCATGCCTTCGAGTTTTTCGGCGCGTTCGGCGGAGGTGGGGGTCTGGTCGTTCATTCTGCGGCCTCCTGCTGAGGCGCCGCGGCGAGCTTGTCGGCGGCGTATTGAATGGCTTTGACGATGTTCTGGTAGCCGGTGCAGCGGCAGAGGTTGCCGGAAATGCCCATGCGGATTTCCGCCTCGGTCGGCCGTGGGTTCTCCTGCAACAGCCGGTGGGCACGGGTGATCATGCCCGGCGTGCAGAAGCCGCATTGCAGCCCGTGCATTTCGCGGAACCCTTCCTGCAACGCGGAGAGCGTGCCGTCCGGGTTCGCCATGCCCTCAATGGTGAGGATGTCGGCGCCGTTGGCCTGCACCGCGAACATGGTGCAGGTCTTCACCGACTTGCCGTCGAGATCGACGGTGCAGGCGCCGCAATGGCTGGTTTCGCAGCCGATATGCGGGCCGGTGAGGTTCAACTGCTCGCGCAGGAAGTGGATGAGCAGCGTGCGCGGCTCGGTGAGCTCTTCCACCGCCTTGCCGTTGACGGTCATTTTGACGTGGACTTTGGCCATTGTTCGTCCTCAGCTTTTTTGAATGCGCATGATTTATTCCGAAAACCGGTTCCCATCCCCGATCAAGTCGGGGACAGGCTTTTTCGGGATCATGCGCCGGCGCCAGCACGTTGCTTGGCGCGCGCGAGGGCGCGGGTGAGCATCACGCCCGCCATCTTGGTGCGGTATTGCGGCGTGCCGCGTCGGTCGGTCGCGGGCGAGGTGATTTTCTCGGCGGCCGCGACCGCCTGCTTCACCGTGGCGTCGTCGAGACCCGAGCCGGTGAGGATCTTGCCGGCCTCTTCCGCCCATAAAGGCGTTTCCGCCACGTTGGTCAGCCCGATCGAGCAGCTTTCGACCTTGCCACCCTTCATGGTGAGGACGACGGCGGCGGCGGCGGTGGCGTAGTCGCCGACCTTGCGCTTGAGCTTCTCGTAAGCCGAGCCATGGCCGGCCGGCGGCGCCGGAATGCGGATGGCGGTGACGATCTCCCCCGGCTCCAGCGCGGTGAAATAGGCGCCCTGGTAGAAGTCGCGCGCGGCCACCGTGCGGTCGCCGCCCTTGCCGGTGAGGTGATAGGTGGCGCCCAGACACATCATCACCGCCGGCATGTCGTTGCCGGGGTCGCCATTGGCGACGTTGCCGCCGACGGTGCCGAGGTAACGCACCTGCGGATCGGCGATCGTCTCCGCGGTCTCGATCAGGAGCGGCAGCTTGTCGGCGATGACCTTGGAGTCCGAGCAATTCGTGCTGGGTGGTCATGGCGCCGATGACGACGTCGCCGCCATCGGCCTTGATGCCCTTGAGGTCGGCAATGCCGCCGAGATCGACCAGATCGGTCGGGGCCGCGAGGCGCAGCTTCATCATCGGGATGAGGCTGTGGCCGCCGGCGATGGCGCGGGCGTCCTCGCCGAGCTGGGCGAGCAGACCGACGGCTTCCTTGACCGACGACGGGCGATGATAGTCGAAAGACCCTGGTATCACGGGCGTCCTCCTCCCTGGCACCGGACAAAGGCGCAGGCACCATCATGGCGCGTGCCCCGCGTTCGCGGCGTCGCTTGTTGAATTGTTGTTGGTCGAAAGACTGCCGGGCATCGCAGCGCAGCAACAATTGCCGGTGCACGAGCCGCGCCGGCTTTGCACGAACGGCGGCCGGTCTGCACGAACTGCGTCAGGGATCCTGACTTAAAGTGCGACCGGACGCACCTATTTCGCAGTGCGGAAATCGTCGGCTTGGTCTTTTGCGGCGGTGCCGCCCTTCTCTTCGATGCGCGCCTTGATCACGGCGACGCGGCTGCGGCTCACCGGCACCGTGTAGCGCTCGGCCGCCGCCATCTCCACGATTTCACCGTCACCCGACCGCCTGTGGCCGACGACGCGCTCGATATTGACGATGTGGCTGCGGTGCACGCGGATGAAGCGCTCCTTGTCGAGCCGCGATTCCAGGTCGCCGATGGCGAGCGGGCAGAACAGCTTGGCGCTGCCATCGAAGATGGTCGTGTAGTGGGCGTTGGCGTGGATGGCGACCACGTCCTCGACCGCGATGTAGCGGGTGCCGCCATCGTGCTCCACCGGCAACTGGCGGGCGATTTTTGGCCGCGGTCCACCTAAGCCTCCAAGCGGGGCATAGGTGCCGCGGCCGTACTCGGCGCCGTCGCCGACCGCCGCCGCGACGCTCATGGCAACCTTGGCGACCTGCGGCGCGGCGTCGGGAAAACCCGCGGCGGCCGCAAGGCCGTCGGCCAGCGGCGGTGCGGAATCCGGCTCCGGACCGCTGAGATCGGGCACCAGGAACAACAGGAATATGCCCGACACGCAGAAGGCCACCACGGCGACCACGATGGCGAGCAGGTCGCTCGACAAGGCCGGCGCGCCCGAGGCGGAGCCGGGAAGCGGGAACAGCGTCATGCCGGCCATGGCGGTGTAATGCAGGCCGGAGACCGCAATGCCGAACACGATGGCCGACAGTACCATGGGTGGCTGCTTGCCGCGGCCGGCGGCGAGCCATAGCGCCAGCCCGGAAGCGGCGATGGCGATGGCGAGGCTGCCCGCAACGTACACGGGATCGTTGACCATGCGCGCGCTGGCGTCGAGTGCGCTCATGCCGATGTAGTGCATGGAGAAGACGCCGACGCCCGTCAGGCAAGACGACAGGATGAGCCGCAGGGGGGTGAGCGGACCGGCACTGGTGGCGTAGACCCCGATGCCGACCACGATCACGCAGACCAGGAACGACAACAGCGTCGGGAACACCAGGTAATCGACCGGAAACGGCAGCACGGCGGCCAGCATGCCGATGAAATGCATGGTCCAGATGCCGAGCGCCATCGAGAACGCCGCGCCGGCGAGCAGCAGGCGGCGGCGAAGGCCGTTGGCGGTGCCGATCTGCACCGCCAGGCTCAAGCCGACATAGCCGCCCTGGATCGCCATCACGATCGAGAGCAGCACCAGCCATGGCTCGTAGGTCACGTGCATCCGGCGATCCACATCGGTGATCTACTTGGCCGTGTAATCTAAACGCGTAAGCCGTTGATGAACAGCGACATCGAGATGGGGATTTTGAGGCAACTGGTCATTCCGGGGCGCGAACGACGTTCGCGAGCCCGGAATCCAGGTCAATACGGAAAGGAATATGATTGGGCCCTGGATTCCGGGTTCGCCGCTTCGCAGCGCGCCGGAATGACAGGAACGGAGGCCTTCAGCCCGCCGTCGCGTTCGCGCTCTGCTTTCCGAGCGCCATTTCCACCACCTGGCGGATTTCGCCGGCACTGAGGCTCAAGAAATCGGCGCTGGTGCGGGCGAAGAAAGCGTCGATCGCGCGGCTAGCGTCCTTCACCTCGCGGCCGCGCAAGTCGGCCTCCAGATCGAGGATCACCCGCGGCGGCGTGACGAAGAAGTCGCCGGTGATCAGCGCCTCGCGGATGCGCTCGTTCCGCGCGCCTTCGAGGCGGATATCGGCGCGCACGGTACCGCCGCGGCCGGTGAGGGAGGCGCTCGCCAGATCGTCTCCTTGTGTCGGCGCGTCCGCCCCGTTGACGAACTCGTCGGTGCCGATCTCGTCGCGATAAAGCTGCGCCGCGAGCTCTTCCTCGTAAGGCGTGATCGCGCCCCATTGCGGCGCGATATCGAGGCCCTCCTCGAAGCCCGCCAGCAGGCCCTCGAAGATCGCCGGCAGGGCGGGCAATTTGTCGCCCAGCACCTCGCGCATGGTGATGACGCGCTGCGTCGCCGATTGCAGATCGCGCTTGGCCAGCTTCTCGACCGGGATGTTCAGGCAGGCGCCGATTTTGGCCGGATCGAAATCGATCAGCAGCGTGCCTTGATAGAAGATGAGTTGCCCGTCGAAGAATCCGCCGGTGCCGCTGATCTTGCGGCCGTCCACCTCGATGTCGTTGCGCGGCCGATAGTGCGCCGGCACGCCGAGCTTGTTGAGGCCGAGGGCGCACGCCTCGCAGATGCGCCGGGTGACGTCGGCGAGGTCGCGCACGCCCAACGTGTCGCGGTCGAATATCAGCTCCCAGCCGATCTGCCCTTCGTCGAGATAGAGGCCGCCGCCGCCGGTGATGCGGCGGCCGAGCTCGATGCCGTTCGCGCGGCAGTAGTCGGTCTTGATCTCCTGGCGCAGGAACTGATGCACGCCGACCAGCGCCGACGGCCGGAAGCGCAGGAAGCGGACGGTGTCGGGGATTTTGTCGTCATGCCGCGCCTCGATCAGCGCCTGGTCGAACGCGATGTTCTCGCGTCCGTTGCGCAGGCTGGTATCGATGACGCGGAAGGGGGCCGCCATCAGGTGGGCATCCCCTTATCGAGTTGCCGGCGCACCTTGCGGACGTCGTCGCGCTTGAGCTTGAACGGGTAGGAGGCGATGTTGCCGGGCGGGGAGTCGCCGTAAGGGCGGTCGCAGGCCGAGACGTCCTCGGCTTCCTTGCCCGGGCAGCCGGAGGTGCGGAAGGCGGTGCCGGCCTTGATCACTTCGTCGACTTCGTCCTGCGGCAGGCCGAAATCGATCAGCTTGCCGGTCTCGTCGAAACGCATCTTCTCCAGCCGGTGGTCGCGGTAGTCGATCAGATAGCGGGCGACCTGGATGCGCCGCCACTGCGGGCGCGGCACCGGCGGCAGGTGGTCCATCAGCGATCCCTGCTCGGGGAAGAACGCGAACATGTGGCTATGGCCGCCGAGATCGCGGACCGCCTGCACTTGCGTCAGCACATCATGGTCGCTCTCACCCATGCCGACGATCAGGTGCGCGCCGAATTTCTCCGGCCCGAAGATCTCCTTGGCGGCGTGCAGGATTTCCCAATACTTGTCCCAGCTGTGCGGCGACTGCACGCCGCGCCCGCGCGTGCGGTCGAAGACCTCGCGGTTGCAGGCGTCGAGCGCCACCGTGAAAATGTCGGCGCCGAGGTCGTGCAGTTCCTGCACGTCGCCCCGCGTCATGGTGGTGGGGTTGGACAGGATCGACACCGGCACATGTTTGATGCGCTCGGTCCACTTGCGCAGCACCACGCGGGTGTCGTCGTCCGAGCGCGGATGCGTGATCATGCTGATGCACATGCGGTGGAAGCGGCCGCCGTCGCCGCCGGCGGCGACGATGTCGATCACCTGATCGTAGGGCACCGCCGGCCAGTCGACGCGGATGAAGTTGCGGTCGGCGTAGTTGCGTTCGGCCTCGCGATGGCGCGCCAGGCCGCAATAGGCGCAGTTGGCGCGGCAGCCTTCCGGATAGGTCAAGAGCAGGTTGAGGCAGCGCGTGCACGAGGTGCGGTGCATGTAGCCCGACGTCACCCCGAGCGTGATCGCCGCCGCCGTCGACATCTGCACGTATTCGGGCGAGCGCATGTTGGGGGTGAGGATGTTGTAGTTCGGCCGGTAGACGCCTTCCGGCGTCACGTTCTCAGCTTTGACGCGGGCGCCGTTGCGCGCGTCGGCCGGGGTCGCGCCGGGCGCGCGCGGCTGCATGATGTCGGGGGCGTTGAAATCGCTCTTTTTCTCGTCGAGGAAGTCGGGCACCGGTTGGCGCGGGCTTTCGAGACAGCTCATCGTGTCCTCTCCTCGACTTTTTCGTCCGTGGTCTTTTCTTCTATAGCCTCGTGCCGCCAGTAGCGCGGCGAGCCGATCCAGCCGTCTTCCAATGCCGCACGGTCGGGCTGGCCGCCGTCCTTGTAACGGCTAAGGACTTCGTGCCGCCGCCGCACCGCGCGGTTGAGCGCGGCATCGAAAATATCGCCCAGCTCTTCCTCGTAATCCTCGAGCGCGCTCTTGCGCCCGGCCAGATAATCGGCGGCGGCGCGGCCGGCCATGGTGCCGGACTGCACGGCGGAAGCGATGCCGGCGCCGGTCACCGGATTGGTCAGCCCGGCGGCATCGCCGGCGAGAAACACGCCGATCTCGCCGAGCTTGCCGACCGCATTCAGCCGCCCGCCAACCGGAATGGCGCCGCCGGTCAGGCCCCAGCCGCTGGTGCCGATGCGCCGTTCGGTGGCGAGCCGGCTCAAGAGGTCCATCAGCATGGCCTTGAGGCCGCGCCGCGTGCTCTTGTCGTCGGGCAGCGCGCCGTCGACGCTGATGCCGAGGCCGACATTGGCGACCGCGCCCTTGGGAAACAACCAGCCGTAGCCGCCGCGATAGTCGGCGCTGAGGAAAATGTCGGTGGCGTCGTGCGGCAGCACCAGCGGCACGGTGAGTTGGCGCGTCTCCACCAGGTCGCGGTTGACCGAACCGATGGCGGCGCCGACGCGCGAGCGCGGGCCGTCGGCGCCGATCAGCACCTTGGGCTTGAAGCTGTCGCCGCCGCTGCAATGGACGGTGCCGTCCGGATCGATCCCGAGCACCTTCACCGCGTAACGGCAGTCGGCGCCGGCCGCGGCGGCGTTGTCCGCCAGCATCTGGTCGAAGCCGGCGCGATCGATCATGCGGCCGCGGAATTCCGGCGTTTCGCGCGGGCGCTCGTCGTCCTCGACGAAGGTCAGCATGCGGGCGATGGTCTGCTCGGTGACCTCGCCGACCGCCGGCACATCGCGCTCGATCATCGACGGCACGAACTCGGCGCATTGCACCGGCGTGCCGGCGGCCGGGCGCTTTTCCAGCGCAATGACGGAAAGGCCGGCCTTGGCGGCGGCCTCGGCGGCCCGGGCGCCCGCCGGCCCCAGGCCGATCACCAAGACATCGGGTGTTTCGCGGGCCACGCGCTCACCTCACGCGGCGCAGGCGCGGCGGCCGTTGAGGCCGTCGAGCGAGATCGAGCAGCAGGCGTGCTCCTGCTCGATCGGGCGGCCGACCGCGCGGGCGAGCTGCACCGTGCCTTCCGCCGGATAGGCGATGCCGTCGAAGCCGGCCATCACGGCATAAGCGTCGGTCATCATCTTGTGGGTGCCGGCCGGACGGATGCAGCCGAGCTGCACCGGCGCGTGGGTGATGCGCTTGCGGGCGGCGACGAAGACCTTGGCGACGTCCCCGGTCGGCACGGTGGCGAACGGCTTGTCCTCGGGCGCGTAGATCGGCGACACGATCACCAGGATCAGCGCCGATACGCGGTGGCGCGCGATCATGTCGAGGGCGTTCTCTTCGCCGAGAAGTTGGCCGTAGTGCAGGCCGATGACGATGTGCGGCACGACGTCCATCTTGGTCGCCGACAGCGCGGCCAGCGTCTTCTCGAAGTCCTCGACCGGCCGGTCGAGATGATAGACGTCGCGGATCGTTTCCTGCGCGCCGATCACATCCATCATGGCGACGTCGACGCCGGCCGATTCCATGCGCTTGGCGCGGGTCTCGTCGAGCAGCGCCGAGTGCAGCGCAATACGAAGCTGCGGGAATTCGCGCTTCAGCTTCTCGATGGTCGGGTAATAGCGCTCGTAGGGCACTTCGTTGCGGCGGTTGGAGCCGCCGGAGAGCAGGAAGCCGCCGAGATCCTTGAGCATGACGAGGTCGCGCACCTTGCGCTCAAGCTCGGCCGGATTGGTGGCCGCGATCATCGGCTCCAGGATCTTGGCCTGGCAGTGGTCGCAGTTGAGCGCGCAGGCGCCGCCGGTGATGGAGAAGGCGGGGAAGCTGGCCTTGCCGCAGCCTTTGAGTTCTTCGCTGGCATAGGAGCGGAAAGTCGGGGTGTAGAAGCGCATGGGCCCGAGCGGGCGCTGGCGCGCGGCGTCTTCCAGCGCATCGACCAGCGTCCGGTCGAAGGCTAAGTCCTCGAACGGCTCGATCTCCTGCAGCACGTCGTACCAGGCCATCGTGTCCCTCGCGTTCGTCTTATTATATAGAAGAACTTATATATGTTTCGGCCGTCGTCGGCTAGTATCGTCGCTCATTCTCGTCACGCAAACGGATTGTCCCCTGAGATGAAGACCTTATGCGTCCTGCAACACGTCGAAGCCGACTATCTCGGCCTGATGGAGGACCATTTCGAGGGCCGCAACATCCGCTTCCGCTACAGCCGGCCGTTCACGCCGGGCGGGACAGTCCCGTTTACGGCCGACGAATACGACGGTCTGGTGCTGCTCGGCATCGGCCCCTTCGGCATCGTCAGCGGCAGCCTGATCCCGAGCCTGGCCGCGGAACTGCGCCTGACCCAGGACTTCCTCGACCGCGGCCTGCCGGTCGTCGGCTGCGGCATCGGTTCGTGCATCCTCACCGCCGCCGCCGGCGGCGGGGCCGACGAGGCACCACTCAGGTTCACGGTGGAGCGGGCACGGCGGGTGGCCCCCGATGCGCTCGGCGGTCATTTGCCGCAGTCCTTCCCGGTCGCGAGCTTCATGCGTGACCGCCCGGTATTGCCCCCCGACGCCAAGGTGTTGGCTGTGGGCGAAGACGACGCACCGGTCGTATTCCAGGTCCGTAACAATTGTGTTGGCTTCACCGGTCATCCGGGCGTTAAATCGGCGATGGTCGAGGACGTGATCATGGCCTTCGACGAGGTGCCGGAGGGGACCGCCGAGACGCTGGCCCATCTGCGCGCGGTTCAGGGCGAGCTCGCCGCGGCCCTTGGCGAAATCATGGTCGGGCTCGTGGCGCTGACCGGGCTCATGCAGCCAGCCCCTTGAATTTGCTGGAATTCCGATCCCGGCATTTTTGTATATTAGCACTGGCATCTATTCAATAATTAGAATATGTATGAGCAGAATGGCTGCTGTGCGGCGGGCTCTCAAGGGCTCCGGTGCATCGCCAATAAGAAAAAGAATTCAAAAAGAATCCGGTTTTAACGGGGTGTCCGAGGACGAAATGGCGACGAAGCTCATTATCATCATGGTCAATACCGACCCGCGCAACGGCGAAGAGCTGGGCGCGCCGTTTTTCCAGGCCACCGTCGCGGCGGCGATGGACTACGAGGTCGAGGTGATCTGCACCGCGACCGCCGGCCAGCTCATGAAGAAGGGCGTGGCCGAGAAGCTGGTCGTGAAGGAAGGCTCGCCCAAGACCGTCTACGATTTCATCAAGGACGCGCACGACGCCGGGGTGAAGTTCTATTGCTGCTCCCCCAACCTCGACCTGTTCGACATGACGGCAGAGGACCTGATCCCCGAATGCGAAGGCATCGTCGGCGGCGCCAAGGTCATCGAGGACGTCATGGAAGACGACGACGCCAGGGTGCTGACTTACTAGTTCCGACGAACTGCCTTTTTTCAAGCGAGGCGCGCAATGACTGCTGCGGCCATGACGGCGGAAAAGGGAAGCATCGGCGATCCGGTATCGGATAAGCCGGTCGTCCCTTATGAGAAGCTCGAAGAGATTTTCGACGATATCCGCGGCCACATCCTGTACGACCACGAGCTGCACGGCTGCCTGAACTGCGGCATCTGCACGGCGACGTGTCCCTCGGCGCACTACTACGATTATTCGCCGCGCGAGATCGTCCAGTTGCTGTGGACGGAAAATCTCGAAGGCATTTACGACGCCATGCAGGAAAAGATCTGGGCCTGCGCCCAGTGCTACACCTGCGCCGCGCGCTGCCCGTTCCAGAACTCGCCCGGCGGCCTCGTCATGATCATGCGCGAAACCGCCATCAAGCACGGCATGGAGTTGGCTAAGGAAGTGCTGCGGCCGTTCTCGCGCGTGCTCTTGAAGGTGATCTCGACCGGCAACCAGCTCGCGCCCAACATGATCACCAAGGACGCTTTCCCCGATTGGGGTCCGAACGTCACCAAGGTGGACGCGCCGCTCATGATCCTGCGCAAGGCGATCCCGGTGCCGACCATGCACACCATGGACACCGCTTGGGAAGTGAACCTGAAGACTTCGGTCGAGCTCTATTCGATCTGGGAGGCGACCGGCGTGCTCGACCAGCTCGAGAACGTCGACGAGAACCTGTTCGACGTCGTCAACGACGTGATGGACGAGAAGCGCGACGAATATAACGAGTGGCTCGAAGAACAAGAAGACAATGACGACGATCGACCCGACGATCCGTCATTCCGGGACGGCCGCAGCCGGACCATACGCCGCATGCTGGGTTTATCTCGGGTTTCGCGATTGCGCTCGCGCCCGGAATGACGTGCGAGGAAAATGACCAAGGAGCGCCCCATGGACAAGCCCGGCAACAGCCAAGAGACCTTTACCGGCCACGGCAGCGAGTGGAAGCCGTCGAACCTGACGCCGGCCGAGGCGCAGCGCGCCACCGCCTGGGTGGAGGCCAAGATCGACCGTCGCTCGATGCTGACCAACAAGGACCGCGTCGAGGACATCCGCGACGCCATGTGGCAGCTCGAGAAGGACGGCGAAATCCTCGTCCACCGCCTCGACGAGCGCCATGCGCCGGTCACGGCCCGCACCCTCTACGGCTGGGAAAAGAAGATCCCCACCAACAATCTCTGGCACCACAAGTCGTGCGGCCAGTGCGGCAACATCCCCGGCTATCCGTCGAGCGTGATGTGGCTGATGAACACGCTCGGCACCAACTATCTCGACGAGACCGACCAGACCTCGTGCACCGCCTGGAATTATCATGGCTCCGGCATCGGCAACGTGGTCAGCCTCGCGGCCGTGTTCCTGCGCAATTTCCACCAGGCCTACATGTCGGCGAAGGCGCAGGGCTTGCCGGAAGGCACCTATTATCCGCTCGTGCACTGCGGCACCTCCTTCGGTAACTACAAGGAGATGCGCATCTTCCTGATGCATTCCGCCGAATTGCGCGAACAGGTGAAGAAGATCCTCGGCAAGCTGGGCCGTCTGGTCGACGGCAAGCTGCTGATCCCCGAAGAGATCGTGCACTATTCGGAATGGCTGCACGTGCAGCGCGAGCGCATCAAGCAGCATCAGGTGATCGATTGCGGCAATATCCGCGCCACCGTGCATCCGGCCTGCCACGTCTACAAGATGGTGCCGGAGGACGTGATCTACGACGAGACCGTCATGGAGGGTAACCGCGTCGCCGTCTCCACCGGCCTGCTGCAGACCATGGGCGCCAACGTCATCGACTACTCGACCTGGTACGACTGCTGCGGCTTCGGCTTCCGCCACATCATCGGCGAGCGCGAATTCACCCGCTCCTACGCCATCGACCGCAAGATCAAGGTGGCGGTGGACGAGGCCAAGGCCGACGTGATGATCGGCCACGACACCGGCTGCATCACGACACTCGATAAGAACCAATGGATCGGCAAGGCGGTCGACAAGGTCTACGCGCTGCCGATCATGGCGGATTGCCAGTTTGCGGCTCTGTTGTGCGGCGCGCATCCCTATAAGTTGGCGCAGTTGCACTGGCACGCCTCCCCGTTCGAAGGGCTTCTGGAGAAGCTCGGCATCGACTGGGAGAAGGCGAAGGCCGAATTCGAAAGTTATCTCGAGGAGGTCAAGGCCGGCCGCATCGAGACTCTCTACGATCCCAAGCGCGCGATCACCTCGGGCCCCGGCTATGTGAAGCCGCAGCCGCAGCAGGCGATCGCCGCGTCCTCCGGAGGTGCGGAATAATGAGTTCGTCCGGTTCTCGTCGTCGGCGGCGGCCCCGCCGGCTTGTCGGCTTCCCACGCGCTCGCCAGCGCGGGCCAGAAGGTGGTGCTGGTCGACAAGGCCGATATTCTCGGCGGCGCGCCGATCCAGTCCGGTTACGCCAAGCTGGTGCCGTCGGGCGAATGGGCCAAGGACGCCATCGGCGGCATGGTCAAGCGCGTCGAAGGCAACAAGCTTATCGAGGTGAAGAAGAACGTCACCGTGAAGAGCTTCAGCGGCGAGCCGGGCAATTTCAAAGCGACGCTGTCGGACGGTTCGACCGTCGAGGCCGCCGCCACCATCCTCACCACCGGTTTCACCCATTTCGACTCGGTCAACAAGCCGGAGTGGGGCTTCGGCACCTATCCGGACGTGGTCACCACCACCCAGGTCGAGCAGATGCTGTCGTCCGGCAAGGGCGTGCGCTGCCCCTCCGACGGCCGCAAGCCCGACCGCGTCGCCATCCTGCTTTGCGTCGGCTCGCGCGACCGCCAGATCGGCCGCGAGTGGTGCTCCAAGATCTGCTGCACGGTTTCCTCCAACATTGCGATGGAAATCCGTGAAGAGCTGCCGGACTGCAATGTCTACATCTATTATATGGATATCCGCACCTTCGGTCTCTACGAAGGCCAGTACTACTGGGAGAGCCAGGAGAAATATAAGGTCAAGTACATCAAGGCGCGTATCGCCGAAGTGACCTCCGACGGCAAGCGGCTGATCGTGAAGGGCGAGGACACACTGGTGAAGCGCCCGATCACCATCCCGTTCGACATGGTGGTGCACGCCATCGGCATGGATCCCAACGTCGACAACATGACCTTGTCGGCCATCTTCGACGTCAAGCTCGAGAAGTACGGCCACATCCAGAAGGCCTCGACCTATGCCAACATGTCGGCGACCTCGCGTCCCGGCGTGTTCGTCGCAGGCGCCGCCACCGGTCCGGAAACCATCGACGATTCCATCGCGCAGGGACAGTCGGCCGCCATGGCGGCGCTCAACGCCGTGCGCGGGGTCATGAGCGAGGCGGCCGAATAATGTTCTCGTTGCTGCGGACCAACAAGCAGAAAGCGCCGGCCCCCAGCCGGCCGGTGCTGCATTTGTCGGGCCCGCGGCTGCGTGCCGCCTTCGAGAGCCTGGTCGAAGCGGCCGAGCCGACCGGCGGCGTCGAGCGTTACGTCGGCGCGTTGGCGCTGAAGGCCTCGTTGTTCGAGGAAGTGCTCGGCAAGGGCCGCGTATATGAACTGACCGAGGCCGAGTTTCTCGATCTTGCCTCTTTCGTCACGCCGGTGCGCCGGCGCATCGGCGCCTGGCTCGCGCATAACGGTTTCGAGAGCCTGCATCCGCGGCTCGTCAAGCTGCTCAACGGCTGGTCGGACGTTTCCACCACGGATGAGCGCATGGCGGTTTTCTGCGCCGGCATCCCCGAAGACCGCGAGCACCGCTGGGTGCGCGATCTCGGCGCCGAGGTGCTGCACTTCACCGCCCCGCATCATTACCCGCTGATGACCCGCTGGATGTGGGACGCCCGCGTCAACACCGGCGTGCTGCGCGAGATATGGCACGACGACAACGGCATTCCGGCCGGAAAACTCCGCATCGCGGACGATTACGCCACCTTCGCCATGCTGCGGGAGGAGCTGGAAGGCTTTCTCGCCGAGAACGGCGTGTTCCGCGACCTGCCTTTCTACGTCGATATCCTCTGCGCCCACGTCTATGCCGGCTACATCAACGACAAGGGCGGCGCCTATCTGCGCGCCGATTTCTGCGGCCAGGCCCAGGAAGACTCCATGGCGCATACGCGCCGGCTGCTCGGCCTCGACGCGGTCGACACCGAGTCCGGCCGCACGCGGCTGAAGCTGATCGACGGCGAAGCGCATGTGCTTGGCGAGCAGCGCCGTTTGAGTAGTTAAGGGAAACCGATGCCGATCCACGAAAAATCGCTGATCCGGCCCGAGAACCTGGTCACCCACGAGGAGCTCACCCTCGACGGCGTCGACGTGTCCGGGCACTGGAGCACGTTCATCAATTCGCGCGCCGTCACAGACTATAACGAGGCGATGCAGGAGGAGATCGCGGCCCTGCCGGGCGGCGAGTTCATCCACCGCTGCTGGCAATGCGGCTCCTGCACAAATTCGTGCACGGTCAACGCCATCAACCCGGAATTCAACCCGCGCTATTGGATTTACCTGATCCGCTTAGGGATGCAGGACGAGCTGCTGCGCGACAAGGATATCATCTGGCAGTGCGTCTCCTGCAACAAGTGCACCTATGCCTGCCCGCGCGACGTCAATCCGGAAGGCGTCATGAAGGCGACGTCGCACTGGCTGGAGTTGAAGGGCTTCACCGAGAAGAAACCGTCGATGGTGTTCGACGAGGCGTTCTCCGAGCAGGTCTTCGCTACCGGCAAGATCGAGGACGGGTTGGTGCTGCGCCAGTTCTTCAAGCGCATGGGCCTGCCGCTGATGCAGGACTGGCTGGTGGCGATGGTGCGCGGGCTTCTGATGAAGCTGCCGGTCTCGCTGATGATGAAGCTCGGGCTTGCGACCGTGTTCCGGCCGCGCACGCGCAACTGGACGGCGGCGAGTGCCGCGATCGATGAATACGTCGCCGAGCGGCACGCGGCCGACGCCCGCGCGCTTCACCTCGACGCGCAAGGAGCGGAATGATGAGCAGCGGCAAGTACAAGAAGGTTGCCTATTACCCTGGCTGCGCGCTGGAAGGCACCGGACACGCCTATAACCGCTCCACCAAGGCGCTGGGCAAGGCGCTCGGCCTCGAACTGACCGAGCTGAAGAACTGGAATTGCTGCGGCGCCATGGAGGTCAAGAACGTCGATCCCAAGCTGCAGACCTATCTCTCGGCGCGCAATCTCTCCATCGCCGACGACATGGGCTTCGACACCGTGATGGCGCCGTGCAACGGCTGTTACCACAATCTCAAGAAGGCCGAATACGACCTCAAAAACGACGACGCCTCGCGCGAGGTCAACGCGCGCATCGCCAACAAGGCCGGTCACACCGTCTACGAGGCCGGCAAGGTCGAGACCATCCACGCGCTCGACTGGATCAAGGAAGGCATCGGCGAAGAAGGCCTGAAGGCGCGGGTCAAGAACTCGCTCAAAGGCCTCAAGGTCGCCAACTATTACGGCTGCATGTATACGCGGCCGCGCCACATCTTTCCGGAGAAGGACCAGGGCCCCGGCTCGGAATCGACGTCGAAGCCGCATTTCATGGACGATCTCTTGGCCGCCGCCGGCGCCGAGAACGTCGACTATCCGCTCAAGACCGCCTGTTGCGGCGGCGCCCACACGCTGTCGGACAGCGACACCTCGACCAAGCTGGTGCTCAACCTCTTGACCACGGCGGAAGCCTGCGGCGCCGATGTCATCGCCACCGAATGCCCGACCTGCCACACCGGCCTCGAAATGCACCAGGTGCGCGCCGAGAAGGTGTTCGGCCGCAAGACCACGGTGAAGATCCTCTATTTCACCCAGCTCCTCGGCATGGCGCTGGGGTTGTCGCCGCGCAAGGTCGGCGTGCAGGAGAACTTCTCCGACGCCTCCGACCTCATCCGCGAAAAGGGCCTCGGCTGATGGACACCGCCCGCAACCTTGGCCTCGACGACGTGGCGGTGCGCCTCGACGCGATTGACGCCGCGTCCGATGCTGCGGTGCAGGAAAAGGCCGCCGGCTACGCCGACGAATTGCTGGCGCTGGGCGAGACCGCGCTGGAGCGCTGGCTGCTCGCCCACGGCAAGACGCCGACCGCCGACACGGTTGAGGGCTTTCGCCTGCTGGCGCTGCACCGCCAGGGCGCGCGCGGCGAGCCGAGCTTCAACGCCTGCCGCGAGACCTGCCGCGAGCTGGTCTATCATCACAATCTGGTCCGTCTCGATCCCGCCCATCCAGACACCGCCCGCCGCCTGCGGCTTGGTGCTATGGTGGCGCGGCACTTGGCGCTGTTCATCGGCGGCAAGCTGGAGGTCGCAGGCCTTGGCGAATTCTGCTGCTCGTCGCGGCCGCTGCGCCAGGACGAGACACGAGACGACACCATTTCGGACCGTTTGACTTAAAAAGGAGAGGGATCAATGCCGAGCGTGCGTGGCTGCAACCTTCCCGACGAACTGCTCTACGACGTCGAGAACAACATCTGGTACAGCGAGAACCCGGATGGCACGGTGACGCTCGGCATGACCGCCGTTGCCGCCGCCATGGCGGGGCAGCTCGTGGCCTTCACCGCCAAGAAGGCCGGCCGCAAGGTGCAGAGCGGCAAGTCCTGCGCCACGGTCGAATCCGGCAAATGGGTGGGCCCGGCCAAGATAGCCTTCGACGCCGAGGTGATCGAGGTCAACGACACGCTCACCGGCAATCCCAAGCTCGCCAACGCCGAGCCTTACGGCGAGGGCTGGATGGTCAAGGTGCAGCCGGTCGACTGGGCAGCGGCCAAGGCCACGCTCACGCCCGGTTCGGCGGTCGCCGGTCCTTATGAAGCGAAGATGACGGCGGACAATTTCGCCGGCTGCGAGTAGGGCTGGCGTTCCGCTGGGCCGGAGGAGGTGAAGCCATGACGGACAAAACCAA
The DNA here is from genome assembly GCA_963829755.1 of uncultured Pseudomonadota bacterium. Classification (GTDB taxonomy): domain Bacteria; phylum Pseudomonadota; class Alphaproteobacteria; order Rhizobiales; family Xanthobacteraceae; genus Pseudolabrys. The sequence continues at coordinate 142,491 of CAWHJV010000004.1, read as the reverse complement.
CACCAAATCGATGTCGCTCATCGTCACCAAGGGGTCGCTGGACTGGGCCTATCCGCCCTTCATCCTGTCGACCACCGCGGCCGCCATGGGCCTGGACGTGACCATGTTCTTCACCTTCTACGGCCTGAGCCTGCTGAAGAAGAAGCTCGACCTGAAGGTCACCACGCTCGGCAATGCGGCCATGGAGATGCCGATGATGGGCATGCACATGGGCATGCCCAACATCGTGTCCGCGATTCCGGGCGTCGACGCCGCGGCCACGGCGATGATGAAGAACCTGATCAAGAAGAAGGGCGTCGCCTCGATCGAGGAGCTGCGCGAGATGGCGCTTGAGGCCGACGTCAAGATGATCGCCTGCCAGATGACCATGGACCTGTTCGAGTACACGCCGGCCGACATGATCGAGGGCCCGGTGCTCGGCGGCGCCGCCACCTACATCGAAACCGCCACCAAGAGCGACATCAACCTCTTCATCTAAGCGAACCAAGAATCTAAGCGAACCAAGAGTCGACAACGTCTGAGGAAATAACATGGCCGACCAACTGCTTGACGTCAAAGGACTGAACTGCCCGCTGCCGATCCTGCGGGCCAAGAAGGCGCTCAAGGACATCCCCACCGGCGGCACGCTCGAGGTGCTGGCGACCGACCCCGGCGCGGTGAAGGATTTCGAGGCGTTCTGCCGCACCACCGGCAACGAGCTCCTGGAATCCAAGAACGAGAACAGCGTCTTCAGCTTCGTGATCAAGCGCACGGCTTGAGCAAAATCAAAGACGCCGCCGCCTATTTCTGGTAGAAAAATATGCCATGGAGCGATATTCTGGATAGAATATTCTGCTAGAATGACGGTTGCGCGCGCGGAGGTTGAGCGATGGCGTCCAACACTTTGTACATTCTGCTTTGCTCCGGCGACCACGAGAAGATCCAGATGGCGGCGATGATGGCATCGGTCGCCGCCGTCTCCGAACGGCCGGTCGAGGTGTTCGTCAGCATGAACGCCATCCTGGCCTTCGCCAAAGGCGCTTCCGCCGGCGAGCGCTATCACGGCGGCGCATTTTCCAAGCTGCTCAGAGAGAAGAAGGCGCCCGATCCCATGACCCTGTTCCAGCAGGGCAAGGAGCTCGGCGACCTCAAGCTGTGGGCCTGCTCGATGGCGCTCGACGTCAAGGGCTGGGAGCTCGACCGCCTCGAAGGCGACATGTTCGACGGTCCGCTCGGCCTCACCAAGTTCCTGTCCGACGCCGAGACCGGCCAGTTCGTCACCCTTTAGCACATCCCAACTTTAGGACCTCCCAAGCGAAAGCCCGGTACGAGACATGAGCGACAAGGTGAGAGAAAAAATCGACGCGCGCGGCGCCTTCTGCCCGGGACCGCTGATGGAGCTGATCGCCAAGCTCAAGTTGGTGAATATCGGCGACGAGATCGAGGTCTGGTCGAGCGACAAGGGCTCGGTCGCCGACATCCCGGAATGGGTCAAGAAGGTCAAGCACGAGATGGCCGGCATCACCGAGGAGGACGGCTACTGGAGCATCGTCGTGCGTAAAGCCAAGTGACGTAATTAGCGTGCGTCGGCGCAATGGGTGTCGGCGGCGTTGACGAGGGGAGGAGACAAGAATGGCCAAAAAAATATTGATCGTCGGCGGCGGGCTCGCCGGCACGATCGTCGCCAACGGCCTGTGCCGTCAGCTCCGCGAGGAGATGTCCGCCGGCAGCGTCACCATCACCATGATCGGCAACACCGACAAGCACATGTACCAGCCGGGGCTGCTCTACGTCCCGTTCGGCAAGATGCGCGAGTCGGAATTGTTCCGCGAGCAGCGCAAGGTGCTCGACCGCCGCGTGCCCTACATTATCGACGCGGCCAAGCACATCGATACCGACAAGAAGACCGTGACCACCGAATCCGGCAAGACGCACACCTACGACTTCCTGGTGATCGCCACCGGTTCGCGCATCCGGCCCGACAACATCCCGGGCATGGCCGAGGGCGGGCACTGGTTCTACGACCTCGACGGCGCCCGCAAGATGCGCGACGCGCTCAACGACTTCAAGGGCGGCAAGATCGTCGTCAACGTCAACGCCCCGCACAAGTGCCCGGTAGCGCCGCTCGAGATCACCTTCATGTTGCGCGACTATCTCGCGGCGAAGGGGCTGCTCGACAAGAGCGAGATCACCTACACCTACCCGATCGGCCGGCTGCACGCGCTCGAGCCGGTGGCGCACTGGACGGGACCGGAGTTCGACCGCGCCGGCATCAAGTCGGAGACCTTCTTCAACACCAAGTCGGTCGACGCCGGCGCCAAGACCATCACCTCGGAAGAGGGATCGACGCTGCCCTACGACCTGCTGATCACCATCCCGCCGCACAGCGGCCAGTCGGTGATCACCGACTCCAACCTCGGCGCCGGCGGCTGGGTGCCGACGGTCAAGAACACGCTGCTCAAGGAAGGCTCCGACAACGTCTTCATCGTCGGCGACACCACCAACATCCCGATCTCGAAGGCGGGCTCGACCGCGCACTTCGAGGCCGACACCATCGTCGACAACCTGTCGTCGCTCATCAAGGAAGACCGCTGGGCGCGCGACTACGACGGCAAGGTGTTCTGTTTCGTGGAAACCGGCATGAGCACCGGCACCTACGTCTGGTTCAACTACACCACGCCGCCCAACCCGGGCCCGCCGTCGCAGATGGTGCACTGGTTCAAGCTGGCCTATAACCGGCTGTACTGGCTGTCCGCGCGCGGCTTGCTGTAACGGGAGGCGGGGATGGACGACATGACCAACCAGCCACCGATGGACGAGATGGCACGGCTCAGCCTCGCCGCGCGCGAGGCGCTGACCGACAGCATGGTCGAGCGCCTCACCACGATGGGCGGCAACGCCCTCGAACTGCTCGACCGGCTCAACGACCCCGACACCAGCGCGGCCGTGCACTCGCTGGTCGACCGCCTGACGGAATTGCACAAGGTCGGCGCCATCGACACGGTGTGCGACCTCGCGCTCACCCTGCACGCGGTGCGCAGCGCGCTTACCGACAACATGGTCGAGCGGCTTTTCATGTTCATGGAGAGCATGATCAACACGGTCGGCAACGAGGCCATGGGCGAGCTCGCCGAGAACACGCGCATGGCCTTCGAGGAAGCGGCGCAGGAAACCGCGAGCGCCAAGCCGAGTGGCGGCATCATGGGCATGATGTCCATGCTGTCGAAGCCGGAGACGCAGAAGAGCCTCGCCTTCCTGCTCGCCTTCTCGAACAAGCTGCAGGCGCGCACGCGCTGACGGCGTCCGCCGCAGCGCGCAAAAAAGAACCGGCGCCGCACGCGGCGCCGGTTTCATTTTGACGTGTTCTTTGTTCTCTTACGCCCGCACGAACACCGAGCGGATGGCGCCGCCGAGCGTGCCTTCCTCGAGATACTTCACCCCGAGAACGCCGCCGGCCAGGATCGACAGCCAGGCGATCAGGCTGCCGAGCGCCAGCGTTGACAGGCCGGTGATGCCCTGGCCGATGGTGCAGCCGAGCGCCATCACGCCGCCGGCGCCCATCAGGCTGGCGCCGACCAGATGGCGCAGGAAATCCTTGTGGTCGACGAAGCTTTCGAAGCGGAATTCGCCGCTGGCCAGCGCCGTCAGGAAGGCGCCGAGAATGACGCCGCCGACCACCGCGATGCCGAAATTGACGGTCGAGCCGGTGTAGGTCATCAGGTACTGGATGCTCTCGCCGACCGGCGCCACGAAGGTGATGGAGGCGAGCGGCGTCGGGTTGAAATCGTCGTGCGCCAAGACGCCGGTGACGACCCAGCCGCCCACCACGCAGAGGCCGAGCACCACGCCGGCCGTGATGTTGGCCGGGCTCTTGCGGAAGGCGGGATCCTTGAAGCAGTAGATCAGGAACGCCAGCGCCAGCACGGCGGCCGCGATCATGCGCGCGGTCGGCGCAGGCAGGCCGAGGGCGGCACCCGCCATCTCGCCCAGGTTCTGGTTGGCGAGCCCGTGCGTGGTGAGGTCGACATTGGTGGTCTCGAGCTGCAGGCGCGCCAGCGCCAGCAAGCCGCGCAGCGTGGTGTAGGCGACGATGCCGAGCACCAAAGTCACCATGAGCGACTTCAGGTTGCCGCCGCCGAGCCTGACCAGCGTGCGGCTGGCGCAGCCGCCGGCCTGGGTCATGCCGAAGCCGAACATCAGCCCGCCGACGATGGCGCCGAGCCAGCCAAAGTTCGCGGTGAGGTAGATCGCGCCGTCGAGATTGATGACGCCGGCGAACGACAGCACCTGCGTACCGATGATGGCGACCGCGATCGCCAGCACCCAGGCGCGGAAGCGGCGCCCGTCACCCATCAGGACGAGGTCCGAGATCGAGCCCATGGTGCAGAAATTGGTGCGTTGCACGACGGCCCCGAAGACCAGGCCGATGACGAGACCGCCGATGCCGACGATCAGGGTGGGTGAAAGGCCGCTCATCTTCCTCTCGTCTCAACGATACCGCACATTGGCGCCATCGGAGCGTTGCGCCAAAAAAGCGCCGTGGGGCCCCCGATTCTCGGGGACCCCCGGCCCTTGCCGTCCGCCGCTTTTATATCACTTATGGATCATCGCTTGCACCGGCGTTTCCGGGCCGAACTCGTAGGTGTAGCCCAGGGTGAACTGGAACTGGTGCATGCTGATGTCGATGTTGCTGCCGGGCGTGGGCGCCGCCGTCGTGCCCGCCTTCTCGGGCCCGCTGACGCTGTTGGGCGGCACATAGGCGGCGGCAAATTCCAGTATCGAATGAGGCGTCGCCTTGTAGGCGAAGCCGCCGGTGAAGTGGTCGGTGACGACGCCGGGCGCCAGGATGTTGAAGGTCACATCGGACGACGAGATCGGGTTGGTGTTGTGGGAATAACCCACGCGGAAGGTCCATTTCGGGGTGGCGCGCCATTCGGCGCCGAGCTTGATTATGTCGATGTCGCTCCAGCCGAAGCCTGATCCGTTGGATTGGCCCAGCAAAGCGGGCGACGTCATCGGATTGGCGATCGACGCGACGCTGCCGTAGAAGATGTGCTTGTAGTCGGCCATCAGCGTGACGTTCGGCATCACGTCCCAGGCGACGCCGGCGGTGAGGTTGGCCGGGATGTCGAAGCCGCCGCCGTCGGCGAACAGGCCCGCGTATTTGTGGAACTTGGTCATCCACATCGGCGTCTGCCCCGCGAATCCGACGCGGACGTTCGGCATCACCTTCCATTGCACGCCGAGATGCAGGCCGCCGCCGTAGGAGTAGGAATAGTCGCCGCTGGTCATGTTCGCCGGGTCGGATGAAACGCCCACAAACGCGCCGAGCCCCTGCACGCGTATTCGCTGAATGGCGGCGACCGGCGCGATGCCGACCGAGAAATTGCCGAAGCGGTGCGCGTAGCCGACCGAAACGAACGCCTGCATCAAATCGACGTGCAACTGGCTGCCGTCGCAGAACACGCCGGTGCCGCCGGCGGGGCAGCCGATCGCCGTGTTGGTCATGTTCGGCCAGTTGGTGTTCATGCCGCCATTGCCGTACAGCGCGATGCCCCAGGCCGAGTTGGCGTCGATCGGGCTGCTGTAGGCCATGTTCGGGACCGGGAAGATGTTACCCTTGCTGTCGTAGCTTCCCGGCGCCACGAAGATGCTCCCGGTCGCCGTGTAGCTGCGGTAGGGCATGAACAAGGATACGCCGAGCTGGAGTTGCCGGTTGACGTCGACGAGGCCGGCCGGATTGAGCGAGAGCGCCATGGCGTCGCGCGAGTCGGCGACACCGGCGCCGCCGAGAGCGCTTTGGCGCGCGCCGTAGCCGTATTGGAAGTAGCCGTCGGTCGCCTGCGCGGCGCCGCCGGCAAGCCAGACCGCGGTCAGGCCCAACGTGATGCTGGTGAGGGTGATTTTGCTAACGCGCCCCGCCGCGCGCAGGAGTGCTGACGCCATTGTTCGTTTCCCCATCATAGATATTATTATTGTGATATTCGAATAATTCGATACGAAGGAGGGTGTCCCGTCAAGCGGTTTGATGGGGCCTGGCCCGCTTGGCCGGCGCTACACCGGCGCAGGCCGCCGGTTCTGGCGGGCCAACGTATTGGGAAATTTAACGAAAAGCCGTGGTGGGCGGCGCGTGCGGGTGGATCGCCGGTGTCTCGGCAGGTCTCAGCGGGGCTGCAATCCGCCGCCTCGTCCCACCGTCCTGCGCGACGCCTCCTTACAACGGTCTTCCAGTCTCGGAGTCTCGGGAAAGCCCGCCTCGCGAAAAAAAATCAATCTATGAGTCCGTTGGCCCCACAGAATACAGTTGTTTGGCGGATGAGTGTCACGCCATATCGTGCGCTTTTGATAACGGCAGGCCAAGAGCTGCAGCCAACAGCATCACCTCGTTGTGCACTATCACCACAACTGAGCTCCACTACCCAATAGATTGAACTTGAACCCGAAGAATCCGGTCGGCTGCCAGCCGGCGTACCAAACGACATTGCTGCCGCTGTAGCTGACGAAGGGCAGCGGGATCGGCGTGTTGATCACCGACCATTGCCAGCCTTTCTCGGGCGGCGTCAGATCGTTCCGCTGCACCAGCGTCACCGGCGAGCGGCCCGTGACGCGATAGTTCTGGTCTTGCACACCCATCACATAGCTGCGGAAGTTCTGGAATGGATTCCGGAATTGCCAGGCCAGCCGGCGCAGTGGCTCGGGCGCGTCCGGCATATACCAGGGCGCCTGATCGACGGTCTGCTCGCTATCGTTTCCAAACCACCAGAGCGGGTTCAGCTTCAGCAGAACTGAAACCGGATGGCGGCCGGTCACCACCGCGCTTCGCGCGCCAGGCGAATGGTGCCAATGCGAGCGCTCGGGCGCCGCAGGACCGAACAACGTCTGGTAGGGCGAGACATCCGTGCCGGGGCAAACGATGCGTGTGCCCCAGCGACACGCCGCATGGGAAGGGGTAGCGGCGATCAAGAGACCCAAAGCCATTGCTAGAGCGGCGGCAATTCGCATGGAGAGGCGATCCGACGTTAGTCTTCTTCATCCACGCTCGGCCTTGGCTGGCGAATTGGCCCGGTCGCCAGAGTAATTTTCTGCCGGCTGTTTGCTTGACCGTTAGCGGGCGGCAATTGTGGAACCTCCCGGGACCGATCAAACAGGACCGTACCGACATTGCCTCCGAACGACGCCAGATCATCCTGTTCGCAAGTTGCCGCTATTGCCAATCCGATCGCGGCAAGATGGGCCCGGCGGTAGCAATAAACGGCAAGCAACGCTCTTGCCTTCGGTGGAACCGTGGCAATGAGTTCATTCAGCCCATGCGGGTTGACGCGGTATAATGCCCCCAGCAATTCATCGGAGACGGGACAAGGCTCATCCTCAAGAAGCACGGGGCGTTCGGGGAGCATCGCACAGCCTCCGACGGGTTTTCCATGCCGTGACCATCGCGGATAAATGGTTAATCGAACGTTATTGTACCTTACGTTGCGTCACAGGCTGTTGTTGGCTTCTATCCGTGCCGAGGCCACTCTATGAGGCGGCTGTTTCATTGCAGCGCCGACATTCCGCCTAGCGTGAGCCCCCAGGCCGCCTTGAGGTCCGGGACCACCATTGCCGGCGTCCTGAGGCAGCCGGCAAAGTCGGCGATGAGGAACTCATCGCGAGCACCAATCTGAAGAAGCCGCCAGTATGAAGCTGTGGTGCGCGTATGACAACGCCGGCATCCCAGTCCTAAGCCGGCACGATCTCGAACAGGCAGTGATCGTGGCTGCCTTCGGCCTCGCAGTGGACCTCGCGGGCCGTCAGGCTCAGCGCGCGGCCAGCGCTTGCAGCCACGTATTCCAGCGACCCCTCGAGCCAGGCCGCGAACATGTAGCAGACCTTGCGCCCGCTCTGGCGGCGCGCCGCGTCCACCATTGCGGAATGGCGCAAGCGGACATGCGCGGTGCCGGCCTCGGGCGCAAGGTCGACCACGTCGAACTGCCCCCACCCGCGCTGCGTAATCCGCCTCATGTAATGATGAAACACCTCGACGCCGCTCATGCCGTGATACGCGGCTTCCTGCTCGCACCAGAAATACGCCGAGCGGTGCCCCGCCGGCCGCAGCACCTCCTCCAGCTTCTCCGCACCCAGAACGGCCTCGACCGCGTAGTGGTTATTGAGAAAGAAATGCTGCGGTACCAGGATCATCGGCAGAGAGTTCGACCGACCAGCGGCCGGTCGCATCGTCGACCTCGATTTCGATCTGCGGTTTGCCCATGCTCACGCTCCCCACACGGCGCGGAGCAGGTTGAACCAGTTCTTGCCGATCACCGCTTCGATCCGGCCGCTGTTCCAGCCGCGCTTTTCCATCGCGGCCGTGAGATTGGGCCATTCGCCGATGGTCCGCAGCCCCTCCGGATTGATGACATCGCCGAAATCGGTCAGGCGGCGTCCATAGCCTTTGTCGTGGGTGATCCAGTCGAAAAACGGCCGATCGTATCCTTGCGTGAAGTCGGTGCCGATGCCGACGCTATCCTCGCCGCAGATATCGATCACGTATTCGATCGCCTCGACATAGTCGCCGACGTTGGCCTCGGGGCCGCGCTTGAGAAACGGTGGGAACATGGTGACGCCAACGAAGCCACCATGGTCGACGATGAACTTCAACTGCGCGTCGGTCTTATTGCGCGGATGCTCTTTCAGGCCGGCCGGCAAACAATGCGAATAGGCCACCGGCTTCTTGGAGGCGCGGATCACATCCTCGCTGGTCTTGGCGCCGACGTGCGAGAGATCGCAGAGGATACCGAGACGGTTCATTTCGGCGACCACGTCGTGGCCGAAATCCGACAGGCCACCGTCGCTCGAACTCGTAGCAGCCGGATCCGACCAGATTCTGCGTGTTGTACGCCATCTGCATGATGCCGATGCCCAGTTCCTTGAACAGGCTGAGATAGCCGATCTGATCCTCGATGCCGCTGACGTTCTGCCAGCCGAGAATGATGCCGGTCTTGCCTTCTTCCTTGGCCTTGAGGATATCTGCGGTTGTGTAGACCTGCCTGAGAATATCGCCGTGCTCGCGAAACCATGTCTTCCAGCGCATGACATTGCGCATCGTCTCGGTGAAATTTTCCCAGACACAGCATGTGCAATTGGCAGCGGTCAGGCCGCCGCGCCTCATATCCTCGAATACCGGGCGGCCGAAATCGGAAATAATCAGTCCATCGATTACGATGGACGTCTCGTGCAAATTGGAGGTCATGTCTTGTCCTTCACGTGCTTGACGCAACTCGGGCAGCTATGCCGAGAGAGCGCAACTTAGTGGCTATTGAGGATGTTGACGCTTGGGCCGGGGAATTCGACCCTATGCCTGCTTCCGACCGGCCACCGGATGAAATGCAGGCGTCGGCGGGCCGCCGGTTGGGGCCACAAACGGCTATTGACCGTTTCCGCGCCAAGTCTGCTTCACCGTCGAATAACAGGCACATGCCCGGGCGCGATGGATGGCCAGTCATGAGCCCATGCCGTCGCCGGTCGGCCTCGTCAAGATCCCATTCTTCCCACCCGGGCTTCGCAACGCCATCGTGCGCTCCGCGACAAACATCGCACATCCGAAGCAAAGCTTGAAGCGACGCGCGGCGCCGGCGTTAGGCCCCCCACTCAATCCCGCTGCTTTTCCTTCAGCCGCGTGCCGAGGCGGGCACGATCCACCACCACGCGCTCGTGGGTGCCGTTGCCGATCTCCTCGGTTTCGTCGCGCGCGCTCACCTTGAATTCGATGCGCCGGCCGTCGACCTTGGTGACCTCCGCTTCCGCCGTCACCTGGTGGCCGACCGGCGTCGCCGCCAGATGGCGGACGTTGACCACCGTGCCGACTGCGCTTTCGCCCGGCTCCAGGTAGGGGCGGATGGCGTTGAGCGCGGCGTTCTCCATGGCCCGCACCATCATGGGCGTGGCGAACACCGGCGGCAGCGTGGAGTCCTTGAATTGGCTGGCGAGATGGGCGGGCGTCACCATCAGCGTATCGGTGCCCTTGGCGCCAACCGGAATCGGCCGCATGGCTCAAACCTCCTCAGCGCGGCGCACGTGATTGATGGCCGGCGACAGTAACGCAAGGATAATGCCGCAGATCGCGAGCGGCAGGAAGGCCATCGCGGGAATGTGGCTCTTGTCCCAGAGAAAGCCGCTGATGATCGGCACCACCACCGCCCAGCTATAGCTGATGGTGAACATGGCGGCGGTGACGCGATGCACGTCGTCGGGCGGCGCCAGCAGCGGCGGCAGCGCCAGCGCCAGGATCAAGATGGAGGCGGCGGAAAAACCGATCAGTGTGGCGGACGCCACGACGACGGGGCCGGAACCGAACACGATGCCGGACAGGGCGAGGGCGCACAGCACGCCGCTCGCCACATAGGGCCAGGCCTTGAGCTCGAGCCGGCTGGCGAAAATGAGCAGCAGGATCGACGCCGGCAACTGGCCGGCGTTCAAGCCGGTGAGTGCGGCGCTGATCCAGGCGTGTTGGCCGTTGTGGGCGAGATAGTCGGGCAGGAAGGCGTTGGTGCCGAAATAGATGGCGTTGATGGTGCCGAGCATGAAGCCCAGCCGCCAGATCAGCAGGCTTCCCCAGTCCGGCCACCAGCGCCGCCGGACGGCTGCGCCGCTTGCCGGCGCGGGGCGCGGCGCGAGGAACGTCACCAGCAGCGCGATGACCGCCACCGGCACGCTCCAGAACGCGAAGCCGGCCTGCCAGCCGCCCACCAGTGGCAGCACCAGCGGCAGCATGAGCGCGACCGGCGCGATCTCGCCGATCAGCAGCCCGTTGGTGTAGACGGCTGTGGCGAAGCCGATGCGATGCGGCATCCATGCGCGCACCGCCGGCGGCATGCTCACCTGCAGGACGGCGACGCCCGCCGCCATGACGACGGTCATGGCATAAAGCCAACTCACGTCGGGATAGGCGCCGCGCACCGCGCCGCCGACGGCAGTGAAGGCAAGGCCGACGATCATGGCCGCGCGCACGCCGAGCCGCGCGATCAAGAGCGAGCCCGGCACCGCCGCGAAAGCGAGCAGCATCGACGGCAGCCCGGTGAGCACGCCGACTTGGGTGGCGTTGAGGTTGAGGTCATGATGAATGAGCGGAATGACCGGCGGCACCGCCAGAATCGTCAGGCGCAGCGCGGCGCCGACGAGCCACAGCAGGCAGAGCGACGTGAGAACCCGGGCCCGGGTTTGTGCGCCGCGCGCGGCGGCGATCGAAGACTGGCTCATTGGCGGGGAGGGGCGCCTCGCGGGCGACAAATTGTTGTCCTTGCTGGGACGGGGGGATAACACGCCCCGGACGGTCTGGCACCCGCCCTGACCCGCAATTTTTGTGATGTCGACTTTCCGATCATGAATACCCCGGACTTCAACGAAAACGCGCCGCTCTACGTCATCGGCGATATCCATGGCCGTCTCGACCTGCTGGAGCCGCTGATCGAGGCCATTCACGCCGATGCGGGCGCGCGCGGCCCCGGCAGCCTGACGGTGACGGTCGGGGACTATATCGACCGCGGCCCCCAGTCGCGCGCCGTCATCGACCGGCTGATGGCCAACCCGTTTCCCGGCCGTTACCTGGCGCTCAAGGGCAATCATGAAGCCGCGATGATGAGGTTTCTGGACGATCCTCAGACCGGCGAGTTGTGGTGGCGCAACGGCGCCGCGGCGACCTTGCGCTCGTTCGGCGTGGCGGTGGCGGACACGGCCGGGCCGTCGGATTTTGTGTGGGCGCAGCAAGCGCTGCGCGCGGCGCTGACCCCGGAGGAAGTCCGCTTCCTGACGTCGTTGCGGGCCGCCTTGGCGGTCGGGCGCTATTTCATCTGCCATGCCGGCGTGCGGCCGGGCGTTGCGCTCGAGCGCCAGCGCGAGCAGGACCTGCTCTGGATCCGCGAGGCGTTCCTCGACAGCGACGTGGATTTCGGCAGAATCGTCGTGCACGGCCACACGCCGGTGCGCGAGCCCGAAGTGAAGGCCAACCGCATCAACGTCGATACCGGCGCCATCCTCTATGGGCGCCTGACCTGCGTCGTCCTGGAGAACGGCGGGCATCGGTTCCTGACGTCGTCGGGCTGATCAAGGCCTTGATTTCGCCGATTAGAGCATGATCCCGAAAAGTGGGAACCGGTTTTCGGAAAAGATCATGCTGAGACAGAAAGTTAGGAAAGCACGCTGAATTCAATCTAAACGCATCGTGCTCTAGGGGCGCGCCGGATGCTGCAAGCGGCGCCCGCCGGTTTGGCTGGCTGATGGAGGGGTGGATTGCGGCTCGACTCGGCACCGCGATGGCGCGTGAGCGCGTTGTTCTCGCGCGCGCTCGTTCTCGATCTGGCCGAGCGCGCGGCCGTGCTGGTGCTGTTCGCCTTCTTCGTGCATCGCATGCTGCCGCGCCTGACCGAGCTCGTGCTGGTCGAGCGGGCCTATCCCCAACTGCTCACGGCAGCGGCGGACGTCAACGTGCAGGTGCTGCTGCTGGTGTTGTCGGAGACGCTGGTGGTGTTGCTGATGTTGATTCGCCCGCCCGCCGCGCATTTTTCCCGCCGGCCCCTCGATTGGTGCGTGGGCTTTCTGGCGGCGAGCCTGCCGTTGTTTGCCGAACCGGCGCCGGCCTGGCGGGCTTATTCCAGTGGAGTTCGCCGGCGTCATCATCGGCGCGGGGCTGATTGTGCAGATCGCGGCGAAGATCGCGCTCTGGCGCAGCTTCGGTGTCGTTCCGGCCAACCATGGCGTTAGAACGCGCGGCCCCTACGCACTCATCCGCCATCCCATGTATGCGGGCTACATCGTCTCCCAGATCGGCTTCGTGCTCGGCTACCCGCTGCTGCAAAACGCGTTGCTCTATCTGGCGACATTCGGGTTGCAGATGGTGCGCATCATGCGCGAGGAGGCGATCCTCCACAGCGACCCCGATTACGTCCGCTATGCGGGGCGGGTGCGCTATCGGCTGATTCCCGGGCTGTTCTGAGCGGCCGTGACGGCTGCGTTCAGGTGTCGCGCTGGCGCTCAAGCCGCGGACAGAAGGCACGCCCCGCGGGGCCTTCTGGCCCAATAGTGCGCACAGGCAGTTCTAGGAGATAGCAAAGGGGCTCTCAACTTTGGACCAGCGAATGCTCGCAATTTAACTATAAGTATAATTTTGCTAATTTTAAGTTGAATTATTTGTCAAACCCTACGTATTTATTCCGCTGTGCCCGGGCATAGGATCGTGGGATTGGCGCATGAATATCAGCCTGAAGAGATGGGCGACCAGAAAGCTCAAATCGGGGGATCTCTCGACGCTGGCGAGCATCGCGAAGGGCGGGAGAACGTCGAAACGGAGCGAATTGAGCGACTTTCAAACAGGAGGTTCGTCGCCAAAGAAGGTGATGGCGCGGTCGCCGTCACGGCGCTCGGGCGCCTGGCCTTGGTCGTTCGGCGGATCACATTGTCGTAATTAGAGCGTTTCCGGGCGAAGCGGGAACCGGTTCGCCCTAGGTCGCCCGCGGGGCATTCAGACGTCGCTCCGACGCTGAAACCGGCGATAGAACCACGCCCTGACGCGGCCTTTCAGCGTCGGCCGCAGTTGGCCGTCGGACTTCTTCACCAGCCCGAGGGCCATGAGCCGGTTCACCCGATCGGGAGATGGCGTTGCGTAATTTCCGGGGCCACGAACAATGCCTGCAAGGGTGCGGAGATCGCGCCGCTCCATGCCCCCATTCACGTTCACGCCGCGCCCCCCAGACTGTCGCGTAGCGTCTTAATAGAATTCCCTCCAGCGTCAAACACCGAAATACTGTGGTGAGTGGAAAATCATTATTGGGCTGCCGCTCCAAGACTTTGGCTCGCATGGGCGGGACCTTGATCTATTCGCCGCCCAACACTCGGATACCTTTGGCGGCTGGCGATGCCTGGCGCGGTGTTACGCTGCAAGAACGGCCTTTCATGTGCGGTTGCCGATTCGCTCCGGTGCGGCACCTGGACGCATACAGGCGAAATTCCTTATGCAACTTTCGAAAGTTGCAATGAATATCCACTGAAAACCCGTTATGGTTGCTACAATTCGCGCTTTGGCGTAGGTGAAATCACACCGACGTTCCAGGGGCGGTCCGGGGGGTCTCATCCGGTGTTCGAGGTGAACGTTGATCGACCTTCATTGTCATTTGCTGCCGGGCATCGATGACGGTTCGAAAAGCCTGCGAATGTCCGTGGAGATGGCACGGAGGGCCGCGGCTGACGGAATTGAGGTTATGGCGTGCACGCCGCACATTATGCCCGGTGTCTACGACAACGTCGGTCCGACCATCGAGGCGGCCACGGCGATACTTCGTAAGGCTTTGAATTTAGCTGGAATTTCGCTTGAATTGATCACGGGCGCCGACGCGCATGTGGCGCCTGACCTGATCGCCGGCCTCAGGGAGGGGCGCGTCCTGTCACTGAATGGCTCCCGATACTTTCTTCTGGAGCCCCCACACCACATTCCGCCGCCGCGGCTCGACGAGCACGTCTTCGGCCTGCATGCGGCTGGCTACATCGTCATTCTGACCCATCCGGAGCGGCTATCCTGGATCGAAAGGCACTATGGGCTGATCAAGCAATTGGCCCGAAACGGCGTCCTGATGCAGATCACCGCAGGATCGCTGACCGGCCGTTTCGGGTCGAGGCCGCGTTACTGGGCAGAGCGCATGCTCAACGAAGGATTTTGCCACATTCTGGCGACCGATGCTCATGATCTCGAGCGGAGGCCGCCTTGCCTGGCAGAAGGCCGCGATGCGGCAGCACGGATCGTCGGGGAGGAAGAAGCAACTCATCTGGTGTTGACGCGGCCCCGTGGCATGATCGACAACGTATCTCCGGCCCAACTGCCCATGCCGATCCTAACGGAGCACCGCGACAGCGCGGGTCCGAGTGAACCGCGGCTTGGCATCCTGGCCCGCCTCAAACGGCTCAGAGACCCGGCATGAAGCGTCTGCCGCTGTTGATCCGAATGATCGCTGTCATAGGGGTGGCTGTCGCGTTGTCGCAATGCGCGTCCGAAACGGGCGCGCCTGCCGTCAATTCAGCAAGCCCGGCGGCTTCGCAGTCTGTCCAGGCCTCGACAACGGCCCAGGAGCAGAGTGGCGCCGACGCGTCGGCTGCTTCCCCAGCCTATCAGACGGCGGCAGGCGCGTCGAAGGACTACCGCATTGGTGACCGCGACAGCCTGCAGATAACGGTCTTTCAGGTTCCCGACCTCAGCTCCAAGGGCGTCCTGGTCGATGGCCAGGGAGACGTCGTCATGCCGCTTATCGGCGCGGTGCACGTCGCTGGCCTGACCACCGATGAGGCCAGTAAGCGCATCGCCAAGAAGCTCGGCAAGACCTATCTGCAAAATCCGCAGGTTTTCGTCGTCTTGCAGCAATCGGCGAAGCGGATCATCGTTTCGGGCGCGGTGGCAAAGCCGACCGCGATACCGCCGACGGGAAGCTTGAACTCTGAGCCAAGCGGTCGTCGCGGCGGGTGGACTGTCGGACGTCGCCAATGCCGATCGCGTGCATATCGCGCGGGTCAGAGGGCACAAAGTCAAAGATTCTGTCTACAATCTCGATGCGATCCTTGCGGGCAAGGCGCCGGACCCGAGCGTTTATGGCGGCGACATGATCGTGGCAGAAGAGTCCGGCAGTAAGGTCGCGTTTAAGAACGTCAAAGATCTGTTGCCGTTTACGGGCCTGGCAGCCATTCTTGCCGGCGCCTTCTAGGTGGGTCCGCGCCATGAAACATCCATCCTCGCTCACATCGAAATGGATCGGCCCCGATGAACGCGCCGAATTTTGATTTTGGATCGCAGCGCAATTCCGGCGGATTGCCGGCCTCGGTTTCGGATGACCGGCGCTCGCTCGCGCAGCAACCGGCGCAAGGGGTGGCTTCACCCGGTGCTCCCTACGGGGATTGGGAAGAAGAGAAGTCCAGCGGCTACCGCGAGCTGTTCTTCAAATATCTCGGCTTGGCGCTCAAGCACCGCTGGATTCTCCTGGCGGGCGCCGTCGCGGGGCTTCTCGTCGGCTTCTACGTGACTCTCACGGCCACGCCGATGTATCGCGCGGCGGCGACCATTCAGATCGATATGCAGGCGCCCAAGGTGGTCAAGCTGAATTCGCCGGATCCCGACGCCGCCGACTCCCGACCGGCTCCGCTTCTATCAGACGCAATACGACCTGCTGAAGAGCCGGTCGCTGGCCGAGCAAGTCGTCACCAATCTCAATCTGGCCGATGAGCCGGGCTTCCTTCATCCGCAGTCGCGCTCGGCGTGGGCGATCGCTGTGGCGGCACATCTTCCCTCCCAGGGCGAGCGCCCAGGCCGCGCTTGCAGCGCGCAAGGATAGTGGCCGTCGGCATGGTTCGTGGCGGGCTCGGCATTCAGCCGGTGCCGCCGTCCAGCCTGGTGCGGATTTCCTTTGATAGTCCGAGCCCGGAATGGGCGCAAAAGATCGCCAACGGCGTCGCGCAGACCTTCATCAAGCAAAACATGGAACGCCGCTACGGCGCGACAGCCTATGCGCGCCAGTTCCTGAAAGACCGCTTGGACGAGCTCAAGCTGAAACTGGAGAAGTCCGAGCAGTCGCTGGTCGATTACGCCAGGAAAATGAAGATCGTCAGCGCCGGCGGCGACAAGTCCGGCGACACGGGCGATGGCTTGTCCGCGCTGAACGCGGCGCTTGAACAGCGCCCAGATGGATACCATCAAGTACGGGCAGCTCTGGCAGCAGGCCAAGGCGACCCACGGCCTGAGTCTTCCGCAGTTGCGCAATGATCCCGAGATCCAAGCCTTGCAGCAGAAGCGCAGCGCTTTGGTGCAGAGCTACCAAGAGAAACTGTCAGCTCTACAAGCCGGCCTATCCGGCGATGCGTCAAGCTGAAGGCGCAGATCAACCAGATCGACCGCGAGATCAAATCGTCCGCCAGTGTCGCCGTCGACTGCGCTGAAGGCCCAGTATGACTCGGCGCGCGAGCGCGAGAAGCTGCTCAAGCAAGCCATCGCCGAGGCGAAGACCGATATTCTGAAACAGCGCAGCAAGGGCGTCCAGTACCGCATTCTGCAGCGTGACGTCGACACCAACCGCAGCCTCTATAATGGGCTGCTGCAACAGTACAAGGACGTGGGGGTCGCGGGCGCGGTCGGCACCAACAATATTTCGATGGTCGACGACGCGCAGCGCCCCGGCGCGCCTTACTAGCCCAACCTCAGGAAGAACCTGCTGATTTCGATGTGCTCGGCTTGCACGCTGGCGGCGTGCCGTTGTCGTGGTGCTCGAACTCCTCGACGATACGTTCAAGGCGCCGGAAGAGGTCGAAGAGCAACTCGGCCTGGCGGTTCTTGGCGCCATTCCGAAGGCCGACGACGACATCATCGCCAAGGTCCGGGACGCGCCGACGTCTCCATTGGCCGAGGCCTTCAGATCGTTCCGAACGGCGCTGCAATTCTCGACCGAGAGCGGAACGCCGAAATCGATTCTGGTCACCAGCGCGCGGCCCAGCGAGGGCAAATCGACGACCGCGCTGGGGCTGGCCATCAATTTGGCCCAGCTCGGCATGCGAGTCCTGCTAGTTGACGCCGACCTGCGCAATCCGTCGCAGCATCGTCTGCTCGGTTGCGACAACTCAGTGGGGTTGGCCAATTATTTGTCGGGCGTCCCGGTCAACCAGCGACGCGTTCCAGGACACCGAGATCAAGGGGCTATCGTTCATGGCGTCCGGTCCTATTCCGCCCAATCCGGCCGAACTGCTGGCCGGTCCTAAGATGTTGTCGCTGCTGTCGCTGGCCGGCGAGAAGTTCGATACCATTGTCGTCGATGCGCCGCCGGTCGTCGGCCTGGCGGATTCGCCGCTGTTGTCGAGTTTCACATCGGCGACGCTGCTGGTCATGGCCGCGGGCGAAACCCGCCGCGGCGTGATCAAGGCGGCATTGAAGCGCCTTCATTTCGCCCGGGCGCGCGTGATTGGCGCCGTCCTGAACAAGTTCGATTTCCGCGCCGCCTCCTATGGCTATGGATACGGCTACGGCTATGGCTATGGCTACGGATACGGCGCGCTGGACCATTACGGTTACGGGGCCGGCGAGGAAGCAAAGGACAAGCCGGCGCAGGTGCGGGACGCGCGCGGAGATTAGATCATGTCCGGTCCGCGTGCCATCGACAGCGCACTCGACCTGGCTCGCATGCCGGCGCTGGCCATTTCGGGCGCGATTCATG
Organism: uncultured Pseudomonadota bacterium; assembly: GCA_963829755.1. GTDB lineage: Bacteria > Pseudomonadota > Alphaproteobacteria > Rhizobiales > Xanthobacteraceae > Pseudolabrys. The sequence goes on along the minus strand of CAWHJV010000004.1, from coordinate 124,306 downwards.
AATTGCCGCCGGATCTCCTCGACGTCATGCGCATCGCGGCCGCGCAACCCGAGGCCTGCCGCGCCGCGGAAGAGCGGACCGGCAAGCCCACCGATACGCTGATCGAAGCCGCCCGCTTTTATCTGCAGCAGACGCTCTTCCACCCGGATGCCGACGCCTTCCGCGTGCTCGGACTCGCACCGGGTGCATCCCGCGGCGCCGCCCGCGTTCACATGAGCTGCCTGCTGCAGTGGCTGCATCCCGACCGCAACAGCGGATTGGACGCGATCTATGCCGAGCGCGTGCTCAAGGCCTGGCGTGAAGTCGCCAGCCCGCCCGACGGTTCAGCGCCGGCGCCAGAATGGGTGCGGCCGCGAGCGGCGCCGTCGTCCCGCCCGGCCGCCCGGTCCCGCCGTGCGCGCGAAATTCCTTGGGTTGCCACACCGCGCCCCGCGCGGCGGGCGAAAAGCAGGCGCAAGCTGCGGCGCTTCGTCATGGTCGGTATTCTGGTCGCCGCCGTGATCGGCGCGGCGGTTGCCGCCGTCCAATTCGGCGGGTTGAGGACCGACGGAGGCCCCTTGGAGGCCATAACCCTTCATCTGCCGATCCGGTTGAGTCTGCCATGAGCGGGCAGGCGAGCGTTCGCGAGGAGCCCGTGCCGTCTCGGCTGGTGGGCCGTTGGCCGACCGGCCACGGGCCGAGCGATGAGGCAGGGACGGGGATCGCCTTGATTTTACGCTGCAATTAGCCCTCGGTGGGGATATGCAACCCGGGATGTTTCAAAACAATAATTGCGCCACGCGCATTGCGAGACGCGCGCGCTGCTGTATGGTGCTATTGGAAGCTCAACATGAGACAGAGGTCGTCCTCATGCGCCGTTTGCTTGCACTCACTTGCATGGGCCTGCTGGCCCTTGCCGCACCCCTTCCCGCGCTCGCGCAAGGCAGCCAGACTGCCGGCTATGGTGCCGGCGATCAGGGCAACCAGACCTTGGCGACCAAGGCGGTCAAAGCTATGGCGCTGGCGACCAGGGCAATGGTGGGACCGGCGACCAAGCCAACGGCGGAACGGCGGGCACCGATGCTTATGCTCAAGCGGCGGGTCCCTTTGGCAACGTATCGCCGTTTCTCATCATCGGCGGTATTGCCGGTGGTGCCGGCCTGATCGCCTACGCGGTCAGCCAGAACCAGAATAATAATCCGACCAGCCCTTAAGAGGCGGTTGTAACGTTCCGTCTCTCGCCGGGGCGGACGACAACACGCGGCGGCGCGGCTGTTGGCATTGTCTAGTGCCCGCAGCAAGGGCGCGCGAGCCGGTGATTGGACCAATTGAATTGACGGGCCTTCGGCCAAAGTGATCGCGCTGTTCAGTGCGTTCGCTTAGGCGTTCGAGCGCGCGATATGGAAGCGCGGCGGCAGTCGAGCGATCGAAGCAGTCGAGCGATCGAAAAGCACATCGAGGCGGCCGGTGGCCGTCCAGCCATGGCTAAGCAAAGGGACGGCCGTCTGGCGCAGCGCCGTTAGCCGGCGTACCCGTGTCTCTATAGGAATGGGTATGCGTTGACCGGATCGCGGCACCGTCGACATCGGGGGCACGAGTCGAAACGGCGGACGGGCGCCTGGTCCGCCATTCTCCGTTTGTGGTCGCTCATCAAGACGTCGCACGTGAGCGCGGAGCCCGGCCGGCGGCGCCACGGTCATCGCCACTCTCGTCCCCATTCTCATGCTCATTCTCATGGGGCGGCGGATCGGCACCCAATTCATGACGGTGAGCAGCCACGGGCGGCGATGAGCCGCCGTGTAACGCTGCGTTTGACGCCGCTCCGGCTGGCGGCTGGGTCCGCTTTGATCGTGTCATGCGCGTGGCTCGCATGGTCGATCGTCACGGATACTGCGGGACATGCCCTTGCGGAGACCGCCCCGCAGGCGGCGCTGCGCTGGAATTCGCGGGAGCCCGTGGCGCTCGTCCACCTGGCCGAGAAACTCATCACGACCAGGACGACGAGCGACGGGGCCTCCGGCGCGCGGCTAGGCTCGGCCGATCCAGACGACCTGGCTCAAGCACGCGCATTGCTTGAGAAGGCCTTAGCTGAACGGCCGCTTGATTCGCACGCCCTGGCCCTGCTCGCCCTGGTCGCTTTCCAGCGGCACGACGCGCGTCGTGGCAGCGCGCTGGCCACGGTCGCCGGCCGTTTGTCGTGGCGTGATATGCTGGCGCAGATGCTGCTCGTCCGGCAATCGATGGCGCGCCACAGCTACGCGGGCGCGTTGGCGCACGCGGACGCGATCCTCCGCACCCGTCTGCAGCAACAGCGCAAGATATTTCCTTCGCTGGCCACCTTCAGCGCCAATCCCGCCAGTTGGCGCGCGCTCGGAAAATTTCTTGCCACCGATCCCCCGCCATGGCGCAGCAAGTTTCTGATCTATCTCTGCGGCCATCTTCGCGACTCGGCGCGTCTCACGCGGCTCTATGACGAGATGCAGGCGAGCGGCTCCCCGCCGACGACGGAGGAACTGAGGCCGCTGGTTCTTCGGCTCACCGGCGACGGCGCCTACCGTCAGGCCTATCGGATATGGCGGGAAACCTTACCGACGAAACGAAAGCCCGAGCTCGCCGAGCCTCATAACGGAAATTTTGCGCACAGCCCTGATGGCATGCCCTTCGACTGGATGTTCCTGCCGGCGACCGGCGCCGATACCGGGATTGTCAATGGGCCAAGGATGAAAGGCAAAGCGCTGCGCATCGAGTTCTCCGGCGCGCGGGTCAATTTCAGCGGAAACGTGAGGCAGCTCATGCTGCTGCCACCGGGATCTTATCGCTTTGCGATCAAAGCACGGGCGCGCGACTTGCGCACGCGGCGCGGCGTGTGGTGGCGGATATATTGCGCGGGAGGTGACAAGAAGAGCCTTGGAAACACCAAGCTCATCGCCGGCAATTTGGATTGGTCCGACATCGGAACCGATTTCACCGTGCCGTCGCAAGCCTGCGGGGCGCAGTGGCTGGCGGTCGAACTTCCAGCCCGTTTCGATTTTGAAAAGCAGATCGAAGGGCAAGTGTGGTTCGCGGACGCGCGTGTGCGCGCGATCGGGGCAGGTGAGACACCATGAAACGGCTTGAAACCGGCCGAAACGCCGCCACCCGAACCGTATCGGTCATCGATGATTTGGCCTCGATATGGCTGAGCTAAACTCCGCATCGCCAAACGCCCGGCCCTCAGGGGCGTGGCCCTCCATCGGCGTCCCGGCTTGGCTGCTCGCCGGCGTCATGCCGGCAGCGGCCACATTGCTCTTCGTCACCGCTCTCTTGTTCGGAGGCGGGGCCAGGCAGGCGCTGCCGACGGACGCCATTGTTGAACTGGTTTGTTTGCCGGTGCTGGCCATCGCTCTCGCCAGCGTGCCAGGGGCTGTCGCCGCGCGGGGGACGCGATGGTCGCTCATCCTGCTGGGCGCGATCCTGACGCTTCCGTTGCTTCAGCTCGTTCCATTGCCACCCGGCCTATGGACCGCACTGCCGGGCCGGGCGTTGATCAAGGAGGTCTATGGGGCCGTGGGCCTGCCGGCGCCATGGCGGCCGATCAGCGTTACGCCCGTGGCAACCTGGCGCAGCTTCGTCGCGATGCTTCCCGCGGCCACTATGTTCGTCATGGTCCTGTCGCTCGGTTACCGCGCACGGTGGATGCTGGTGCGGCTGTTCCTCTGCATCGTCGTGCTCGACGTCGGATTGAGCCTGATGCAGGTGATGGGTGGTCCGCAGAGTCCGCTGCGGTTCTACGAAATTACGAACATCGACCGCGCCGTCGGCCTGTTCGCCAACGCCAACCACAATGCGGCGTTGCTTTATTGCGCGATTCCGTTCGCGCTGGCCCTTCTCATCGACTTCATGGAGAGGCGCCGCAACGCAAGTGTTATTTGGACCGGTTGTGCGGCGCTCGTGTTCGTCGGCGCCTATGGGGCCTTGGCGCTGACCAAGTCGCGCGCCGGCCTGGCGCTCGGCCTTCTATCCGGCGCATTGGCTGTCGTTGTTCTGCTGAAACAAGTTGGCGCCCGTGGGCGGCGGGTTGCGTTGTGGGCGGCCGGCGCGGCGATGTTCATTGCCTTGCTGACCGTATTTCAATTCGGCTTCGTCAGCATGATGCATCGGATAACGACCTCCGACCTCGAAGGGAATCTGCGGTGGAAGGCCTTTACGGTCAGCGCCGACGCCGGTTGGCGTTCGTTTCCCTACGGCACCGGCATCGGCAGCTTTGTGCCGGTGTTCCAGGCCCAGGAGCCACGCACGCTGGTGACGGATCGCTACGTCAATCACGCGCACGACGACTGGGTCGAATTATTCATGGAGAGCGGCCTGGCGGCCTGCCTGCTCGTGCTCGGATTCCTGGTCTGGTTCGTGACCGCCGTCCGCGGTTCGGGGGGCGGCTCCGGCTCTTCCGAGCCCGACTTCGATCTTCGGCTGGCCCGTATGGGCACGATCGGCATCGGGCTCATCATGCTGCATTCGGCCGTTGACTATCCTTTGCGGACGATCGCGGTGATGACTCTGTTCGGATTCTTCTGCGGCCTGTTGATGCCGCCGGCGGAGGAGGTCCAGTGAGGCGCTGGGCCGCCGCCCCGTCGGCGGGTGCGGCGAGCCTCTCAGATTCCGATTGTCGCTACGCTTATTAACTAACTAAAACGAGCTGGTATCTCGGGAAATCTTGACCTGTGGGTGTCATTTCGATTAATTGGAGGCACAACTAGTAGCTGCCGTCGCTGGTCGATTCACCGGCAGTGCGGTAGCGTGCGCTCCTTCGGGCGCCCGTTGTTTGGGGCCGCTGTGCCCCTCCTTGTTGCGGTCCATTCAATGTCGGTCTCTTTGAAATTCGGGCTTTTTCTTTATCGGGCGCTTGCCGGCCCTTCACGTGATGCGTGTCTGCCGCCGAGCGATAGGCCATGGCCGGGCCCTGATGGCACGGCCGCGCTTTACCCGGGCTCGCCGGCACCCGCCACCCGCGCAAGGTCTCAACCCCACAAGTAATCGCGAGGAGGATAGCACAACATGAAAATCCTCGTTCTTGGGGGCGATGGCTTCTGTGGCTGGCCTACCGTGCTGCATCTGTCGGCGCTCGGCCACGAGGTGGCCGTGGTCGACAACCTCTCGCGGCGAAAGATCGACATCGAGCTCGAATGCGAATCCCTGACGCCGATCAAATCGTTGGGTGACCGCTTGCGTGCCTGGGCTGCGCTTTCCGGCCAGCATGTGGCATTCCATAGTTTCGACGTTGCAAAAAACTACCAGCGTCTTTTGGACCTGCTGAACGAATGGCGGCCGCACGCCGTGGTGCATTTCGCCGAGCAGCGTGCCGCGCCCTATTCGATGAAATCCAGTCTGGCACAAGCGCTACACGGTCGACAACAACCTCAACGCCACCAACAATCTCCTGGCTGCCATCGTCGAAGCGGGTCACGACATCCATGTCGTCCATTTGGGCACGATGGGCGTCTATGGCTATGGCACCGCCGGCATGAAAATTCCCGAAGGCTATCTGAAGGTGAAGGTCGAGACCGAGCAGGGCCAACGATCGAGAGCGAGATTCTCTATCCGGCCAACCCGGGCAGCATCTATCACATGACCAAGACGCAGGATCAGCTGCTGTTCTTCTACTACAACAAGAACGACGGCGTGCGGATCACCGACCTGCATCAGGGCATTGTGTGGGGGACCCAGACCGAGCAGACGCGGCTGGACGAACGGCTGATCAACCGTTTCGACTACGACGGCGACTATGGCACGGTGCTGAACCGCTTCCTGATGCAGGCCGCGGTTGGCCATCCGCTGACGGTGCACGGCACGGGCGGGCAGACGCGCGCCTTCATCCACATCCAGGATACGGTGCGCTGCATTCAGCTCGCGATGGAGAACCCACCCGAGCCCGGCGATCGCGTCAACATCCTCAACCAGATGACCGAGACACATCGGGTGCGAGACCTGGCGAAAATGGTGTCGGACTGACCGGGGCCGAGATCGCTTACGTGACCAATCCGCGCAACGAGGCGGACGAGAACGAGCTGCACGTGCGCAACGACCGGCTCCTGCATCTCGGCCTGGAGCCGATCACCTTGAGTGCCGGCTTGATGGAAGAGGTCACCGATATCGCCGCGAAGTACGCGGACCGCTGCGACCGCCGCAAGATCCCGTGCGTTTCGATGTGGTCGCGCGACAAGGCCGCGCCGGTGCCGGGCACGCCCGCCTCCGAACCCGTTTGACATCTGCGCCAGACGCGCAACGGCCCGGCGACCGGCCGCGCCGCGGTCGACGGGTAGCCGCCGGCACGATATCGCCGGCCCGGCACCGGATCCGCAAAGGCTTCCCGCTGCGTCATGTGAGGGAAGGTGCGGTTCGCGGCCGGCTTCCGCATCGGCCCCGTGATGAAAGCGTCGACCGACCCGCAATGCCCTATCCGCGCCTGAGACGTTGCCGCGCATGAACCGGCCGCAAATCCTGGTCCTCGAACCGGGCCGCGCCGAGCGGCACTACTGGCGCGACCTCTGGCGCTATCGCGAGCTGTTCTATGTCCTGGCCTGGCGCGACGTCGCGGTGCGCTACAAGCAGACGGTGATCGGCGTCGCCTGGGCGGTGATCCGGCCGTTCCTGACGATGGTCGTGTTCACCGTCATTTTCGGCACGCTCGCCAAGCTGCCGAGCGAGGGCACGCGCGCCCTATGCGCTCATGGTGTTTGCCGGCATGCTGCCGTGGTTCCTCTTCTCGACGGCCCTCGCCGAGGCCTCGAACAGCCTGGTCGGCAACGCCAACCTGATCGGCAAGGTCTATTTCCCGCGCATCATCATGCCGACGGCGGCCGGCGTCGTGGCGCTTGGTCGATTTCGCTGATCAGCTTCGCCATGCTGGCGGCGCTGATGGCTTGGTATCGGCTTCGTGCCGGGCTGGCAGATCCTGCTGCTGCCGGTCTTCGTCGTGCTCGCCGTTCTCGCGAGCCTCGGGCCCGGCGCTGTGGATCACCGCGCTCAATGTGAAGTACCGCGATTTCCGCTACGTCATCCCGTTCATCGTCCAGTTCGGGCTCTATGTTTCGCCGGTCGGCTTCAGCGCGTCGTGATCCCGGAGCAATGGCGCTTCTGGTATTCGCCTCAACCCGATGGTCGGCGTGATCGACGGCTTCCGCTGGTGCATCCTCGGCGGCGAGAGCGCAGCTCTACTTGCCGGGCTTTCTGCTCGAGCCTCGCGCGTGGTCGCCTTCTTCCTCTGGTTCGGCATTCGCCAGTTCCGCCGGACCGAAAAGAGCTTCGCGGACCTGATCTGACATGATGCCGGCGACGTCGTCATCACGCGTCGAGGGCCTCGGCAAGAAATATCTCATCGGCCATCGAGCGCGCCGAGCGCGAGCGCTACGTCGCGCTTGCGCGACGTGCTCGGCGCGCAGCGCGCGCGACTTCGCGCCGCAAGACGCGCGACATGGTCGCGCGGCCGGCCGATCGTGCAGGGCGACGAGGTCGAGGAGTTCTGGGCGCTCAAGGACGTCAGCTTCGAGGTCAAGCGCGGCGAGGTGCTCGGCATCATCGGCCGCAACGGCGCCGGCAAGTCGACGCTGCTGAAGATCCTGTCCCGCATCACCGAGCCGACGCGAGGGCCGCGTGACGCATCCGCGGCCGCGTCGCCAGCCTGCTCGAGGTCGGCACCGGCTTCCATCCCGAGCTGACCGGCCGCGAGAACATCTTTCTCAACGGCGCGATCCTCGGCATGACGCGCGCCGAGATCAGGCGCAAGTTCGACGAGATCGTCGCCTTCGCCGAGGTCGAGAGATTCCTCGACACGCCGGTGAAGCGCTATTCGTCGCGGCATGTATGTGCGGCTCGCCTTCGCGGTGGCGGCGCATCTGGAGCCGGAGATCCTCATCGTCGACGAGGTGCTGGCGGTCGGCGACGCCGAGTTCCAGAAGAAGTGCCTCGGCAAGATGCAGGACGTGGCGAGGGCACGGGCGCACGGTGCTGTTCGTCAGCCATAATATGAACGCGGTCAGAGCGCTTTGCGGCGCCGTGGCGCTTCTTGAAAAGGGTTGCATTCTGGCGCAGGGCGATCCGCCGACCGTCATTCGCCGATACGGTGATTTGTTCGATACGTCCTTGAGAAAAGTTCATGCATGGAACGACAATGCACAAACGCCCGGGAACGATCGAATTCGCCTGCACGGGATTGAGCTGAAAAACGGTGAAGAGCCATCGGATCGCTTCACAATGAGTGACGCAATCTCGGTCGTCATTCGCTATTCGAACCTGACCGAGAACGCAGAAATCGCCGTCAACGTTGTGCTCTACAGCATGGACGGAAGCGAAGTCTTGGAGGATTGGTCCATAGAGGAGGAGAACTGGTCACGAAAAGCGATGCCCCGCGGCATGTTCAAGACGGTCTGCCGCATTCCAGGCAATTTATTAAACACCGGCACCTTCCGTATCCGAATCATATTCTTCGATAAGAATGCAATCAGGATATTGTATGAATACGACGAACCTGTCGTGTTTTCCGTTTCGGATGAAGGGGAACGAAACGTCTTTTGGCATGGAAGGTATGTCGGACACGTCCACCCAAGGCTCAAGTGGGCGACCGAGCATCTCGGAGATGTCGGTAGCTGAGAAAAATGGATAGACGTCTCATGGATCGGGCAAAAGCCGCCGCACGGGCGCTCGCCCCGCCGATATTATGGTCGACGGCCCACCGCGCAAAAAATGCCGCCAGACGGAGAAGGCAACCCCAAATACTCGAGCTCGAGCGTCTTGGGCTGAAATGGCGCTTGGATACGAGCTCCGCCATATCGCGCGTCATCGAGGATCAAGGAATCTGGGAGCCTAGAACCACCGAATTGATCCTCGATTGCGTCAAACCCGGCATGCAGGTGTTGGCGATCGGTGCGAATTTTGGCTATTTCGCGTCGCTCATGGCACGAAAAGTGTCGCCTGGCGGACACGTCTGGGCATTCGAGCCGACGGAAAGATTTCGCGCGCAACTCGTTTGGCACGTCGAAGCCAATGGCCTCGGAGATATTGTGACGGTAGTGCCCTTCGGCTTGTCGGATTCCGAACGTAGCGTCGAAATTGAATTGATGGAGCAATCTGCCTCGCTGCATTTTCCGCCGGAACTGCCGCGCGCCGGTGCCGAAAGGATCGATCTCAAGCCCCTGGACCAGGTCGCTGAACGGCTGGGCATCGGAAAGGTCGACTTCATCCAGATGGACATCGATGGACACGAGGCTGCGTTCCTGCGAGGCGCCCGGCGGCTACTGAGCGAGCAGCTTCCCCCGATCGCGATGGAGTTCGCGCAGGCGTGCCTCTATTTCGCGGGCAGTGACGTCCGAGAGGTGCGCGCACTCTTGCGTGAAATCGGCTACGAAATATGGTCGGAGAAGACACGGCAGCCATACAAAACGGAATACGAGTTTCTTTTGGATTGCGGCAACTTCAACCAATATGCCAATGCGATTGCGATAAGCCGCGGCGCCACTGCAATATGTTGAGCGTTGCTGCCTTCTCGATCTGCCCTGACGCGACATGATCGGAGGCATCAAAAAGATCGCTAAGGGGCTGGCCCCGCCGGTTGTTGTCGATGCGACCAAGCGGCTTTTCCGCGTCGAGCCGGCGAAGCGCTATGTCAGGAATGGCGCGGTGGCATGGTCGGCGGGGTACGCGCAATACAAGTCCGCTCAGATCGCCAGGGCATTGGCCGACGAAAATGTGCTTGCGCTTTTCCGTGGCGCTCATCCACTCCCCGATAAATACGGCTACGGCATCGACGAGCGCTGTGTCGAATATCCGTGGCTCGTGTCGCATCTGCCGCCTGACGCCCGGCGGATATTGGATGCCGGATCGGTTCTCAATCATGATTTCGTCCTCAGCGACGATCTCTTGCGAAACCGCACGCTCCACATCCTCACCCTGGGCCCGGAGCCACGCTGCTTCTGGAACAAGGGCATCTCCTACCTTTTCGACGATTTGCGCACGATCCCGATCCGCGACGGCTACTACGACGCGGTCGTCTGTCTGTCGACGCTGGAACACATCGGCTGCGACAACACCCAGTACACCCGCGACGCCGCGGCAAACGAGGACCGTCCGCAATCGTTCCGCGACGCCGTCGCCGAGTTGCGGCGCGTGCTCAGATCGGGCGGCTCGCTGTTCGTCAGCGTTCCCTATGGCGCCTATCGCCACCACGGAACCTTTCAGCAGTTCGATCGCGCGCTGCTGGATGGCCTGATCGGTTCGTTCGAGCCGGCGGCGGAAGTGCAGGAAACGTTCTATCGCTACGGCGCCGGCGGCTGGCAACTGGCCTCGGCCGAGGCTTGCGCGGATGCGCAATATGTCGAGTGGTTCGCCCGCTCCATGCGGGAGGGACGGGCTCCCCATCCGCTGCCGTGCGAGCCGGATCATGCCGCGGCAGCGCGTGCCGTCGCCTGCCTGCGGCTGGTGAAGCCGCAAGGTGAATGAGCCGCCTCCGCGGCGCCCCAAGATGGGGCAAAACACCATCACGCGCGTGAGCACGCTTTAGACCATGACGACAGAGACGCTGAACCAAGCCGTCGTGGAGGTCCGCCACGGCGATCGGACCCTGGCCATTCTGCTGCGCGCCGGCTATCGCCGGGACGGCATTCAGTTTTTCACGCCAGACGCCTTTTCGCAGCAGCTCGCCTATATGAACCGGCCGCAGGGCTACGTCATTCCGCCCCATGTCCACAATCCGGTCGCCCGCGAAGTGCAATTCACCAAGGAAGTGCTGTTCATCAAATCGGGCAGGGTGCGCGTCGACTTCTATGACGACGACCGCGTCTACCTGGAAAGCCGTATCCTCGTGCAAGGGGACGTGCTGTTGCTGGCCTATGGCGGGCACGGCTTCGAGATGCTGGAGCCGACGGAGATGATCGAGGTGAAGCAGGGGCCTTACGCCGGCGAGGCGGACAAGACGCGTTTCGAGCCCGTCGACGCCTTGCGGCTTCGCGTCGTGGAATAACGCGCTGAGCGCGAGCGAGATCGACCCAGTGGACAGCTTCATTCCGGTCAACGAGCCCCTGCTGCGGGGGAATGAAAAGAAATATCTGGCCGAGTGCGTCGACAGCGGCTGGATTTCGTCGGACGGCCCCTTCGTCAAGCAATTCGAGGATGGATTCGCCGCCGCGGTCGGCCGCAAATTCGGCGTTGCGGTGACGAACGGCACGGCGGCCCTCGACGCGGCGGTCGACGCGCTCGGCATCGGGCCGGGCGACGAGGTGATCGTGCCGGCCTTCGCCATCATATCCTGCGTGACACAGATCGTGCGTGCCGGGGCCATTCCGGTGCTGGTCGACAGCGATCCGCTCACCTGGAACATGGACGTTGGGCAGATCGAGGCCAAGATCTCGCCGCGCACCAAGGCGATCATGGCCGTGCACACCTACGGGCTGCCCGTCGACATGGACCCGGTGCTGGAGATCGCGCAGCGGCACGGGCTCAAGCTGATCGAGGACGCCGCCGAGGCGATCGGGCTCAGCTATCGCGGCCGCCCATGCGGCAGCTTCGGCGATCTCAGCACCTTCAGCTTTTACGCCAACAAGCATGTCGCCACCGGCGAGGGCGGCATGATCGTTACCGACGATCCCGCCTTGGCGGAGACGTGCCGCAGCCTGCGCAACCTCTGCTTCCAGCCGGCCAAGCGCTTCGTGCACGAGCGGCTCGGCTGGAATTTACGCATGACCAACATGCAGGCGGCGCTGGGGCTCGCCCAGCTCGAGTATCTCGATGCCACGGTGGCGCGCAAACGCGCTCTCGGCGCGCGGTACGCCTCTTTGCTGGCCGATCTCCCCGGCGTGCAACTGCCGCTGGCGAAAACGCAACATGCGGACAACGTCTACTGGGTGTTCGGCCTCGTGCTGGACGACGCCCACCCCCTCGACGCCGAGGCGGCCATGGCGCGGTTGCGCGAAAAGGGCGTCGGCACGCGCCCGTTCTTCTGTCCGCTGCACGACCAGCCGGTGCTGCGGAGGATGGGGCTTTTCGGCGACGAACGCCATCCCGTGGCCGAGCGGCTCTACCGGCGCGGCTTTTATCTGCCGAGCGGTACGGCGCTGACCGCCGAACAGGCCGTTCGCGTCGCCGACGCGGTGCGGGACGTGCTGCAATGAGCGGCGTCTTCGACGCCTACGCCGCGTATTATGACCTTCTCTATCGCGAGAAGGACTACGCGGGCGAAGCGGCTTACGTCGGCGGTCTGCTCCAGCGTCACGGCGTTCCGGCCGGCGGGCGTCTGCTGGAGCTTGGCTGCGGCACGGGCCGGCACGCGGCGGAGTTCGCGCGGTGCGGTTATCGCGTGCATGGGATCGATATCAGCGAGGCCATGATCGTCCAGGCGAACCGCAGCCGGCCCATTGCGCTGGCCGACCGGCTTATCTTCGAAGCGGGCGACCTGCGCACGGCGCGGCTTGGCGCGCCGTTCGACGCGGTGATGTCCCTGTTCCACGTGGCGAGCTATCAGGTCGCCAACGATGACCTGCTCGCCATGTTTCAAACCGCCGCCTGCCATCTGCAATCGAACGGCGTCTTCGTTTTCGATTGCTGGTACGGTCCGGCCGTGCTGACGAACCGGCCGGAAGTGCGGGTCAAGCGCCTGGAAGACGACCATTTGCGCATCGTGCGTCTTGCCGAGCCGGCGATCGATCCGAACGAGAACCGGGTCGACGTGCATTATGAGATCCTGATCGAGGACAAGAATGGGTCCGGTGTCCGCCGGGTGAATGAAGTCCACCGCATGCGCTATTTGTTCAAGCCCGAGATCGAGCAACTGCTCTCCCAGGCCGGGTTAGCGCTGCTGGCCGGTGAGGCGTGGATGAGCGGCGGGGCGCTGGGGTGGGACACGTGGAACGCGACCTTCGTGGCGGGCCCGCGATGAGCAAGACGCGGATTGCGATTTTTCAATACCAATGGCTGCTGCAATCCTACAGCCGCGACTTTGCATTGGCTCTCGCGGCGCATGGCTATGTCGTAGACTTTTTCGTCGATCACTTGTCGACCAGCGTCGGGTATATTGACCTGAACAACTTCAGCGCCGCGAACCTCTCGGTTCACGTCACCGAGCGGCCGGGACGGTGGCCTCTGCTGCGCCGGATCGTCAGCAAGGCGGCCAGGGTCTTGCGCAAGGCTGCCGGCATGACCCCGACGATCGTCAATCGCCGCTCGCTCAAGGAAGCCGAGGCCCACGTCGCGGCACATAAGGACGAATACCTCGCCTTTGTCGGTATCGAGAAACGCGGGCTCATCTGGGCAGGCCTCATGGGCGAGCGCTTCAATGTGCCCTGGCTGTACTACAGTCTGGAACTGCATTTCGTCGGCGACGGCAGCTACGGCGACGGGCTGGGGCACGTGTTCCCGGTGGAGCGCCGGTACTATCGCGGCGCGCGCGCGACGATCATCCAGGACGAGCAGCGCGCCGACGTGCTGATGCGCCTCAACGGGCGGACGGATCAGGATATGATTTATATGCCGGTCTCCATGCCCGGCGCGGCGCGGCGCGAGCGCGCGCGGCACTGGCACCGCAAATACGGTCTCGGGCCGGACGCCAAGGTGCTGCTTTATTTCGGCACGCTTTGCCTGGACAGCCGCCATCTGGATCGGGCCTGCGAGGCGCTCGGCCAGGACGCGCCGGGCGATTTTGACATCGCAACCGTCTTTCACGGTCGCGGCAAGCAATTCCTCCCGCAAGAGGAGGGCGGAAGAAAGCGCGTGTTCCTGTCGAGCGAGTTGGTGCCGGAAAGCGGGATAGCGGCGCTCGTCGCCAGCGCCGATATCGGGCTGAGCCTGTACGACAACGATTCCGTCAATAATCGCCTGACGGCGTTTTCGTCGCAGAAGGTGGCGCTCTATCTTCAGTGCGGCGTGCCGATCATATCCTATCGCAATGAATCCTACGAGCAGCTGTTTTCCCGCGTTCGCTGCGGCGAAATGATCGAGACGATGGACGATCTGCCGGCGGCGATCGCGAAAATCCTTGCCGACTACGACGCCTATCGCGAGGCGGCGTTCGAGGCTTTCGAGATGTTCTATTCACACGACCGGAACATTGGGCGCGTGGTGAGCTACCTCGCGCGCATGGCGGGCGATCCGCGTGCACTGCCTCGGCGCGAGGCGCCGGAAGAGCATGCGGCCGGCGCGTTCGTGTCGTGAGGTGCGCGACCTGCCGGCTGATAGCGTCGCATCCGCTATGCGCCAGGGGCCGCGGCGGCGCTTTCGTTCGGTGGCTGCGGTTGCGGTGGATGAGGTTCGCGGGCCGCTGGGCCCGCAGGGCGGGGGTCGTAACGTTCGGTGAAGGCGCCAAAATGTATCTGCATCCGGGCGCCACGACCGTGATGCAGAACTACATTTGCGGCTTGCGGGACTATAGCGAGATGGCCTTTCTGCTCCACGTCTTGCGGCCGGGAGACCTCTTCCTGGACGTTGGCGCCAACGTGGGAAGCTACAGCGTTCTGGCCGGCTATTGCGCCGGCGCAGACGTTGTCGCGGTGGAGCCGATCCCGGCCACCGTCGACCGTCTCGTCGAAAATGTCGCCCTCAACGGGCTCCAGGACCGGGTCACGATCGTTCGAAAAGGGGTCGCCGACAAGAATGGCAGCCTGAACTTCACGACCGGCCTCGACACCATCAATCACGTGGCTGTCGACAAGGCGCGAGCGGCCGAAGCCATGCCGATAGAGGTAACAACCCTCGACACGATTTGTGGCAATCGAGTCCCTGTCCTCCTGAAGATGGACGTCGAGGGCTATGAGGTGCCGGCATTGCGAGGGGCGGCCGGAATACTGAAGGACGAGCAATTGAGGGCCATAATCATAGAGGCAAATGACACCGGCCGGCGCTACGGTTTCGACGAGGCGCGCGGCGCGGATATTCTGGAGCGTGCTGGATTCGTAGCCTGTGCCTACGACCCCGAAAAGCGGGACATCGTCGGGTGCAGTAGCGACGGCGGTGGTGAAAATGTGCTCTATGTTCGCGATCCCGCTTGGGTTCGCGATCGCGTGCGCAATGCGCGGCATTTTGCGGTTGCAAATGCGCGTCTCTAGTTACCATTTTGACATTGCCTGTTTTGACATGGCGGCCGGTCCTCAGGTGATCTTGCGGCAATCCTCCGGTCTCTGCCCGAAAAGATGAAATCGCCATCGAGAAGGATGAAAGCGCTGTTCGTCGGCGCGACTCCCGGCACAGGGTCGGCGAGTTACGGCACGGAACGGGTCGCGGCCGGCCTGGCGGGGCGTCTCGTGTGTGCGGGTGTCGACGTGCATGTGGCCGGTCACGCCGAGCCGGGGCAGCCGGCTGGCGATATCCAGTATCAGGATATTCAGGCTCATGTCCTGCCGCCGATGCCGACGCCGACCCGTGAGGAACACTTTGACGTCCGCACCGCGTTCGCGCCCGGCTTTGCCGAGCTGCTAAGGGAGCATCGTCCCGACATCGTGCATCTGTCCGGCATCGCGGCGCAGTCGGCAAACCGCCGGCATATCGAGCTGGCGAAGGAAGCGGGCGCGAAGGTCGTGTTGTGGCATAATGTCCCGGGCATTACTTGTCTGCGGAAGACCCTGCTCTACGAGGGGACGGTGCCGTGCGACGGCGAGGTCAAGGTCCAGCGCTGCACCTATTGCCGGTTGCGTCATGTCGGTGTGCCGCGGCCGATGGCGGCGGTCGCCTCGCGCATCGGCGTGGGGGATCTGTCGCGCGGGCTGCCGCGCCGGGCGGGGGCGGTTCTGGGTGCCCGCCAACTGACGGCGCGGTTTCAGCGCGGGGTTGAAGCCGCTTTCGCTCAGGTCGACGCCATTCGCGTTGGCGCCCAGTGGGCCTTCGACGTTCTGCGGCGCAACGGGGTTCCGGGTCATAAGCTCCACCTGATAAGGCCGGGCGTCGACCTGAGGGTGAGTGAGCGAGGCGCGCGCGCCGGGGCGTTGAACATCTGGCAGCATGAGGGGCGGGACCGTCCGCCCCGCCTGCTGTACTGGGGGCGCATCTACCGAGCCAAGGGCGTGCATACGCTCGTTGAAGCGCTCGCGCTGTGCCCCGAGCTTTCGCTCGAATTGGCGATCGTCGGTGGCGCGGGCTCGAGCGATGGCTACCTTGAGCGGCTTCAAGATCAGGCGGCGGCCGATAAGCGCATTCGCTTCGTCGGAGAAATTCCGCCGTCCCAAATCCTTGACGTCGTAAGGACGGCCGATCTCGCCATGATACCGTCGCTGTGGCTGGAGACGGGTCCGCTGACGGTCTTTGAAGCGCGGGCGGCGGGCGTGCCGATCCTCGGCGCGGACCGCGGCGGGATTGCCGAGCTCTGCGTCGAAGGCCAGGGCACAAGGCTGTTTCCCGCGGACAATGCCGCGGCGTTGTCCGCGCTGTTGAGGGAGGTGTTGCAGGCGCCGGATACCCTGGCGGGGTTGCGCAGCACCATTCCTCAGCCCCGAACGATTGAGCATGTCGCGGCGGAGGTCCATCGGCTGTACACGGAGCTTCTGGGAACAATAGACCTGCCGGCGCGTGGGGCCGAGAGATTGGCGCAAACGGCTTGCGACGAGCGGCTCCAAGGGAAGTAAGCTTTATTTGATTTGGAAACATACGGGGTGGGATTCAAAAGGAAATTGCTGAGACGGATCTTGGACCATGCACAGCAACATGGGCCGGGATCCGCGGCCATTGCGCGTCGCTGCGAGCAATATCTTGCCGCCTACCAAAACGCCGACTACGCGATGCAGCGCAACGGCGAAGTCAATGTGCTTCGACGCTTGCCGGTGTTCTCGCCAGGAACCGTCTTTGACGTGGGCGCGAATCGCGGCGACTGGACCGACGCGGCAGTTCAGTCGCTGGACCTGGCGACCGTTCACGCCTTCGAAATCGCGCCCAGTATGGCGCGCTGCCTCAAGACCCGCTTCTCCGGAACATCGCGCGTTATTGTCAACGCCTTCGGGCTGGCGGATCGTCCGGGGGATCGCGAGATCGATTTCTCCGAAGAGGGGGACAGCAGCGGCACGACGATGCTCGTGGACGGAGCGCGCGTCCATGCTCAAGACCGAGCGACGCGCCAGACGGTTCATGTCGATACCGGCGATGACTATTGCGCCCGCAATGGCATCGAATATATCGATTTCATCAAGCTGGATGTGGAGGGGGCCGAGCCTTTTGTATTGGCGGGTTTCAAGCGCATGTTGAACGAGCGGCGCATCGCGCTGGTTCAGTTTGAATATAATTCCTTGAGTATCGGTTCGAGGACGCTCCTGCGCGATTATTACAAGCTCTTCGAGGGCTACGGCTTCGTGGTCGGAAAGCTGTGGCCGCGCGGCGCCAGCTTCGGGCCTTACGACTTTCGCGAGGAAAATTTCCGTGGCCCGAACTATCTCGCGCTTCACGAGTCCAGAACGCATTGGCGTCACGCGCTTGAATACAGGCCTCCATCTCACGGCCACGCGTGAGTGACTGGTCGACGCCAACCGTCAATCGTGGTGAGCGGCAGGGCGCCGTGACGACAGCGGATGATCGCGCCGACGTCCTCATCGTGCTGGCGTCGCTTCGCGCGGAAGGCACGCCGCGGATGGCGCTCGACCTTTGCCGGATATGGAAAGAACGCGGAATCCGAGCGGCGATTTTCGATCTGCAGCGCGGACCGGCAGAGCTGAAGCACCATTTCGATGAGATGGAATTCCCCGTCTACAGGGGCTCCTTCGGAGCGTCGGGATACAGGCGATATCTTGTCCTGGTCGTTGCGTCCTTCAGGCTCTCACGTCGCTTGCGTCCGCGGGCCGTTCTCTGCATGCCTTCCGGGTTCACGCGTTCGTATTGATGGGAGCGCAATTGGCGGGAAGGACGCGGACGGTCGTCCATCAAGGTGTGTATCCCTGGTATTGGCAAAGACGGCAATTCAGAAAATATTGGCTGGAGTATCAGATAGGCAAGCCGTTTACCGGCGCCATTGCGGCGTGCAGCCGG
The DNA here is from genome assembly GCA_963829755.1 of uncultured Pseudomonadota bacterium. Lineage (GTDB taxonomy): Bacteria > Pseudomonadota > Alphaproteobacteria > Rhizobiales > Xanthobacteraceae > Pseudolabrys. The sequence goes on along the minus strand of CAWHJV010000004.1, from coordinate 106,369 downwards.
TATGTTGCCGACGGCGTAAGAAGCCATCTCAATCCTGGGAGTACGCAGGTTCATATCATCTACAACGGTACCTTGACCTTACGGGGTTTCAGCGTCGCCGGACGGTAGCCAACTGAAAAATCACATGCCTGCACTCGGTCATGGTCGGCCGGTCGGATCAGACAAAGGATCATGGAACGCTCATTGAGGCGCGTCGATCTCCTGCGGTGCTCAGGAGCGGCGATCGAGTGTCGTTTGGTCGGACATGGCTCTCATCGTCGCCGACCTGAAGAAATGGTGAAGCACAAAGGCCTTGAACGGGCCGTAACATTTCTGGGGCAGCGCGACGACGTCGCTTCAATCCTTCATGGCTCCGACATCTTTGTATATTCGGTAAAGCGGGAAGAAGGGCTCGGGATTGCCTTGATCGAAGCCATGGCGGCCGGCCTGCCGGTCGTGGCGAGCGACGTTCCCGCCTGCCGGGAAGTGCTCGACGATGGGGCCTTGGGCCTCTTGGTTCCGCCCAAGGATCCGGCGGCCCTTGCGGCTGGAATCCGGAGGGTCATCGACGAGCCCGAAACGGCGCGTCGCCGCGCCGAGAAGGCGCGCGACAAGGCAAAGCGCGTTTTTTCTGCGGAAGCCATGGCCAGGCGGTATGCAGAAGTCCTTGGATTGTGAGCTTCGCGATGCCGCCGCCTTGCCGAAGATCGTGCACGTTCTCGGTGGTTTCGGCGCTGGCGGTACGGAACGATTGTGCCTGGACATTGCGGGGCAATTTGCCGATGCGGCGGAGCAGGTCGTGGTCGGCCTCGATCCGACACGAAGCGGAATGGAAGAGGCGTTTCTGCGCGTGCCGGGCCTGCGCGTGGTGAAGGGTCCAGGCCGAAGTCATCGCGCCGTCCTGCGCTTCATGAGGAAGCTGCTCGGGCTGGAGCGGCCGGACGGCGTCATCGTCTATGCCTTCGGCGTCACGCATCTCGTGACCGCGGCTGCGGCGCGGCGCGTGGGCGTGCGGCCGGTCCTCGTCAGCGCCGGCAATCCGCCGCCGGCCGGAAAAGGCCGGCTGAAGTGGCGACTGGTTCTGCTGGCTTCCAGGGTGCTCGGGCTGCCCATCCAGGCCTGTTCACGGATGGTATATGACGAACTGAAAGCGCTGGGCTGCGGCCTGCCGGCGGGATCGGCAGTCATTCACAATGGCTGCGATGTCGGGTCGATTGCCCGGCGCGCCGCAGCCACCCGGGCCGGCCGGCGCGAAAACAGCGCCTTCGTCATTGGGATGGTGGCGCGGCTCGACGGCATCAAGGACCAGGCCACGCTGATCCGGGGCTTTGCGCAATTGGTGCGCCTGGACCGGCAGCGCCCGTTCGAACTGTGGCTGGTGGGCGATGGACCGCTGCGTCCGGCGTTGGAGGCATTGGCGCAACGCGAAGGCGTCGCCGACTGTGTCAGGTTTCTTGGGTTTCGGCGCGATATTCCCGAATTATTGGGTCAGATGGACGTCCACGTCTTCAGCACGACTCGAGACGAAGGATTCGGCATCGCGCTTGTCGAGGCGATGGCGGCGGGTTTGCCGGTGGTGGCCAGCGCCGTCCCGGCCTGCCGTGAGGTTCTGATGGACGGCGAGGCCGGAATTCTGGTGGCGGCCGGCAATGCCGAGGCGCTTTCGGAGGCTCTGTCGTCCCTGGTCGGCGCACGCGAAACGCGGCGGCATTGGGCGCGCGCAGCCCAGGAAGCTGCACGGCGCCACTATGACATTCGCCATTGCGCCGAACGGTGGCGTGCCCTGCTTGCCGGTCCTGACACCGGCCTGAAGCCGCATCCGGTCGGATGTCTCTAGACCGGCAGACGCCGCTCATGGCTGGCGAGCGCGCAAGTCCGGCCGGGCCCCGCGTCTTGGCCTGCGTCGGCGACGCCAATGCGATCCAGACGTGGAGTGGAATACCGTATCATTTCCTGCAGGCGGCATGCCGGCAGGGTTTCTTGCTGGAAGGCTGGGAGACGCATCCTGAACGTCTGAAACTCGCGAGGGCCCTCTGGAACCTTGCCGCATTGGTCACGACGGGCCGGCATGGCGGCTATCAATTCAGTCGCGGCTTTCATGAAAGGCTGTTTCGGCAAGTGCAGGGCCATGCATCGCCTGCGGAAGTCATCAGCCATTTCCCGCTTTTTCCCCCGCCGGCACCGCTAACGTGTCCGGTCAATTATTACATTGACGCGACGCTTTCGCAGTATTTCGAAAGTTACGGTCATGCGTCGAAAGTCACGCCGCGTGTCATGGCGGACGCCATTGACCGGGAGCGCGAAGCCTATGTGAGGGCCCAACGGATCGTCTGCATGTCGCGGTGGGCGGCCCGATCCGTCGTGCAGGACTATGAAATACCGCCCCATAAGGTCCACATCATCCCGGGCGGCGCGAATATTTCCGAATCGGCTTTGGCGGCCTTTGACAAGGTCGACCCGATTATCGTGCCGGAACCCCTGCGGCTCGGTTTCGTGGGGAAGGATTTTCGGCGCAAGAATCTGGAGTTCCTGCTCGAGGTGTCCGAACGCATATCGGCGCGCGGCTTTCCGGTCGAGGTGGTGGCAGCCGGATTTGATCCGGCCCGCGCGCCACGCCATCCGCTGCTGCGCGCGGTCGGGTTTATCGACAAGGCGGCACGGCTGCATGAATTCGTAAACTATGTCGGCCGGTGTCATTTTGGGTGTCTTTTTTCCCGGGCCGAAGCATTCGGGATATCGAATTTGGAGTTCGTCCGGCTGGGCGTGCCGGTCTTGACCTGGGATGTCGGAGGGCTGGCGGATACCGTCCCCGCGGGACTGGGCGAGGTTTTCCCGGCCCACGCGAGCGCCGGGCAAGTGGCGGACACCGTCCTGGCGTATGTGAGGGAACCGCAGCGCTATACGGAACTGCGCAGGGAGGTCCGCCGCCGCGCGCAAGAAGCGACGTGGGACAGAACTATTGATGGATTCAAGGCTGTTTGGGAGGGTTTGACCGATTACAGCTACGAGCGCGTAATCGATCGAGCCGCAAAGGCTGATGCATCAAGTGGCCGTGGATCCAGCCGATAGGCAACGCATGAAAATCTCGGTGATCCAACCCGGAGCACGTCTGCACTATATCTTGCCGCAAATCCTGGCGCAGGCCGGTCTGCTCAAAGCACTTTATACTGACATGCACGCCGACCATTGGTGGTTGCGCGGCCTGGCCGCTGCCTTGCCGTCCGCAGCGACACCAAAGTCGTTGCGGAGAATGCTCGGCCGCCGGCTGCCGGAAGGGCTGCCGGCGTCGCTGGTGCGCGACATCCCATTCGAAGTGCTGCTGAGGGCTTTTTCCCGCGGTCTTGGCGTTTCGGGTGGCGATGCGCGAGTTGCCGCACGCTTGCTTGAGCGCGTGGAATTCGCCGATATCGGCGACGGCGACATCGTCTATACGGTTCTGGTCAATGAGGACGTAGATGCGATGCGGCGGTTGAAGGACCGCGGTGCAACAATTGTCCACGATTGTCAGATTGGAGCGGATGTCGGTCTGTGGCTGGATGAGGAACGGAGGTTGTTTCCCGGGCTGGAGAATGGGGCGGATTTGGCATCGGTCGAGGCCGGCCGGGCGAAAGATCGGGAGAAATATGAGCTCTCTGATTTGATTCTGGTTCCATCCGATTTTGCCGGTGCGAGCGTCACGGCGCTCGCGCCATCGTCGATCGTGAGATCCGTACCCTTTGGGTTGGACATCGACCGGTTCGCGGTTGATCCGGCGGCGGAACCCGGCCGCGTGCTGTTTGTCGGGAGCGTAGGGCTGAGGAAGGGCAATCATTATCTCGCCATGGCAAGCAGGTTGCTGGCGGAACGCAAAGCAAAAGCGGAGATACGTGTTGCCGGGCCGGCGAAGCCAGGCCTCATCGAACATCCGGTATTCCAGGGCCCGACCTATCTTGGCCAGGTTCCCCGGTCAGAAATCCAACAAGAATTTGCCAAAGCCGATGTATTCGTGTTGCCGACGATCTGCGACAGCTTTGGACTGGTTCATCTGGAAGCGCTGGCATGCGGCGTGCCCGTCATCACGACGCCGAACTGCGGTTCCGTCGTGCGCGACGGGGTGGAGGGGTTTATTGTGCCCATCCGGGACCCGGAAGCCCTGGCCGACCGCATCGAGCGGATCGTTGGCGACCGCGCCCTGCGCGAGCGCATGTCGCGAAACGCGCGCGCGCGCGCGGCCGAATACTCGATAGAAAAGTACGCCGAGCGCTTGCTGGCGGCGTTTTCCGGCCTTTCGAGCGAGGCCGCCGGCCGTTAAATCGCCGCCGGGGGCACTGGATGCAGGGATGATTGGCCTTCTACTCTACGCCTTGATCTTCGTTCCACTGGTGTTCGTGATCTGGAACAAGCATCACGACGTATTCCACCCGTGGATGTATCTCATCCCCCAGTGTGTGTTCCTCAACGCTGCTCTTCCTGCCGTGGTATTCATGGCGGATCCGGAGCAGTTCGACTTCTATAGCGGCGGCGGCTTCCTGGCGATTTATCAGGCGCTGGCCGTCTTCATGACGGGGTGTCTGCTTTTTGGCGTGGCAAGAGGGGCATCGGGCCCCCCCCGCCCTTGGGCGGATCTGCGTTGGAAGAGAGCGATGTCGCCGCGTGTGTTCGCAATCGGGATCGGCGCCGTCGGCTTTGCGGCTTTTGCTTACGGCGTTTTGAACGTTGGCGGACTGTTTGCAGCGTACGGCAGGGGGTATGGTGGCGGTGCCGTATCGAGCGGCTACTTACGCATGGCGGTGTTCTGCGGCGTTATTGGCGCCATTGTGTTGTACGCCGCAAAGGCAAGGCGCGGCCGGCTGCAACTGCTTGACTGGGGGCTGATCGCGCTGTGCACTTTTCCGACGCTCTTTCATGGGCTTCTGGGCGCCCGGCGTGGACCCACGTTCTTGGCGCTGGTCGTCCTCGTTGGCGGCTATCTCTATTTTTCGCGCAAGAAGATCGGTTTTACGATGGCGATCCCTGGGGCGATGATCGTGGGGATGGGTTTACTTTTCCTCGTGGCAAATAGAAGCGCGATTCACTTGGGAGCCAACATCGACGATATCGACTATCGAAGCCCGGTGACATATCTGGATCGCTGGAATTCGAATGAGTATCTCTACGGAAGCGCGACGGTCCGTTACGCGAATGAGAACGGATCGTTTTACGGCGGCCGCGAACTCGTCCATCTCATTGGCAGATTTATTCCGCACGAATGGTGGCCGAGCGCCTACGAAAGCCTCTCGAAGTCTCTCGGACTCAATATCGATATACGGACCAATGGCGGCATCCCTCGCGATGGCATTCTGTTGGTGTCCGGTTGGGAGCCGTCGAGAGGGGCTGCGCCGGGGTTCATCGGCGATTTCTGGCTGGAATTTGGGTATTTCTCATTTCCGGTGCTTTTTCTTGTCGGGTACCTATACGGCCGGGCATGGAAAGTTGCGGCCAACTCGGCGGGGGGGAGGCTCGTTTATCCGTTGCTCATGGCGTTTTCGATATACCTCACAATGCAGGGTGTCGATCCGTGGCTTTACCGCATACTGCTGTTCGGAGGTCCCATCCTTTTGCTGGCAAGAATGTTCTCGATCGAACCGTTGAGCCCTGTTCGGAACCCCCGACGAAAAGGGTCATATCAAGCGTATCGCGACCCGCAGCACAACATGTGGCCGAGCGGACGGGCGAGCCTGTAGCAGAAGGGCTGCAGGCTTTGACTGTTCGGGTCAAATGCGCCGTCTCCAAGTCATGGCATTCATGACGGCCCGCCATCCAATTCGGATAACGACGAGGTCGGCATATCGTCGTCTGATGGGCACACCTCCGGCAGCGCACGCACGGACTTTCTCATGCGATCGCAAATAGTGTCCGCTCGAATTTCAGTATTGGTTCGCCAACTCGGGCCCTATCATGTCGCGCGGCTGCAGGCGCTGGCCGCCCGGCTCGGGCACGACAACGTTGCCGCGGTCGAAACCAGCGATACCGACGACACCTACGAATGGGCTCGTCTCGGCGCCATCGAGGGATTCGCTCACCATAGGCTGTTCGATGGGCGCGCGCATGCGCCTCATCCGAGCGAACTCTGGCCTGCGTTGCAATCGGCATTGGATCGGGTGCGTCCCGGGGTGTTGGCTGTGCCCGGCTGGTCCGACCCGTTGGCGCTTGCCGGCATGGCCTGGGCGCGCCGGCGCCACGTGCCCATCGTCCTGATGTCGGACAGCCGAGTCGACGACGCGCCGCGAACCTGGTGGCGGGAAACCATAAAGGCCAAAGTCGTGCGGCTTGCCGATGCCGCCTTTGTCGCCGGTGCGGCCCATGCTTCGTACATCATTTCGCTGGGCATGCCGGCTGGCGCGATCGTGACAGGATACGATGTGGTCGACAATGCCCACTTCGCGGCCGGCGCGGCGAAAGCCCGCGCGGAGGCCGTGAGATGGCGGCAGGCGCTCGGCTTGCCGGAGCGATACTTCCTGGCGAGCAATCGCTTCGTGGCTAAGAAGAACCTTCCCGGGCTGCTGCGCGCCTATGCCGGCTACCGGCAGCGGGCCGGCGAGGGCGCGTGGTCGTTGGTCATGCTCGGCGATGGCCCGTTGCGGCAGGAGGTGGAAGAGCTCAGCCGGGCCCTCGGCCTGGGTGATTGGGTGAGTTTTGCCGGATTTCAGCAATACGACAGGCTTCCCGTCTATTACGGGTTGGCGCAGGCGTTCGTGCAGGCGAGCAGCACGGACCAGTGGGGGCTGGTGGTCAACGAAGCCATGGCGGCGGGCCTTCCTGTGCTGGTCTCAAGGCGTTGCGGCTGCGCAGAGGAACTGGTTATCGAGGGCGGGAACGGCTGGACCTTCGATCCGAACGACGAGTTGAGCCTCGCCGAGCGCATGTTCATGGTGAGCAATCTGAGTACACCTGAGTTGCAGAACCTTGCCGAGGCAGGACAACGGCACATCGCTCAATGGAGTCCGGAGTACTTCGCCGCGCAGCTCGAGACGGCGGCCGCCAAGGCCCGGTCCGCGCGCCGTCGCGCGTGCCGCTACGATCAATTTCTGCTCTGGCAGCTTGCTCGCCATATGAGGGGTTCGGCCGTTCGACGTCCGGAGGATCGAATCGCCAAGCCTATGGCCGCCGTCGGCGGGTGACGTGCGCTGCTGGCGATCCGGCCGGCTGTTTGCCGCTGGCTTGACGAGGGTGTCGAGCCGCCGCGTGGGTTTGCGGCTGCCGTGCGTCTTGGAAAGGACTGAGGTGAGGTCAGGTGACTGATTGGCAAGAGACTATGGTGTCGGCGGGCCTTGTCGTGGTGACCGGCGGCTGCGGTTTCATCGGCACTAACCTGGTGGAACGGCTGGCGCAGCAAGGCGCACGGCTGCGCGTGTTCGACAACATGAGCCGCGGTGTCCCCGCGCGCGCCGCCGGCCGGGGCGCCGCGGAGGTCGTGAAAGGCGATATTCGGGATCGCGACGCGCTTCTTGATGCCATGCGCGGGGCGACGTCGGTCATCCATCTGGCGGCCTACGGCTCCGTGGTGGAGTTGGTCGCCGATCCGCATCCGAATTTCGACAACAATGTTGCCGGCACCTTCAATGTTCTGGAGTGCGCCAGGCAGGCGGGTGTTAAGAAGCTGGTGTTTGCGTCGACGGGCGGCGCGCTAATCGGCAACGCCGAGCCGCCGGTCGACGAGACGTCGCTACCCAAGCCGATCTCGCCTTACGGGGCCGGCAAGCTGTGCGGTGAAGCCTATTGCCACGCGTTCGGGCAGGCCTATGGCTTGCAGACCGTCGCCCTGCGCTTTGCCAATGTCTATGGCCCGCATAGCGCTCATAAGAGGGGAGCGATCACCGTCTTCATCAAGGCGTTGCTGCTGGGCGAGCCGATCCGGATCTATGGCGACGGCCGGGCGTCCCGCGATTTCCTTTACGTGGACGATCTCAGCGCAGGGATCGAGCGCGCGCTGATGCAGGACCTGCAGCCGGGTTCGGTCTTTCATCTGGCCTCCGGGGTAGAGACGCGCATTGCGGATCTGGCGAAGGCGCTTGCCGGTATTGCCGGACGCGAAAACCATCCGATCGAATTCCTCGACAAGCGACCAGGTGAAGTCGAGCGAAATTTCGCGCGCTTCGACGCGGCGCGCGCTGCCTTCGGTTTCGAGCCGCGCTGGCCGCTGGCGCGTGGCCTGGCGGCGACTTGGGACTGGTTTCTGGCGCAGGGCCGTTCGGCATTTGCCGAGGCAGTGAGCGACTCGTGATCCGCCTCCTCAGCGTGCTGCACGGCAACACCTTCGGGGGGCCGCACAATCGCAATGCCCAACTCGCCCCTCGGCTGGCGGTGCTGCACGGCATCGACACCCTCATCCTTCTTCCGGACGAACCGGGCAACGGGGCCGAACGGTTGCGCGCGGCAGGGCTCCGGGTCGCGCAGTTGCCGATTCCGCGGCTGCGCGCGACTCTGTCGCCACGTCCTCATTGGCAATTCGCGCTCGGGTTTCGCGATACCGTGCGCGCCATCGAGACGCTGCTGGTCCAGGAAAGGATCGATCTCGTTCAGATCAACGGCGTCTCCAATCCGCACGCCGCGATCGCGGCGCGGCGGCACGGACTTCCGGTCGTCTGGCAGATTCTCGATACCGTTACGCCGCCAAGCTTCCGGCGGTTGATCATGCCCTACGTTCGGCGCACGGCGGGCGCGGTGATGTCCACGGGCCGGCGGGTCGCCGCCGCGCATCCCGGCGCTCTTTCGCTCGGGGAACGCCTGGTGTTGTTCCACCCGCCGGTCGATACGAACCGGTTTCGTCCTTCCGCGGAGACGCGCAAAGCCGTGCGCAAGGCGCTCGGATTTGATGAGCGGACATTCGTCATCGGCAATGTCTCCAATCTCAATCGGCAGAAAGGGCACCGGACGTTCGTGAGAGCCGCCGCCGAACTGCGCAAGCGACGGCCCGACACCCGGTTTGTGATCTTCGGCAAGCGCTACCAGGCCCACGCGCAATATTTCGCGTCATTGATCGAGGAAGCGGCGAGTCTGGGCTTGCGCGTGGGCGAAGACTTGCTGGTCCAGGATCCGGAGGATCGTGTTGCCGAGCTGGCGCAGGCGTTCGACCTGTTCTGGATGACACCCGAACCGCGCTCGGAGGGAATACCGACCGTGATCGAGGAGGCGATGGCGTTGGGGCTGCCGGTCGTGGCGGCGGACGCCGGTTCAATCGGTGAAATCGTCCTGAACGGCGAAACCGGATTCCTGGTGGCGCCGCGCGCCGCGTCGGACGTGGCCGAACGGTCCCTAGCGCTTCTTGATAACTATGAACTGCGCGAACGCATGTCCCGGCGGGCGCGCGCCTATGCCGGCGAACACTTTCCGGTCGAGCGTTGCGTCGATCGTCATTTGCAGGCCTATCGCATCGCTTTGGGCGCTTGTTGCGGTGACGCTCTTATCGACTCGCCATCGGGTCGTGAGACTGTCCCTTCTGAAATCGGCGAATGATACCCAAGTGCGGCTTCGTTGAGAGAGAGCCTTTACGTCGGCAGTGAGAGAATATGTTCTCTGGATGGCCGGCTGATCACGACAGCCAATGGTCACTTGCGTCATGGCAATCATCTAGCGCGCTCGTCAACCTTGTCGATCCCGGTGTCCGCCAATCGCTGGGCGACCCAGAGGAAGCGATCCGCTTGCGCCTTGGGAGCAGCGGCCGTAGCAATCGGTCGGAGTTGCATGAAATGAAGCATCGTCTTATCCAGTTGGTGCGTTGGCACGGCAATCGTCGAATGCCGGGGTCCGTCATGCTGGCGAAGCTCGCAAGAGTGTACTTGGCGGCTTATAATAATGAAAACTACGATATTGAGACCAATGGCGAGCGGTGGTTGCTCGAACGCCTCTCAAGCTTTTCATTGTCGATGATCTTCGACGTCGGAGCCAATGCGGGTGAGTGGTCTGAGCATGCTCGTCGGGCGCATCCTAAGACGACAATCCACGCGTTCGAAATTGTCCCATCTACTTTTCAAGTGCTTTCCGAGAAATACGTATCCCGGCAAATCAACGCGCATCCAATTGGTCTGGCGGAAAAGGCCGGAATCGCTTCGGTAAAGGTTTATGAGGGTAATGATACCATTTCGACCATCATCAACACAGACGCGATACATCCGTACAGACACGAAGATATCGAAGTGCAAGTCACAACCGGTGACGCGTTTTGCTCCGAGAATAAGATCAACAACATCGACCTATTGAAGATCGACACGGAAGGCGGCGAGAGCCTGGTGCTTGCCGGGTTTCGCGGAATGATTGAAAGGCAAAAAATCGATATTCTTCAATTCGAGTACGGGATGGCGAATATCTATGCGCAGTTTCTGCTCAAGGACTATTACGATCAATTCGGCCACCTCTACGAGATTGGTCAGCTTTATCCGACGGGAGTGCGGTTCAGCGATTATCGTCCCGTTTACGAAAACTTTAGAGGCAGAAATTTTGTTGCCGTTCGCCGAGATCGGCAGGATCTGATAGAGGCCCTAAGTCTCTGCGAATGAAAGCCGAAAGATCAATGTGGAGAGTGGGGAGAAGCGTGACGTGAATGGTCAGGCGAGCGGCAAGTTCGTGGCGCCGGCAGACACTTTCGCTGGCCGGTGGCGATGCGTCGAAGCGGTCCGACAACGTGCGACAGTTACTGCCAAAGTGATCTTTTCATGATCATCCTCGGACTGAACGCCTTTCACGGCGATTCCTCGGCGGCGCTGGTGCGCGATGGAAAGCTTGTCGCAGCGGCCGAAGAGGAACGTTTCCGGCGCATCAAGCACTGGGCGGGATTTCCCAAGCTTGCTATCGCCTACTGCCTGCAGGAAGCGGGCATCGATATTGCCGCCGTTGACCACATCGCCGTCAACCAGGACAGCCGGGCGAATCTCGGCGCGAAGCTTCGTTATGTCATGTCCGGCAGCGCCGGCCTCGGCCTCGTTTTCGAGCGTATCCGCCAGCGCAAGGCGCGCGCCGGGATCCCCGAGTTGATTCGTGAGGCATTCACGCGCGGCCCGATCGAAGCCGAATTTCACCCCGTGGAGCATCACCTCGCGCACCTGTCGTCCGCCTTTCACGTCTCGCCGTTCGAGGACGCGGCGGTGGTGTCGGTCGACGGCTTCGGCGATTTCGCCAGCGCTGCCTGGGGACTGGGCCGCGGCACGCGGATCGACGTCCGGGACCGCGTGTACTTCCCGCACTCGCTCGGCATCTTCTACCAGGCTCTGACGCAGTACCTTGGCTTTCCGCATTACGGCGACGAGTACAAGGTGATGGGGCTTGCGCCCTACGGTGCGCCCACCTTCCTGCCGCAGATGCGCAAGATCGTGCGGCTGGAGCCGAACGGGGGCTTCTCGCTCAACCTTGGCTACTTCCGCCACCAGCGCGAGTCGATCTTCTTTCAATGGAACGACGGTCCGCCGATGGCGGCCGACCTGTTCACGCCGGCGCTGGAAGAACTGCTGGGACCGCGCCGCCTCCCGGCGCAGCCGCTGGAACAGAAGCATCGCGACATCGCGCGCTCGGTGCAGGCGATGTATGAGGAGGCGTTCTTCCACTTGCTGCAGGCGGTGCGCGGGATCGCCGGCGACGACAAGATCGCGCTGGCCGGCGGCTGCGCCATGAATTCGGTCGCCAACGGCAAGATTCGCCGGACCACCCCGTTCCGCCACGTCTATGTGCAATCGGCCGCCGGCGACGCCGGCGGCGCGATCGGGGCGGCGTTCGCCGTCTGGCACAAGCTCGGCGGCGCGCGGTCCTTCGTCATGGACCATGCCTATTGGGGGCCGCAGTTCTCGCCCGCCGAGATCGCGGCGTTGCTCGATTCGCGCGACGCGGAACTGGAAGCCGCCGGCTGCCGGATCGAGACTGTCGCGGATGACGATGGCCTGTTTGATCAAGTCGCGGACGCCGTTGCCGCCGGCAAGGTTGTCGGCTGGTTCCAGGGCCGGATGGAGTGGGGCCCGCGCGCGCTCGGCAACCGCTCGATTCTCGGCGATCCGCGGCGCGCCGACATGAAGGACCGCCTCAACGCCAAGATCAAACGGCGGGAATCCTTCCGCCCTTTCGCGCCCTCGGTGCTGGAAGAGGCCGTCCCGGACTGGTTCGAGGAAGCCGATGCCGTGCCGTTCATGATGCAGGTCTTCCAGATCCGCGAAGAGAAGCGATCTTCGATCCCCGCCGTCACCCATGTCGACGGCTCTGGCCGGCTGCAAACCGTGTCGCGGGCGGCAAACCCGCGATATCACGGACTTATCAGCGCCTTCCGCGACCTCACCGGCGTGCCGATGGTGCTGAACACCTCGTTCAACGAAAACGAGCCGGTCGTATGCCGGCCGCAGGAAGCGCTGGACTGCTTCCTGCGCACGAAGATGGACATGCTAGTGATGGGCAACACAGTCATCCGGCGAGGCGGCTGAGGATGGTGAACGCGTTCGCACAGCTTGCCGGGCCGGCGCTACCGCGATTTGGGCGATGCCGTTGCTTGAGATGAGCGACGGACAACCGATGGGCGAAAGACTTGATAATCGCCGCAATCAGACATTATACACCATGGTTATTGCTCGCTAGGGATATCGCAAATGGTTGCAGTTGTCACCGGAGCCGCCGGGCTGATCGGCTCGGAAAGCGTCCGTTTTCTCGCCAAGCAAGGCTTTCGCGTCGTCGGAATGGACAATGACATGCGCGCTCGTTTCTTCGGCCCGGGCGCGTCGACGCGGTGGTCGCGCGACCGGCTGATTGCCGATGTGCCGGGCTACGAGCACTATGACCTGGATATTCGGAATTGGGCGGGCCTCGAAACCATCTTTGCGAAATACGGTCAGGCGATAAAGCTGGTCGTCCACACCGCGGCGCAGCCGTCTCACGACTGGGCGGCGCAGGACCCCGCCATGGATTTCTCGGTCAACGCGAACGGAACGCTGAACCTGCTGCAAATGGTCAGGACGTACTGCCCGGATGCGGTTTTTGTCTTCACGTCGACCAACAAGGTCTATGGCGACCGGCCCAATGAGCTGCCGCTGGTTGAGATGGACAAGCGTTGGGAGCTCGCGGAATCCCATCCGTATTTCATGAACGGCATTGACGAGTCCATGTCGGTCGATTTCGACCCTGCACAGCCTGTTCGGCGTTTCGAAGCTTGCGGCGGATGTGCTCGTCCAGGAGTACGGGCGATATTTCGGCATGAAGACGGCGTGCTTCCGCGGCGGCTGCCTTACGGGCCCCGGGCATTCCGGTGCGCCGCTGCATGGCTTTCTGGCCTACCTCATGAAATGCGTGGTCGAGGGGCTGCCCTACACCATACACGGATACGGCGGGAAACAGGTTCGCGACAATATCCATAGCGCCGACCTGGTGGAGGCGTTCTGGGCGTTCTTCGAAAATCCCGGTTGCGGCCGCGTCTACAATATCGGCGGCGGACGCTTCGCCAATTGCTCCATGATCGAGGCGATCGATCTCTGCCAGGAAATCGCCGGCCGCCCGCTTTCGTGGCACTATTCGGATGCCAACCGCCGCGGCGATCATATCTGGTGGATCAGCGACACCTCTCGCTTCGAACGTGACTACCCCGATTGGCGGCGCAAATACGACCTCAAGACGACGTTGCGGGAAATGTACGAGGGCCTGGTCGACCGACACGCGGCGCATGAAAATAGCGTTGCTCAATAGCTTTTTCCCTCCGGACGCGGCGATTACGGGGACCTCGCTGGCGGAGTTGGTGCCGTATCTGCGCGATCGGTGGCCTGCGGCGGAGATTTGCGTGTTCGCCAGCGCCGCGGGATATCGGCCGACGGAGGGCGGCGCGCTTCCGGGGGATACCGAGGTTGTCCGGCTCGGCGTGCCCTACGGTCGTGGCGGCGCGTTACGGCGTCTGTATCAGTCTTCCATGCTGGGCCGGCGCATGGCCGCCGAAGCCGTGAAGTGGGCCGACGTGATCGTCTCGCTCACCGATCCGCCGCTCTTGGGTTTCTGGGTCGGCCGGGCAAGAGCCAAGGCGCGGCGACCCGTGCGATGGATCGAGTGGACGATGGATCTTTACCCGGAGGCGTTCGCGGCAGCCGGTCTCATTCGTGCGTCCAACCCGCTGTATCGGTTCATCCGGCGTTCCCAGCGGCGCCATCCCCCGGATGCCTGGATTTGCCTCGGCGAACAGCAGGCGAAAGCGGTTGCCCGCATGCGCGGCGTCGGGCGCAAAGCGGTCATCCTGCCTTGCGGCATTTGCGGGCCGCCGCCCGAGCATGCCGAACCGCCGGCATGGCGGCAGGCGGAGCGCCGGATCGTTCTCGCTTACGGCGGCAATCTGGGAGAGGCGCACTGTCCGGAACTCTTGGGGGCGCTGGTCGAGGCCGCGGACCCCGCGAAATTTGTCTTTCATCTTGCTTTGTACGGACGCTATGCGGACGGCATGCGCGCGCGTCTTGCTGGCCGCGCCAATGTCGCCTGGCGGGACAGCCTGAATTATGACGACCTCGCGGCGGCCGACGTTCACATCGCGTCGCTCAATCCTCGCTGGACGCACTTGTGCGTGCCGTCCAAGGCAGTGACGACGATCAGCCTCGGCCGCCCGTTGATCTACGCGGGCGAAGCGGAAAGTGATACGGCCAATATGTTTCGTGAGGCGGCGTGGATCGTGCCGTCTCCCGCAGGCGGTCGCTATGACCCGCAGGCGATAAGGACGATCCTCGAGCAAATCGAGGATCGCGCTCTTCTGGCGGACAAGCGCGCACAAGCGCTTCGCCTGTCCGCGAGCCTCAATCAGGCCAAGCAAGCCGCGATGCAAGAGATCGCCGATCTAATTTTCGAGGCGCGATCGGCTTGCCCTAGTGATATCCAATAAGGAAATTCCGCGCACTGGCGGACTTGGAGTAGCTAGATGAATCTCGACATCCTGGCTTGCCCGCGAGATCGCACCAAATTGTCACGGCGATCGCCGGATAGGCTGGTCTGCGAGCATGGCCACGTCTATCCGGTTGTCGACGACGTGCCAGTGTTGCTGCTTGATGACGTCGAGCAGTCCATCGATGTAGCGCGTTCCTCGCTGGCGCGTGCCAATGGCGCGATCGACGAACCTATGCCCGAGTTGTACCTGGAATCCGTCGGCGTGAGCGATAAGCAAAAGGCGCTGGCGGTCGATCTTGCGGCTTCGCGCGCGCCCAAGGTGGATCCCGTGGTATCGGTGCTGATCGGGGCCACCAATGGATTTGCTTACAACAGTCTCGTGGGAAGGCTGCCGGACTATCCAATTCCGGCACTCAGGCTTCCACCGGCGCGCGGACGGTTGCTCCTGGATGTAGGCTGTAGTTGGGGGCGGTGGTCGATTGCGGCGGCGAGAAAAGGCTACCGGGTCGTCGGCATCGACCCCTCCCTGGGCGCCGTCATGGCGGCGCGCCGGGTGGCGCGGCAACTCGATACCCCGATCGATTACGTCTGCGGCGATGCCCGCTATCTGCCCTTTTGTGCGGGTGCATTCGACACCGTATTTTCCTACAGTGTCATTCAACACTTCAGCAAAGCGGACGCGCGCCGAACCCTTGCCGAAATAGGGCGCGTCCTTGCAGAGTCCGGCGATTGTCTTGTTCAAATGCCGAACAGGTCCGGCCTGAGAAGCTTGTATCATCGCGCCCGAAGAAATTTCTCGGAAGGTTCTGGATTTGACGTGCGCTATTGGACGCTTGACGAATTGCGAGTCGCCTTCGATGAGGCGATCGGGCCGTCGTCCCTCTCGGTTCATTGTTATTTCGGGCTTGGGCTCGAGCCCGGCGATATGCATTTGATGAGGAGGTCCGTGAAAGTGGCGATTGTGGTTTCGGAGTTCCTGCGCCGTCTGAGCGAGAAGGCTCCGATTCTGATCCGGCTGGCGGACAGTGTCTATGTCAGTGCCGCCAAGGCGCAGTAGACAGACCTTCCAAGGTCGGCGGGCCGTGGATCCAATTGTCCTGATTTAGTGCCGATGAAACACGGGTGGGGCCTCAAGAACATTCGTTGGCGCGCGCGCGGGCGCGGGAAGCACTTCGGCTGCCCGCGAGCGTGAACCGGGCGAAGCGGGCCGCGACGGAAAAGGCCGTTGATTTGCTCCTCGACGAAACGGCTGTAAGCCGCGAGGGGCAGCGGGGGAAGCCCTCGCGGAAGACAAGATACGATGAGGGTGAAAGCGAGGCTGTCAGATGCATGTTCAATTCGGCTGTGGATTATGTGCGCCTGCGCAGTGGCGCAATTTCGACGTTTCGCCATCGCTTCGCTTGCAGCGGTTGCCGGTGGTCGGACGCATCGCAAAGCGCTTCGGTCCACCGTTCCCCGCGAACGTGGAAGTTGGTGACGTCGTCTCGGGGCTGCCCGTTCCGGACGGCGCTTGCGATGCTGTCTACTGTTCGCATGTCTTGGAGCATCTTTCATTGTTGGATTTGCGCACGGCGCTCGCCGAGATCCGTCGAATCCTTAAACCGGGCGGCATATTCCGTGCGGTCGTTCCCGATTTGGAATACCTTGCGAGACACTACCTTGAGAGCACGTCGTCCACGCGAGCGATCGAATTCATGGGAACCTCGCGGCTTGGTCAATTGCGTCGAAGCCGCTCGCTGCCGGCGTTTGTGAGGGAATGGCTCGGAAATTCCGGCCATCGCTGGATGTGGGATTATCCCGGCTTGGCTGACGAGCTTGCCGAAGCGGGCTTCAAAAACATCCGGCGGGCGACCATGGGCGATTTATCGGATCCGCGCTTTCAAGATGTCGAATTGAAGGAACGCTGGGATAATTGCCTCGGGGTTGAATGCATTCGATGAGAACCTTGTGCTGTACTCGGTCGTAATGCCTTGATGCTCGAACTTGACGTCGAGGCGGAGTTACGCCGATTTCCGACGGAATTGCCCGCTCCACTGGCCATGGCGACGCTCGCCAGCCATTCCAGCTAGGCCTGCGCACCGGAAACGATGGTGAAGCAACGCGGCTACACCAAAATGCGTGACGAAGCGGCCGTGCACGGCTTTGCGCTCGCGTGCGCCTGTTGTCGCTGGCCGGCCTCGCCCTCGCGTGATGGGGCGGTGCGCGCGGCGGCCGCGAAGGTCACCGATTGGGCCGGCTTCCTGCGGGTGGTCGACCGGCAGCGCATTGCCGGGTTGGCCTGCCAGGCGTTGACGGCCGCGGGCGTGGCCCTGCCGCCGCGTGAGTCCCGGGCGTTGGCGGAACGAGCGAACCGGATCGCGCGGCAAAACCTTGCCATGGCGGCGGAGGCGGTGCGGCTGCAGACGCTATTCGAGGCGGCGAGCATTCCGGTGCTGTGGCTGAAAGGCGTGTCGCTTGCGCAGGCGGTCTACGGTTCGGTCGCTTTGAAACATGGCAAGGACCTCGACCTCTTTGTGCCGCCCGGCCGTGCGCGGGCCGCCGCGAGGCTTCTGCAGGAGAACGGCTATGAGCTTGAACCTCTGGCCGGAACGCTGAGCCGAGCGCAACGCGACGAGCTCTTTCGCTACGGCTGGGAGGTGGCGCTGTCCGGCCGGCGCGGGGGGGCCGAGATCGAATTGCACTGGCGGCTGACGGGCAATCCATGTCTGCTCACGGGGCTGGACCCGCTCTCGTCGCGGCGCCGGGTTATGCTGGCCGGCGACCGGGGTGTCGACGTCTTGGGCGATGACGAGCTCTTCCTCTACCTGTGCGTCCATGGCGCGAGCCATCTCTGGATGCGGCTCAAGTGGTTGGCGGATCTGAACGCGCTGTTGGCGGGCAAGTGCGAAAGCGAGCTCGTGCGGCTGTTCCGCCGGGCGGAGGACTGCGGCGCGGCGTTCTGCGCCGGCCAGGGGCTGCTGTTATGCCAGGCGCTTCTGGACCTCAACCTGCCGCCTGAATTGCAGGAGCGGATTTGCCGCCGCGGCCGCACGGCGCTCCTGGTATCCAGCGCCATTGACGCCATGGTCGGCAACGATGCGCAAACCGAGGTGATCGACCGTTCCTTCGGCACGACCCGCATGGCCGTCGCCAAACTCCGTCTTGGCAGCAGCTGGCGCTTCTATGCGGCGCAATGCGCTTTGCTGCTTTTCTGCGTCGAGGACGTCGTGCGCTTCGCGCTGCCAGGCCGCCTCCGGTTTCTCGGGCCCGTCTATTATCCCCTCATTCGCCTGCCGCTTTGGCTCTGGCGGCACGCCAGCCGTTTCCGGAGCAAGGCCGCGCCCCTCGAGCGCGGCATGGCCGGTGAGCCGCGGTGATTGCCGCGAATGCCTCGCGCCGCTGCCGCACCGGTACGGCGACGGCCTGGATCCGCCTGCATGCGGGCGGAATTCCGGTAGTGCCTGGACCCGAGGCCCAATGGCGGCTGTCCGCCTCAAATCCACATGGTCCGTGCCGGAATTCTGGGACCGTCTTTTTCTCGCCAAAATGGAAGAATTGGCCCTCTCAACACACCCAATAGCTGTACAGAATCGCTCAACCCACTGTATAGTAAAGTATATTCAATTCGCTCAATTCTTGCGCGAGATCAGCTTTTGATATTAGTAACCTACTGGCTGATCGGGTTCGAGCCGACGGCACGGGGCCTTGAGCTTCGTACCCATCGGGGCCTCAGTTGGGAGCACGCGCGTGCGAGCCAGCGTCGAGCATAGGGGCCCTCTCGAAGAGAAGACGCCGCCCGCATTCTTCAGCGGGCTCGCGCTCACTGCCAAGGGGGCTCTGGGGCGGAAGCGGTGGCAGATACTCTTCGGCCTGCTATTTGCGGTTGCCCTGCCTGCACTGCCGCGTTGGCCCGTTTCGAACGGTCTGGGGTATCCCGCGGCCAGCCTAGAGAACGCGATCATCGGAACGACCCTGGCTCTCCTGCTGGGTTACGCCATTTTGCGTAAGCTGGCGACCGTGCCGGGCCTGCAGGTTTTCTCCTACATCATCCCCGTATTTTCCGTTTCTTACGGTCTCATGGCGCGTGGCGTTGCTGGTCAGCCGCCAGGACTATTCGCGCTTCCATGTGCTCGTCAGCTTCGCTATTGCGGTTGTGTTCTTCTATGTGGCTTTCATGGTCGAACGGCGGGTCAAGCGGCCGCGGCTTGCGGTCGTCGAAGGGGGGCACACCGCTGAGCTCCTGGATATCCCCAACGTCGACTGGGCCGTATGGCCGTCGGCCGAGACGATTCCCCACGGCTACGACGGCATCGTCGCGGACCTGCGCGCCGATCTTGGCCCCGGCTGGGAAGCCTTCCTCGCTCACTGCGCCCTCAACGGCATACCGGTCTATCATTCCAAACAGGCGCAGGAATTGTTGACCGGCCGGGTGGCGATCGAGCATCTGTCGGAAAACACCATCGGCTCGCTCAATCCGTCCTCACTGTATGTCCAGCTTAAGCTCGCGCTTGATGTCGATACTGTCGGTTATCATGCTGCCATCTTGCGGCAATCATGTGCGGCATCGCCGCCGTCTTCATCAAGCTCGACAGCAAGGGGCCGGTCTTCTTTGTTCAGGATCGTGTCGGCTATCGCGGCAGGATCTTCCGGGCTTACAAGCTTCGAACGATGAAACCGGAGATCGCCGGTGCCCACTACACGGAAGACAACGACAAGCGAATAACCCGCGTCGGCAAGGTGTTGCGGAAGTACAGGATCGACGAGCTTCCGCAGATCATCAACGTCCTCAAAGGCGACATGAGCTGGATCGGCCCGCGCCCCGAGGCGGTCCCGCTGTCCGAGTGGTACGAACGCGAGCTTGCCTTCTACAGCTACCGGCACATCGTCCGCCCCGGCATTACGGGATGGGCCCAGGTGCGCCAAGGAAACGTGGCTCGCCCGGATACGGTGCAGTACAAGCTCCATTACGATTTCTACTACATCAAGAATTTCTCACCCTGGCTCGACTTCGTCATCGTGGCGATGACGGTTCGGACAATCCTGACCGGCTTCGGTTCACGCTAGGGCTTGCCCACGCATTATTGAGTCGATATGAAAGTGACAGAAAATACGCGGATGCATCTGGAACGACGGATATTGGTGACAGGCGGGGCAGGGTTCATCGGCTCGCACCTCTGCGAGCGTTTGCTCGACACTGGCGCAGACGTCTTGTGCGTCGACAATCTCTTCACCGGCACCAAGCGCAACATCGAGCACCTGCTCGACCATCCTCGCTTCGAGCTGCTACGCCACGATGTCACGTTTCCGCTCTACGTCGAGGTCGATGAAATCTACAATCTTGCCTGTCCGGCGTCGCCTATCCACTATCAGCGCGACCCAGTGCAGACGACCAAGACCAGCGTGGTGGGCGCCATCAACATGCTGGGCCTCGCCAAGCGGTTGCGCGCGAAGATCCTCCAGGCCTCGACCTCCGAGGTCTATGGCGATCCGCGCGTCCACCCGCAGCAGGAGATCTATTGGGGTAATGTCAATCCGATCGGCCCGCGCTCTTGCTATGACGAGGGCAAGCGCTGCGCGGAAACGCTGTTCTTCGACTACCGGCGCCAGCACAATCTCGCGATAAAGGTTATGCGCATCTTCAACACCTACGGACCGCGCATGCATCCCCGCGACGGTCGTGTCGTATCGAACTTCATCGTCCAGGCGCTGACGAACCAGGACATCACGATCTACGGTGACGGTGAGCAGACGCGTTCGTTCTGCTTTGTCGATGATCTCGATCGACGGTGTGGTCGCCCTGATGGCGACGCCGGATCATGTCACAGGTCCGATAAATTGCGGCAATCCGAACGAATTCACGATACGTGAGCTTGCCGATAAGGTGATCTCGATGACCGGTTCACGTTCGAAGATAGTGCGCATGCCTTTACCGCAAGACGACCCCAAGCAACGTCAACCCGATATTGCCATGGCCAATGAAATCTTAGGGTGGAAACCGCGTGTCATGCTCGACGACGGTCTGCAAAAAACGATCGGCCTACTTCGAGCAGCTGTTGTCGGAGTTGGGTCACGAGGCCGTGCTCGAGCCTTCCGGCTAGCCGGGCGTTGCCTCTTTCAAATCTTTGTAACTTTAACCTGCGATCATTAGGCTCGATACGAGCATCAAGTCCTTTGCGGGGCGGTGCCGCCTGTTGGTCGTTTCCCGCACCACTCCAGACCGCTCCCCTCTTCCAACTTTGTAGTCAGTAGCTCATGGCTCGATGCCGGCGAAGGCTTTATCGACGTTTTCATTTCGCGGCTTGATCAACTCGATTCTGCCGGTTCTTCGGTTGCATCACCCTGCGGGCGCAGCCGGCTCGTTTGCCACAATTTGGCGGCGACGCTGAGCGGGTCCAAGGAGTGGTCGGTCCACCAGCGCTCCTCGTCACCAACGCTATGGAGATTGCGGTGATGCGTGCGGCAAAGCGGCACGGTGAACTCATCGCTGACTTTTCTTCCCAGGGCTCGCGGTTGGGCAAATCGCAAATGATGCGCATCGCACGGTTGACGGCCGCAAACGAGACAGGGCTGCTGCGCCACGAACTTCAAATGATCCTTGTCGCGGATGCGGCGTGGCTCGGGAATGGCGAGGGCGCTTTTGTCGATACGTTTCGAAGTGTGGCGCTTTCGGCTCTTTGTCGTCTGCTCAGCAGCAGGTTGATTTGCGGTGGCATCCATTGTTCGCGGGCTGCCAGTCTCATTGACTTCCAAAATTTCGGGGGGCAATTTTGCTGAGCTTAAAGTTGCATCAGGAATATTTCGTTCAGCTGCATCAGCCAGTGCGCTGGCTTTCGTGCCAAACGCCTCCTCTAGCGACTTGGCATCCGCTGGAATCAGTGTGCCCTTGGACGGCAAGATGTGCTGAGCCCAGTCCGTGAGGTCTGCCTCGGTGCTCAGGGCTTCAAGCTCCCCAAGGAGCTTGTCCAGAGATTGGGCGGACTCCGCCGGTGAAAGAAGCGCCTTCGCTTCAGAGCGCCCGTTCTGTTTGAATTTCGGCGCTGTCTGGCTGCTCGACGGTAGCGGCGCAGCCATCTCGGGAGCATCCGCATCGTCCTCACCGGCAATCCCCACCAGTGTGAAGAGCGCATATCGCCGGGCATAGGTCAGCGCCGCACCCATTCGGTGCGGCGCTGCTGTTTCTGACACCGGACAAACCGGCCAGTCCGATGAGACCCACTCGCCGGAGGCGTGGGCCAACATGGTCGTCAGGCGGATCAGGCCATTTTCCGCATCAATGGCGGTCGTCTGCACAGCCGCGATCTCATGCTTGCCCAGGCACTTTCGAACGATCTCGAGCCCGCTGGATAACGGGGCATAGCGGAAGGTTTTGGCGTTCTCGCGCGGGAACGGCGACTGGATGGTCGCCGTTAGGGATTTCTCCGGGTTGGCAAGCTCTCCTTGAGCCTTGGCCAGGGCGGCGGCAAGGGCGCCGATGGTCTCGCTACTGCGCTGCATCGAGAGCCTCCTCCAAGACGTCGAAGCTGACGGCGCCGGACTTCGAGCGCTTAGCGCGGACGCCATGACCGATCGCCTCTTTGGCGTCGGCCGGCATGATCTTTTTGAGATTTGCCTTGGCGGCCTCGTGCTCGACATAGGCAGGGCGCGTTCGGCAATAGACCGCCGCCAAATCGGCCCATGAGTTCGATGAACTCATGTCCACGACCCTGAGCGCCTGGATGCGGGGCTGGGGCGTTTCGACCCCGAACAGGTGAGGCGGCTCACCGCTCTCGATGCAGCGCCAGAACTTGCGCTCGGCGGTCAGCAGCAGGTGCTGGTACATCGGGTCGGCATCGATCCTGATTTCCACCCATTTCCCGCCCCCGGTGATGATCGAGAGCACCGCCTGTTTGGCGTCGGTGACCCACATATTGTGCTGTAGCTGGGCCATGTGCTTCGCCGCGGCAGCCTCCTCGGAGAACGACCAGGGCAGCATGAATTTGGCCTCGTAGACCGCGCCTGTGGCCCCTACGACCCCGTCCAAGGTGGCCCCCATCCACCGGTTTACGGGGTGCAGTACACGGCGCTGGATGTCCTTCAGCTTGTAGCCGGTGTTGGCCTCGTACCAGCGCTGATTCAGTTCCTCGGTGACGACGCCGAGCTGGACGATGAGGTTGCCCGAGAGGTCCTCAGGCTCAATCTCCCCCCGTTTTTCCCGCCAGAGCCGGAGCAGGGTCTTTTCGTCCTGGCCCATGATGATCCGGGCGTCCGATCCGCCGATGTAATGGCGGCGGTCTGGTGGATTTGGCTCGGGGTTTCAGACATTGTAGGCTCCGTTTGGCGTTTCAACATTTTATGTTGATACGTTTCGTTGTTCTGTCTGTCAACATAAAATGTTGATTTATGATCTCACCATCCCAATGCAAAGCAGCAAGGGCCTTGCTGGGCCTCACGCAGCCCCAACTGGCCCGTACCTCAGATCTTGGGCTTTCCACTGTCGTCGATTTTGAGAGGGGGCGTCGCCAAGTGTCCGATGCTGCGGTTCAAGCGCTGAAGACTGCCCTTGAAGAAGCGGGCATCGTTTTCATCGACGAGAACGGGGGAGGCGCAGGGGTCCGCCTGCGCAAGGGTGCTCAAGCGAGGAAATAGCGCCGGCCCCTGCAATGTCGCTCGGGCCTAAGGGGCAAGGGGGCGGCCGGGCTGACAGGGCCTCCCGGTCCGAAACGTGTCCCCAGCGTCGACAGGTTCGAACGACGCGTCAACATCACCACGAATTTTCGGCGCTCGAACCTGGCCGGCATTGCAACGGCGTGCCTTACCAAAAGTGGAAATCCGCATCCGGTTAAGGTGGCCGGTTGATGAACCGAGAACGCGGTTGATATTCTATCCGGAAATGCTTGTGAGGTGATGCCCCACCGCGCGTCGTGTATGGTCGATCCAGAACGCCAAACGCCGTTTCAGTTCGCTGATCGCAGCCGCCCGGAACAAGCCGCAGACCGTGACCAAGGACGGCAAGCCGGCTGTCGTCATCGTTGCCGCCGACGAATATGAGCGATTGCGCAAGCTGGACCAATCAAAATGCGCCGAGCTTCGCCGAGCTACTGCTCGCCATCCCGCAAGGCGATGTGAAATTCGATAGAGAGGCGAAATCGTCCTTCGACCAGCAGCCCACCGAGCTGCGCACGCTGACGAAGCGTCGCAAGCAAACGCAGTCGGAGGCGCTGCTCCGCGTGACACGCGAGGAATAGTAGTTCCTATAGCCGTTGCCGAACGGGGATCTTTGCGAAAGACAGCTCCGACTAGGCCCAAGAGTTTTCAGCCTGCTGCATTCACATTGAAAGTGCGTAAGATGAGCGGCGCGGGTCCGCTCCGCCCATCATGAGCCCATCAGACCTCCTTACGATAGCATTCACGCCGCCCATCAGACGAGACCAAGGACCCACGCGGCGCACGGTGAAGCCCGCAGATTGCAGCAATGCGTCCCAATCTGCCGGACACCGGTCCTCCAACATAACTTCCTAACCGGAATCATGACGTATGCGGGGCCATTCTATCGCAGCCTGAATGTCGAGGCCTCTGCTCAAAGTGGCGACGTAATACAAGCGCCAGTGTTTGCGGCTGACCATGATCACCAGGTGTCGCAAGCGTCGCCGTGCTTCCATCCGGAGCGGCAATCATGGCGGGACAGAGCGTGTGAAAGGGCCGATAGCCGCCTCTCAGTCCATGAACCGGATCATCATCTAACGTCTCCAGTGCGGCACGATTATGCAGAACAAGTCCGTGATCTGGGCAAACCACGCCCGATCCAAATTCCTCGAACAGCGACTGAACCCAGGAGACCGCTTGACCGTTGCGATCGATGACCACGAACGTTGAGGTATCACCCCCACCGCCTCGTGCCTCCACGGTCGGACCGTCATTGGCTGCAATCTTCGATAAGTGGTCCGCACTCAAAATGTCCGATGGCAGGGACACGCGGCGCGGATCGGTGCAATAGGCATCCCTAATTTCAAAAGCCCGCTTCTTGATGACTAAATGCTCGATCGGGTCGATCAGCGGATCAGGCCGGTCTCGATGGAGGTAACGCAGATCGAGCTTGCGCAATTCCTAACATTGCCAGAAGAGCGATACCTTGCGAGTTCGGGGGCGCCGCGTAGACGGTCTTGCCTTTCCAATTGACTGAAAGCGGGTGCGTAAATTCCGTTCGATGCAAGGCCAAGTCCTCGGCATCGAGAAGAACGCCGCTCGCGACTGGGCGGCCGCAAGCCATCCATTCGCCACTGGCCCTTCGTAGAAAGAGCGCCATCCGATAGCGGCAATCTTGCGCAAGGTCGCCGCGGCTGCGGGCTGTTTCAATCGGTATCCGAGGGTCCATCCGCCAGGCGCACCGAAAGTGGCTTTGAGCAACGGGAATCTCGCCGCAAGATCAGCATAAACCGGACCATTGTAGAATTCCGCGGCCGATGCATCGATTGGGACGCCTTCTTCGGCCAACGAAATCGCGGGCTCAAGCAGTTGGGCAAGGGGGAAGGTCGCAAAACGCTCCGCCGCTTCACCAATCGCCGCCACAAAGCCCGGGAACTGAGACGGTCAACGGCCCACGCATGGGCATGGAATTGATCCCCCGGCGGCGAAATTCTGCGAGCCGCCGCGTTGCGTGCAGTCGCACCAGAGCCATTTACGACCGTGACCTGATTGGGGCGCTGCGCGTACAACGCAATGCAGTCCCCGCCGAGACCGTTCATGAATGGAATGGCGATCGCCAGGGCTGATGCCGTGGCGATGGCAGCGTCCATCGCATTGCCGTTTGCCCGCAGCATGGCGAGCCCGGCTTCTGCTGCCCGATGGTGGCCCGCGACAACCATGCCGCGGTCTCCCATGATCACAGGACGGTGAGCGAGCGACGGCGCGCTGGGGGCAATTGGTTTGCTCATTCAATAAAGCCCGCTGCATTCATCATCTGGCGGACCTTGCCGCACGTGTCGTGAAATTCCGCTAGGCCCATGCTCGCAAAGTCACGCGGCCGCGGCAGCGGAACAGGGACAATTCCCTTGATGCGGCCGGGCCGGGGCGTCATCACCACCACGCGGTCGCCCAGCATCACCGCTTCGCTGATGCTATGCGTTATGAAAAGAACGGTCTTCTTTGTCTGCATCCAGATGCGTTGAAGCTCGAAATTCAACTGCTCGCGAGTTAAGGCATCGAGTGCGCCAAATGGTTCGTCCATTAACAGAAGCGTCGGGTTATGTACCAATGAGCGACAAATTGATACGCGCTGCTGCATTCCCCCGGAAAGCTCATACGGTTTTTGCTCTTCAAAGCCCGACAAGCCGACAAGCTTTAGCAAGTCGTCAACCCGGCTTCTTGCCTCTCGATCGGCGATCTTCCTAATATCGAGTTGAAGTTCGACATTGCGCCTGACGGAGCGCCATGGCAGGAGAACCGGTGTCTGAAAGACGATGCCGATTTCCGGGTCGGGTCCTTTGATCGGCTGTCCGCTGATCTCGATGGAGCCAGCGGTTGGATTCATAAGGCCTGCGATGAGACGCAGAAGCGTTGACTTGCCGCAGCCTGAAGCGCCAACAACCGAAATAAATTCGCCCTTCTCGACATCGAGATTGATGTCGAGAAGGGCGTCAATACGGACAGTGCCGGCGTCAAAGGTCTTCTGGACCGATTTGAGAGAGATCGCCGGTGCCATCGCTACGGTTATAGCCCGATTACGAGGGTTGATAGGCGTTGGTATAGAGCTTGTTCAAGGGCGTCTTATCCTTAAGCCCGCCATAGGTCACCAAGATATCTTGGGTTTCATTCCAGTCCGCATCGACCATATAGCCGAACGGCTTCCCTTTGGTGGCCGCGGTGACGTAGTTGCCTTTGGAGATTTCGATTTGCCGCAGCAGCACCTTCTTGTTGCGGGCTTCATGCGGCAGTTTCTTGATCAAGAGATCGACGGCCTTTTCGGGATCCGCCAGAGTGGCCTCGTGGGCGTCGCGCGACACCCTGACGAAAGCCTTGGCGGCCGCTCCGTTCTTCTCCAGCCAATCGACATTCGCAGCCAGGCCCTGGCTCAACAATTTGACGCCAAAATCGCTGTACAGGAAGTAATCGACTTTTGCCCCCTTCGCTTCGATCTGGGCGACCTGCACATTGACGTTGGCGGGGATCGCGTCCGCGCGCCCTTCCAAGAAGAGTGCGTTCTTGGCCCCAACCGCGGGATTTAATATGCTGACCTTCTTGATGTCCGCGCCAGCCTTTTTCATAAGTGCTGGGAATAACAAGCCCGTGCTTTCTGACGGACCGAACGCAATAATCTTGCCTTCGAGCCCTTTCGGCGACTTTATAGGCGCGTCGGCATGGCTAATAACGCACATCAAATTTGCCAACAACCGCTGCACCGCGATGATCGGGACACCAGTCGCAACGGCCCGGATGAGAACGGAAAAGTCAACAAATGCCATCTGATTGCTGCCGCGTCCGAGCAACTGCGAGACGAGTCCGGAGCCATGACCTTCAGAAATCGTGACATCGAGTCCCGCTTTCTGGAACATCTTCTCCTCAAGCGCTAGATAAAACGGCGCGTGCGACCCGTAAATAGTCCAATCCAGACTAAAACTTATCGGCGTCGCCGCATTGGCTTTGGTAACGAGCGGCATACCCAGCGCCGAGGTGGCAAGCACCGCGGAACCGGCCAAGACATTCCGTCGCGTGATCTTATTCATGATTCCCCTCTCTTTCTCTGTATGTCACCTGCTTTACGATGGCTGTGTGATATCCTGCAGTCGGATCACGACGTGCCATGGAATCGTAATCCGCTCGACTAATTCGACCGCGTAGTAGAGAACAACCCCAATAATCATCAGAGCAACCAACACGGAAAACAGCAGCGTTGTATCGAGATTGCCGTTGGCCCGCATCAGCAAGTAGCCGAGCCCCTCGCTGGCGCCGACCCACTCTGCGATCACCGCGCCGACTACGGCGAACGAGACGGAGACTTTCAACCCAGCGAAAATGTTTGGAAGCGCCAATGGGATCCGGAAATGCCAAAACATCTGTATAGGTGTAGCGCGCATTGATTGGGCCAGTTCAATCATTTCCCGCTCGACTGACCGCAACCCGACGATAGTCGAGATGACGACCGGAAAAAATGCTACGAGGAAGGTGACCATTAATTTCGGGAAAAGCCCAAGGCCAAACCAAACGACAATAAGCGGAGCGAGCGCGACCTTTGGGAATGTCTGGCTCAGGATCAGCCATGGCATCAAGGCGCGATTAAGCGTTTGAGAGGCGACCAGGATGATGGCAATGGGAATTCCCAAGATCACCGAAAGCGCAAATCCGCCGAGGGTCTCATAAAGTGTTACGCCCGAGTGCCAAAGCAGAAAGGCAAAAGTTTTCGACGATGCGATTATAGACGTCCTCGGGGAGGGGCAGAATATATTTTGGGACGTGGAAAAAGATTACGATCGCATACCAGAGAGAGACGGCGCAAACAATCGCCAACAACGGATAGATCACATTAGACAACATTCGCATGCTGCACCTACGTGATTCCGGAAAACGGGACTCGCGAACAGGCGCTATGAACCATGGCGACAAGATGCGTAAAATCGAATACTGGCAGTTGCGTGACGGACTGCACTGCTGCCGCATAGGGCGGCAGGAGAGAGCACTCGAGGAGAATGGCGCCGATGGATTGGCTCTTGGTGAGAAGGCGCCGGGCCACATCCACCGTTTCGGCTTCCAACCGAGTAACATCGAGCGTTTCTTGATCGCGCCAGGATGTCGCTTCGAATTCGGGGCAGCCGTTCATTCCTGATGACGGCGACGGTCGCTGGATCGACGCCAGCGCCGGCCCAGTGGGCCGACGTCAGGTTATCGGCATCGGCGGTAATGATCCCGACGCGTTGATTGGGCTTCAACATTCGCGCAATAAACGGCGCGAGCATTAATGAAGATGCGAATACAGGTGCATCGACCGCAGCCGCCAATTGGCGCTGAAACAGTGCGGCAAACCCGCACGAGGTCGTGATGGCGCGGCAACCTTGCGCAACAAGCCAGTTTGCGCCGTCGATCCAAGGTCTAATTGCGTCCGCTAAACGCAGGCGCTCTCCGGATCTAGCGTTGGACAGTTCGCGCACCGTGCGCACCCCGGATGCGCCTGGCACGACATGATGCATGACTGGAAATGGAAACGTCGTCGCATTTCCGATTGCTCCGGGCGGCCTCGGAAAGCGACCCTCGATCATTAAGATGCCGATTGCATAGCCATAGAGATTTCTACCGCCCTGCAGGGTGCGTGTATGCGGTAGAGACGCATTCATGAAGCTAGGCCTTCGTGAACAGGATTCGTGGATAATCGGCGAAGCACTCTGCGCCGGTGTTTGTAACGACGAAGCTTTCCGATATCACGATGCCGTAGACATCCAGCCAGATTGCCGGCATGCAGTGAAACGTCATGCCCTCCTCAAGCTCGGTCTTGTCGCCGGCACGAAGACTTGCCGTCAGTTCGCCCCAGGTCGGCGGAAATCCGATGCCGACCGGATACCCGACGCGCCCCTCTTTTTCGATGCCGTACTTGGCCGTGGTCTGCGTCCAGACTGTGCGCGAGTTGCTCACAAGTCACGCCGGGTTTCACCTTGTCGAGGACTGCGGCTAGACCTTCGGCAATTACGTTCGTGACCGTAATCATTCTGCTCGGTGGGCTTGCCCAAATAGATACAGCGGGACAAGTGGCGAGTGATAACGATGCCGCACGCCACCCAATTCAATGTAAAACATGTCGCCAGTCTACGAGTGGCTCATCCGTCCATGACAAGTGCGGGGCGGAGCAAATCTCTCCGACCATCGCGTTAGGCGGCTTACACGGAAATGTTCCACCGAATTCGGGCAAGCCAGCCGTCGTAACGCGATAGACCTCCGCCATTACGTCGCACTGACGCACG
Organism: uncultured Pseudomonadota bacterium; assembly: GCA_963829755.1. Lineage (GTDB taxonomy): Bacteria > Pseudomonadota > Alphaproteobacteria > Rhizobiales > Xanthobacteraceae > Pseudolabrys. Next base: position 76,655 of record CAWHJV010000004.1, on the reverse strand, counting down.
CCAGGTTCTGCCTTGTCATACGCGGCCTGCTGCGCAGCAGCCGCGATTTTTCCGGCTTGGCGCATGAATTCGATTTCGCGCGCCGATTTTTTCATGCGACACCAGTTGACGAGCAAAAATGCATCGACGAACCGCGCATTCGGCATTCCCTGCTTGAGCAGGGCATCCCATTTGGCGGTGTAGTAGTAATCGTCCGTCTCTACGCCAATGATGCCTTTGTCCCATCCGCGCCGTCTCAGTTCCTCCGCAACGAACTGCATCGGATGCCGCTCACTCGATGCGACATAATGGTCGGGATACGGCACAACACTTTCTGGCTTGAGAAACGCCGTAAATTTTGCGCCGACCGCATCCATCTTTCGACCGATCCAGACGGGCTCCTCGGCGCTTCTGGCATACCGCAACCATTTGCGGTGTATAGAATGACCACCCGTCGTAGCCGGTTAGCCAGAATTGGTTGGCGGGAGAAGCAACAAGCAGCACATCGATGCCCCGCGCGGCCATCGCCTTTTTAGCGCGGGCGACACGTTCAACGTATTCCGTCCGCTCGAATAAAAGTTCCATGATTTTGCGAAAGCCCATTGATTTTTCGCGAATAAAGTATGGTCAGGGGCCTTTATTCTGTCTAATAATATTTTTTCACGGGTCCATAACCAAATGGCTATCCGGACTTGGCTTTATGCGTGAGCGACTGAATCTCCGGCTACTCGAGGTGTTCCGCGCCGTCATGTCCGCTAACGGCGTGACGCGAAGCGGCCGCGGTATTAAACGTCAGTCAACCAGCCGTCAGCAAAGCAATCGCTCAGCTTGAAAGCGAGCTCGATATGCCGCTGTTCGGCCGCGGTCATGGGCGCCTTTATCCCTCAAGCGACGCGCACAGGCTCTATACGGAGTCGGAAAGATTATTTGTTCAGATCGCGACTTTTCGAGATCGCCTCAGTCAGATCGTGAACGCAAACGCCGGGCAATTGACCATATCGGCGATTCCAACACTTGCAGCTTCGATTGTTGCGCTGGGAACGGCACGATTCGGTTTGAGCAGACCGAACGTCAAGATCAACGTGCTTGTTACGAGCGCCGCGTCCGTCGCCGAAGCGGTTGGTCATCATCGCAGCGACCTGGGGCTTGTCCATTCGCCGGTTACCGACACCACCGTCACCGGTGAGATCATCGGCGAAAGCGAGATCGTTGCGGTAATGGCGGATATCGCATCCACTGGCAGATCGAAAGACCTATCGCCATCGGATCTTTCCGCTGAACCGCTGATCATGAACGACGCCAGCTCACCCTCCACCCATCATATATATGAGACATTTGCTGCCGCGAATGTTCCATTCCACATCGTGCTGGAAGCGAATAGCTCTGCCGTTACCACTGCCGTGGCAAGGGCCGGCCGCGGAGTCGCTCTCATCGATCCTTGGAACGGCTATTTGGCTCAAAATTCCGGACTAGCTATCCGTCAATTTCGACCGCGAATTCCGTTGCGCATTACGTTGTTACACTCTCAATTCCGGCCACCTTCGCAACTGGCCAAGGTGTTCGGCGACACTCTGAAAGAAGTTCTAGCCGACGCTGCAAATGCGAATAAATTCATTCGCGTTGGCTCTACATCTGCAAGCGGTCACGATACAAAATCTTAATCCGGCCGTTCGTGTAGGTGTTGACAGAAGCCGTCGCATTCGATCACGATTAAACACACGCGGTTTTGGTATCGGCGGCGGAACCCCGTTCGCTCTTGCCCACAGATTGGGGAAATGCGCACTTGCCGCCGAATGACATGTATAATTCGAGGAAAGCCATGAATCCGGTGAATAGCACAGCGACGAGTCTCTTTCGCGGCTGTTTCACCGCCTTGGTCACTCCGTTCAAGGACGATTCGGTCGACGAGGTGGCGTTCCGAGACTTCGTCGATTGGCAGATCGCCGAGGGTACGCACGGCTTGGTACCAGTCGGCACTACCGGTGAAAGCCCGACGCTGTCGCATGACGAGCACAGGCAGGTGGTTGAATGGTGTGTCGATCAGGCTAGGGGGCGGGTGCCGGTTATCGCGGGTGCCGGCTCCAACTCTACTGCCGAGGCGATCGAATTGTCCAAGCACGCGGAGAAGGCGGGTGCCGATGCCGTGTTGATCGTCACTCCCTACTACAACAAGCCGACGCAGGAAGGCCTATACCAGCATTACAAGGCGATCAACGGCGCGATCGGTATTCCGATCATCATCTATAATATACCCGGCCGCTCCGTGGTCGACATGTCGCTCGATACCATGAAGCGGCTTTATCAGCTAAAGAACATCATAGGCATTAAGGATGCGACCAACGACCTCACGCGTGTCTCGCAGCAGCGAGGGGCGTTGAGTGCGGATTTTGACCAGCTATCGGGCGAAAACATCACCGCGCTCGGGTTCATGTCCCACGGCGGCCACGGATGGATTTCGGTTACCTCGAACGTCGCACCGCGCCTCTGTGCGGACTTCCAGGACGCGTGCCTCGGCGGTGACTACTCGGCTGCGCTTGCTATACAAGATAAGCTGGCGCCTCTGCACATTAGCTTATTCGCCGAGACGAGCCCGTCGCCCGTAAAATACGCGCTGTCTCTGATTGGAAAGTGCTCGCCCACGGTAAGGTTGCCAATGGTGGTGGCGAGCGAACGGACACAGGCTCAAGTGCGGGAGGCGATGATCCACGCCGGACTGATCCATTGATAACAAATAGGTTCAAACAGAAGGCGACTTCGTTGTCGACCATGTGCCGCCGGCGCAACGTATCGGATTGCGAGCTGACAGGTGTGTGCGTGCTCGATCCCTTCAATTCACCGCCGCGTCGGCATACGGACCAGCGTTGTGGGCCGGACGTTGGAGAGAGGATATCTCGTGCGGTCGATTGAAGAGGATGTCGGAGGCGCAAGTGTCCGCCTGCACAAGCCAACTCAGGCCAGCAAATAGCGCCGCCAAGAATGAGCGGGCGAGGCGTCAAATACGATGAACGAGCTCGGAATAAGCTTCGAGCTGGGCATCGGCCGTATAGAACACGGCCGGTTCGGTGATTGCCTGCGCGATCAGGAGCCGGTCAAAGGGATCACGGTGATGCGCTGGGAGCTTGGCGGTTTGGGCCGCCGCCGCGGAATACACAGGCAATTCCCTGAAGCCGCTCTCGATCGCGGCAGCGGCGATTCCCTCGGGTGAAACCCGAAAGTCCGTTCTTTTCAAAGATGCCTTGATCGCGATTTCCCAGATGCTGGCCGCGCTGAAAAGCACGTCGTTCGTCGGGTCTTCGATAGCCGCGCGCGCGTCTTTGGTGAGTTGCGTGGGGTTCGCCAGCGCCCAGAGCAGGATATGCGTGTCGAGCAATATCCTCATCAGCGGCCTTCGAAGGCATCAAGGACATGGTCGGGCAATGGCGCATCGAAATCTGCGGGGATGGCGATCTGCCCGGCGAGGAGCCCAAGGCGGCGTTTTTTCACCTCGACTGGGGCGAGCGCTACCAGCTTGGCCAGCGGTGTACCGGCCTTGGCGATGATGATCTCCTCGCCGGCAGCCGCTTCTTCGACCAAGCGCGAAAGGTGGGTCTTAGCCGCATGGATGTTGATGGTGGACATGACGGGGTCCCAATTAGACTAAACTAAGTTTAGTCCACTTCGCTTCAGGATGCAACCCAAGTTTATCCGGCCAAAGCCGGCCCTAACGGGCCGACGTATCGATTGCTCTGAGATCGAATGGATTGAGGACCTGAACATTCAGGTCGACGATGTCGGCCGTGCTACGTGTTACCAACGTCATGCGATGGACGTTGGCGGTTGCTGCCAGAAGGCCATCAATAACCGGCATCGGTCGAGCGACGTTGAACCGTCCCCATTCGTCGGCGACCGCGCAATCGATAGGCAGAATGCGTTCGCCGAGTTGCGCAAACGGACCAAACGCCGCAAGCAAACGCCTTCGGAGGTGTGGCTCCGCGAGGGACGCGAGGAACGGTAGTTCCTGCCGACGCGCTCCTTGATGAACATCGTGACCCGAGCTGCGATCGAGCTTGATCACCCTGTCTACGATGGCGTCTATCTTGCTCTGACGGTTCGGCACGACTGCCGGTTTGTCACCGTCGACGACCGCTTCTTGCGCAAACTCGGCGAAGGGCACCGGCGGCAGTTCCATGATAAAGTCATCGGCCTCCGGCAAGCGACAGGAACCGTGATCGATCATCCGTCTTAATCACTGCCTCAATCTTGCGTGCGGCCGCGCTCGGATCTCGCAGCGAACTATTCGCCCAGGAGAGTCACCCCCTCGGCACCGGCGGCAGAGCGCAACTCACGATCAAGGGTCGCGAAAGGCAAATTTCGCCGCTGAGCCAGCTCGAGATAGGCGGCATCGTACAGCGTAAGCCGATGACGCGACGCCAACTGCGACGTGGCACCCCAGGCCTGACGATCTGTTTCAGGATCAAGATTGATCGGTAACAGCGCAAGGTCGGCCAGAGTGGCCTCCCGAAAGACGGCATCGTGGCGACCACGCCTGATGCCCATTTCAAGGATATTGGCGACCTCAAGTTTCCACAGACCAGGAACCCAGGCCCCATTCTCGCAGACCAGGTCGAAGACGCGACGAATGGCTTGGGTGGTCTCGTCGCTGTAGACCCAAGCTAGGGTGGCCGAACTATCGAGAACGAGACTCACGGCCGGCCCGCATCTCGGTCGGCTCTCACGGCGTCCCAATCGAAGCAGCCTTTTATGGCTTTGGCCCGTGCGCGGATACGCGCAGCGGCGGCGTTGGCCTGCGCTTTGTCGATCCGCCCAACGTTTGGCACAAGCCGGGCTACCGGCTTGCCGTGCCGAGTAATGACAATTTCCTCGCCTTGCAGGACCCGATCGAGCAAAGCGCCCAATGTGTTCTTAGCCTCAAAGGCACCAATTTCACCCACGTCGCCACCTATCTGACTAGCTTAATCTAGACTGAAAATAGGTTGAATCTGTGGTGGGCGCAAGAGGTTAGGGCTGGCTCCCCACAAAGCGCTTGCGACCGCGGGGTTGAAAACAGCACAAGCCGCCGGCTTTATCTGTGCCTTCGTACTGGCTTTGGTGCGTTTCGCTGCCGCCGTTTGACCGTTAAGAAACCATAAAAAGTTTGCCTGTCTACTCCTGGTTAGACCCCGAATCATATTTTCAACGACAGGGAACGGCCATGTTTCGCACCGCCATTGCCATCGCCGCGGGTCTGGCATCGCTCTCGTTCATTGCGCCTTCGCAGGCTGCGGATCTCGCGCCGATCGCGCCCGGCGCCCGCCTACAAGGCGCCGCCCCCGCCGGCGTTCGTCGAACCGGTCACGACCTGGCAGGGCCTCTATGGCGGCATCAACGCTGGCTACGGCTTTGGCTCGTCGACGGTGTCGAGCGCGGCCGGTCGCCGACGGCAGTGTCAGCCCGGCCGGGGCGCTCGGCGGCGTTCAACTCGGCTACAACAGCCGGTTCGGCAGTTTCGTTTTCGGCGCCGAAGGCGATATCGATTACAGCTGGATGAAGGACACCAACACCTCGGCCGCCTGCACGAACTGCGAGGTCCGCAACCATTACGTCGCCACCTTCCGCGGCCGTGCCGGTTACGCCATAGGCAACTGGCTGCCCTACGTCACCGGCGGCGGCGCGCTCGGCGACATCCAGATTTCGACTGCGTCGCGGTGGCAGCCAAGCGATCAACAAGCTGGGCTGGACGGTTGGCGCCGGCGTTGAATACGGCTTAGCCGGAACGCCCTGGTCGCTGGATCTCCAATATCTTTATGCCGATCTCGGCTCGGCGACCTGCGATGCCAGCCATTGCGGCGTGGCGACGAGCGCCGATCTCAAAGCCAATCTCATTCGCGCCGGCGTCAATTATCATTTCTAGCGCAAGGCGCGAGGCGTGACCTCGCAGTACAACGCAGCCAATGGCCGCCTGAGTCATAGTTCCCCACGATGTCCGCTCTGCTCTCTACCGTGGGTGGGCGGCGGTTACCCTGCTGTGTTCACATCTCTAGCTGGGGTCCTGGCGGTGTGAAAGCGTGTCCGCTGTTATGACTCTTCCATGATTCAGTGCGTCGAATCCGATAAAGCGCTTCGTTGAAGGCTCGGATCGGCTGTTATGCGATTTCTCGGCTGTTTTGCGTTCTCTCGGCCGTCAGCCTTTTCGGGTACTCCAGGCCCACACGTCAAAAATTCTTCAAATGCTCATTCGCATCGCGCATCAGCTTCCTTAGAGCGCGCCGCTCTTCAATCGCTTGTTTAGTGAACCGACCGTGCTTGAGCGCATTTTGATTGCCCTTGGGTGCGCCACTGCCTTCGGCGCCTCCATGCATGCGGCAACGCTTCTTGCCCGTGACGGCCGGCGACCGACATGGAGACCCTTTTCGGGTCTTGGCGCCGCACCGGGGCGTGGCGTGCATCGGGGCCGGCGGCTCCTCAGGCATCCCCACGCTCGTCCCCGTCCGTTGAAATTGGCGCTGACTCTCGCGAGGTCATTTCAAAGGGAACGGTTTCTTTGGATTCGATCTGCTTGGGTGAGCGACGGCGCTTTCGGGCTTTGCCCTTTCGTTGCGTGCGTCCACCTTCCACGTGTCCAACCACCGCTTGCCCACCGGATTCGACGTTCACGTATTCTACCGTAACCTTTTGCTGGCCCTTGCCCCGATGTTTATCGAGAGCCTCCAATTGGCGGGTGAACAGGCTCAAAAGTTTGCCTGCATGCTTCAGCCGCATATCCACGCTATGGAAGGTCTGTCCGGGCACCGCGGCGGCTTGCAGGCAGTGCATCGCCGCCGCGTGGACGCCCATCATTTGCGCGGCCAACATTTTTTCAACCGCGTCCTTCGGCTTGAGGTCTCTCAAGCGACGGATCGCCGTTACGAACACCTCTTCCGCAGTGCAAGCTTCTTTGGCGTGAGGCAGATAGAGGGACTCCAACAGCTCCAAGCTGCCGATTTTGTCCTCAGCGCCTGCCTCTCGAATTTCGTCGGGCACTTCAAGGTCGGGTTTTTCGTCACTGTCCTGTGCCGCCTTGCCGCCTGATCGCGCCTTCGACATCTCCTTAACCCCTTATTTTCAAGTCACTTTTTAGATCGCAGGCGATGGATTCGGCAACCAAGATTACCCCTTTGCATGGGGTTGTATTGCTAATCAAATAACATACCCCCCTATCCACACCGAGGGTTTATCGCCGGTGCGAATAGGCGTAAAAAACTGAAATCATCGCTAACTCGCGGTGAACGCGCGGTGTCGCTTTCGCTGGAGAAAAATTTACCCCGCCCCGGCGGGTCTTTTTTGGAAGATTTTGCAATATGAAATAGACATTCCCGACAGAGAAAAAATCTTGACTCCCGCCCGGCCGGGCTTTTCCTTTGGGCCCACAGGGAGAAACAAAAACCATGGAAGCCACAACAATTCTGCCGACGCCCGAACTCAACAAGGGCAGGCGGGCGCCGTCGCGTCCGGCCGGCGACCGCCACAGCATCCAGTCCGTGGACCGGGCGCTGTATCTCTTGGAAACCATCGCGGAGGCCGGCGGCGAGGCGACGCTCACCGACCTCGCCAACCGCACCGGGCTCAATATCTCGACCTGCCATCATCTGCTGGCGACGCTGATCAAGCGCGGCTTCGCCACCAAGGTGACCGGTCGGCGGCTCTATGCGCTCGGTGGCCGCATCGTGTCCCTCAGCCACGCCTGCCTGCAGGTCGACCTGCCGCGGCGCGCGCAGTCCTACATCGAGGCGGTCAACCGGACGACCGGGGAAACCGTTCACCTGGCCGCCCTGCAGGGCGATTCCGTGATGACGCTTGCCGTGCGCGAGGCGCGCCATGCGGTGCGGGTCGAGACCAGCAAGGTCGGCAGGATGGACGCGCTGCACGCCACCTCGGTCGGTAAGGCGATCCTGGCCTGGCTGCCGGAGGACGAGTTGCAGCGCTTCCTCGCGGCCGACCTGAAGCGCTACACCGACAAGACCATCACCGAGTTCCCGGCGCTGGTGGAATCGCTGCGTTGCGTGCGGCGCAACGGCTACGCCATCGACCACGAGGAGTACCTGCCGGGCGTGATCTGCATCGGCGCCGCCATCCGCGACCAGGCCGGCGCCGTGATCGGGGGCGTGAGCGCCTCGACGCCGACCATGCGGGCGACCGAAGAGCATATCGCGCTGATCCGCGACGAGATCGTCGGCGCGGCCCGCGCGCTGTCGACCGAATTCGGCGCTCCCAACGCCGCGTCCGTCGGCGACCGCAGCAAGGCCGTCGCCAACTGACGGCGGCGGCCCGGTCGAAATTGTTTGCGGAGACGTCGGATGTACGCACCCGAGGGCGTGAAAACCAACCATAACGCCTTTCCGATCCCCGACAGCATGCGCGCCTGGGTGCTGGGCAATCCCGGCGAACTCAGCCTGTGCGAGAAGCCGACGCCGGTGCCGAAACGGGCGGAGGTGCTGGTGCGCATCGACGCGGTGGCGATCTGCGCCACCGACCTCGAGGTCATCCATCAGGGGCCGCCCGCGATGATCCAGGGCGGGTTGCCGTTCAACAAAAACTTCACCCCCGGTCATGAATACATGGGCACGGTGGTGGCGCTCGGCCCCGGCGTGGACGAATACGGCATCGGCCAGCGCGTCTCGGTCGAGATCCATGCCGGCTGCGGCCAGTGCAAGCGCTGCCGCGAGGGCATGTACACCTCGTGCCACAACTACGGCCTCAACTACGGCGACGTCGACAAGGGCCACCGCGCCAACGGCTTCACCACCGACGGCGGCTTCTGCGAGTACCAGGTCAACAACATCAACACGTTAGTGCCGCTCCAGGACGGCATGTCCGACGCGGAAGGCACGCTGGTCGTCACCGCCGGCACGGCGATGTACGCGTTGACCGAACTCGGCGGGCTGGTCGCCGGCGAAAGCGTCTGCGTCACCGGTCCCGGGCCGATCGGGCTGATGGCGGTGGCGGTGGCGAAAGCGCTCGGCGCCCAGCCGGTCATTCTCACCGGCACGCGCGATAATCGGCTGCAGATCGGCAAGGCACTCGGCGCCGACGGCGTCGTCAACATCCGCAACACGCCCGACGTCGTCGTCGAAGTGAAGAAGCTCAACGGCGGCAAGGGCGTCGACTACGTGGTCGAATGCTCGGCGGCGGCGCGCGCGGTCAACGACGCCGTGCACATGGTCAACCGCGGCGGCAAGGTCTGCCTCGCCGCCTTCGCCCACGAGGAAGTGCCGGTCGACGTCGCCCACATCGTGCGCAACAACATCTACGTCTACGGCATCCGCGGTGAGGGCAAGAGCGCCACCCACCGCGCCGAGGCCTACATGCGGCAGAAGCGCTTCGACGCAACCTTGATCCACACGCATACTTTTCCGCTCGACGACCTGCCGACCGCGCTGCGCTATGCCAAGGACCGGGTCGAGGACGCCATCAAGGTGGTGGTGAAGAACAACGCGGGCGTCGCCAAGCAGGCCGCGGAGTGAGCGATGCTTTGCCTCTCCCGGCTTTAGTGGAGAAAGGATGAGGGCTTGAAGGCGCTTATTGCGCCACCCGGGAACGTCCCGCCGGTTCCATGCGTTACCCCCGTCGCAGCGAAGTTCCGTGCGCCGCCGGCGCGGGCGGCCGCAATGAGGGAGGACGACCATGCAGGGCCCGAACGCGGACGACCGGAAGCCGAAGGAGCATGCGCGCGAAGAGCGCGAGCGCATCGAGCGCAAGGAAGACGAGGTGACCGTCGATTCGGACGAGAGCTTTCCGGCCAGCGACCCGCCCTCGTTCAATCCCGGCACCACGGGGGCGAAGGACGCGAAGAAGAAAAAGAAGGGCTAGTGTTCCGATTCGGACGTTCGCTTGAAGGGCGTGCTGCTACAACGTAGCGAACTTCAAATCCACCACACTTGAGTCCAATTCATTCATGCTGAATCGCCGCCGCCCTCATCCTGAGGCGCATTGCTTCGCAATGTTCTTCGGGATGAGACCGATTGAGGATTGGCGCTTCAATCGAGGTGGATCGGATTCTCGCGCCGGTCAATCGACCGTGACGAGCCCGCCACTGCGCGCCGAGGCCGCGATGGCCTCGGTCGCCGCGACGACATTGACGATTGTCTCGGGCGCGATCACGAACTTGACGCCAGCCTTCACCGCGTCGGCGAAATGCTCCAACTCGGCGCGTTCCTTGTCGACCGCGCCGAAGCGCAGGCACTCGCTCGGCCCGCCGAGGTCGAAGACGTTGAGTTCGTTGTCGCCGCGCATCTCGAGCGCGCCCCGCGACCCGAACACATGCAGCCGATAGAAGGTGCTCGCCGCATGCAGCGTGGCGAGCACGCCGGTGGCGCCGCCGGCGAAACGCAAGCTGCACACGGTGGTGTCGTCCACGTCGATCGTGTGTTGCAGCCGCTCGCTGAACGCGAAGGCGCCGGCCACCGGGCCGCACAGGTTCACCATGCTGTCGAGCACGTGGACGCCGCGTGCGGTCATACCGCCGCCTGGGCTTTCGACCTGGTTCGAGCGCCAGTTGCCCGGTTCGGTCTGGTAGCTCCCCGGCCCCGAAAAATTGCCCTCGACATGGCGCGGCGTGCCGATGGCGCCGGCCGCGATGCGCCGCGCCAGCTCGACATAAGCCGGCGCATAGCGGCGGTTGAAGCCGACGTGCAGCGTGACGCCGGCCGCCCGGCAGGCTTCGACCGCGCGCTCGGCGTCGGCGCGTGTCAGCGTGAACGGCTTTTCCGCGAACACGTGCTTGCCGGCCCGGGCCGCCGCCGCGATCTCGTCGCCATGTTGCGAATGCGGGGTCGCCAGCACAACGGCGTCGATGGCCGGATCGGCCAGCACGGCGGCGTAGCTGTCGGTGAGCGCGAGCCCGAACCGCTCCGCCAAAGGCCGTTGGCGGGCCGGATCGCGCGTGACCGCCGCCACGAAGCCGATCTTGTCGCTCTTGGCCTGCACCGACTCGATCAGGCGCCGGCCCCAATGGCCTGCGCCCGCAATCGCCACTCGCAACATCGCGTCTCTCCGTCCTTGGCGTCGCACGCCCGATGCGATGGCGACTAATCGAACCGCCGCTTCAACAGTTTCTCCGCATTGCCGCACACCACCTTGCGGTGGTCGTCCGCCGACAACGCCAAGCCCGCCACCGTCTCGACGGTCGGCGCGATCGGTCCGAGCGGCGCGTCGGTGGCAAACACCACGTGGTCGGCGCCGAAGAATTCCAGCCCGCAGCGCGTCGCCGGCACGCCGCCGCCGAACATGGCGGTGTCGGCGTAGAAGTCGTGCAGATAATCCATGTGCGGCCGCTTCAGCGTGCTGAGCACCTTCGAATAGTCCTCGTCCGAAGTGCGCGCGCCCAGCACGTCGAGGCCCGGTCCGATGCGGCCGTCGTAATAGGGGATCATGCCGCCGAGATGGTGGGTGATGATTTTCAGGTTCGGGTAGCGGTCGAACAGCCCCGAGAACACCATGCGGATCATCGCCACCGAGGTGTCATAGGGCCAGCCCAGGCACCACCACATCTCGTAGCGCGATTTCTTCTCGGACTTGTAGTCGGTCATCGTCGCCGTGCGCGCCGGGTGCAGCCAGATCGGCGCGTCGAGTTCGGCCATGCTGGCGAAGAACGGATCGAACTTCTCCAGGTCCAACGGCTCGCCGGCGATCTCGGTATAGATCAGCGCACCGGCGGCGCCCAGGGCGTGGATGGCGCGTCGCGCCTCGTGGATCGAGCCCTCGACGTCGGTCAGGCACAGTGCGGCGGCGAAAGTCGGGAACCGGTCCGGGTGTTTGCGGCAGAGTTCGGCCATCTCGTCGTTGGCGATGCGCGCCAGCGCGATGCCTTGTTCCGGCGTCGCGATGGTCTCGATTGGCGGATTGGGCAGCGAGACGATCTGCCGGTAGTCGCCGAAGGTGTCCATCTCGCGAAAGCGCGCGTCGAGGTCGAACAACTTCGTGACGCTGCGCAGGCGCGGGCCGATGTCCTTGAGCGCCGGCGCGGCCTTCATCATTTCCCGGTAATAGCGGTCGGGAAAGATGTGGGTATAGATATCGATGATCGTGCTCATGGCCGCTTCCGAGTGCCGTGTCTGCTGCGACCCAGGACGTTGGTCGCCTCACGCGCCCCGCAACATCTCCAGCGCCGCCGCGTGCACGCGTTCGTCGCCGGCGACTACGATGCGGCCGCCGGCTTGCGCCGGCTCGTTCTCCCAGGTGGTGACGATGCCGCCGGCGCCGGCGACGATCGGGATCAGAGCCACGATGTCGTATGGGTTGATCTCGGTCTCGATGATGAGGTCGATCTGCCCCGCCGCCAGCATGCAATAGGCGTAACAGTCGCCGCCGTAGCGCGACAGCTTGGCCGCGTTCTCTACCTTGCGGAAGATGGCGCGGTCGGCCTCGTTCATCAGCAGGGGACTGGTGGTGTAGAGCAGCGCGTCCTCCAGCCCCGCGCACTTGCGCACCTGCAGGTCGCGGTCGCCGACCGGCCCGCGGTAGTGCGCCGCGCCGCCGTCGCCGGTGAAGCGCTCGCCGATGAAGGGTTGGTGCATCATCCCGAACACCGGCTCGCCGAAGCGCATCAGCCCGATCAGCGTGCCCCAGGCCGGCATGCCGGAAATGAACGACTTGGTTCCGTCGATCGGGTCGAGCACCCAGACGTATTCGGCGTCGGTGCGCTCGGACCCGTATTCCTCGCCGAGGATGCCGTGGTCGGGAAAGGTGCGGCGGATGAGCGCGCGCATGGCCTGCTCGGCGGCCCGGTCGGCGGCGGTGACCGGATCGAAGCCTCCGGCTTGCTTGTTCTCGACCGCCAGCGCGGTGCGGAAGAACGGCAGGATGGTGTGGCCGGACACGTTGGCGAGCTCGTCGACGAAGCTTGCGAAATCAATGACTGTCATGGGGGCTCGCTGCGTTTCCTTGTCCGTAACGGAGAGCGGGAGCGCCGGCAATCGGGGTTTCACGCCGCCCACAGACTAGGTGTGGGTTGCAAATCTTGCAGAACTCGGCCCCATCGTGTGGAATTTCGCCGCCGTTTTGTGCCACTTCGGCAACGTTTATGACCGAAATGTCTCTTTTGGCTCCCGAATACAGCGCTCAGCTATGCATAATTGCATGTTATTTTGCGTGTTGGCCCTTGATTTTTGTGCGTCGCGGTGTAAGTTATTGCAATGCGGTAGCGAGAGCTACCGTTGCCCTCCTTGGGCGTTTCCTCCCTAGACTTGGGCCGCTTGCACACGCGAGCGGCCCTTTTTTTTGTGGCGGCGCGTGTCGCGGGGCCCAAGTTTTTGTTCTGTCGCGTTTCCGGACGGCGAACCGGTTCCCACTTCGCCTGGAAACGCTCTGGGCGGCCTATTCGGCCGCGGCGGCGCGAAACGGGCGTAGATCGTCCAGGGGAATTTCGCCCAGTCGCCTGGCCAATGTCTCCATGTCGGCCGCGAGGCGCGCGAAGTTGGCCGAGCGCTCGTAGCGGCGCTCGTCCATGTAGAGCGCCCGGTTGATCTCGAGCTGCAGGGCATGCAGGCCGGCGGCCGGATTGCCGTAGTGCTCGGTGATGAAGCCGCCGGCATAGGGCTTGTTGCGGCTCACGGTGTAGCCCATCTCTCGCAGGGTGATCTCCGCGGTTTCCGCCACCACCGGCACGCAGCTGGTGCCGTAACGGTCGCCCAGCACGAATTCCGGCCGCGGGCGGTCGTCGCGCTGGCCGGCGGTCGATGGCATGGAATGGCAGTCGAGCAGCACGGCGACCCCGAAATCGCGGTGTACCCGCGAGAACAGCCGCCGCAGCGAGCGGTGGTAGGGCTTGTACAGGCTCTCGATGCGCTGCAGGGCGTCGTCGACCGGGATGCGCCGGTCGTAGATCTCCTGGGCGTCGCCGACCACGCGCGCGACCGTGCCGAGGCCGCCGGCGACCCGCATCGAGCGGGTATTGGCGAACGAGGGCAGCCGGCCCTCGAACATGCGCGGATCGAGCTCGTAGGGTTCCCGGTTCACGTCGACGAAGCAGCGCGGGAAATGGGCCCGCATCAGCGGATAGCCTTGGCGGACCACGCCGGCCATGAGCTCGTCGACGAAGCTGTCCTCCGAGCGCCGCAGGGTCGCGATGTCCAGCCGGGACACCGCCATGAAGGCGCGCGGATAGACCGAGCCGCTGTGGGGCGAGTTGAACAGCACCGGGCCCGCGCAGGCCGCGGGCTCCACGATCTCGAAGGGCGGGTCCAGTTCGTCGCGGCGGTCGTCCATGGGCGCGGTACTCACTCGGCGTGGCGGTCTTCTCGGCGTGGCGGTCTTGGCGAAAGGCCGCTAGGCTCGGGCCCGGGTGGTGCGATGCACCCGCTTCAGGGTCTATTGTCCATTTCCCTTGGGCAAAGCCAAGCAATGCTTTCGGGTTCACCCGTTATTTACCCGGGACGAGGCTTTATGAAACGGTGTGACCCGCCTTTCCGGGCGGTCGGGATGGGACGTTTGGAACGCAATGACAAAAATTCTTCTGGCTGAAGACGACACGGATATGCGGCGCTTTTTGGTCAAGGCGCTGCAGAACGCCGGATTCGACGTGGCTTCCTTCGATAACGGCATGTCGGCCTACCACCGGCTGCGGGAGGAGCCCTATGAGATGCTCCTGACCGACATCGTCATGCCGGAGATGGACGGCATCGAACTCGCCCGCCGCGCCGCGGAACTCGACCCCGACATCAAGATCATGTTCATCACCGGTTTCGCCGCGGTGGCGCTGAATGCCGATTTCGAGCGCGCCCAAGCAGGCCAAGGTGCTCTCCAAACCCATCCATCTGCGCGAACTGGTCACGGAAGTGCAGAAGATGCTGACCGCCGCCTGAGGCGGGCGGGCCAAGAGGACCGAAGGGGGCCAAAGGGGCCAAAGGGGCCAACAGGGGCCCCAAGGGCCATAAAGGGATCTGAAGGTTTCAAGAGGGCAGCAAGAGGCATCTTGCCTCCCCCGGGCTGAGCCGATAGATCATCCCGGACCGGCGGTGATCCCGACGACGGCGATTTCGGATCGGATCGCGCCAGGCCGGAAAAGGGCGCGTAGCTCAGCGGAAGAGCACTACCTTGACATGGTAGGGGTCACAGGTTCGATCCCTGTCGCGCCCACCATCTTTCCGGGGGTTTTTGAAACTCCCCCCGGCGGCCCAAGAGGTCACTTGCACGTAACTTGCACGCAAGGTCGCCGGCACCGCTGCAACGGCCGTCCGCTCCCTCCTCATGTTCGCGTGCATCGGCTCGATCATCTCGCCGTCTCCATTTGGCCGCAGCGCATCGCCGTCCCGGCGTCGACCGGAACCACCACTGCGGTGAACTATCCTCGGTAGGCGCGGCACGAAAGCGAAGAGCCGCCGTCGATCGGCCATCCCTACGGCATGACCGGCGCGCGCCTAGTCGGCCACGCGCTCATTGAGGGCAGGCGCCGTGGCGCCCGACACGTGGTCGTGACCATGTGCGTCGGCGGCGGCATGGGTGCGGCCGGTTTGTTCGAGGTCAATCTTTGAGCGCCGGCGGTTGCCGCTTCGCCCGGAAACGCGCTAGAGTACGATGCGTTTAGTTGAATCAGCGTGCTTTCCTAACATTTTGTTTGAGTATGATCTTTTCCGAAAACCGGTTGCGACTTTTCGGGATCATGCTCTAGCGACCGGCCGTGCTTTGGGAAATCCCGAGGCTGACGGCGTCGAGCGGCGTATCCAGGGACAGCTCGGTCAACTCATAGGCGCGGCGGAAATCGTCCATGTGCTTGTGCATCCAGGTGCGCGCCTTGGCTGCGTCTTTCGCCTTCAGGCAATCAAAGATATGCCGATGCGCTTCCAGGACACGCCGATAGGTTTTCAGCCGCGGCAGAATGATCTGACCGGTCGGAATGAACAGCGACGTGACTGGCTCATGGGCAAGCGCCAGCACGCGATTTCCGGCCACTTTTGCCAGGGCTTCGTGAAACGTCCGGTCCTGCTGAACAAACGCGTCAAGATCGGCTTCCGCGCCCTTTTCAAAATTAAGGACGTTTTGCTCCATCGCCTCGATATTGGCCGACAACTCGGCGAGGCCTGATTCATCGACCTTTCTGGCGGCGCATTCCGCGATCGCCGGCTCCAATACCATCGAGGCCTCCCATAATTCGCGGAAGGTCACCGAATGCAGGATCAGCGCGCGGCTGGCGGAGGACGCCAGGTCGAGATAGTGCGGAACCGATATGCGCGGTCTTTTGCCGCCGTCGCGCTCGACGAGGCCGCTCTGCTCCAGAAGCCGGATGCCTTCACGCACCGTGGAGCGGTTCACGCCGAACTGCTCGGCAAGCTGTAGCTCCGCCGGCAGCGGATCGCCGACGCGTAGCCGGCCCGAAAGTATCTCATGCTCGATCGCGTCGTAGACCAGTCGGTAGGCTGGCGCTCGCTCAATTCGGCTGAATTCGTGCTCCTGCAATGAACCTGCTCCTCGCTCGCCCCGCCCGTTGAACCACGATTCGGCGTCTCTTGACGGCCAGAGATGGCATGGTAGTCTATTCCAAAGTGTCCGACAAACGGACAGTTGGCCAGTCAGGCCAATTATATCGACTTTTAGGGACCGAGGAATGCCGGGAGAGGCGAATATCGAGCTCGAATGGCGTGGCGCGTGGGCCCAACTCACGCTGGCGCGGCCGGATAAGCTCAATCCTCTCGATTGGGCGACCGTCCGCGAACTGAAGGCCGCGGTTGAAGCAATCGAGGCGAATCCGGCCATTTTCGCCGTGGTCATCACCGGCCGCGGCCGCAGCTTTTCGGCTGGCGGCGACCTCGGCGGCTACCTCGACCTGTACCGGAACCCTGATAAATTCGCGGCTTTTCTCGAGGACTTCTTCGAGATGCTCAACGCGATTGAAGCGTCGAGCAAAATCTACGTTGCGGCCATCAACGGCGTCTGTGTCGCGGGCGGTCTTGAGCTGTTGCTCGCCTGCGATCTCGTGCTGGCGGCGGCGTCGGCAAAGATCGGCGACGGACACTTGAACTTCGGCCAATTGCCCGGCGCCGGTGGGTCGCAGCGTTTGCCGCGTGCGATCGGTTTGCTGCGCGCCAAGCACCTGATGCTGACCGGCAAACTGGTGACCGCCGCGGAGGCCAAAGAGATCGGCCTCGTCAACGAGGTCGTGCCGGACGACGAACTGCACGCCGCGGCGGTCGCCATGATCACCGATCTCGACCAGAAGAGCCGTGTCGGTCTGCGAGGCGCCAAACATCTCGCCAACCTGACGCTGGGCACCGATCTCGCCGCCGGCCTGCGGCAGGAGATCGAATTCGTTCATCGCTACGCCACGACCGAACCTGACGCGACCGAAGGCCTCCTGGCATTCAAGGAAAAGCGCAAGCCGGCATTTGCGCGCTGATCAAAGGGAAACTGGAATTCTATGTACGCTCTGCGGGACAAATATGCGATTGCCGGCATAGGTTGGACAGACTATTCGAAGAAGTCCGGCCGGACCGTGCGCAGCCTGGCCTCGGAGGCTTGCCTGAATGCGATCGGCGACGCCGGATTGAAAGTCTCGGATATCGATGGCTTTGTCAGCTTCAATTTCAACGATTCGATGCCGGCGATTTCGGTCGCCACCGAAATCGGCGTGCCGGCCGCGCGTTATGCCAACGATTTCCTGAGCGGCGGCAATGCCGCCAACATGATCGTGCTGACCGCCGCCGCCGTGATCGAGGCCGGTCTCGCCGAGAACGTGTTGTGCTACCGCGCGATGAACGGTCGCTCCGGCTTCCGGCTCGGCGGTGGCCGCGACCTCTCCGCTTACGGTATCACGCAATTCACCGCCCCCTTCGGCTGGATCACCTATCCGCAGGCGATGGCGATGTGGTGCCGCCGCCACATGATCGAATACGGCACGAATGCGGAGCAACTCGGTGAAATCGCCGTCACTTTCCGCGCCAACGCTGTCGATAACGTGCGCGCCATGCAGCGAGAGCCGATCAGCATGGACGACTACATGGCGTCACGCATGATCGTCGAGCCGTTTCGCATGCTCGACATCTGCCTCGAGACCGACGGCGCCTGTGCCGTGCTCGTGACGTCGGCCGATCGTGCGCGCGATATGAAACGCAAGCCGGTCTACATCTCCGGCGGCGCCTATGGCGGCGGCCCGGATCAGGGCGAAGATCTGTTCGATGCGCTCCGCTGGCCGGACCATTCGCACAATTACGCGAAGTATATCGCGGACGATCTGTGGCGTAGCGCCGGCATGGGTCCCGCCGATATCGACATCGCGCAAATCTACGATTGCTTCACTTACAGCATCATCATGCAGCTAGAAGGACTGGGCTTCTGCAAGGAAGGCGAGGGCGGTCCTTTCGTGCAGGGCGGGCGTATCGCGCGCAACGGCGAACTGCCGCTCAATACCCACGGCGGGCTCCTGTCGGAGGGCTACATCCATGGCCTCAATCACGTGATCGAGGCCGTGCAACAATTGCGTGGCGACGCCGGCGTTCGCCAGGTGCCGGACGTCGAAACCTGCCTGACCACCGCCGGTGCGATGACCTGTGGCAGTGCCATGGTGCTGAGGAACTGATCATGTCCTACGCCAAACCGCTTCCCGTTGCCGACGTCGAGACGAGCCCGTTCTGGGCGGCCTGCCGCGACGGCAAGCTGCTGATTCAGCGCTGCACGAATTGCGGCCATTGCCGCTTTCCGCCGACGTTCTACTGCTCGAAATGCAATACGTCCGAGCACGATTGGGTCGAGAGCAGCGGGCGTGGCCGCGTGTTCAGCTGGATCGTCGTGCGCCATCCCGTGCCGCGCGACGTCTACGCGGCCGACGTGCCTTATGTCGTCGCGCTGATCGAACTCGAAGAGGGCGTGCGTATCGCCAGCAACGTCGTCGGCATCGAGCCGGAGAAAGTGACGGCGAACATGCCGGTTCGCGTCCTCTTTAAGTCGGTGACGCCTGAAATAACGCTTCCCTTGTTCGAGCCCGCTACATGATGGCTGTGCCGGTGCAACGCGTGGACAACGATACCATGGCCAATCCATTCGTGGATTCGGCGCGGCTCGCACGGCTGGCGTCGCTGTCGCGTGAGGAGCTCGAGGCGCTGCAACTGCGCAAGCTGCGTCGGCAACTCGCGCGACTTCATGGATCGAGCGCCTACTATCGCGCCCGCATGGATGAAGGCGGTGTCGATCCGCACAAGCTCGGCTCGCTCGACGAATTCCGGGCGCGTTTCCCGCTGTCGACCAAGGCGGATTTTCTTGCCGACCAGAACGCCCATCCGCCATTCGGTGCAAGGCTGGGCATCGGCCGCAAAGAGGTTGCGCTCGTCAATATGACCGGCGGCACTTCCGGTCAGGGTCAGGAAATCTACGGCCGCAGCCAGCACGACGTGCACGTGCAGGGTTATCTGCACGCGCTGCCGTGGTTTCTTGCCGGCCTGCGCCCCGGCGATATTGCCGTCAACTGTGTGCCGGCCGGTGGCCTGACCACCGGCGGCTGGGGACCCGGAGAGGGTCTTCGCATCGTCGGCGCAACCGCATTCCATGTCGGCGGCACGCTGTCGACCGACGCCAAGATCGATCTGATGCAGCGGACCGGCGAGGTGCATTTCATCTACGCCTCGACCAATTACCTGCACACCCTCACCGAGGCGATGCTGCGCCGCGGGCTGGAACCCAAGCGCGCCTTCCCGACGCTGCGCACATTGTTCATCGCCGCCGAAGGTTATCCGCTCGAATGGGCGGAACGCATCGAGACGTTGTGGGGCTGCCGCCTGCAGGAAGGTTACGGTTCGACGCAATGCGCCGGCTTTGGCGCGTCGACCTGCGCCGACGGCGTGTTTTCGCCGAAAGGTGGCCGGGGCCTGATGCATATGTTCGAATGGGAGACGATGTTCGAGATCGTCCACCCCGAGACGCTCGAGCCGGTCGCCTCCGGCGAAACGGGCGAGATGGTCGTCACCAATCTCTCGATCGAAGGTTCGCCGGTCATCCGCTTTCGCACCGGCGATGCCGCGCGCTTCGTCTCGTGGCGCGACGCCGCGTCGGGCCGTGCGTGGAATGCGATCGAGTGCGGCACCATCGGCCGTTTCGACGACATGCTCAAGATTTGCGGCAATAATGTGTGGCCGTCCGCGATCGACGCCGCAGTGTTCTCCTTTGGCGAAATCGCCGAGTACACCGGCCGTGTGTATACCAGCGGCGACGGCAAGACTGAGATCGAAGTCCGCGTCGCGCTGAGCGAGACGGCTACCACTTTTGATACTGCGACACAGGCGCGCTTGATCGAGCGCGTCCGTACGACGATCAAGGAGCGCACCAATGTGTGGATGACCCTGGTCGTCTGCGACCGCAACGAACTGCCGGAATTCAACTACAAGGCCCGCCGTTGGAAAGACGAGCGACAACAGGGCTATTGCTTGTAGAGGAGGCATGAAGTGAGGAACGTCCAGGACACGGCGGATCAAACCGCCCACGACTACCAAATCCTGTCGCGCATGCTCGCAGATGCCGACGATCTGTGCGGTTCCGGCGACGCGTTGCTCGTCGGTCAATATCGTCATCTGCGCGGCCGCATCGCCGCGCTGCTCGATATCACCATGCCGGCCGGCGAGTCGGAGGCGACGGCATGAGCAGGCTCGCCGGAAAAGTGGCGCTGGTCACCGGCGCGGGATCGGGCCTGGGCCGCGCCGTCGCGCGCCGCTTCGCGGCCGAAGGCGCCAAGGTCGTCGTCACCGATATCAACGTGGAACATGGCCGTGCGGTCGCCGAGGAGATCGGCGCCAATGCCGCATTCATTTCGTGCGATCACACCTCGAGCGAGCAGGACGCGCGGGCCGCGGCTTTCGCCGTCGAGACGTACGGCGCTCTCGACATCGTGCATAACAACGCCGGCGGTCCGTTCACCGGGCCGTTTGAGGACGTCGACGACACGACGCTCGAGCGCGTGATGCGCGTCAATCTCTTCGGCGTCATGCAAATGACGCGCGCAGTGCTGCCTTATCTGCGCGAGAGCGCCGCGCGGAATCCGGCCGGCGCGGCGTTGCTTTACACCTCGTCGCTGCAGGGCCTGAAGGCGAAGCCGAATTTCAGCCTCTACACCGTGGCCAAGCACGGCATTATAGGCTTGGTGCGCTCGCTCGCGCTCGAACTCGCGCCGCAGAATATACGCGTCAACGCGTTGTGCCCGACGGTCGTGGCGACCCCCATGCTGGAGGCGTTCCTGCCGGGCATGGCGGCCGATCACGACGAGGCCATGAAGCGTTTCCGCTCCACCATCCCGCTCGGGCGCATGCCCGAGCCCGAGGATGTCGCGGCGGCCGCATTGTTTCTGGTGTCGGATGAAGCCCGCATGGTCACCGGCGCCGCTTTGCCGGTCGACGGCGGCCAAATGGCGATGTGAGCGGACGCATGAACCACAGCGAGCTGTTCAGTCTTAAGGGTCAGGTCGCGGTGGTCACCGGCGCCGGTGGCGGCATCGGCCATGCTGGCGCGGTTGCCTTGGCCGAAGCCGGGGCCGATCTCGCGCTGATCGGGCGCAATGTGAAGAAGCTGGAGGAAACGGCGGTTGCGGTCGAAACGACCGGGCGGCGCGCGCTCGTCGTCGAAGCCGACGTGACCGACGAAGCGGGCGTGGAGGCGGCGCGTGACCGGATTGTCAGCGCGCTCGGCAGCGCCGACATTCTGTTCAACAATGCCGGCATCACGTCGCCAAAGACGCTCGCCGACACGCCGCTCGAAGAATGGCGCCGGATTCTCGACGTCAACCTGACCGGTGCCTTTCTCTGCTCGCGCGCTTTTGCCGGGCCGATGAGCGCGCGCGGCCGTGGGCGCATCATCAATATGGGCTCGATCCTTTCGGGCCGGGGCATGGCGAACCGCACGGCCTACAGCGCGACCAAGGCGGGGCTTGCCAATTTCGGCGCGTCCATGGCCTTCGAGCTCGGCCCGCATGGGGTGACCGTCAACACCATCGGCGCGACCGTCATCGTTACCGATCTCAATCGCGAGCTGATCCGCACCCAGCCGCAGCTTTACGAGAAGGTTCTTTCGCGTTCCGCGCTGGGCCGGCTGGGCGAGGTGGAGGATGTCGTCGGGGTGCTGGTGTTCCTGGCGTCGCCGGCGGCCGGCTACGTCACCGGCCAGACGATCTTCGTCGACGGCGGCTACACGGCCGGGTGAGGGCGCCGCATGTTCATCCAGATTCTCAACGGAATCGTCTACGGCGGATTGCTCTATCTGCTTGCCGTCGGCCTGGTGCTGATCTTCGGACTTCGCGAAGTGGTCAACTTCGCGCACGGCTCGCTGTTTATGGTCGGTGCCTATATCGGCTTCAGCGTCGCCTCGGCGGGCTATTGGTGGGGCGGGCTGGTCGTGTCCATCGTAGCGATGGCGATCGTCGGCGTTGCGTTGGACGTGACGGTGTTCCGCACGCTCCGCAAGCAGGATCATATCGTCACGGTGCTGGTGACCTTCGGCATTCTGCTCATTCTCGAAACCGTCGTTACGGCCATCTGGGGCAAGGCCTATCTGCGCTATCCGGTGCCGAGCCTGCTGTCCGGTACGGTCGACATCGGCGGCTCGCCGTTTCCGGTCTACCGGCTGTTCATCATCGCGGTCAGCGTCGCGGTCGCGGTTGGACTGAGCGCCTGGCTGCGCTTCACGCGCACCGGCCTCTATATCCGCGCGGCCGGGACGAACGCGCGGGTCACGGCCATGCAGGGCATCAATGTCGATCGCCTGAGCCTCATCGTCGTCGGGCTCGGCACCGCGCTGGCCGGCCTTTCCGGCGTGGTCGCGGGACCGCTGCTGACGCTGTCGCCGACGATGGGCAATTATATTCTGATCGACTCCTTCATCGTCGTCGTGATCGGAGGCCTGGGCAGCTTTGCGGGCGCTTTCGTGGCGGCGCTTCTGATCGGCCAGATCCACAATCTGGGCGCGGTTTATATGCCGTGGGCTGCAACGGTTCTGCCGTTCTTCCTGATGGTCGTCATCCTCATCTGGCGCCCGACGGGCATTGCGGGATCGCGCACATGAGCACGATCACGCAAGGCGAGGCTGCCGTTGCGCGCCAGCCAAAACCGATCGGCGGCGCGGCATTGTTTGCCATCGCCGCGGTTGCCCTGGCGGTCGGCGCGGCGCTGCCCTTTATCGTCTCCTCAAAGCTTGCTCTTTCGCTACTGGCGCAGGCGCTTTTCGACGCGCTGTTGGCGACCAGCGTCGGCTTCCTCATCCTGCAAAACGGGCGGATCAGCTTCGGGCAGGCGGCCTTCTTCGGCCTCGGCGGCTATTCGGTCGGCGTTCTCGTCGCGCGCCATTGGGTCGCGCCCGAATTGGCCATTCTGATCGCGCTCGCCTTGCCGACCCTCGTCGCCTTTCTGCTCGGGCTCGTTATCGCCCGCATTACCGGCGTCGCGCACGCCATGCTCACGCTGGCCGTCGGGCAAGCGTTCTATGAGGTCGTCTTTCGCTGGCGTGAACTGGCCAATGGCGATGACGGCATGTCGTTCGACCTGCCGGCGCGCCTTTTTGGGTTCCCGACCGGCGGGCTGCAAGACCCGGGTTTCATGGTCGTGCTGTCCTGGTCGATCCTGATCCTTGTTCTGCTTGCCCTGGCCCTGTTCGCGCGCAGCCGCACCGGCCAGGTCGCCGCCGCTATTCGCGATAACGAAGAGCGGGCGCGCTTCCTTGGCTATTCCACGATGATGCCGCGTGCATGGGTCTATGCCATTGCCGCGTTCATCGCGGCGATCGCGGGTCTGCTGCAGGCGGTCTACAACGGCTATATCGCGCCGCAGATGTTCCATTGGAGCGCCTCGGGCTTTGCCCTGATCATGGCCATCGTCGGCGGCGCCCAGTTCATCGTCGGGCCGGCGATCGGCGCTATCGCTCTCTTTTACGTGAAGGACTACGCGGGCCAGTTCGCCGAATACTGGCCGGCCATCGTCGGCGTCATTCTGGTCCTGGTTACGCTGACCATGCCGCGGGGCGTCGTCGGCGTGATCGCGGGGCTGCTGCGCAAGAGTGCGCGGCGATGAGCGAGAACGCGATCGAGGGGATCGGTCTGACGCGTCGGTACGGCGGTTTCGCCGCGCTCGACAGTGTCGACATCGCCGTGAAGCACGGCGAGATTTGCGGTTTGATCGGCCCGAACGGCGCCGGCAAGTCGACCATGATCGACGTGCTTTCGGGGCGGGCCACCAACCATGGTGGGCGCGTGCTGATCAACGGCGAGGACATCAGCAACCTGACGCCACAGGATCGCCGGCGGCGCGGCATGGCGCGCTCGTTCCAGCGCACCAACATCTTTCCGGACCTGACCGTCGAGCAGCAATTGCGCGTCGCGTCGTGGGCGGTGCCGGGCGCCGATATTGATGAAGTGATGGACGAATTGCATCTCGCCCCGCTCGCCGACGTTACGGCGGCTGAAATCAGCTATGGCGACCAGCGCCGTCTCGATCTTGCCCTTGCCCTGGTCGGCCGGCCGACCGTGCTGTTGCTCGACGAGCCGGCGGCCGGTCTGACCATGGACGAATTGCTCAGTCTTGCCAGCATCCTGCGCGACCTCGCGAACCGCTGGGAGGTCACGGTGCTGCTCGTGGAGCACGATATGCAGGTCGTTTTTTCGATCTGTGACTCCATCAGCGTGCTGCACCTCGGCCGCTCGCTTCGCGAAGGGACCTGCGCCGAAGTCCGGGCCGACCCGGCCGTTATCGCCGCCTATCTGGGAACGGAGGCGTAATGGCGCTGCTTGCCTTCGACAACGTGCACGCGTTCTACGGCCGTGCCCACATTCTCAATGGCGTCAGCTTCTCGGTGGAAGCGGGCGAACGCGTGGCGCTGGTCGGCCGCAACGGCGTGGGCAAGACGACGGTCGTGAACACACTGTGTGGGGTGACGCGGATCTCCGAAGGCCACATCGAAATCAATGGACGGACGATGCGAGACCCGCGTGGCCATACCGCCGCGCAAAACGGCATATCCGTGGTCATGCAGGGGCGCGGCATACTGCCCAACCTGACCGTCGAAGAGAACCTGCTGCTCGGCGCGGCGCCGCGCCGGCGGGGGCCGTGGTCGCTTCGGAAGGTGCAGGAACTTTTCCCGATCCTGCGCGAGCGCCGCAGCAATCTGGGCCTCGCATTGAGCGGCGGCCAGCAGCAGATGCTGGCGATTGGCCGCGCGCTGATGGCGAATCCGGATTTGCTGATCCTCGATGAGCCGAGCGAGGGGCTCGCGCCGGTCGTCGTGGACGAGCTTGCCGGGCTGCTGGTCAAGCTCGCCGAAGACGGAATCGGGATTTTCTTGATCGAACAGAACATCAGCCTGATCCACCGCGTCGCCCAGCGCTTCTACGTCCTGTCGAAGGGCGCGGTGGCGGAGTCTGGATCGCTCCAGAACGTCACCCGCGATGAATTGGGGCGTCATATCACAATCTGAGTGGCAACGCGATCGACACGCGATCGGTCTACAACGGGCCGCCCGACGGCGGCCACACAAGGAGGAAGGAAATGCATAAGGGAATAAAGTTATTCACCGCTGCGATGGGCGCCGCGGTGTTTGGTGCGGTGCTCGCCGGCGCCGCGCAGGCGGCGGAACCGCTGCGTATCGGTGTGCCGACCGATCTTTCCGGTCCGTATGCGACGCTCGGCAATCAAGTGATGCATGCCGTGAATTTCGCGGTCGACGAGGCGAACGCGAAAGGCGGCGTCGACGGGCACAAGGTCGAAATCAAGTCCTACGACACCGAGGCCAAGCCCGCGCTCGCACGCCGGCAGGCGGAGAAGCTCGTATCGGAGGGCTATCCGATCCTCACCGGCCTGATTTCCTCGGGCGAAGGTCTGGCGATCGCGCCGCTCATGGAACGCTGGGGCTCGATCTACATCTCCACGATCAACAAGGCCGACCAACTGACCGGCGCGAAATGCGAACCCAACGTCTTCCGCGTGAATACCCAGTCGGCGATGGACGCGGCGACGGTGAAGCCGTGGCTTGCCAAGCGCAAGGAAAAGAAGTGGGCGATCGTCGCGGCCGACATCGCATGGGGCCGCGGCTCCGGCAAATTGTTCGGCGAGGCCGTCAAGTCGCTCGGCGGTAAGATCGTCGCCGAGCTTTACACGCCGGCGACCACAAACGACTTCGCACCCTATATCGAGCAGGTGAAGAAAAGCGGCGCCCAGGGCGTTTGGGTTGTGCTCGCGGGCCGCGACGCCGTCAACTTCGCGCAGCAGGCCAAGCAGTTCGGCTTGACCGATTCCATCACCGTTGCGGGCGTCAGCTTCACGACCGACGGGACGGTGAAGACGTTGGGCACCGCCGCCAAGGGTATCTACGGCATTATCAACTACTCGTCGACGCTCGATACGCCGGAGAACAAGGCGTTCGTCAAAGCCTGGATGACCAAGCACAAGTCGCCGCCGACCAACTTCGAAGGCGAGACCTACATGGGCATGCAGGTCATCTTCCAGTCGGTGAAGGCCGCCAAAAGCGTCAAGCCGCTCGACGTCGCCAAGGTGATGCCGGGCCGTACCTTCGACACCATCATGGGCAAGCTGACCATGCGTGCCGCGGACCATCAGCTGCTCAAGCCGAACTATTTCGGCGTGGTGGAATTGGTCGACGGCGTGTTGCGCCCGGTCATCAAGACGACCGTCAGCGCCAAGGACGTCGCCCCGCCGGTGACGTGCAAGATGCCGAAGAAGTAACGCGCGGCTGAACAAGACAAAAAGCACGGCGACCGGCGATGAGCCGGTCGCCTTTTTTCTTGCGGAAGAGTTAGGCTCAGCCTTGCGCGGCTTTCCAGCCGAGTTCGGCGAGCGGGGCGGCAAGCAGTCCCACCTGCAGGGCGTTGGGCGCGCTGGCGTTGCCGGCGCGCGCGCGCGCATAGACGCCCTGGGCAATCGACGCAAAGCGGAAAAACGCGAAGGCGAGAAAGAAGGAATAGTTCTCGATTCTCGGCAGGTTGGCGACCGCGGCGTAGCCGGCGAGATATTCCGTTTCGGACGGGATGCCGAGGGCGCCGAGGTCGCGACCGGTGAGCCCGCCGAGATTGGGCGTCGCCGGATCGAGGTGCCAGATCATGCAATTGTAGGCGACGTCGGCGAGCGGATGGCCGAGCGTCGCAAGTTCCCAGTCGAGGACGCCCAGCACCCGCGGTTCGGTCGGGTGATAGATCAGGTTCTCGAGCCGGAAATCCCCGTGGGCGATGGTTGTGGTTTTGTCAGCCGGTATGTTGGCCGGCAGCCAGCGGATGAGGGCGTCGAAGGCCGGGATGTCGTGCGTCTTCGCGGCCTCGTATTGCCGTGTCCACAACGCGATCTGGCGGGCGACATAGCCGGTCGGCTTGCCGAAATTGTCCAGTCCGACCGCGCGCCAGTCGACCGCGTGCAACTTGGCCATGACCTCGCCCATCGCGGCATAGATTGCGCGGCGTTCGCTGGGTTCGAGACCTGGCAATGCGGGGTCGCGGAATACGCGGCCTTCGGCAAAATTCATCAGGTAGAAGGGCGTTCCGATGATGGAGGCGTCTTCGCACAAAAGGTGTGTATGGATGATCGGGACGCTGGAGCCTTCAAGCGCGTGCATCACCCGGTATTCGCGCTCGATCATATGCGCCGACGGCAGCAACTGCCCCGGCGGCTTCTTGCGCAGCACATATCGACCGCTGCCGGTCTCGACCAGAAAG
Organism: uncultured Pseudomonadota bacterium; assembly: GCA_963829755.1. Taxonomy (GTDB): domain Bacteria; phylum Pseudomonadota; class Alphaproteobacteria; order Rhizobiales; family Xanthobacteraceae; genus Pseudolabrys. The sequence goes on along the minus strand of CAWHJV010000004.1, from coordinate 49,051 downwards.
GTCGGGTTCGACTGCCCGCCGCGGAACTGGCGGACGGTGAGGGGGCCGGAAAAGCCTTCGAGCTGGCGCGTGAGATAGTCGGAGAGCCGGCCGGCATCGAATTCGTGGCCGGGCCGGATTTCAGTAACGTCGGACGTCATTCGCCCCTAACCTGCGCATCCCGGAACCCGGGCACGTCGCAATTGTCCGATGAATGGACTGTTGAACTGTCGGACAGAAAGTGTACACTTCTTCCAACACGATAGGCAAGGGCGGGGAGGCCGATGGATTTCGAATATTCCCAGAAAACCAAGGACTTGATTGCCCGCTGCGAAGCCTTCATGGCCGAGGCCGTCTATCCCAACGAGCACCTCTACGCCGAGCAGCACGCTGGGCAAAGCGATCCGTGGGCGACGCCGCCCATCATGGAGGACATGAAGGCGAAGGCGCGCAAGGCCGGCCTTTGGAATCTCTTTCTGCCGGACAGCGAATACGGCGCCGGCCTCACCAATCTCGAGTACGCGCCGCTGTGCGAGATCATGGGCCGCTCGCACATCGCACCCGAGGTGTTCAACTGCGCGGCGCCCGACACCGGCAACATGGAAGTGCTGGTGCGCTACGGCACCGAAGAGCAAAAGCGGACGTGGTTGGCCCCCTTGCTGGCGGGCGAAATGCGCTCCGGCTTCGCCATGACCGAGCCGGACGTCGCGTCTTCGGACGCGCGCAACATCCAGTCGCGCATCGAACGCGACGGCGATCACTACATCATCAACGGCCGCAAGTGGTGGACGTCCGGTGCCGGCGACCGCCGCTGCAAGATCCTCATTTTCATGGGCAAGTCCGACCCGGCAGCCGAACCCTACCGGCAGCAGTCGATGATTCTGGTGCCGACGGACGCGCCCGGCGTGACCATTGTGCGCCCGCTGTCCGTGTTCGGCTATCCGCACGCCCCGCATGGCCACATGGAAGTCGCCTTCGAGAACGTCCGTGTGCCGGCTTCGAACATGCTGCTCGGCGAAGGGCGTGGTTTCGAGATAGCGCAGGGTCGGCTTGGGCCCGGGCGCATTCATCACTGCATGCGTCTCATCGGGCTGGCCGAGCGCGCGCTTGAGTTGATGGTGGCGCGCGCCAACAGCCGACGCGTGTTCGGCAAGCCGATGGCGGCGCACGGCATGCTGCGCGAAGCGGTGGCATTGAGCCGCATGGAGATCGATCAGGCGCGCCTGCTCACGCTGAAGGCCGCCCATATGATGGATACCGTCGGCAACAAGGCGGCGCGCGCCGAGATCGCCATGATCAAAGTGGTCGCGCCGCGCATGGCGCAAGCCGTGCTCGACCGCGCCATTCAGGTGCACGGCGGCGGTGGTGTAAGCGGCGATTTCGGCCTCGCCGCCGCCTGGTCGTTGGCGCGCACGTTGCGCCTCGCCGACGGGCCCGATGAGGTCCACATGGATCAGATCGCGCGCATCGAGCTCGGCAAGGAAGCGCGGCTTTGGATCTGACGCCGGCGCGGCCTGCGTTGCAGTGAGAACGATTGAGCGGGCGAACGGAGAGCGGATCGATGGCTTTCGATTTTGATGCGGCCGCGTATCTCAAGGATGCGGAGGAGGCGGCCTCGCGCGTCGCCGGCATCGGCGCGAACACGCCGCGACGTGCGGTCGACAGCGTCGGCGTCATTGGCGCCGGCACCATGGGCAGTGGCATCGCCATGGTCTTCGCCAATGCCGGTCTTCCGGTGACATTGGTCGAAAGGGATGAAGCGGCGCTTACCCGTGGCCTCGCCCGCATCCGGGAGGTCTACGGCCGCGCGCGCAGCAAGGGGACGCTGTCGGACGGAGAAGTCGTCGCGCGGCAGGATCGCATCGCCGGCGCCACCGACCTTTCGGGGCTGGGGCAGGCGGATCTCATTATCGAGGCGGTGTTCGAGGACATGGCTGTCAAGTCCGACATCTTTACCCAGCTCGACCGCATCGCCAAAGCGGGCGCGATCCTTGCGACCAACACCTCCGCCCTCGACGTCGACGCCATCGCCGCCGTGACGAACCGCCCGCAGGACGTCGTCGGCCTGCATTTCTTCAGCCCAGCGCACGTCATGCGCCTGCTCGAAATCGTCCGTGGCGAGAAGACCGACGCCTCGGTGCTGGCGACGGCCGTCGCGCTTGCCAGTCGCATCGGGAAAGTCGGCGTGACGGTCGGGGTCTGTGACGGATTCTGCGCCAACCGCATGCTTTATCCGTATCTCCGCCAGGTCGATTGCCTCATGGAGGAAGGCGCGCTGCCTCAGGATATCGATCGAGTGCTCACGCAATTCGGCCTGGCGATGGGGCCATGCGCCATGCTCGACATGGCGGGGCAGGACGTCGCGTGGTTCGTGCGTCAGCGGCAACTCAAGAACTGGCCCGCCAATAAACGCTATTCGCGGCTCGCCGACCTGCTCTATGAGCGCGGGCGCCTCGGAAGCAAATCCGGCGCCGGCTGGTATCGTTACCCGTCGGGTCCGCGCTCGGCGGAGCCGGACCCGGAGGTAGAACGGATGATCGTCGAGGAATCGCAACGGCTCGGCATTCAGCGCCGTGCGATCGGCGACGATGAGATTCTCACCCGCTGCCTCTATGCGCTGGTCAACGAAGGCGCCCGCCTTCTGGGCGAAGGCATCGTCGAGCGGGCGAGCGATATCGACCTTTGCTATGTCCATGGCATGGGCTTTCCCGCGGCGCGGGGCGGGCCCATGGCCTGGGCCGATAGCGTCGGCTTGAGGAAGATCCACGACCAGGTCGTCGTCCTGCACGCGGGTGACGACGACAATTGGGTGCCGGCGCCGCTGCTCGGTGAACTTTCGCAGGTGGACCGCAGCTTTGGCGATTTCGACAAGGTGGAGGGCGTGGCATGAGCGGCGGGCTCAAGGGGCTGCTCGACCTCACGGGCCGCGTCGCGCTCATTACCGGCGGCTCGCGCGGGCTCGGCCTGCAGATCGCCGAAGCGCTCGGCGAGTTCGGCGCGACCGTCGTTCTCACGGCGCGCAAGCAGGATGAGCTCGACGCCGCGGTCGAGCATCTTGCGCAGCGTGGCGCGCGCGCGTCCGCCATGGCCGTCGATCTCGGAAAGAACGAGACGTGCGCCGCGGTCGTCGCCGCGGTCCTCGCGCGCCATGGACGCCTCGACATTCTCGTCAACAACGCCGGGACGACCTGGGGCGCGCCGGCGGAGGATCATCCGCGCGAGGCCTGGGACAAGGTCATCGGCCTCAATCTCACGGCGCCCTTTCTTCTGGCGCAGGCCGTCGCCAAGGAGGCGATGATCCCGGCCGGCAAGGGCCGCATCCTCAATATCGCTTCGATCGAGGGACTGAAAGGGCATCCGCCGCGCATGCCGGGGACGATCGCCTACAACACCAGCAAAGGCGGCGTCATCAACATGACGCGCGCGCTGGCGGCCGAATGGGGCGGTTACGGCATCACGGTCAACGCGCTGGCCCCGGGCTATTTCCCGTCGAAAATGACAAAAGGGGTGCTCGGCACCTTCGAACATGACCTGATCGCGCGCACGCCGCGGGGGCGCCTTGGCGGCGAGGACGATCTCAAAGGCGCTGCCTTGCTCATGGTGTCGGATGCGTCGGCCCATATGACCGGCCAGATTCTTGTGGTCGATGGTGGAGCCTCCGTCATTTAATGCCGTTCATCGATCGTCGGACGCTCGACTTTCTGCTCTATGACTGGCTGGTGGCGGATGCGCTGACGTCCTGCCCGCGGTTCGCCGAGCACAGCCGCGAGACCTTCGACGCCGTGCTCGATCTGAGCGCGCGCCTTGCCGACGAACACTTCGCGCCGCATTACAAGCGCTCCGACCGCATCGAGCCGAGCCTCGACGGCGAAAACGTTAACGTGCTTCCCGACATCAAGGACGCGCTGCGCGCCTACGCCGATGCCGGTCTGTTTGCGGCTTCGTTCGACGAGGCGCTCGGCGGTGCGCAGATTCCGGCGCTCGTCCATGCCGCGTCCACGGCGTTGACCATGGCGGCAAATATCGCGACCGCCGCCTATCCGATGCTGACGGTGGCGAATGCGCGCCTGCTGACCACGTTCGGCACGCCGGCGCAGATCGACGCCTTCGCCAGGCCGCAGATCGAGGGCCGCTGGTTCGGCACCATGTGTCTTTCCGAACCGCAGGCCGGCTCGTCGCTTGCCGACATTACGACGCGCGCGGTCGCCGACGGCGAAGACGCGACGCTGGGCCCGCGCTACCGGTTGTTCGGCAACAAGATGTGGATATCGGGTGGCGATCAGGACATCAGCGAGAACATCGTGCACCTGGTCCTGGCCAAGGTTCCGGGTGAGGACGGGCGCCTCGGCGGCGGGCTTACCGGCATTTCCCTGTTTGCGGTTCCGAAGTTCTTGCCGGCCGCAAACGGTGGCATTGGCGAAACCAACGACGTTGCCGTCGCCGGCCTCAATCACAAGATGGGCTATCGCGGCACTGCCAACTGCTTGCTGGCCTTCGGCGAGGGCACGCGCTACCGGCCTGGCGACGCGGCCGGCGCCATCGGCTTCCGTATCGGCGACGTCGGGCAGGGGCTCGCCATCATGTTCCGCATGATGAACGAGGCGCGCATCGCAGTGGGTGTCGGCGCCGCGGCGCTTGCTTGCCGCGGCTATCGCCATGCCCTCGATTATGCGCGACAGCGGACCCAAGGGCGCGTTGCCGCGGGGCGCAAGGATGGCCCGCCGCAGCCCATCATCATGCACGCCGACGTGCGTCGTATGCTGCTGGCACAGAAGGTCTACGCGGAAGGGGCGCTGGCGTTGGTGCTCTATTGCGCCCGCCTGGTCGACGAGGAGATGACGGCCGATGACAGCGCGGCGCGCGATGAGGCCGGCTTGCTGCTCGGCCTCTTGACGCCGGTTGCCAAGAGCTGGCCGGCGGAATTCGGCCTTGCCGCCAACGATCTCGCCATCCAGATCCATGGCGGCTACGGCTACACCCGGGAATTCGACGTCGAGCAGGTTTATCGCGACAATCGGCTCAATCCGATTCACGAAGGGACGCATGGTATTCAGGCCACCGATCTTCTCGGCCGCAAGATCTTGCGCGGCAACGGCAAGGCGCTGACGTTGTTGGGCGAACGTATCGGGCGGACGCTCGCCGGCTGCGACGATCGCCTCGCGGGCGAGCGCGCGGCGTTGCGCGACGCCTGGGAGGACGCGCGCGACACGGTTTCCGTTCTTGGTGGCGAGCCTGCCGATAGAGCCTTGCACAATGCCTCGGCCTTCCTCTCGGCCTTCGGTCACGTCGTCGTCGGGTGGTTGTGGCTCGATCAGGCCCGTGCCGCGGCGGCCGATGCGGCCGCGTGCGAGGGAAGACGCCGCGCCTGCCGCTATTTCTTTTCGAGCGAACTGCCAAAAGCGCGGCAACAGTTCGCGTTCGTCAAGTCGCGCAACGACGACGCGGCGACGTTTCCGGAGGACTTGTTTTAAGTTCCGATCCGCGGGTGCCCTGGGTCCCCGCTGGAGTGTGTGCTCGGGCCAGCCGAAGGTTGGAACGGCGGGAAAGCCTCGTTTTGCCAGGGGCGACCGGCTTTGACATGGTGGGGGTCGCAGGGTTCGATCCCTGTCGCGAGCACCATTTTTCCCGGGGTTTCCGATTATGAATTAAAAGCCGCAGATTGAATTTGGGCTGTTCGGCCAAGTGGACATGCGCGTCGGAACCATCGTTTCGGCGCGCCTCAATCCCAAAGCCAAGAAGCCGGCCATCGTTCTCGAAATCGATTTCGGCGCGATCGGCACGAAAGTGTCGTCCGCTCAAATCACGCAGGCCTACGCCCCCGGCGACTTGGTCGGGACGCAGGTGGTCGCCGTGGTCAACTTCGCGCCCCGGAAAGTGGCCGACGTCGTTTCCGAAGTCCTCGTGCTCGGCGCCGTGGGCGACGATCAGCCGGTCATTTTGCTGACGCCCACCCACCCGGTTCCGAATGGCTCGCCGATCGCGTGACGCCGGTGAGTGCGCCGCTGCCGTCCAAGTTCTTGCTTTATGGCGTGTCCGGACGGCGAACCGGTTCTTAACGTAGCCTGGAAATGCTCTACCGCCGGTACACGTAATCGCGGTCTTCCTGCTCGGCCGCCAGCTCCGCGACCCGCGCGTGCTGCGGCGAGAGATGGCAGACCGGATCGGTGGCGCAGGCGTCGCCGGTGACGAGGAAGGCCTGGCAACGGCAGCCACCGAAATCCTGTTCGCGGCGCTCGCAGCTCAGGCAGGGCTCCTTCATCCAGTGCGTGCCGCGGAAGGCGTTGAAGGCGGGAGAGTCGCGCCAGATTTCCTCCAGCGCATGGTCGCGCACCGACCAGAATTCGAGGCCGGGAATCGACTCCGCCGCGTGGCAGGGCAGCACGCGGCCCGCCGGCGTGACGTTGAGCGAGCGCCGGCCCCAGCCGCCGACACAGGGCTTGGGGAAGCGCGCGTGATAGTCCGGCACCACCGCGTCGATCACGATCTTGCCGTGGTGCTTGTCGCGCAACGCCTCCACGCGCTTCACCGCGCGGTCGACCTGCTCCCGCGTCGGCATCAGCGCGGCGCGGTTGGGCACCGCCCAGCCGTAGTACTGCACGTGCGCGATCTCGATGCGGCCGGCGCCGAGTTCGAGCGCCTGCTCGACCATGGCCTCGACGCGCTCGATGTTGGCGCGGTGCACCACCATGTTGACGGTGAGCGGCAGGCCGAGCCGTACCGCGTGGCGGGCCAGCGCGTTCTTACGCCCGTAAGCGCCCTTGTAGCCGGCGATGACGTCGGCAGAGTCGGGTTCGCTGTCCTGGATCGAGATCTGCACGTGGTCGAGGCCGACGTCATAGAGCGCGGCCAGCGTCTCCTTGGAAAGGCCGACGCCGGAGGTGATGAGATTGGTGTAAAGCGGCGCTTCGTGCGCGGCCTTCACGAGATCGACGACGTCGCGGCGGGCGCCCGGCTCGCCGCCGGAAATATGCGTCTGCAGGACGCCGAGCGCGGCGGCTTCCTTGAACACCCGCGCCCAGGTCTCGGTGTCGAGTTCGTCCGAGCGGCGGTCGAGCGTGAGCGGGTTGGAGCAATAGGGGCAGCCGAGCGGGCAGCGGTGGGTCAACTCGGCCAGCAAGCCAAGCGGCCGGTGCAACGTTTCGCCATTGCCTTCCGCCATGTCAAAGCTCCAGCAGTTGCTTGTCGGCGAGCGAGCCGAGCAGCGCCTTGACGTCGGTCAGCACGCGCTCGCGCGGCGCGTTGTAGGCTGCGGCCAGCACGTCGGCGATTGCCGCCACGGTCGCCACGCCGTCGCAGCGTTCGAGGATCGCCAGCGCGACGGCGTCCGGCTTGAACACGCGCTCCGGCGCCAGCAGTACCATGCCGCCCTGCGCCGCACTGTCGACGAGCCGCACGCCGCGCGGCAGGCGCGGAATGCTGTCGTCAGCGACCTCGCGCGGCGCGGTGGTGCTCATGCGCTTTGATCCTTCGGCACGAAGACGTCGGGCGGCAGATGCTTGGGCGCGACATACGAATAGTAGAGCACGTCGAGCATCGTCCACAGCACGGTCATCTTGAACAGCAGGGCGTCGACCACCGCGCGCTGCTTCTCCGGCGTGGTGGCATTGCGCTTCACGTAATCGAGCGCGAAGGTCGCGTCGCGGCTGGCCTGCGGCGGCCGCTTTTCGAAATAGGCCATGGTTTCGGCGGTGATGAAGTCGTAGTTCTTCAGCATGCCCGCCATGCGCTCGCTGATGATGGTCGGCGAGAACAACTCCGTCAGCGAGGAGGCGACCGCCTCCAAGAGCGTGCGCTCGCGCACGAAATGCACATAGGCGTCGACCGAAAAGCGCGTGCCCGGCAAGATGAGGCGGGTTGACACGACGTCGTCGTGCGAGAGCCCGAGCCCGTCGGTCAGTTTGAGCCAGCGCGCGATGCCGCCATCGTCGCCGTGCTCGCCGTCGTGGTCGACCAGCCGGCTGCGCCATTCGCGGCGCAGGTCGCGGTCGTCGCAGCGCGCGATCAGGCTCGCGTCCTTGATCGGGATCATCGCCTGGTAATAGTAGCGGTTGAGCGCCCAGGCCTGCACCTGGCCCTTGGTGCATTGCCCGCCGTGCAGCATCTTGTGGAACGGATGCAGGCGGTGATAGCGCTTGGCGCCGATATCGCGCAGTTCGGCTTCCAGTTCGTCCGGCGTCAGTAGTTTCACAGCATCAATCTCCATGCCGTCTTCGGCGACCTCGACGCCCGCCCCCTCGACTTGAAGGCGTTCGGGCGAGCCGTCGACCAAAATGGGGTTGGTGTTGTTGATGTGGATGTAGATGCGCCGACCGGGGAGACGGGCGAGCGTGGCGAGCGAACCGTCGGCCCCGTCGATCGGCATGTGGCCCATGCGGCGCCCGGTCTTGGCGCCGCTGCCGTTGCGGATCATCTCATCGTCGGTGAACAGCGTGCCATCCAGCATCACGACATCCGCCTTGGCGAACCGCGCCTTGAGCGCCTCGTTGATCAGGGCGGAGCCGGGAACGAACACGAGGCGCGCGCCGTCGGCGCGCAATTCGATGCCGACATTGGCGCCGCCCTCTTCCGCAAGTTCCGCCGCGTCCGGCTCGCCGCGTTCGAGGTAGAGCGGCACCTTGCCGGGCACGGCGAACAACTCGATCTCGATGCCGGCGGCTTCGAACGGCCGCTCGAGGCCAACCGTCTTTCGCTCGACAACCTCGGACGCCAATACGGCGAAGATGGGGTTGTCGGCGATGCTCGCCAGCGTCTCGGCGCTGCCATGGATCGCGAACGGCTGGCGTTCGCGCATATCCAGCAGGCCCGCGACCTGGTCCACTTCCGCGCCCGTCAGCACCACCGCCCGAATCGGGCTGCCGCGCATGGCCGCTTGCGTGCCCGTCGCGCCGGGCATGCCGATCGGATGCAGCGCCGGCGTCGCGGCGATCTGGGCGCGCAGGTCGGGCGCGGCGTTGAGCAACACCCAGTTCTCGCCGTCTTTTGACACCGCGAGGCTTGCCTGGGTGCGCGCGCGAACGCGCTTGTCGCCTTGCCACGCCAACTGACAAACCGGGCAGCGGCAATTCCACTGTGGATAGCCGCCGCCGGCGGCGGCACCGAGTACGATGGCTTTGAGCCGGCTCACGGCGATGCGCGACGCGTCAGAATTCCGCCGGCAGATAGCCGTTGGTCTCGAGGCCGATGCAGATCTCAACGAGGACCGGTGTCGTCCACCTCATTGGAATTCACTCCCATTGGCTGTAATTATTGGTTTTCGTATCGAGACCCTACAGCCGGGCTGCACATGCGGCAACCCGCGGGTGCCGGCGGCGCGCGTTGCAAGCGGCACCGAGCGCGGCAATTGGGGTCCGATTGCGCCAGCTTTACGTAGCCGCAGTCTACAATCTTGCCGGATTGGGCCGCCCGCCGAAGCCGCCAATTCCGGCAGGCGGTTTGTGCCGCGCCCCGCTTAAGTCCGGCTGAGCCCCGACCGTGCTGTTGGGTCGATGTCGCGCTGCGATGCAGCGTGGTGATGCACTGCAAGGAACTTTGTCCCGCCGACAAGGTTGTAGCATGCAGGGGTGCGCACTATACTGACCTTTCTGGGGCACTAACGTTCGGAGCAGCCACGCTCCGGGCGCGATCCAAGCGTTCAACAGGAACGACCCAACAGGAGAGATCCAATGACCTGGACGACCCCGACCCTCGTTGAGATCTGCATCGGCCTCGAGATCAACGGCTATCTGCCGGCCGAATTCTAAGCCGGCGTTTTCGCTTTCAACCGGCAGGGACGACGACACGCGAGTGCCTCGGGTTCGTCGGTCGAAAGGTCGAATTTCGGTTGAGCCCTTCTCCGCGTCAGCGGGGAAGGGTTTTTTCATGCATGGCGAATGCGATTGGCACCGGCTCCCGCCGCGCGCGATCGAGAATCTTAAACCAGATCGGCGACTATCTCTATGAGCGTAATCCTGCGGCCGCGCGTCGGGCCCGGTCGACAATTGTTGAAGCGGCGCAAAATCTGCTTCTTTTTCCTGCTGCCGGCAGACGGCAACACAGTCCCGGTGTCCGCAAGATCGTGACCCGCAGATTCGCCTTTCAAATCTGCTACGTGGAAGACGAAGCCGCCGACGAGGTGGTTATTCTCAGCATAAAGCATCCCGCACGTGAGCGCGGTTTCCAGGATAGGTGAAACTCGGCTCACCCCTGCAATCCGCCCCCTTTTGACCTAAATCAGTGTGCACCGCAGCAAGGCGGCTACGATCTCGGTCGCCTGCCACTGGAGGCCCGTGCGCCCATGGATCAGACGGATCGGATGGATCAGACCGCTACCGACGCTCCCCTTGCCCCGGCCGCGGCCGGCCCCGCAGCCGAAACGCCGGCACTGCCGGTGCCGGTCCAAGCCGCGCCGGCCACGCCGGCCGCGGCTCTTAAGTCCCCCGCGCCCCCGCTCGACATGGAGCCGGTGGCGCTGCCGCCCGACCAGCGCGACTCGTACGCCGTTACCGCCTTTGCCGACATCGTCGACCGATCGCTGCACGCGGCCATCGCCCGCCTCACCATGGGCCTGTCGCCGACGGCGATGATGCAGGCCTACGCGGATTGGGCGATCCACCTCGCGAGCCAGCCCGGCAAGCGCATGCAGCTCGTCGACAAGGCGGTGCGCAAGACCACGCGCCTCGCGCAGTACGCGGCGCAAGGCGCCATCAAGGGCGCCGCCGCCGAGCCGTGCATCGAACCGCTGCCACAGGACAGGCGCTTCGACGGGCCGGAATGGCAGACGTGGCCCTTCAACATCATGTACCAGTCGTTCCTGCTAAATCAGCAATGGTGGCACAACGCCACGACCGGCATGCGCGGCGTCAGCAAGCAGCACGAGCGCATGACCGAGTTCATTTCGCGCCAGATCCTCGACATGGTCTCGCCGTCGAACTTCCTCGCCACCAATCCCGAGCTGATGCGCCGCACGACCGAAAAGGGCGGCCAGAACCTGGTCGCCGGCTTCAAGAACATGCTGGAGGACTGGGAACGCCGCGTGAGCGGCAAGAAGCCGGCCGGCACCGAAAACTTCAAGGTCGGCAAGGACGTCGCGGTGACGCCCGGCAAGGTCGTCTATCGCAACCGGCTGATCGAACTGATCCAGTATGCGCCGACCACCGACACCGTGCGCCCGGAGCCGGTGCTGATCGTGCCGGCCTGGATCATGAAGTACTACATCCTCGATCTCTCGCCGCACAATTCGCTGGTGAAATACCTTACCGACCAGGGCTTCACAGTGTTCATGATCTCCTGGAAGAACCCGGATGCCGAGGACCGCGACCTCGGCATGGAGGACTACCGCAAGCTCGGCGTCATGGCGGCGCTCGATGCTGTCACGACCATCGTGCCGAACGAGAGGGTGCACGCGGTCGGCTATTGCCTTGGCGGCACGCTGCTCTCGATCGCCGCCGCCACGATGGCGCGCGACAACGACGAGCGCCTGCAGTCGCTCACGCTGCTCGCGGCGCAGACTGACTTCACCGAAGCCGGCGAACTGATGCTGTTCATCGACGAAAGCCAGCTCGCCTTCCTCGAAGACATGATGTGGGAGCAGGGCTTCCTCGACACCGCGCAGATGGCCGGCGCCTTCCAGATGCTGCGCTCGAACGACCTGATCTGGTCTTACATGACCCGCAACTACGTCATGGGCGAGCGTGAGCCGATGATCGACCTGATGGCCTGGAACGCCGACACCACCCGCATGCCCTACCGCATGCATTCGGAATATCTGCGCCGGCTGTTCCTCAACAACGATCTCGCCGAAGGCCGCTACGTCGCCGGCGGCAAACCGGTGTCGCTCTCCGACCTGCGCGTGCCCATCTTCGCCGTCGGCACCGTGCGCGACCATGTGGCGCCCTGGCGCTCGACCTATAAGATCCGTGCGCTCACCGACACCGCGGTGACCTATCTCCTGACCACCGGCGGCCACAACGCCGGCATCGTCTCCGAGCCCGACCACAAGCGGCGCAGCTATCAGGTCTCGACCTTCGCGGCCGACGCGCCGCACACCGATCCCGACACCTGGGCGCAGACGACGGCGCACAAGCAGGGCTCCTGGTGGCAGGAATGGAGCCATTGGCTGGCCGCGCGTTCCGGCACCCCGGTGGCGCCGCCGGCGATGCCCGCCACGGCCGTGGAGGCCGCCCCCGGCCGCTATGTCTTGCAGCCCTGAGGGGGCTCCAGGCCCGGTCGATCCGATAGCGCATTGAAAAATCAGGGGAACAAGCTCCGGTGGGCCGGAGCGGGGATCCCTTCTTGCCTTGCCTCCGGCTTCGGCATCCTTTATCCGAAAGCGGACCTGGCCGGTGGCACCCGGCGAAGTGTCTGGGCGCTAACGGTGCGGGGAAGGGATCCCGATGGCGAATGTTGTGGTGGTCGGGGCCCAGTGGGGCGACGAAGGCAAGGGCAAGATTGTCGACTGGCTCTCGGAGCAGGCCGACATCGTCGTCCGCTTCCAGGGCGGCCATAACGCCGGCCATACCCTCGTCATTGACGGCACGACCTACAAGCTCTCGCTGCTGCCCTCGGGCGTGGTGCGCGGCGGCAAGCTTTCCATCATCGGCAACGGCGTGGTGCTGGACCCTGCGGCGCTGGTCGAGGAGATCGAGCGGCTCAAGGGCCAGGGCGTCGAGGTGACGCCGGGCAACCTGCGCATCGCCGAGAACACCACGCTGATCCTGCCGCTGCATCAGGAACTCGACGTCACGCGCGAGAAGGCGTCGGGCAAGGGCGCGATCGGCACCACCGGCCGTGGCATCGGCCCGGCCTACGAGGACAAGGTCGGCCGTCGCGCCATCCGGCTGATGGATCTCGCCGACCTGCCGGCGCTGACGCCGAAGATCGAGCGCCTGCTCGCCCACCACAACGCGCTGCGCCGCGGCCTCGGCATCGACGCGATCGACCCCAAGACGGTCTACGGCACGCTCGCCGCGGTGGCGCCCAAGGTGCTGCCCTACATGGACTCGGTGTGGTCGCTGCTCGACGCGCGCCGCCGCGAGGGCAAGCGTATCCTGTTCGAGGGCGCGCAGGGCGCGCTGCTCGACATCGACCACGGCACGTATCCTTACGTCACCTCGTCGAACACCGTGGCCGCGCAGGCGGCGACCGGTTCCGGAGTCGGCCCCAACGCGATCGATAACGTGCTCGGCATCTGCAAGGCCTACACCACGCGGGTCGGGCAGGGACCGTTCCCCACCGAGCAGGACAACGACATTGGCCGCATGATCGGCGAGCGCGGCCACGAGTTCGGCACCGTCACCGGCCGCGCCCGCCGCTGCGGCTGGTTCGACGCCGTGCTGGTGCATCAGACCGTTCGCACCTGCGGCATCGACGGCCTGGCGCTCACCAAGCTCGACATTCTCGACGGTTTCGATGAGATAAAGGTCTGCACCGGCTACAAGCTCGATGGCCGCGAGCTCGACTATCTGCCCGCCGGCGAAAAAGCGCAGACCGAGGTGGAACCGATCTACGAGACCATCGCCGGCTGGAAGGAGCCCACCGCCGGCGCCCGCTCGTGGGCGCAATTGCCTGCCCAGGCCATAAAATACGTACGCCGAATCGAAGAGCTGGTCGGCTGCCCGGTGACCCTGCTCTCCACCAGCCCGGAGCGCGAGGACACCATCCTGATGCAGAATCCTTTCGAGGTGTGAGGTTTCCGAAAAATGACACGATGTCGGCTCACCAGGGGGGTGGGTCCGGAGGGGGCTTTCTGCGGGGGCTGATGTTTCAAATCGGATCGCATTCCAGATAATGTGGCGTCCGGATGGCTAGAGCATGATCCCGAAAAGTGGGAACCGGTTTTCGGAAAAAATCATGCTCAATCAGAATGTTAGGAAAGCACGCTGATTTAATCTAAACGCATCGTGCTCTAATGTCGCACCATGGCTGATTATGAACCTTTGATCGCTCGCGCCATCGCGGGCCTCGAACAGAGCACGGGCGAGAACCGCCGCGTGCTGTACGAGCGTGCGCGCGGCGCGCTGCTCAATCAGCTGCGCGGTGTCGATCCCCCGCTCGAGGAAGGCGACATCACCCGCGAGCGGCTGGCGCTGGAAGAGGCGATCCGCAAAGTGGAGGCGGAAGCCGCCGCCAACGAAAAGGCTGCGGCGCCGGTGCCCGAGCCTGAAGCGCCCACACCCAAGCCGCCGCAGGAGGCCCCGCGTCTATCGCTGGGCGACCGCGGTCTGCAAAGCTTTCGCGAGTCCATGGCCGAGGCCGAAGGCCTTGGCGGGGCGTCGGCCGAGGCCAATCGCGCCGCGCGCGAAAGCTTCGGCACGGTCTCCGGCGAGCAGCCCGCCGCGCCGCCGCCGCCGGAAACCCACTACTTCGAGCCCGAAGGCGAAGAGGGCGCGCATGATGAAGAACACGAGCGCGACGAACGAACGTCCGGCGAGCATGCGCCCGAACCCGGCGAGCACGCTACGCATGGCGAGCCATTCGATCATGAGGCGATGCCGCCGCCGTCCTTCGATGCGGAGCACGCCGAGGCCGATTACGCGCCGCCGGTGCGGCGGTCGTATGGCCGGCTGATCGCGCTCATCGTCGTGCTGATTGCCGTGCTGGGCGTGGGCGCGGCCGCCTACTGGCAGCGCGCCAGCCTCAAGACGATGGTGGCGAGCCTGACGAGCCACAGCGAGGAGGCGGCGCCGGGCAAGCCGGTGGGCGAGGCCGCCAAGCCGGCGGTGCAGCCTAAGATCGCCGACCGAATCGGGCCTTCGACCAGCACGCCGCCCGCCCTCAGCGGCCAGCCCGTGGCGGGCGCGGGCAAGGCCGGCGAAAAGACCGCGGCGCAGGTCGCGCCGCAAGCAGAGCAGCCGGCCGCGGCGCCGTCCGCCGCGGTAGCGCAGAAGGTCGTGCTCTACGAGGAAGACTCCAGCAACCCGAAGGGCAAGCGCTACGTCGGCTCCGCGATCTGGCGCACGGTTACAGTGTCGCCGGGCCCGGGCCTCGCACCCGAACTTGCCGTGCGCGCCGACGTCGATATCCCCGAGCGCCACATCCGCATGACCTGGTCGCTCCGCCGCAACACCGACAAGGCGCTGCCGGCGAGCCATACCATCGAGATCACCTTCACGCTGCCCGCCGATTTCGACGAGGGCGGCATCGGCAACGTGCCCGGTGTGTTGATGAAGAACGCCGAGCAGGCGCGCGGGCTTCCGCTCTCGGGCCTTTCGGTGAAGGTGACCAACGGCTACTTCCTCATCGGCCTGTCGTCGGTCGACGTCGACAAGCAGCGCAATATCGAGCTGCTCAAGAGCCGCGAGTGGTTCGACATCCCGATCGTCTTTACCAGCGGCAAGCGCGCCATCCTGGCCATGGAAAAGGGCCCGCCCGGCGACCGCGCCTTCAAGGAAGCCTTCCGCGCCTGGGGCGAGTGACGGCCGGAGCGTTTCCAGGCGAAGTGGAAACCGGTTCGCCGTCCGGAAACGCGACCAAACAAGAACTTGCGTAACCAAGATTTAAGCGGGGTGGCCTAGCGTCCGCCCCGGTTTCCCGCCACCGGCCGAGGATGCAGAGCCCCCGTGAAAGCGACGACCGACCCGCTGTGGGCCGCGACGCTCAATTCGATGCGCGGCCTCAACGACGGCATCCGCACCGAGCGCGCCGTGCGCCAGGAGGCGATCGTTGTCGTCGTCGGCGTGCCGCTCGGCATGCTGATCGCGCCGTCGGCCGGCTGGTACGTGGCGATGATCGCGGCGTTGCTGGTCACGCTCGCCGTCGAATTCCTCAATACGGCGGTCGAGAAGCTCGCCGACCGCCTGACCTGCGAGACAGACGTCGCCATCGGCCGCGTCAAGGATTTCGGCTCGGCCGCCGTGTTCTGCATGTTGTGCGTGGACGCGCTGACCTGGGGCGCGGCGCTCGCCATCCGTTTTCATTGGTTTTGATCCGCGCCGGCGGCGAAACGCGACCGAACAGAGGTGCTCTACCGCGTCCAGATCTGCGAGGTCGGCGCCGCCCCGTGCATGCGGTCGTAATGGTTGAGCACACCCGAGACGATGACGAAGGCGAACATGGCGAAGGCGAAGACCGCCGCGCCGATCGCCAGCACGCGGTTCTTCGGCCGCGCGTCTTCGATGAGCGCGGCGCCGGTCGTGGGAAACAGGAGCCCGGCCGAATTGGAGCCGGGGTTCATGGTGCGCCGCGCATCGATGCGCGTCTCGTGCTTGCCCCACAGATGGATGATGGCGATGGCCGCGAGCACGCAGATGATGCTGCTGGGCACCCAGACCGCGGCGCCGCCGAGCGTTTCGTCGGTGAGCGGGTGGATGTGGAAGAGCCGTCCGACCGTGTCGTAAGCGGAATAGAGCACGGTCGTCTTCACGGTGAGATAGGCGCCGAGGCCGATCTGCGTGAGTGTGGCGAGCACCAGCATGCCGAGACGTGCGGCATAGCCGGGTCCGAGCGGCGGCGAGCGCGGATCGAGCGTGTGCGCCCAGAACAGAAGCGCGCTCGCGAGCATGGAGAGCACCATCACGACAGCGAGGGCGGGGTGTAGCACCGCTGCGTCGAGGCAGGCGGGAATCTGCCAGAAAGCGAAAACGGCGATGAAGAGGAATGTGACGACGCCGTGCCGGGCGACGAGCGCGAAAGCGCCACGCGGCCTTTCGTCATCCATGAAGAAAGGATCGTCCTCCTGTACCGGAAAGCGCTTGCGCCAGCGTTCCGGCAGGCCGGCGATCAGGTTCGCGCCCGGCGCGGCGAGCATGATCATCATCGGCGCCACGAGCCGCAGCAGCAGCGTCTGCACTTGCTGCATCCAGTACAGATGGCCGGCCATGCTGGCGATGGGCGGCACGAGCGCCAGCGCCATGATCGCCATGCCGCCGCCGAACAAGGCGTGCGCCTCCGGCGTAGTCGGGCGTTCCGCGCGAGAGGTTGCGCTGGGCGCCGCTGCGATAAACGGCGTAGCCTGCCGCGATGGCCGTCAAGGCTACCGCTCCGAACGCCCAGGACATGAACATATGGCAATGACTCGCGGTGTGCTCCCGCCGGCCCTTTAGACCCGGAGCGCAGCGGAATCAATGCGCAGTCCCGCGCGGTTCCCGTCTTGGTCTTTAGCCTGGCTGCGCCTGCGCGGGCGGTTGCTTGATTACGTGTTGATTACTTGCGCTTCGACCACGGGAACAGGACGGCCGGGAAGTCCGCGGCATAACGTCCCTTCGGGTCGGGCGCCGCGCGCTGCGTCGGATGCGGGCTATCGCCGGCGTCGACCGCGCGGCGGTAGAGATGCCAGGTGGCATGGCCGAGGATCGGCACGACGACCGCGAGCCCGAGGAAGACCGGCAGCGAGCCGATCAGCAGCAGCGCGGCGACGATCAGCGCCCCACACCGCCATGGTGACGGGGTTTTCGACCACGACGCGGATCGAGGTGGCGAGCGCCACCGCCGCGCCGACGTCGCGGTCGAGCAGCAGCGGGAAAGAGGCGACGCTGAGCACCAGCGCGAGCGCCGCGAAGCCGAAGCCGACGATGTTGCCGGCGACGATCATGCGCCAGCCGGCTTCGGTGGTGAGCACCTCGCTGATGAAGCCGCCGATCGACGTGGGCGGGGCGTAGCCGAAGTTGGCGACGTAGATGGCGTTGGCCGCCGCCATCCACAGCATGAACAGCAGCAGCAGCAGCAGGCCGAGCGCGACGATGGCGCCGCGCGAGGAGGAATAGACCACGTCGAAGGCGTGCGCCGCCGACACGTCGAGCCCGGCCTCGCGCCGCCGGCTCAACTCGTAGAGCCCGAGCGCCGCCACCGGCCCGATCAGCGCGAAACCCGCCGCCAGCGGATAGAGCAGCGGCAGCACCGAATAGCCGAAGGCGAGCCGCGCCAGCAGCAGGCCGACGATCGGATAGATCGCCCCCAGGAACAGGGCGTGCGTCGGCATGGCGAGGAAGTCGTCGGCGCCCTTGCTGAGCGCCTCCTTCAGGTCGGCGAGGCCGATGCGGCGGATGGTGAGCTGGGCGGGGACCCCTCCCGCGCCCAGGAGAACGTTTGGATGCGCCATGGTCGTCCCTCCTGGAGCCTGATGCTCCAAAGCGGATGGCGGCGCTTCCCTCGGCCAGGGCCTGACGTTCATGGGCCCTTGGGCACTTGGAATGCCGCGAGCCGTCCGCGCAGCATAGCACAGCCGCGCCATCCTTAGATGTTCACAAGTCGGTGGGGCCGGGAAAAGTTCCGGGAGGTATTTCGGCACGCTGATGAAGCGGCCGCTCAAAACAAAATGGCCGGGCAGAGCCCGGCCATCGTATCTTGCCAATGTTGGTGCGGCCTTAATGCGCCGCGAGCTGGGCCTCGGCCGCGTTGGGCTGCTCCATGGCGGCCATGCGGTTCTTCACCGCCTTCTGCACCTTTTCGAAGGCGCGCACCTCGATCTGGCGCACGCGCTCGCGCGAGACGCCGAATTCCGAGGCGAGGTCTTCGAGCGTGATCGGATCGTCCTCCAGCCGGCGCGCCTCGAAGATGCGCCGTTCGCGCTCGTTGAGCACGTCGAGCGCGCCGATCAGCGCCTCGTGGCGGTTATCCTTCTCCTCGCTCTCGGCCAGGATGCGCTCCTGGCTGGGGGCGTCGTCGACCAGCCAGTCCATCCATTCGCCCGAGTTGCCTTCCTCGCGGATCGGCGCGTTGAGCGAGGCGTCGCCGCCGAGCCGGCGGTTCATGTCGACGACGTCCTGCTCGGTCACGCCGAGGCGCTTGGCGATCAGCGCTGACCTGGTCGGGACGCAGGTCGCCTTCCTCCAGCGCGGAGATCTTGCTCTTCGCCTTGCGCAGGTTGAAGAATAGCTTCTTCTGGTTGGCGGTGGTGCCCATCTTCACCAGCGACCACGAGCGCAGGATGTATTCCTGGATCGCGGCCTTGATCCACCACATGGCGTAGGTGGCGAGCCGGAAGCCTTTCTCGGGCTCGAAGCGCTTGACCGCCTGCATCAGGCCGACATTGCCTTCCGAGATCACCTCGGAAATCGGCAGGCCGTAGCCGCGATAGCCCATGGCGATCTTGGCGACGAGGCGGAGATGGCTGGTGACGAGTTGGTGCGCGGCTTCACGATCGCCGTGCTCACGCCAGCTGCGCGCCAGCATGTATTCCTGCTGCGGTTCCAGCATCGGGAACCGGCGGATTTCTTCGAGATAGTGTGACAGGCCGGATTCGGCCTGGAGTGCCGGTAGAACGGCTGTACGGGCCATGATAAGCGCCCTCCATGTAGCCCCCGAATATCGGCGGGCGGTTGTTGCCGCCGCTCCCCGAGCCGACGGCGAAGAGGTGATTTCGCGACCGCGAGAGAAGCGGAACGCATGTGCAACATACCGGACATGCGGCGCAAAAGGAAGGCAGCCGTCTTCACGTCGGCGTGACCCCACATGTCATTGTTTTATCTGGTCTATTTGGAGCGCCGCCGATCGGAGAGAGACGGTGGCGCCGCATTCAGGACATAAACGACGCAAAACGCCCAGCGTTCCCGAGGGAACACCAGGTTATTTACGGTTATGAACTTTTTAATGTTCCCTAAATGGGGTCGCGGCCTCAGCTTTCAAGACCTTAATCCGCGGCCGCCAGGGCGTCCCGCAAGGCCGCCAGATCGGGCGGCAAATCGGCCTCGAATTCCATCATGTCGCGGGTTTCCGGGTGCTCGAAGCCGAGCCGGTAGGCGTGCAGGGCCTGGCGACCGAGGGCCGCAAGCGCGGCGCGGGCGTGCGCGCCGAGCCGGGCCGCCCGGGTCTGGAAGCCGGTGGCATACAGCGGATCGCCCATGATGGGATGGCCGATATGCGCCATATGCACGCGGATCTGGTGGGTGCGGCCGGTCTCCAGCGCACATTCGAGGAGGCTCGCCACCGGCCTGCCCTCCGGATCGGCGAAGCGCTCCAGCACCTGCCAGTGCGTCACCGCCGCGCGCCCGCCTTCGCGTACGGCGCGCTTGTCACGCGCGTGCGGGTGGCGGTCGAGCGGGGCGTCCACGGTACCGCGCGGGCGCTCCGGCGCGCCCCAGACCAAGGCGAGATAGCCGCGCTCCAGCGGGCCTTCCAGCTTGTGCTCGAACTGCTTGGCCAGCGCCTTGTGCGCGCGGTCGGTCTTGGCGACCACCATCAGGCCCGAGGTATCCTTGTCGAGCCGGTGCACGATGCCGGGACGCCTGACGCCGCCGATGCCGGAGAGACTGTCGCCGCAGTGGGCGATCAGCGCGTTGACCAGGGTGCCGCTGGCGTGGCCCGCGGCCGGATGCACGACCAGGCCAGGCGGCTTGTCGATGACGACGAGGGCGTCGTCCTCGTAGACGATATGAAGCGGGATTTCTTCGCCCGCCGGCTCGGCCGGCTCCGGCGGCGGCAGGTTCACCCGCACGGTGTCGCCGGAATTGACGCGCGCCGCCGGATCGCGGACTGTGCGCGCCTCGATCGTCACCTCACCACCGAGGATCAGCGCCTTCAGTCGCGAGCGCGACAAGGCCGGGATGTGCGTGGCGAGCACGCGGTCGAGGCGCGCGCCCGCGTCCTCGGGCGCCACCGTCACCGTTTCGCTTGTCTTCTCAGTCATGGCTCAATCGATGTCCGATCCCCGTCCCGCCGATCAGCACGACGCCGCGTTCATCGCGCGCGTGCGCCGGCTGATGATGCTCACGCTCGCCGGCACTTTCCTAGCCGTCGCCGTGGTCGTCGCCCTGATCGGCTATCGTCTTTTTCGCAGCGGGGAAAGCGCCGTGATGCACGCGGCGACGCGCCGGCGGCGCCGGTATCCGCGACCCTGCCGGCCGGCGCCAAGGTGCTCTCCAGCGCCGTCGGCGACGGCCAGATCGTGCTGACCGTCGAGGTCAACGGCGCCGTAGAACTGCGCACCTTCGACCTCAAGACGCTGAAGCCGTCGGGGCGATTGCGGCTGGCGCCGAAGCGTTAGCACCACAAACTCAGCGGCGTGACCCGGATGCGGCGCAGCATGAGCGCGTGAGCGCGAATGGTGCACCGCTGATCCGGGACCCCGGTTAGTTGAGTCTCAGCAATACCGGGGTCCCGGGTCTGCAACGCACCGCTCCACTTCGTTACGCGCCGCGTTGCGCCCGGGACACGCATACATCATTGCCCTCTAATCTTCTCCAGCACCGGCAGGAGATACGAGACGAATTTCTCGTGATCCTCGCTCATCGGGAAATGGCCGAGGCCTTTCATCACGGTTGCCGGCGCGCCGGTGCGCTCGGCGATTTCGAGCGTGCCTTCGGCGGTGCAGGAATAGTCGTATTCGCCGGTGAGCAGGTACAAGGGACAGCGCGTGATGTCGATCTCGCCCAGCCGGTGGCGGATGTCGCCGTCGGCGGTGGTGTAGAAGTGGAGATCGCCGGCGAACACGCCGGGGCCGCTCTGCATGTAATGCCACAACGTTTCCCAGCGCTCGGCCGGCCCGACCGTCGGCGCCACCAGCCCGGAGATGACGCCGGCGCAGACCATGCCGCCGTGCACGTCGGGCCGGTTGAGCCAGGAGAGATCGTAATAGGCTTCCGCGTAGGCCGCCGACTCCAGGCCGATGAGCGCGCGGAAGCGTTCCGGATGCTCGTAGGCGAGGTGCAGCACGATGCGTCCGCCGATCGAGCAGCCCATGGCCACTGGCCTGTCCAGTTCGAGCGCCGCGGAGACGTCGAGGATCATGCGCATGTAGTCGTCCGCCGTGAGCTTGTAGTCGCGGTCCTGCCAGCCGGCCGGCGGCGAGGTCTTGCCGTGCCAGGGCATGTCGAAGGCGATGACGCGGAAATGGTCGGTGACGCGCGGGTCGTTCATCAGCCCGCGGTATTGCCGCGTGTCGGCGCCCGCGGTGTGCAGGCAGAGCAGAGGAATGCCTTGGCCTGCTTCTTCCACGTAGAGCCGGTGCGGCTCGTCAAGAATCGTGCAGGGCAGATAGCGCCCGGTGATCGCTTCGTATCGCGGGCTCATCGCGCCATTTCCTTGTTCGCGGCCTGTCGGCGCGGGGCGGCGATCACGTCCTTGAAATAGAGCAGGTTCGCCATGAACGGGTGCAGGTCGCCCTCCACCTTCATTAGTTTTTGTTTGACCAGCGCGAAGACGTCGGTGAAGCCGCGCGGCGGCATCGGCTGCCAGAACTTGTCCCAGACATCGCGCGGCGCGCGTAGCGCAAAGCTGTAGTTGGGCGTGATGAAGGGCCCGTGCCTCACGTTTGTGACGCGGCCCGCCTCCACCCGCACCAGGGTGTCGCCGCCGCCGAGCGCGACCAGGAAGGTGGTGTCGACGAAGCGCCCGCGGTGCACCAGGCGGGCGTCGGCGTTGACGAGGGCGGGGATCGCGTCGAGGGTCTTCGCGAGCGGATCGTCGGCTGTGTTGTCGGTCATGGCGGGCTCCCGATTGGCCGGGGCAGGGTGGCGGGAAGGCCCGCCCGCCGCAAGCCGCGGCCGACGCTTGCGTCGCCGCCGGATCAAGGCTATCTCGGGGCCCTGGTCAGCTCCCTTCGTCTAGCGGCCCAGGACGTCGCCCTCTCACGGCGAAAACAGGGGTTCGAGTCCCCTAGGGAGCGCCAGAAATCTCATTAAAAAACAAAGCATTAAGAATCGCTCGGCCGAGCCGAACCGCGCCGGCCGTCCGTTCAGCGCGCCATTTCGAGCCGGTGGCCGGCCAGCATATCGCTCGCTTCCTCTGCGGTCATCGGCTCGCCGAAGGCGAACCCTTGCGCGTATTCGCAGCCGAGCTGGTAGAGCTCGACGGCGTCGGAATCGCTCTCGGCGCCTTCCGCCACCACGTCCATGCCGAGGTCGTGGGCCAACGCGATGATCGAGCGCAGGATCACCGGCCGCGTGCCGCGCGCGGTGGTGCGCACGAACGACTGGTCGATCTTGATCGTGTCGAACGGGAAGCGCTGCAGATAGGCGAGCGAGGAATGGCCGGTGCCGAAGTCGTCCAGCGACAAGCCGGCGCCGAGCTCGCGGATGCGGGTCAGCATCTGGGCCGCGTGCTCGGGGTTTTCCATCACCAGCGACTCGGTGATCTCGAGCTTGAGCGTGCCGCGCGCGAGCGCCGTGCGTGCCAACACGCTGCGCAGGTCCTGCAGCAGGTCGTGGCGCAGCAGTTGCCGTGACGAGACGTTGACGCTGGCAAACAGCGGCTCGCGGCCGCGCGTGCTCGCCTGCCACGTGCCGAGCTGGCGCGCGGTGCGCTCCAGCACGAACAGGCCGAGGTCGACGATGAGCCCGATCTCTTCGGCGATGGAGATGAACTCCGCCGGCGACAGCCGGCCCATCTTGGGGTGATCCCAGCGCGCCAACGCCTCGAAGCCGGCGATCATGCGGTCTTCGAGCCGCACGATCGGCTGGTAGAGCACCTTGATCTCCTCGCGCTCGATCGCCCGGCGCAATTCGGATTCGAGCGCCAGCCGGTCGGTTTTGCGCGCGCGCATCGCCGGCTTGAAGATCTCGATGCGGTCGCCGCCGACGCGCTTGGCGTGGTACATCGCCAGTTCCGCGTCCTTGAGCACTTCCTCCGGCCGGTGCGGCTGGTTGTCGGAAAGCGCCAGGCCGAACGAGGCGGTGAGGAAGATCTCGCGGTCGTTGAAGGCGATCGGCGCGCGCAAGGTGCGACGCAGGGTTTCCGCGAAAGCGACGATGCGCGCGGGCTCGTTCTCAGAGATCAGGATGAGCGCGAATTGGTCGCCGTGCAGGCGCGCCAGCGTGTCCTGCGGCTTGAGCAGGCGCGCGAGGCGGCGCGCGGTGGTGAGCAGGATGGAATCGCCCACCGCCATGCCGACGGAATCGTTGACCTGCTTGAAGCGGTCGACGTCGATGAGCAGGATGGTCGGCCGGAACTGCGCGTCCGAGCGGGCGAAGGCGAAGGCCGCCTCCATGCGGTCGAGGAACAGCTCGCGGTTGGGCAGGCCCGTGAGGTTGTCGTGCACCGCGTCGAACAGCAGCCGCTCTTCGGCATTCTTGAATTCGGTGACGTCGGTGACGGTGCCGACGAGGCGCACGACCTCGCCGTCGGAGCCGACCACGGGCCTCGCCTTCAGCGCGAACCAGACATAATGCCCGTCATTGGCGCGCAGACGGAAATCCTGCGTCAGGCGGCCGCGGCGCTGCTCCACCACGCTGTCGAGCGCGGCGCGGAAGCGGTCGCGGTCGAGCGGGTGCAGAAATTCGAGCCAGCTCGCCGCCGGGCCTTCCAGCGCGCCGCGCTTGAGGCCGAGCACGTGTTCGGTTTCGGGGCTGGTGAACACCTTGTCGGCGGACACGTCCCAGTCCCAGATCATGTCGCCGGCACCGGTCATGGCGAGCGCCCGTCTTTCGACGTCGGACACAATGCCGTGGGTGATGCCGCCGGCGAAGGCGTGCTGCATCACCGTGAAACCGATCAGCATCACGATCAGCACCAGGCCGCCGAGCAGAGCCGGGGCGATGATGTCGTTGGTGACCGCGCCGGTGACCGCGAGGCCGGCGCCGAAGGTCCACACCACCAGCAGCACCCAGGTCGGGATCAGCAGCACAGCGCGGTCGTAGCCGTGGGTCGACAGATAGATGACGAGGCCTAAGCCCAACACCGCGACGGCGGCGAGCGACATGCGGGCGATGCCGGAGGCGATCGCCGGATCGAACACGGCGACGCCGACGAGCGCGGCGAGCGCCGCCAGCCAGGCCACGGTGATGTGGGCGTAGCGCACGTGCCAGCGCGACAGGTTGAGATAGGCGAACAGAAACACCAGCAGGGTGGCGGCCAGGATCGCCTCGCCGCTCGCGCGCCATATGCGCTCGACGCCGGCCGACATGTCGAACACCTTGCCCCAGAAGCCGAAGTCGATGCCGATGTAGATCAGCACGGCCCAGCCGAGCGCGGCGGCGGCCGGGAACATCACCGAGCCCTTCACCACGAACAGGATGGTGAGGAACAGCGCCAGCAGGCCGGCGATGCCGATGACGATGCCGTAGTAGAGCGTGAAGGAGTTGACGTTGTCCTTGTAGGCGTCGGGGTTCCACAGATAGATCTGCGGCAGCTTGCCGGAGCGCAGCTCCGTCACGAAGGTGATGACGGTGCCGGGGTCGAGCGTGACGCGGAAGATGTCGGCGCTGTTGCTGGCCAGCCGCACCGGCCGGTCGCCCGAACTCGGCGTGATGGCGGCGACGCGCGAAAGGCCGAGGTCGGGCCAGAACAGGCCGGAACCGACCATGCGGTAATGCGGCACGACGATAAGGCGGTCGATCTGCTCGTCGCTGTTGTTGGTGAGGGCGAACACTGCCCAGTTCGTGTCGTGCTCGCGCGCACGCACCTCGATGCGGCGCACGATGCCGTCCGGCCCGGGGGCGGTGGACACCTGGATGCGGTCGTGGTCGGTGTGCACCAGCTGGACGGCGGTGGTGAGGTCGATCGCGGGCACGTCGATGCGCACGTTGACCGCTTCCACGGCCCGCGCGGCGCCCGCGCCCATGAGGGGCAGGACAAGCGCGAGCACAACCGCGGCGGCCGTCACCCAGCGTCTCACGATCAAATCCCGTCTCCCCGCGCGCGGTCCGCACCGATCCAGCGCCGGCCGTGCCGCCAAGTTATGCGTCCAAATCCGAGCCCCGATGCGCCCCATTAGGGCCGACATTGCGCCGATTTCGGGGCCCGCCTGGCGGTGTATGGCGCTCAAGTTATCGGCCCGCCCCGCCCCGAGGCAAGTCTTTGACCGGACGGGTCGTCGAAGCGCCAAGTCCGGGCGCGCACGCGTTGCTGCTCGCCCGCGTCATACGGCCAGCACGATCTTGCCGATATGGGCGCTCGATTCCATCAGCGCGTGTGCTTGCGCGGCCTCCTTCAGCGGGAAGGTCTTGTACATGACCGGCTTGACCTTGCCGGCCGCGATCAGCGGCAGCGCGTTGTCCGCCACGGCCTTGGCGATGGCGCCCTTGTCGGCGGTCGAGCGCGCGCGCAGCGTCGAGCCGGTGTGGTGCAGGCGCTTGAGCATCAGGCGCATGAAATTGACCTCGGCCTTGGCGCTGGCCATGAAGGCGATCTGCACGATGCGGCCTTCCACCGCCGCCGCTTCGTAGTTGCGGCCGATATAGTCGCCACCCACCATGTCGAGGATGACGTCGGCGCCCTTGTCGTCGGTGGCGTTCTTTCTTCAGCGACGAAGTCGTGCGTCTTGTAGTTCACCGCCACGTCGGCGCCGAGCTTGCGGCAGGCTTCGCATTTTTCGTCGCTGCCCGCGGTGGTGATGACGCGCGCGCCGAAAGCCTTGGCGAGCTGGATCGCGGTGGTGCCGATGCCGGATGTGCCGCCGTGCACCAGCAGCGTTTCGCCGGCTTGCAAGGCGCCGCGCTGAAACACGTTGTGCCAGACGGTGAGGAAAGTCTCCGGCACCGCGGCGGCTTCTTCCATTGTCAGGCCGTCGACCGGCATGGCGTGGCTCGCATGCGCGACGCAGTATTCGGCGTAACCGCCGCCGGAGACGAGCGCCATCACGCGGTCGCCGATCTTCCAGCGCGTAACGCCGGCACCGAGGGCGGCGACCTCGCCGGCGATTTCCAGCCCGGGAATGTCGGGAGCGCCGGGCGGCGGCGGATAAAGGCCCTTGCGTTGCATGACATCGGGGCGGTTGACGCCGGCGGCCGCGACCTTGACGAGGATCTCAGCCTCGCCCGGCGAGGGAACCGGGCGCTCCTCCGGAACCAGCGCGTCCGGGCCGCCGGGGGTCTTGATGCCTATGGCGGTCATGCGGGCGGGAAGGGCGGCCATGAAATCCTCAACGATTGCTCGGGTTTTGTGCGCGCGGAACGCCCGCGCGGACGCTCCCTGTTTAGGGGGCTCGTCGCGGTGTGACAAGGCGGGGCAAGACAACCGGGAAAATGGCGGATAGGAATCGGCGTGGAAGGCGCCAAGGATGGGATCAAGGGAGAAACGCGCCATGGGCATTTTCGACGCCGACGATCAGCCGAAGCCGAAAGTCACCCACGAGATCGGCCAGGATTTGACGCTGCTGTCCGTGGAAGAATTGAGCGCGCGGGTGCAGCTTCTGCATGACGAGATCAATCGCCTGGAAGCGGACATCGCGTCGAAGCACGCGACACGCGCGGCCGCCGATCAATTCTTCAAGCGTTAACCATACGCGCCGTGAAAAAGGCGTCGGGGTAGCTCAGCGTCAACAAAAAATCACGTATTCAAATCGCCGGCTTAAGCCGGCATTAAGCCTTCCGGTTTATTACTGTGCATGTCCATCTTCATGGACTTGAGTGGCTCCTGTCCACTCTGTTTGACGCCTCCCTGTTATCACCTTCGAGCCGCCGGCAACGGCGGCTCTTTTTTGTCCCGTTTTGGGTCAAGCCGGCGCCGGTGTTGCGCGCGCCGGCGTTAACGTTGCGCAGCAACTATGTCTTAAGGAATGGGACCGCCGCTCTGGACAGGACGGGGTCGGACGCGCGATGCTAACAGCCTGTTAACGAGAGGCGCAGCGGTTCCGGCGTCTCGTGCGTTGGTAAGGCGTAGCAGTGAGGCGTCGCGTCATGTCCGAGAAATCGTATCGTGATTTCCAGCCCGTGTCGTTCGGGGAACGGCTCGCCAACTCCCAGGCTTTCGCCGAACTGTTCCGCGAGGGCATGGGCCTGGTGGAAGAAACCGCCACCTATCTCGACGGGCCCGGCCGGCAGGAATCCAAGACGCTCGCGCGCGCCGCCTCGCTCGCCTACGCCACCGAGAGTATGCGGCTGACGACGCGGCTGATGCAGCTCGCCTCATGGCTCCTGCTGCACCGGGCTGTGAAGGAAGGCGAGATGTCGCTTGCCCAGGCCAACAAGGAAAAGAGCAAGGTCAAGCTCTCCGCCTCGGATCACCACGATGCGAACAACGTGGCGCTGCTGCCGGACACGCTGCGCGATCTGATCACGCGCGCGCAGGCGCTCAACGGCAAGATCCGCCGCCTCGACGCCAACATGCACAACCGCGCGGTGGCCGCGTCGACCGCGGTCGTCAATCCGGTCGAGCATCAGCTCGGGCTGTTGAAGGCCGCCTTCGGCGCCGAGAGCGCCTGAGCCGCCCCCTCAACGCGGGGCAATCCACAAACGAAAAGCCCCGCGGGAGCGCGGGGCTTTTCTGTTCGGAGCCGTGAGGCCCGCTTACTTTTTCTCGCCCAGGAAGCCGGAGAACTTCTTCTGGAAGCGCGACACGCGGCCGCCGCGGTCCATGAGGTGCTGCTGGCCGCCGGTCCAGGCCGGGTGCGAGGTGGGATCGATGTCCAGGTGCAGCACGTCGCCCTCCTTGCCCCAGGTGGAGCGGGTGGTGAATTCGCTGCCGTCGGTCATCTTCACCGTGATGGCGTGATAATCGGGGTGAATCTCGGCTTTCATCGTCGTTTTCGCTGTCTTTTCGAGGGTTTTCGGGGGCGCAAACGCGCCGGGCGCCGGAAAGTGCCTGTTTCGCCGCGCTCTATATAGGAGCCAAGGGCGAACGGCAAGCACGGCATGCCACTTGGGGCCCCCGCCAGGGCTAATCTTCAGCCGGTCGGGCCCCGTGGGCTCAGGGCGCGCGATTTACGGCCGTGGAAGGCGCGCAGGATGACGAGCCGCTCGCCGTCGACGCGGCATTGGATGACATAAGCCGCATTCAGCACCTGCAGCACAAGCTATCGGTAGCGCTCATGGCCCGCGACGGGGCGGCCAGAGCAAGGGCCGCTCGGTCAGGATATCGACCTTCTCGATAATCTCGCGCGCGACCACACGGGCGAGCGTCGGAAACTGCCGATGCAGAAAGGCGGCAAAGCGATCGAGGTCGGCGAGCGCATCGGCCGACCATTCGAACTTTCATCGCTCAGACCAGGGCCGAAACTCCGGTGTGCCCCAACTGCGCAGCCAGCGCTCCACTTCATCATTCGGGACGGTCTTCTCGCCGGATTCGATCGCGGCCCAGCGGCGATCAAGTTCGGCGATCGCCGTGTCGTCGATGGCGAACGGGAGCAGCTCGGAAACGAGATCGGAGACGCTGACGCCGCGTTCCGCCGCGCGTGCCTTGAGCGCGGAAGCGGTGGCGCTGTCGATTTCGATGGTTTCGGTCTTGGCGCTCATACCGGAAAGATAGTGAGCCGAGGCGACCGCGGTCAATGTCCGCCGTTCGCCCCTCAGCCTTCCATCCCCCATCGCATCCGGCTCACCGGCACGCCCGACACCGGGTTCTCGGCTTCGCCCGCGTAGGCGAAGCCGTTCTTCTCGTAGAAGCGGATGGCGCGGAAGTTGTCCTTGTTGACCAGGAGTTCGAGCCCTTCCGGCGACAGCCGCTTGGCCTCGTCGAGCAGCGCGGTGGCGACGCCCGAGCCCCAGTATTCCGGCACCACCACGAGCTGGTCGAGATAGCGCGTCTTGGGATCGACGGTGACGAAGCCGGTCAGCTTGTCGCCCACCTCGGCCAGTATCACGTGCGCGACCGGCACCAACTCCTGCTTCCAGCGTTCGCGCCACCACGCCTGCCGCGCGTTGAAGTCGATCTGCGGAAAATGATGCGCCCAAGTGCGCCGCCACAGCTCGATGGCGGCGTCTTCGTCGCTGTCGGCGTAGGGGCGGAGGGTGGGGGTGGTCATGATGGGCGTATCGTAACCGCGGAATCGAGTGGTGTCTTGATGCGATGCAATACGCGCGCCAGAACGCCGATGCGCCGATCTCGGCTGAAAGCCAGATCGGCGCGTAAGGCGTGAGATCGGATCTACCGCTCCGTCAGCTTGAATTCGATGCGGCGGTTGCGGCGATAGGCGTCGGGCGTGTCGCCGGTCGCGATCGGGTCGTACTCGCCGAAGCCCGCGGCCACCAGCCGCTTCGGCTCGACGCCCTTGCTGACGAGGTACTTCACCACGGAGAGCGCGCGTGCCGTCGACAGGTCCCAGTTCGACTTGAACGGGCCGCCGGTAATCGGCCGCTTGTCGGTATGGCCGTCGACCCGCATGATCCAGGGAATGTTCGTCGGGATTTCCTTCTGCAGACCGACCACCGCGCCGGCCACCTTGTCGAGTTCGGCCTGGCCTTCCGGCTTCAGCGTGGCGCTGTTGGTGTCGAAGAAAACCTCCGACTGCAGCACGAAGCGGTCGCCGACGATGCGGAAGTCGGGGCGGTCGCCGAGGATCTTGCGCAGCTTGCCGAAGAACTCGGAGCGATAGCCCTTCAGTTCGCGCACCTTCTCGGCAAGCGCGAGGTTGAGCCGCTGGCCGAGCTCGGTGATGCGGCCCTGCGCTTCCTTGTTCTTCGACTCCGTCAGGTCGAGCGCGCTCTGCACTTCCGCCAGCTGCCGGCGCAGCGCGGCGATCTGCTGGTTGAGCACCTCGACCTGGGCGAGGGCGTTGGCGGTGATGTTCTTCTGCTTGGAAAGCTGGTCGCTCAGCGTGCCGATCTTGTCCTTGGCGGCGGTCGCGCCCTGGCCGGCGCCCTCGTAGAGGTTCTTGTATTTCGCGCTCTCGCCCTGCGCGGTGGCGAGCGAGGCGCGCAAGGTCGCGAGCTGGTCCTGCAGGTCGCCCTTGCTGGTCTTCTCCATCGACAGGAGCTCGGTGAGCTGGGCGATCTGGGTCTTGAGGCGGTCGAGCGCGGTGTCCTTGCCCTGCACTTCCTGCTGCAGATAGAACTGCACCACGACGAAGACGGTCAGAATGAAGATGATGCTGAGGATCAGCGTCGACAGCGCGTCGACGAAGCCCGGCCAGTAATTCATGGTGCCGCTGTCGCCGCGGCGCGATCGTGCAAGGGCCATTGCGTTACGCTCTCAACAGTCTGATGCTTGCCCGCTCATGCCCGCGAAAGCGGGCGTCCAGCACTTGCGTCCCCGCTTTCGCGGGGACGAGCGAAAAAACGACTCACCGGTTCACGTTCTCGCGCACCATGACTTCCAGGAGCCGCTTGATCTCGCGCTGCTGTTCGGCCTGCGCGTCGACCCAGTCGCGGATCATCTGCTGCTCGGTGCGCATATGGTGCACCAGTCCCTGGATCGCCTCCGCCAGGTTCGACATGGCGCCGGAGGCGGCCTTGCTGCCGCCGGCTTCGGTCACCGCCTCGCGCAATTTGTCGAGCGCGGCGCGGATCTCGCCGCCGGTGCCGACCGGCGCGCCGGTGCCGGGCTCGGCGCCGCTGTCGTAGACGGTGGTCGAGAGCCAGTCTTCCAGCTCGGTGTAGAAGCGGTTCTGCGCCTGGCTGGATTGCAGATCGAGGAAGCCGAGGATCAGCGAGCCGGCGAGACCGAACAGCGAGGACGAAAACGAAATGCCCATGCCGGAGAGCGGCGCGGCGAGGCCCTGGCGCAGCGAGTCGAACATGCTGCTGGCGTCGCCGCCGGCCTTCAGCCCCTGAATGACGTTGCCGACCGAACTCACCGTCTCGATCAGGCCCCAGAAGGTGCCGAGCAGGCCGAGAAAAACCAGAAGTCCGGTCATGTAGCGCGAAATGTCGCGCGCCTCGTCGAGGCGGGTGGCGATGGAATCGAGGAGGCCGCGCATGAGCTGCGCCGACATGGCCATGCGGCCCATGCGGCTGCCTAGGATCGCCGCCATCGGCGCCAGCAGCACCGGCGGGCGCTCCACGGCGAGGCCGGGATCGGCGAGGCGGAAATTGTTGACCCAGGAAATCTCGGGGTAGAGCCGGATCACTTGGCGGAACGACAGGATGATGCCGATGCCCAGCACCGCGATGATCAGCGTGTTCAGGCTGGGGTTGGCCATGTAGGCCACCTGCACCTGGCTGTGCAGGACGAAAGCGACCAGGCCGCCCAGAACCACGAAAACGAGCATCCGGAATAAGAAGATGCGGGGCGAGGACAGTTTGAGCGGATCGAGGTCTTTTGCCATGTGTCTCAGGATCGCGCCGGCCCGGGGGAAATATGCCGAATCAATATGGCACAGACGCGTGACAAGGAAAAACCGCGCTGCCCGGCGTGCATACTATAAAACCGCCGATTGAGTTCAAAATGCGGTAGTTACCTTAATCGGGGCGCCCGCGGGCCGGGGGCGCTCAGCTCCGGCCCGCTTCCCCCAGGACGCGTAGGATTTCTTTCTGGATCGCCTCGTTGCCGGCCACCACATTGCCCTTGGCCATCATCTCGTCGTCGCCGTCGCAGTCCGAGACGTAGCCGCCGGCCTCGCGCACCAGAACCAGACCTGCCGCCATGTCCCAGCGCTGGATGTCGCGCTCCCAGTAGCCGTCGATGCGGCCGGCTGCCACCCAGGCGAGGTCGAGCGCCGCCGCGCCGAACCGCCGCAGGCCCGCCACCTGCTCCTGCAGGGCCCCGGTTTCCTTCTTGCCGAGCGGGATGCCGGGCCGGCCGCGGTGGGGCAGGCCGCAAGCGATCACGGCGTCGCCCAGCGTCTTGCGGTTGGCGACCCGGATGCGCTGCTCGTTGAGGAAGGCGCCCTTGCCCCGCTCGGCCAGGAACATCTCCTCGGTGGCCGGATTGTAGACCAGCCCCGCCGCAATCGCCCCCTCGCGTTCCAGGCCGATGGAGATGGCGAACTGAGGGATGCCGTGCAGGAAGTTGGTGGTGCCATCGAGCGGATCAACGATCCAGGTGTGGGTCTTATCGGCGCCTTCGCGGCGGCCGCCTTCCTCGCCCAGGAAGCCGTAGCCCGGCCGCGCCTTGTTGAGCTCCTGGTAGAGGGTCTCCTCGGCGCGCCGGTCGGCGGCGGAGACGAAATTGGCCGGTCCCTTGAGCGAGACCTGAAGCTTCTCGACCTCGCCGAAGTCGCGCTTGAGGGCGCGGCCGGCCTTGCGGGCGGCGGCTATCATGACGTTGAGCAGGGCGGAATGGGCCATGGATTTCTTTCTCGATCCTGCCCCCGCCAGGGGGAGGGTAGCCGCGCGTCGGCGCGGCCGGCTGGGGCGCTTAGCACATTCGGCAGGGAGACCCCACCCCGTCCGATTTCGCTAGTGCACCAGCGGGCGACCCTCCCCTTTCAGGGGAGGGATGGGCCTTGGTCAAGGGTGCAGCGCCCCCAGCGTCGAAAGCCATTCCTTGGCCTTTTTCGCGGCCTCGTCGCGCACCTTCTTGCTCTGCTTGGCGGCAAACGCGTCGAGCTCGGCGTCGTGATCGCCGCCGTGCTTGGCGACGATGTGCCATTTCACCGCCTCGGCCGGGTCCGCCGGCATGCCGCGCCCGGCCATCAGGATGCGCGCCAGCCGGTCCTGAGCGACCGGGTTGCCGCGCCGCGCCGCGCGCAGGAACAGTTCGGCCGCCGCCGGTTCGTTCTTCTTGACGCCGTTCCCGTTGAACTCGGCGATGGCGTATTCGACCATGGCGTCGATATTGCCGGCGACCGAGGCCGCGCCCATCAACTGCATGGCCTTTTCCTGGTTCCGGGGCACGCCGCGCCCTTCCTTGTAGAGCGTGCCGAGCGCGTACTGCGCCTTGTCGTTGCCGGCCGCCGCGGACTGCGTCAGCAGTTGCACCGCGTGCGCGATGTCCTTCGTCACCGTCCTGCCCTGCAGGTAGAGCAGCGCGAGGTCGTAAGCCGCCAGCGCATGGCCCTTGTCGGCGGCCTGCTGCAGCAGGTCGGCGCCCTTCTTCGGGTCCTTCGGCACGCCCTGGCCGCCGAAGTACATCATCGCCAGCGAGAACATGGCGTCGGGATCGCCGCGCGCCGCGGCGAGCTCGTACCAATGCGCCGCCTTGGCGCTGTCCTGCCCGACGCCGAGGCCGTTGGCGTAGAGCATGCCGATCAGCGTCATGGCCTGCGGGTCGTCCTTCTCCGCTTCCGCGGTCGCGTATTTGAGCGCGGTCAGATAGTAGCCGCGCTGGAAGGCGCCGTAGGCGAGGTCGGGCTGGTTGTTGGCGGCCTGCTTGCCGGCGGTCTGCGCCGTCTCCGGCGCCTTGTCGGACGTTTTCGCGCCCTGCGCCAATGCGGGCGAAGCGAGCGCCAGCGCGGCGAGCGTCGCGAGCGCCGCGCGGGATGGGCACCGCCGCATCACGCGATCGGCTCCGACAGCCGCAGTTGCGCGCTCGCCGTCTGCAGCGTCGCGGCGATGGCGGTCTCGTCGCGCCACAGCCATTCGCCGATCGCGACGAAGTCGGCGCCGGCCGCCACCAGGGCTGGGATCTCGTCGGGATTGTCCGCATAGGCGACACACGGCAGCTCGAACAACTCCGCCCACCAGGCGACGCGCTCCTCGACCGCCTCGAACGGCGGCCGCCGGCCGGTGCCATCGGGCCGGCCGAACAGGACGTAGTCGGCGCCGCGCTCGGCGGCGACCATGCATTCGTGTCGGCTCGCCAGCCCGCCGAGGCCGACGATGCGCTCGGGCTTCAGCCGTTCCAGCGTGTTCTCGAAATCGTCGAGGCCGGTGAGGTGGACGCCGTCGGCGCCGGCGCGGGCCACGAGGTCGGGATGGCCGTCGAGCAACAGGGCCGCGCCCGCGCCTTGCACGGCCGATGCCAGCGCCTTGGCGCGGTTGATCAGGGTGCGCTCGTCCGTCTCTTGCAGGCTGACGAGCACGGCGGCGATGTCGGCCGCCG
The DNA here is from genome assembly GCA_963829755.1 of uncultured Pseudomonadota bacterium. Classification (GTDB taxonomy): domain Bacteria; phylum Pseudomonadota; class Alphaproteobacteria; order Rhizobiales; family Xanthobacteraceae; genus Pseudolabrys. The sequence continues at coordinate 14,647 of CAWHJV010000004.1, read as the reverse complement.
CAAGCGCCGCCTCAAGCGGCGCGGCAAAAGGGCCTGCGTCCGCAAGTGGCGGGGTCAGCAGATAGAGCCGCGGCTGCGGCCGCGGTTCGGCTTGGGTCGGTCGCGAAGCCATGGTCCCGGCATGGTAGCCCAATCGGGCGGTAGTTTGACGCTCTCTTAGAGCACGATGCGTTTAGATTGAATCCGCGTGCTTTCCTAACATTTTGTTTGAGCATGATCTTTTCCGAAAACCGGTTCCCACTTTTCGGGATCATGCCCTAGCCTTTTCGGACGCGCCGCGTCTCGGCGAATTCGCCCAGCGCCGTCGCGAGCGCGGTGATGACGCTGTCCCAGTCGCCGGGCGTGGGTTGCCGGAACAGGCGCGCGCTCGGGTACCAGGGACTGTCGTCGCGGCCGAGGAACCAGCGCCAGTCCTGAATGTGGGAGACGAGGATCCAGACCGGCTTGGCGAGCGCGCCGGCAAGGTGGGCGACCGCCGTGTCGACCGCGATCACCAGGTCGACTTGGGCAATCGCCGCCGCGGTATCGGCAAAATCGGCGAATTCGGTATCGAAGCGCGCCAGATTCGGCCAGCGCGCGGCTTCGGCCAGGTCGCGCGCGCGGGTCTCGGCCTGCAGGCTGACGAACCGCACGCCCGGCGCCGACAAGACCGGCGCAAGGCGCGAAAGCGGAATGCTGCGGTTGTGATCGTTGACGTGGTCGGCCCGGCCCGACCAGGCGAGGCCGATGCGCGGCCCCGCAATGTCGGCGAGCTTCGTCCGCCACATCTCCAGCCGCTCGGCCGGCACCCTGCAGGTAGGGCACGTCCGCCGGAATGGTCTCGCACGTGGTGCCGAACGCCAGCGGCAGGCTCATCAGCGGGCAATGCACGTCGAACGGTGGCAGGGCCGCGCCGCGCGCGACCGGCGTGACGGCCGGATCGTCCACCAGCGGCAGCAGCGGCTCGGGCAGTTCGAGCACGATTTTCGCAGCCTTTTGCGCCACCAGCGGCAGGTAGCGCAGCATCTGGATGCTGTCGCCGAGGCCCTGCTCGGCATGCAGCAGGATGGTCTTAGCCTTGAGGTCCTCGCCCTGCCACTGCGGCGCGGCGAACCCGCGCGGCGCCTCGACACCGCGCCGCCAGCGCCATTCGTAGCCGGCGAAACCGTTTGCGAAATCCCCCTGCGACAGTTGCAGCAGCGCCTTGTTCCAGTGCGCGTCGGCGAGATCGGGCGCGAGCGCCAAGGCGCGATCGAAGCTCGCGAGCGCCTCGTCGGTGCGGCCGAGATAGCGCAGCGCGCTGCCGCGGTTGACCAGCGCGAAGGTGTAGCCGGGGTCGATCGCCAAAGCGCGGTCGTAGGCGGCAAGCGCCTCCTCCAGGCGGTTGAGTTCGATCAGGACGTTGCCGCGGCAATTGTGGGTACGGGCATCGTCTGGTTTGAGCGCCAGCGCGCGGTCGTAGGCGCCGAGCGCCTCGTCGAAGCGGCCGAGCTCGCGCAGCAGATGTCCGAGGCCGGCCTGGGTGCCGGCATCGCCGGATTTCTGCGGGGCGAGGCGTTCGAGGTCGGCGAGCGCACCGGCGATGTCGCCGCGCGCCTGCCGCAGCTGCGCGCGCCCTTGCAGCGCGGCGGGGTGGTCGGGCTTGAGCGCCAGCGCGCGGTCGAGGCTCGCCATGGCCTCGTCCTCGCGCGCGAGCCGGCGCAGCGCCTCGGCGCGGTTGACCAGCGCGTCGACGTAGGACGGCCGCTGCGCCAGCGCCGCGTCGTAGCTCTTCAGCGCCTCGGCGGTGCGCTGCATGGCGACGAGCGCGTTGCCGCGATTGTTGAGCGCTTCCGGATAGCCGGGATTGAGCGCGAGCGCGCGTTCGAAGCTTTCGATCGCCTCCTCGTTGCGGCCGAGCTTGCGCAGCGCGTTGCCGCGGTTGTTGATGGCGCCGGCGAAGTCGGGCTGCAGGGCGATGGCGCGGTCGTAGCTTTCGACCGCCTCGGCGTCGCGGTTAAGCGCGGCGAGCACCATGCCGTGGTTGGAATGCGCCGCGGCGGCGCGCGCGTTGGCCTTGAGCGCCGCGCCGATCAGCCTGAGCGCCTCGACCGGCTGGCCGCGCTGGTGCATCAGCACGCCATAGAGATGCAGCGCGTCGAAATTGTCCGGCTGCGCGGCGAGCACGTCCTTATAAAGCTTTTCCGCCTCGCGCAGGCGCCCGCCCTGGTGCATGCCGACGGCGCGCTGCAGCAGGGCCGGTATGTCGAGGCTCGGGGATTGCGGTGCGGCTTCGGCCATGGCGTTTCGCGTGGCGGGCAGGGACTAAGGGGACGCAAAACGCGACGAACGGCGAATCAAGCAGGAGGGTAGTCGGTTCCGCCGCGAGCGTCCAAGCGTGGCCTGCCTGTTACAAACGAAAATGGCCGGGGCGAGTCCCGGCCATCGTCGGTCGCAATTTATGTCGCCGCCTCACGGCATCGGGACATCGCCAACGTCCTTCGGCACCTTGTAGCCCTTCTGCACCGCCGGGCGCTGCGCGATATTGACGTACCAGCGCTTCACGTTCGGGTACTGGTTCATGTCGATGGTCTGCCACTCGAAGCGCGAGATCCACGGCCAGATCGCGATGTCGGCGATCGAATAGTCGCCGGCGACGAAGTCGCGGCCTTCCAACTGCGTATTGAGCACCTTGTAGAGACGGTGGCCTTCCTTCAGGTAGCGCTCCTCGGCGTAAGGCGCCTTGCCCTTGTTGTATTTCACGAAGTGATGCACCTGGCCGAGCATGGGGCCGGGGCCGCCCATCTGCCACATCAGCCATTCGATGACGCGGTAACGCGCCTCGCCTTCCTTGGGCAGGAGCTTGCCGGTCTTGTCGGCGAGATAGATGAGGATGGCGCCGGACTCCATCAGCGACATGCCGTTGTCGCGGTCGACGATGGCCGGGATGCGATTGTTGGGCGCGATCTTGAGGAAGTCGGGCGCGAACTGCTCGTCCTTGGAAATGTCGATGGCGTGCGCGGTGTAGGGCAGGCCGAGCTCTTCCAGCGCGATGGAAACCTTGCGGCCGTTCGGGGTCGTCCAGGTGTAAAGATCGATCACGGCGGAAATTCCTTTGTGTGACGTTTGAGACGAGGCGGGCGCGGAAATCGGCGCCGTGTCTAGCGAAAAACGGCGCCGCCGTCACGCCACACTGCGACGTTTCGAGACGTTGGGCCATGCGAAAGCGGGCCCAGGCGCGGGTACCACGTTCGCTTGCGTCAATTTGGGCCTGGATCGGGGACCGGCAGTCGCCTATTGAACACTTTCATATCGCCACAACATCCCATCCGACCGAGCGGGCGACGGGGGCCAGGGGGGTGTTGCGCGACCGCCTTGAATCCGGACCGCCTTCATGCCCGTGCCAGCCCATCGCTCGAATCCCGTGATTGCCACCATGACCGCCGTCAGCCGCCGCGTCGTCGCCGTGGCCGTAGCCGCGCTGATCGGCGCCGTGCTGCTCGCGAGCCCGCCGGCCCGGGCCTGGAATTCCGACGACATGAGCGGCGCGCTGCCGAAGCTCGCCTTCACCATGAAGCGCGCCTCCGACGGCAAGACGGTCACCGCCGCCGACTACAAGGGCAAGGTCGTGCTGCTCTATTTCGGCTACACCTTCTGCCCGGACGTGTGCCCGACGACGCTGCTCAACATCACCACCATGCTGAAGCGAATGGGCAAGAAGGCCGACGACGTGCGCGTGCTGTTCGTCACGGTCGATCCCAACCGGGATACGCTCGCCGTGCTCAAGCAGTACACCGGCGCCTTCGCGCCCGAGGTGGTGGGCCTGCGCGGCACGCCCGGCGCGCTCGCCAATCTCGCCAAGCGCTACCGGGTGTCCTATTCGGTGACGCCGGCCCATGACGGCAAGCCCTACGAGGTCACGCACGGCGCGGCGGTCTACGTGTTCAATCGCGCCGGCGACATCAAGCTCTTGTTCACCAGCCTGTCGACGCCCAACAGCAAGCTCGCGCCCATCGAGGCGGACCTGCGGGCGATGGTCAACGGCGCCGGCAGCAATAGCTGGTGGCGGCGGATCTTGAGTTATCTCTGATTGCCTCGACCGTCATTCCGGGGCGCACGCGTCAGCGTGCGAGCCCGGAATCCAGGGCGACATGTAGACACTTTTCGGTTCATCTCTGGATTCCGGGCCCACGCACTTCGTGCGTGTCCCGGAATGACAGGTAAGGACGTGACTACTTCTTCATCCCGCCCGGGCCGGTGACCGTGAACTGGGCGGTCAGCGTCTTGCCGTCGGCGAATTTCAGCGTCACCGGCACGCTGTCCCCGATCTTCATCTTCGGCTTCATGCACATGATGTGATAGCCGCCGGGCTGGAAGGTGAGCTTGCCGCCGGCCGGTACCGCGACGCTCTTGACCGGCATCATCTTGGCGACGCCGTTTTCTTCCTTGGTCTGGTGCAGCATGGTCATGCCGCAGGCGCTCGACGATGCGCCGGTGAGGCTGACCGCCTTGTCGGCGCCGTTGTGCAGCGTGAAATAGCCGGCCGCCGGCCGCGCCTTGATGATGAAGCGCATCCAGGGCTTCTCGATGGTCACGCCCGCGGCATGGGCCGCGCCGCCGCTCGCCGCAATCAGCGCGCCGGCGAGCGCCGCCCCCAGGATGAGCCGCGCGCTAGCCGGTCCACTGGCTCGAGCGGATAACGAGACCGGCACTTTTATTGTCTTCATCGTTGACTTCCTTCTCTTCGTATTTGCGCAAGGCATTGAGCACCAGCACCACGCCCAGCACCCCCATCATGGCGGGCGGGATCCAGACGATCAGCCCGCCGACGGTCTGGTCGTAATGCGCGCCCAGTTCCGGATAGATGCGGCCGCAGAGTTCGTAGAATGGATAGAGGTCCTGCGGACTGAGCGCGATCCAGGCGCCGAAGGCGATCTGCGGGAAGATGGTCAGCATCGACAGCGCCGCGCGCCCGCCGAACGACACCCGCGCCGGCGGCTTCGGCCGCGGGTCGAGCACCAGCGCCCAGAACAGGATGCCGTCGACCACCATGCTCCAGTTCATGACGTGGAACAGGCGCGGGTCGATCATGGCGCGGAAATGGACCGGCGGGATAAGCCAGAAGATGACGAGCCCGACGAACAGCACGCCGGCCAGTACCGGCTGCTGGATGACGTGCAGCGGCCGCAGGACGAAGCGGTGCCGGATCGCGCGCGTCAGCCACGCCGGCATGCCGCGCAGAAGCGTTTCGCCCGGCCAGGCCAGGATCAGCAGGAACGGCCCGACGTGGTGCATCGCGACGTGCTGGATGCGGTTGAAGAAGAACTGGTGCTCGGCGAGATATTCGTAGCGCGTCTCCATCACCGCGTAGATCAGCGCCAGGCCGATGAAGAAGGCGAGCTTGCGCCCGAATGAGGGGCGCTCTTGCGTTGGTGTGCGCGAGAGCCCACGCAGATAACAGAACAGCGCCAGCCAGCCGCTCAAGTATTCGACGAAGGAGAACTCCCACGGCGCCCAGAACGGCAGCCAGGCGACGTGCGCGCGCGTCAGCCACCAGAACGCGGCGGCGCTCACGCCGATCGCCGCATAGACGAGGACGTCGGTCCTGACGGGGCGGCGCGCGCTCAGCGCCGGCGGGAGTGGGGTTTCGGCCTGACTCATGGGACGTTTATACGCGCCGCTGAAGGCGCGCGGGGAGTACCTCTCACGTCGCCGCACCGGGAACAAGCGGCATGCGGTCGCAAGGGCGCTTTAGGCGCAAAGTCGCGCTTTAGGCGCGGCGTCCGGCGGGATTGGGGCGAGGAGGGTGCGGCGATTGCCGCTTTACCCTCCCCCCGCGGAGCGGGGGGAGGTGAGAAAGCCGCTTACGCCGCCTTCTTCTCCATGTCGGCCTGCCACGCGCCCTTGGCGGCAAGGCCGTTCATGGCGGCGCGGTGGGCGAAGGCGGCTTGCGCGGCCGGCACGTTGCCGGCCTTGCCGCTCCAGGCCTTCTGCGGCGCCGCCTGCAGGGCGCGGCCATAGGAGAAGGTGAGGCCCCAGGGCAGATTGCCGATCTTGTTCATGGCGTCGAGATGGGCGGTCGCCTGCTCGTCGGACTGGCCGCCCGAGAGGAACGCGACGCCCGGCACCGCCGACGGCACGCACTCTTTGAGCATCCTCACCGTGCGCTCGGCGACTTCCTGCACCGACGCCTGTTTCTTCGACTTCTTGCCGGCGATCGCCATGTTGGGCTTGAGCACCATGCCTTCCAGCGCTACGCGCTGATAGTAGAGTTGCTGGAACGTCTCCTTCAGCACGAAGGTGGTGACCTCGACGCAACGCTCGATATCGTGGTCGCCGTCCATCAGCACTTCCGGCTCGACGATCGGCACGATCTGGTGCGTCTGGCAGAGCGCGGCGTAGCGCGCCAGCGCGTGCGCGTTGGTGGAGATGCAGGCGTAGCTCGGGATGCCGGCGCCGATGTCGATGACCGCGCGCCACTTGGCGAAGCGCGCGCCCTGCTCGTAGTACTTCGGCAGCCGCTCCGGCAGCTTGTCGAGGCCGGCGGTGATCGTTTCGCCCGGGCAGAACGGCAGCGGCTTGGCGCCTTCGTCGACCTTGATGCCGGGAATCGCGCCCGCCTGCTTGATGATATCGACCAGCGGCGTGCCGTCCTTGCCCTTCTGCCAGATGGTCTCGTCGTAGAGGATCACGCCGGAGATGTGCTTCATGCCGTCCGCCGCGCTGAACAGCAGCTCGCGGTAATCGCGGCGGTTGTCCTCGGTCGATTCCACGCCGATGGCGTCGAAGCGCTTCTTGATGGTGCCGGTGGATTCGTCGGCGGCCAGGATGCCGCGCCCCGGCGCGACCATGGCGACGGCGACCTTGTTCAGTTCAGCGAGATTCATGTCGCTCTCCCTCTTAACGCGTCATTCCGGGGCGCGCCCCCGATCTCGGGTTTACCCGAGATCGGGATTTGAAGTGTCCAAGTCGGCTATAGCCGACTTGGATGGCGCAAACTCGGAATCCATAACCCCGGTCTTTCAATCAACGCTAGCACCGGGGTTATGGATTCCGGATCGCCGCTGCGCGGCGTCCGGAATGACCACAACAACTATTTTACCCTCAGCACCTCGACCCCCGGCAAGGCCTTGCCTTCCAGCCATTCCAGGAAGGCGCCGCCGGCGGTCGAAACGTAGGTGAAACGGTCGGCGGCGCCGGCGACGTTGAGCGCGGCCACCGTGTCGCCGCCGCCCGCTACCGTCACCAGCTTGCCGGCCTTGGTCAGCTCGGCCGCGGCTTCCGCCACCTCGACCGTGCCGTTGTCGAACGGCTCCATCTCGAAGGCGCCGAACGGGCCGTTCCACACCAAAGTCTTCACGCGCGCCAGCACCGACACCGCCTGCTCGATGCTGCGCGGGCCGATGTCGAGGATCATTTCCTCGGGGCCGATCTTGTCGACGTCGATGGCGCGCGAGGGCGCATGCGCCTTGAACTCCTTCGCCATCACCACGTCGACCGGCAGCACGATCTCGCGCTTTTCGGTCTTGGCCTTGTCCATGATGTCGCGCGCCGTCTGTACGAGGTCCGCTTCGACCAGCGACTTGCCGACCTGCTTGCCTAACGCCAGCAAAAACGTATTGGCCATGGCGCCGCCGATGATCAGGGCGTCGACTTTCCGCAAGAGGTTCGACAACAGATCGAGCTTGGTCGAGATCTTGGCGCCGCCGACGATCGCCGCCACCGGGCGCTCCGGCTTCTCCAGCGCCTTTTCCAGCGCCACCAGTTCTTCCAGCATGGTTGCCCCGGCATAAGCCGGCAGCACGTGGCCGAGGCCTTCGGTCGAGGCGTGCGCGCGGTGGGCGGTCGAGAAGGCGTCGTTGACCCAGAGGTCGCCGAGCTTGGCGAGTTGCTTGACGAAGTCCGGATCGTTCTTTTCCTCGCCCGGATAGAAGCGCGTGTTTTCCAGGCAGACGATCTCGCCGGGCTTCATGGCGGCGACCGCCTTCTCGGCGACTTCGCCGATGCAGTCGTCGACGAATTTCACCGGCCGCTTGATAACGTGCGAGACTTCGGCCGCCACCACCTTCAGCGAATACTTGGGATCGCGCTTGCCCTTGGGCCGGCCGAAATGGCTGAGCAGGATCACCTTGCCGCCGGCGTCGGCGATTTCCGTGATGGCATGCGCGGCGCGCTCGATGCGGGTGGCGTCGGTGACGACGCCGTTTTCCACCGGCACGTTGAGGTCAACGCGCACCAGCACGCGTTTGCCCTTTACGTCGACGTGATCGAGGGTGCGGAAGTTTTCCATGTGTTTCGCGTCTTTTCCCGGGCGCAGCGCAGCACCATAAGCGTGGTTACGCGCGTCTTCAACGCGCTATGGCGGTGCGCTGCAGACCCGAGACCCAGCTTCGAGTAAACCGGGGTCCCGGATCAGCGGTACACCGATTTGCGCTGCACCGCGTCCGGGACACGGCGTCTTAGATCAATTTCCCCATCGCCACGGCGGTGTCCGCCATGCGGTTGGAGAAGCCCCATTCGTTGTCGTACCACGACATCACGCGCACCAGCGTGCCGTCCATGACCTTGGTCTGGTCCATGTGGAAGGTGGACGAGTGCGGGTCGTGGTTGAAGTCGATCGAGACGTTGTGGTGCAGGGTGTAGCCGAGGATGCCCTTGAGCTGCTGCTCGGCGGCGCGCTTCATCGCCTCGTTGATCTCTTCCGTGGTGGTCTTCTTCTTGGCGACGATCTTGAGGTCGATCACCGAGACGTTCGGCGTCGGCACGCGGATCGCGACGCCGTCGAGCTTGCCCTTGAGCTCCGGCAGCACCAGGCCGATCGCCTTGGCGGCGCCGGTCGAGGTCGGGATCATCGACATCGCCGCCGCACGCCCGCGGTAGAGGTCCTTGTGCATGGTGTCGAGCGTCGGCTGGTCGCCGGTGTAGGCGTGGATCGTCGTCATGAAGCCGGTCTCGATGCCGACCGTGTCGTTGAGCACCTTGGCGACCGGGGCCAGGCAATTGGTGGTGCACGAGCCGTTCGACACCACCAGGTGGTCCTTGGTCAGCGTGTCGTGGTTGACGCCGAAGACGATGGTCGCGTCGGCGCCGTCGGACGGGGCCGAGACCAGCACGCGCTTGGCGCCGGCGTCGAGATGGGCCTTCGCCTTTTCCTTCGCGGTGAAGATGCCGGTGCATTCCAGCGCGATGTCGATGCCGAGGTCCTTCCACGGCAGCTTGGCGGGGTCGCGCTCGGCGCAGACCTTGATGGTGCCGCCGCCGACGCCGATGGTGTCGCCCTTGACCGTCACCTCGTGGGGGAACCGGCCGTGCACCGAGTCGAAGCGCAGCAGGTGGGCATTGGTCTCCACCGGCCCCAGGTCGTTGATGGCGACCACCTCGATGTCCTTGCGCCCGCTCTCGACGATGGCGCGCAACACGTTGCGGCCGATACGGCCGAACCCGTTGATGGCAACACGTAGAGTCATGTTTTTCACTCCGGCTTGCTAATCTCCGCTGGCGCCGCCGCGCGCGGACGCCAGAAGCCCCCCTCGGGCCGATATATAGGTCCCACTCGCTGAATCGCCCGCTTGCGCGGGCGATCTATTGAGATGGATCAAGGCTTCACATTAAGCTTTTGCAACGCCGCTTCGGCAATCGCCTCAGGCGTAATGCCGAAGTGCTTGTAGAGTTCTTTGTAGGGCGCGCTGGCGCCGAAAGACGACATGCCGACGAAGGCGCCGTCGGAACCGATAATGGCGTCCCAGCCCTGGCGCACGGCGGCCTCGACGCCGATCTTGACCTTGGCGTCGCCGATCACCGCCTGGCGGGCGGCCTCCGGCGCTTCGGCGAAAAGCTCGAAGCAGGGCACCGATACGACGCGGGCCGCCACGCCCTTGGCGGCCAGGAGCTTCTGCGCCTCGACCGAAATCGCAACCTCCGAGCCGGTGGCGAAGATCGAGACGTCCACTTTTCCTTGCGCCTTGCCGTCGGCCGCCGAAATCTCGTAGGCGCCGGCGGCGCAGCGGTTCGTGTCGAGGAAATCCTGCGACAACTGCGGCAGGCCCTGGCGGGTCAGCGCCAGCACACTTGGCCGGTTCTTGTTCTGCAGCGCGAGCTGCCAGCATTCCACCGTCTCCACCGCGTCGGCCGGGCGGAACACCAGCAGATTGGGGATCGCGCGCAGCGCGGCGAGCTGCTCGACCGGCTGGTGGGTCGGCCCGTCCTCGCCGAGGCCGATGGAGTTGTGGGTCATCACGTGGATCGCCCTGACGCCCATCAGCGCGGCGAGCCGGATCGCCGGCCGGCAGTAATCGGAGAAGACGAGGAACGTGCCGGAATAGGGCACGATGCCGCCGTGCAGCGCCATGCCGTTCATGGCGGCTGCCATGCCGAATTCGCGGATGCCGTAGTGGATGAAGCGGCCGGAGAAATCCGACGCGGTCATCGCCTGCATCGACTTGGTGCGGGTGTTGTTGGAGCCGGTGAGGTCGGCGGAGCCGCCGATCATCTCCGGCAGCGCCGGCACCAGGGTCTCCAGCGCGAACTCGGACGACGAGCGGGAGGCGATGTCCTTCGGGGTGGCTGCGAGGCTTTCCTTCACCGCGCGCACGGCCTTATCGAGCGCCTGGGTCGAGATCTCGTTCTTCGAACGGCGTTCGAATTCGGCGCGCTGCTTGGCGTCGAGCGCGGCGAGGCGTTTGTTCCAGCCGGCGTGGGCTGACTTGGCCCGGCTTCCGGCCTCGCGCCAGGCGGCGAGGATATCGTCGGGGATGTCGAACGGCGCGCAATCCCAGCCGAGCGCCGCGCGCGCGCCCTTGATCTCCTCGGCGCCGAGCGGCGAGCCGTGCGAGGAGGATTTGCCCTGTTTGGTCGGTGCGCCGAAGCCGATCTTGGTCTTGCAGGCGATCAGCGTGGGGCGATCCGATTCTTGAGCTCTTGCGATTGCTGATGCAATCGCTTGCGGATCGTGGCCGTCGATGCGCGATGCGTTCCAGCCGCAGGCCTCGAAGCGCTTCACCTGGTCGACGTTATCGGAAAGCGAGAGCGGGCCGTCGATGGAGATGCCGTTGTCGTCGAGCAGCACAATCAGCTTGTTGAGCTTGAGATGCCCGGCGAGCGCGATGGCCTCATGGCTGACGCCTTCCATCAGGTCGCCGTCGGAGGCGATGACGTAGGTCTTGTGGTCGACGATCGCGTCGCCGAACACGGCAGCCGCGTGCCGTTCGGCGATCGCCATGCCGACCGCGGTGGCGAGCCCCTGGCCGAGCGGGCCGGTGGTGGTTTCGACGCCCTGGGTGTGGCCGTATTCCGGATGCCCCGGCGTCTTGGAACCGAACTGGCGGAAGCGCTTGATCTCGTCTAGCGTCATGTCCGCGTAGCCGGTCAGATACAGCAGCGAATAGAGCAGCATGGAACCGTGGCCGGCCGACAGCACGAAGCGGTCGCGGTCGGGCCAGGCCGGATCGGCTGGGATCGAATTTCAGGAACTGCGTGAACAGGACCGTCGCCACGTCGGCGGTGCCCATGGGCATGCCGGGATGGCCGGATTTCGCCTGCTCGACGGCGTCCATGGCGAGCGCGCGGATGGCGTTGGCCATGCGGTCGTGGCTTACCGCGGCAGCGACTTGCGAGTCGCGGGATTGCGCGGGCGCCGCGGCGGCCGTCGGACGGGTTGCATTCATGGAAATGGCCTTAAATTGTCGGGGGTGGATAGCATGTGCCGGGCGTGAGTCAATGTGACGGCCTGGCCCGCAAACGGCCATGCACAGCCTTCCGAAAACAACGGTTCATATCGTTTGCACGAGCGTTGACGAGCGGATCGCGCAGCACGTAAGATTCTTTGCCTAAACAGTTGCCGACACTGGCATTTTTGCACGCAAGGTCTGGGGCAACGGCAATGACTGACGAAAGTGCCGCCGATGCGGCCGTCAAGCGTCTGGCGCTGGCGCTCGATGCGCTCGACGCGGCCGTTGAGCGGCGCGCGCAGGCCGATCAGAGCGAGGCGGCGCTGGCCGCCCAGGTGCAGGCGCTCGGCACCGACCGTACCCGGCTCGCCGCCGCGCTCGACGGCGAGGCGGGGCGGTCGCGCAAGCTGGAAGAGACCAACCGCGCGGTCGCCGACCGGCTGGATGCGGCCATGACCTCGATCCAGTCGGTGCTGGCAGCGCACGGCGAAGCCCAAGAACCACAAGCGCCACAAGAAGAAATTCAAGAAGAGCCGAAAGAAGCCGAAGAGGCGGACGAAGAAGATCAACAAAAGGCGTCATAGGGAACTCGACATGGCCCAGGTCACCGCCACCATTGCCGGCCGCCAATTCCGCCTCGCCTGCGAGGACGGTCAGGAGGATCACCTGCTGGGCCTTGCGGCCAGCGTCGACGGCCGCATCGCCGAGCTGCGCCAGCGCTTCGGCGAGATTGGCGACACGCGGCTGACGGTGATGGCGGCGCTGATGGTGGCCGACGAGGTGAGCGAGGCGAAGGCGCAGGTGCGCCGCCTGGAGGAGGAGATCACCGCCCTGCAGGACGCCCGCGGGGTCGCCTCCGATCGCGCCAGGCAGGCCTCCGCTGCCGTGGTCGGGGCTTTCAACTCGGCCGCCGAGCGCATCGAAAGCCTCACCCGCCGGCTTAACGAAACCGTCGGCGAGAGCGTGGCGATCGGGTAGGGCCGGGCGCTGCGGCATCCACGTTTCCCCTCTCCGACAAGGGAAGAGGGAAGCGGTAAGTGGCGCTTTCCCCGAACACCCACTACATTCCCCTCGCGGGGCTGCGAGGCGCGACGGAGATAAATTCCCCGGGGCCTTACGATCCCAACGGGAGCTGTCCCTGACCGGACCCGTGGGTCCGGACATATGGCGCCCACCTACTTATGTAGGTTCCCGGGATCACGCTCTGACGGCCGTTGCGGCTCCGCACTCGTTTTCTTGCTTCGCGGCATTGAATTTCAATGGTCATGGCCGGGCTTGTCCCGGCCATCCCGCTTAGGTAGGCACGGTCTTGCCTTCCATTTCGGGATGTCCGGCGCAAGGCCGGGTATGACGGGTTTAAGATGTCCGACACCACAGAGCTTCAAGACCAGAAAGCGAAATTCCGCACCGCGGCCCTCGCCAAGCGCGACGCCATGCCGGCCGACGAGCGCGCCGCGGCGGCGGAGCTAATCGCCGCGCGGGAATTTCCCGTCGCCATCACCCCCGGCGTCATCGTCTCCGGCTTCATGCCGATGAAGACCGAGATCAACCCGCTGCCGCTGATGAAGAAGCTCGCGCAAGCCGGCGCGCAACTGGCGCTGCCCGCCATCAAGGGGCGCGGCCATCCGCTCATCATGCGCGCCTACGCCTTCGGCGACGAGTTCGCGCGCGGGCAATGGGGCATCCGCGAGCCCAGGCCGGAGGCGCCCGAGGTCGCGCCCGATATCGTCGTCGTGCCGCTCGCCGCCTTCGACCGCGCGGGCAATCGCATCGGCTACGGCGCCGGCTACTACGACATGACGCTTGCCGCCCTGCGCGCTAAGAAGAAGGTCACCGCCATCGGCCTCGCCTTCGCCGCCCAGGAAATGCCCCAGGTTCCCGCCGGCGCCCGCGACGAGCGCCTCGATCTCGTGCTAACGGAGCGCGGGGTGATTGATTTGCGGCGCGCATGATCCCGAAAGAGCCTGTCCTCGACTTGATCGGGGATGGGAACTGGTTTTCGGGTAAGATCATGCGCCAACAAGAAAGTCTTGAGCGGATGCGAATTCTCTTTGTCGGCGACGTGGTGGGGCGCAGCGGACGCCACGCGGTGACCGAGCGGCTGCCCAGTCTGATCAAGCAATGGAAGCTCGACCTGGTGGTGGTCAACGGCGAGAACGCCGCCGGCGGCTTCGGCATCACCGAGGCGATCTACAACGAGCTGATCGACGCCGGCGCCGACGCCGTCACGCTCGGCAACCATTCCTGGGATCAGCGCGAGGCGCTGGTGTTCATCGCGCGCGCGCCGCGCCTCATCCGGCCGGTCAACTATCCCGCCGGCACGCCCGGCCGTGGCGCGGCCCTGGTCGACACCAAGAACGGCCAGCGCGCGCTCGTCATCAACGTCATGGGCCGCATCTTCATGGACCCGCTCGACGATCCCTTCGCCGCGGTCGAGCGCGAGCTTTCCGCCTGTCCGCTGTGCGAGGCCGCCGACGCCATCGTCGTCGACATGCACTGCGAGGCCTCGAGCGAGAAGCAGGCCATGGGTTATTTCTGCGACGGCCGCGTCAGCCTCACCGTCGGGACCCATACGCACGTGCCGACCGCCGACCAGCGCATCCTGCCCAAGCGCAGCGCCTTCATCACCGACGTCGGCATGACCGGCGACTTCCAGTCGGTCATCGGCATGAACAAGGACGAGCCGCTCAACCGCTTTCTGACCAAGATCCCGAGCGGGCGGTTCGAGCCGGCGAACGGGCCGGCCACCTTCTGCGCCATGGCGGTCGAGACCGACGATAAGGGGCTCGCCGCCAAGGTCGCCGCCGTGCGGCTCGGCGGCGGGCTGGAGGAGGCGCGGCCGGCGTTCTGGGATTGATAGGGCGGGGGCCGTATGACAGGCGGTTTATTTTCCCGCCATTCCGCTTTATATAGCCGCTTAATCCAACCCTGTTAGAAGCCTGAAGACCTGCACATGGCCGGCCATTCCCAATTCAAGAACATCATGCACAAGAAGGGGCGTGCCGATAAGGCGCGCGCCAAGC
>CAWHJV010000003.1:0-493317 GCA_963829755.1 uncultured Pseudomonadota bacterium | reverse complement strand
GGGGCGCACGACGCCATGGATCGCCGGGATCGGGCCGCTTTCGATGATCCGGGCGATAACCTGGCGCTGGGCGGCATTGAGTTTGGAGGGTTGTCCCGGCGGCTTCACATTGAGCAGACCGTCAGGCCCGCGCGCATTGAAGCGCAACACCCAATCGCGGATGATCTGAAGCCCGACACCGCCGATCCGCGCCGCCTCGGTGCGCGTCGCACCGTCGTAGATGGCCGCCAGCGCCAGCAGTCGCCGGGCCTGCGGCCCATCCTGCGTCTTCTTCGCCAGGGCGCGCAAACGCGCCGCCCCAAAATCCCCACGCAGTGGTATTGGAACCGACATGGCGAACCTCCTTCGTTCGCCGATATTTAAGATTCAGAGAAAAGCTGATTTGGGAATCCCAGACCCGTCACGTCTTCAGAGGACCTTGAGTATGAGAGATTGCCGCAGAGTCCCGGACGGCGGATTACGGTGACGCGCACCCAACACTCTTTCACTTTTCCTTGTTGAAATCCCGAAAGCCAATTGTTCGAAGATTTTCTTGACCATGAACAAACAAATTCACATCGTCGCTATACATACGAAGAAGTATCTCGTAGAGCGCCTCGCACACGTTTTGAATATGTGTGACGCCGTAATTGATCGGAAGCCAAATGATGTCCTGATCGCCCGCAAGTACACCTATTTTGTCGCCATGCCTACGGAGACCAATAATGAGGCGGACCCAAAAATGGCCTCCGTCCGTGAGATGATAGAATCTTTATCGCTAAACCGAATTGAACCTCATTCAGATTTAAAATGCTATCATGATAAGATGAAAATGCCGCGCTACGGTAATCTCCCTTCTCCGGATGCCAATCATCATTTGGCGTAACTCCGATTACTAGGCCACCCTCTGGCGTCAAATATTGATCAAACGCTTCCATAATTGCACGGCCAAGTTTTTTGCATATTTGCATGTTCTCGAGAGAGCGCTGGCCGTACTCTGTCGCCGCCTTTCTGATTTCATCAATTCTCGGCATTGAAAATTCCCTATTCGAGCCCCAGAACATTGCGGCAACTTTTGCGTTTACAGTGCGTGAAACGTTGCGAAGTGCGACCCTCGCTTTGTAGCGCGTATCCAACTGGCTAAACTTGCCGCGAGTCCGGATGACGGGTTACGACGCTGCGCGCCTATCCCGCCCTACCCGCTTGCGCCAAATCCTTGGCCCCTGGGTCCCCGCTTACGCGGAAACGAACGGAGAAGAATGGCAGCTCAGCCATAGACCGTTTCGGCGTGCTTCAGCATCGCCCGCCGCCGGATATAATTGCGGCTGGCCTCCACCGCCTTGCGTTCGACGAGATCGACCGGCCGCCCCATGAGCTTTTCCAGCGCGTCGGCCAGTCCGAGAAACCGGTCGCGCGGAGCCGTGTCGCCGCTCGGCTCGAACTCGACCAGGAAGTCGAAATCGCTCTTGTCCGGATCGAAGTCCGCGCCGCGCGCGGCTGAGCCGAACACCTCCAGCCGCTTGACGCCGTAGCGGCGGCAAAGTTCGGCAAGGGCCTCGTGTTTTTCGGCAATGTCGGGCTGCATTGTTTTCTCCTGGCACGGATTTTATCACGATTCACCGGTTGCCGGCGACCTGCGCGAGATGGCGCCTCCCCCCGGATTTCGCTCCATCCGGGCCACGGGCCTTATGGCCCCGGAACATGCGGAACATATTCCTTGACAGCGTGACGCTGCTTCGGTAGCCTCCGGGCATCCTCCCGACAATTGACACCTGCGAGGCCCACTGCGCGAAGCGCGGCGCTCGTTGTTGCGCCCTCTCCCCTGGTGGGAGAGGGCTTCGCCGGCATGTCCGCGCGCGCGGTTGGGTGAGGGGGCTATCGGCCAATTCACCCCACCCGGCTTCGCGCTCACGCGCGAAGCCACCCTCCCCTTTCAGGGGAGGGATGGAACCCGCCGCGTTCGCGCGCCAACTCACCAAAGGCACACCCCATGACCCCTTCCCTCATGCCCGAAGCGTGGGCGCAGATCCGCTACGCCTACGAGCACAGCGACCGGCCGATCCATGACATCTGCGCCGAATACGGCATCTCGACCGGCACGCTGCGCGACCGCATGCGGCGCTGGGGCTGGACGCGGCGGCGCGCGCCCATCCCGCGCCAGGGGCCGCCGGCGATGATGCCGCCGGTCGACGTCTTCTCCCCTCCCCCCATTCGTACCCGGATCGACGCTTCGCGCCGTCCGGGCACAGGCTCCGCGGATGACGAGGAGGGATCGGGGGTCGGGGGCCACTTCGCGGCCGAGACTGCCGAGGATGCACCCCCCACCCCGCTTCACAGCGCCGATGCGGACGCCGATCCGGCCGACATCGTGCCGCGCCTGCAAGGCGCGGTCCCGCGCGTGCTGGCGGCCATCGAGGCGACGCTTCGCCGGCTGACGGCGGGGCCGCTCAGGCCGCACGAGATCGAGCAGACCGGGCGCGCGCTCGGCACGCTGACGCGCACCTTGCGCGAACTGAACGCACTGCTCAAAGAGCATCCGGAAAACGGACGCGACGAGGCGCCCATCGACATCGACGCCTTCCGCTACGAGCTGGCGCGGCGGATCAACGAATTCGTCGCGGCGGAGAAGGCGGTGGAAGCCGAGGCGGATGCGGCATCGTCTTCCGTTCGTCCCCGCGGAAGCGAGGACCCAGGGGCCGAAGAGTCCGAGCAGGCGGCTGCCGGATTGCCGCTGGCGCGGGAATGAGCGGCGTGTCGGGCACCATTTTGTTGGCGCATGATCTTATCCGAAAACCGGTTGCCATCCCCGTTCAAGCCGGGGACAGGCTTTTCGGGATCGTGCGGCCGCCCCTTGCCCCGCCCCTTGCCCCGCGCCGCGGCGATGCGGGCATGACAGCCCGCATGGACTCCGCCACCGACTTTACCGCGCAAGAAATCGAGGCCGGCCGCCGGCTGTTCGTCACCCAATGGGATTTCGTCGCCGCCGCCGCGGGCGAAGCCTCGCTGCCGGCGATGCGCGGCACCGAGATCGCCTTCGCCGGGCGCTCCAATGTCGGCAAGTCCAGCCTGATCAACGCGCTCACCAACCACAACAGCCTGGCGCGCACCTCGCGCACGCCGGGGCGCACGCAGGAACTGATCTTCTTTTCCTCCGGCAAGGAACTGCGCATCGTCGACATGCCGGGCTACGGCTATGCCGCCGCCGCCAAGAGCAAGGTGGCGGCCTGGACCGAGACGATCCACGCTTATCTGCGCGGGCGCGCCAACCTCGCCCGCGTCTATGTGCTGGTGGATGCGCGCCACGGCTTGAAGGATACCGACGCGCCGACCCTCGATGAGCTCGGCCGCGCCGCGGTCAGCCATCAGGTGGTGCTGACCAAGGCCGACGCGGTGAAGCCGGCCGACCTGGAAGCGCGCATCGCCGAGGTCGAGGCGGGCATCGCCAAGCGGCCGGCGGCCTATCCCAAGGTGCTGGCGACGTCGTCCGAGAAGGGCACCGGCCTTGCGGAGTTGCGCGCGGCCGTGGCGCGGCTGATGGCGGAACGCGGCGTGGGGTAGCCCGCGCGGGTTGCTACTGAAAGGCCGCGCCGGTCGGCATGGACGCGCCGCCGCCGCCGGAAGCGACGCTGTCACCACCGCCGCCGCCACCGTGGAAGATCTTATCGATGGCCGCCTGGATCGGTGTCTTCTTGATCGGCTCCGTTGCCGCCGGCGGCGTTGACGCCGCGGCCTGCTGCACGGGCTGACGCTTCGCGGCGGCGCGCTCGCGATGGTGCCTGACGCGATGGTGGCGCCGCGAGCGGCGCGCGGTTCGCCTCGCCTTGGCCCGGTGACGCGCATGCGCGGATTTTTGCGCCGGCTTGGCGGAAGCTTCCTTGGTGGGTTCGGCTGTCGTCGCAGGCTTTGTCTTGGCGGACTCGGTCTTGGCGGGCTCGGTCTTGGCGGGCTCCGTGCCGGCGCCGTCGGTCGCCGCGAAGCTTGAGGTCCGCGCCACCGCCGTGTCCGGGAACATGGCCCACGCCTTCAGCGGCGCCGTCAGCGGCCGCGCCGTGTCGGCGCGCGCCGCGGCCGGCGTGTCTTTCCCCGCGGCCATTGGCGCGGCCGGCACCGGCGGCCGGATCGTTACGGTTTGCACCGGCCGCGGCATGTCCGCTGCTTGAACGCGGGCCTGGCGCTTCTTGACGCGCGGCGCTTTCGCCGTATCGGTCGCGGCCGGGCGCTCCGCCTTCGAGCGCAGCACCGCGGCCGACACCGCCGCCACCGCCACCACCAGTCCCATGGCGACGGCGAGACGGCCGGTCGCCGACAGCGGCAACCGTGGCGCGGCAGACGGCGTGCGCCGCGCGCCGATCGGCGGCGCCGACGGCACGGGCGCGGGCGCGCGGGCACCGGGTGCGCCGTCGGCTTCGCCCGGGCGCGACGCGCCGCGCGCGAGGCGGGCGCGCGCGTTCCGCGCATCGAGCTTTGAATCACGCATGACCGATCTCCCCTTGCGCCGGACGGCGACGGGAAGCTGACCGGAACGGCCTGGCATTAATGGGTCGTAAGCTGGCCGAAAATGTGAAGGTGTTGTGAACGCGGGGTAAGGGAGTGCCGAAAGCGCGGGTCAGGCGTCGCCCAGCGCCCTCGCGATGCGGCGGTCCGGCACCAGCCAGATAGCGGCGACGCCGGCATAGAGCGCGATCGACAGCCACGGCACGACGAACGCGAGCCCGACCGCCGCGAGATAGAGGAACGGCGACAGCTTGCCCTTGAGATCGCGGCCGAGCGCGCGCGCCAGCACCGAATCCCGCCCCTGCCGGTGCACGATCGCCCGCTGCAGCAGGTGATAGGCGATGGCCGGCATCAACAGCGCCGCGCCGTAGGTGGCGGTCGGCACCGGCGCCAGCAGGTTCTCGCCGAGCCAGGCCGTCGAGACGGGAACGAGCGAGAGCCAGAACAGCAGGTTCGAATTGGCCCACAGGATCAGCCCGTCGACGCGCGCGACCGTGTGCAGCAGGTGATGATGGTTGTTCCAGTAGATGGCGAGATAGATGAAGCTCAGCACGTAGACCATGAAATGCGGCGCCACCTCTGCAAGCGCCGGCCAGCCGGCGCCGTGCGGGATCTTCAGCTCCAGCACCATGATGGTGATAATGATCGCGATGACGCCGTCGCTGAAGGCGGCCAGCCGGTCCTTGCCCATCCGCCGCGGTCCCCCGTCCAATTCTCCCAAGGCCATCCGACCTTAGCACGGCCGCGCCCTTTTCTCCGCCGGCCGCGCGCGCTAGAAGAAAGGCCATGGAACAGATCCTCGTCGCGCTCGCCGGCGTCATGGGCGCCGCCGGCATCGTGCTCACCGCCGCGGCCGCCCATAGCAAGCCGGGCGTCGGCCTCGACAGCGCCGGCTATCTCCTGGTGCTGCACGCGCTCGCCGTGATCGCGGGCGTGATGGCCGCCCGCCAGGGGCTGGTGCTGCGCCCACTCGGGATGGTCGTGGTCTGGGGCTTCGTCGTGGGCGCCGCCCTGTTCGCGGCCGACGTCACGCTGCGCGCCTATGCCGGCACCCGGTTGTTTCCGTTCGCGGCCCCGACCGGCGGCATGATCATGATCCTATCGTGGATCGTCCTGATCCCGGCGGCGCTGATGGCCTCGCGCGCCGGCTGACGCCGGCGGCTGGCCTCTTTCGCTCGCGCCCGCCCCCCGCTAAAAGGGCGCGAGCCCGCCGGCTAGAGCCAGAGCCCCGCCCGAGAGCCTAAAGATGACCATTACCGCCCAGGACAAGGCGCGCACCCTCATCGAGGCGCTGCCGCACATGCAGCGCTACGACGAGGAAACCGTCGTCATCAAATACGGCGGCCACGCCATGGGCGACGAGCAGGCCGCGCGCGACTTCGCCCGCGACGTGGTGCTGCTCGAGCAGACCGCCATCAACCCGGTGGTGGTGCACGGCGGCGGCCCGCAGATCCAGGCCATGCTGGAGAAGCTCGGCATCAAGTCGGAGTTCGCGGCGGGCTTGCGCATCACCGACGCGAAGACCATCGAGATCGTCGAGATGGTGCTGGCCGGCTCGATCAACAAGCAGATCGTCGGCTACGTCAACGCCGCAGGTGGCAAGGCCATTGGGCTGTGCGGCAAGGACGGCAACATGGTGCAGGCGAAGAAGGTGACGCGCACCGTGGTCGATCCGGATTCCAACATCGAGAAGGTGGTCGATCTCGGCTTCGTCGGCGATCCCGACAAGGTCGACATTACCATCCTCGAGCAGGTGATGGGCCGCGAGCTGATCCCGGTGCTGGCGCCGGTGGCGACCTCGGCCGAGGGCGGCACCTTCAACGTCAACGCCGACACCTTCGCCGGCGCCGTTGCCGGCGCGCTCAAGGCCAAGCGCCTTCTGCTGCTCACCGACGTGCCCGGTGTACTCGACAAATCGAAGAAGCTGATCGAGGACCTGTCGGTCGCCGACGCGCGCAAGCTGATCGCCGACGGCACCATCTCCGGCGGCATGATCCCCAAGGTCGAGACCTGTATCTACGCCCTCGATCAAGGCGTCGAAGGCGTGGTCATCATGGACGGCAAGGTGCCGCACTCGGTGTTGCTGGAGCTGCTGACCGACCATGGCGCCGGCACGCTGATGCACAAGTGATGGCGGAGGCTGGCGCGGCAGGTGTGGACGCGGCTTTACTCGGCGCCGCGAAGCTCCATATAGGGTCATGGATTCAGCAAAGATTACCGCAATGAGCGCCCCGAGCCCCTCGCCGCCCGAAACGCGCGGCTTCGACCACGTCGAGACCTGGGTGTTCGACCTCGACAACACACTCTATCCCTATCACCTGAACCTGTGGCAGCAGGTGGATGGGCGCATCCGCGACTACATCGCCGATTATCTGAATGTGGCACCCGACGAGGCCTTCCGGGTGCAGAAGGACTATTACAAGCGCTACGGTACCACCATGCGCGGGCTGATGACCGAGCACGGCATGGCGCCGGACGACTATCTCGACTTCGTGCACAAAATCGACCACTCGCCGCTCGAGCCCAATCCGGTGCTCGGCGCGGCGCTGGAAAAGCTGCCGGGGCGCAAGCTCATTCTCACCAACGGCACCCGCAAGCACGCCGAGGCGGTGACGCGCCGGCTCGAGGTGCACCATCATTTCGAGGACGTGTTCGATATCGTCGCCGCCGAGTTGGAGCCGAAGCCGTCGGCGCAGACCTACGCCCGCTTCCTCGAACGCCACGACGTCGATCCGACGCGCGCCGCCATGTTCGAGGACCTGGCGCGCAACCTGAAGGAGCCGCACGCGCTCGGCATGACCACGGTGCTGGTGGTGCCGGAGGGCACGCGCGAGGTGCTCCGCGAGGGCTGGGAGCTGGAGGGGCGCGACGCCCCCCATGTCGACCACGTGACCGACGACCTGACGGGATATCTCGGCGCCATCGTGCGCGGCGCGGAATAGCGTCGGCGCGAGATCAAGAACTTCAAAAACGGTAGTTCAAGCCGACGCGGACGATGTTGCCGTTGAATCGTGTCGTAGACTGCACGTCGTTGACGAAATAGTAGGTCGCCGGTGGCGAGGGGATCGTGATTGGATCGGCTAATTGACCACTGGAGGTCATTGAGCCGAGATCGTAATAGAGATACTCGATCTTGGCGGTCCAGTTTGAAGCGAACATCCATTCGAATCCGCCGCCAAGCGTCCAGCCACCCAACATCTTGTAAGCGCTAAAATCTGCGCCGAAGCTCGTCGCCACACCACCAAAGGTCCCAACGAGGTACTGAGAGATGTTCGTCTTTGTACTCACATGGCCATAGGCGAAGCCGCCGGTACCAAAGACGAGCAGGCGCGGCTTGACCAGATAGCCCAACCGACCGCGCACGGTGCCCAGAAAATCGATGCTTTTGGTGACCGATAAATCTGTGTACACGCTATGCCCGGCAAAGCCGGAAACCGAGGCCGACGAAGACGTGTTGCTAGAACCGTTGGCGCCGGCGAAACCCTGCATGTCCGCCTCAAAGCCCGCGATCCAGCGATTGGCCAATTGCCAATTATAGCCAAATTGGATGCCGCCAATGAAACCGTCGGTGTTGACCGGGAACGTGCCGGTCGCGCCCTCGATTGACGCGTTCGCGGTTGCCAATGCGTGTCCGCAAGTGGAGCAGTACTGACTGTTGCCCGCGCTCGTGCTGACTGGGTCGCCGCCCCAGTTTCCTCCCATATTCAGGCCGGCGTACCAACCGGCCCAGCTTTGGACCGGCTGCGACGCAGCCGATGCGGTCTGCGCAAACGCTGTTGCGGATATGACAATAGCTGCCGTGAGGCACCACCGGCGCATACGCAGCTCCTGGAGATAGGCGCATACGCAGCCCGTGAAAAACCGTGCTAATTAAGTAAATAATAATGCTGAATGATTCGTTACGATTGGCGGCCGTCCGTATTGCCACCAAAATCAATCACCGTGACAATTCGGCCGCCTAGCTGAGTGCCTGGCTTGGCAAACAAAACACGGCGCGCGTCAGATCATGCTTGTTTCGGCCAGAAAACATAGACTCGGACGGCCGCCACACCGCAGGCGGCAAGCCGCGTCCCGCTTCCTTACGCCGCCTTGCCGATCAAGTCGGGCGGCGCGTCCTTGATGTGCAAGTCGCGCTGCGGGAACGGAATCGTGAGGCCGGCCGCTTCCAGCGCGTCCTTGCCCGCCTTGGTGAGCGCTCGGCGCACGTCCCAGTAATCCGCCGTCGAGGACCAGACGCGCAAGCGCAACACCACGGCGCTGTCGCCGAGCTGGTCGACGAACACCAGCGGCGCCGGATCGGGCAAGACGCGCTTGTCGGCGCCGGCCACCGCCACCAGCGTCTCCAGTCCCCTGTCGAGATCGTCGTCATAGGCGACGCCGAAGGCGAGATCGTTGAGCCGCGTCGGCAGGCGGGAATAGTTGATGAGCTTCTTGTTCCACAGCTCCGAGTTCGGCACGAACTGGTAGATGCCGTCCCAGGAATGCAGCTCGGTGGCGAACAGGCCGAGCTCCTTGACGGTGCCGGCCGCCGCCCCGGAATCGATATAGTCGCCGACCCGGAACGGGCGCAGCCACAACAGCATCATGCCGGCGGCGATATTCGACAGCGTGCCCTGCAACGCGAGGCCGATGGCGAGGCCGGCGGCGCCCAGCGCGGCGAGGATGCTGGTGGTCTGGATGCCGAGCTGCGCGAGTACCGCCACCAGGATCAGGATCAGAATGGCGTAACGCACCAACGAGGCGAGCACGGTGCGCAAGGTCGGATCGACGTGCCTTTGTCCGTCGAGCACGCGCGCGGTACCTCTCTGGGCGCGGCCGGCGAACCACCAGCCGCCCACCAGTAGCGCAATGGCACCGACGAACCGCGGCAGCGCCACTGTCGCCCAAGCGACCGCCGTCTGCGCAAAGGTCGAGAATTCGCCGCTCAATTGTGCAACATTCACCGTCATTCCGCCGCTCCTCTCGCGTTGCCCCGCCCGATTCTCCCGACTTCTAACCCATAGCACCCGAGGCCGGTACCGCCCCAACGGCTGCGGCGGCTTGACAGGGCACCGGGTTCCCCCGACAAAATCCGGCAAATTCGACATCTTTCCCAGGAAGCGCCGCCATGTCCAAAGTTGAGTCCTTTGCCGATCTCGCCAAGACCATCGACGACGCCTTCGAGAGCCGCGAGGACATCGGCCCCACGACCAAGGGCCCGGTGCGCGAGGCGGTCGTGGCCGCGCTTGACCTGCTCGATTCGGGCAAGGCGCGCGTCGCCGAGCGCCAGGCCGACGGCGCCTGGCAGGTGAACCAGTGGCTGAAGAAGGCGGTGCTGCTGTCCTTCCGGCTCAACGACATGACCGCAATCGGCCACGGCCCCGGCCAGGCGACCTGGTGGGACAAGGTGCCGTCGAAGTTCGACGGCTGGGGCGACCGCGAATTCCGCGCCGCCGGCTTCCGCGCGGTGCCGAATTGCGTGGTGCGGCGCTCGGCCTATATCGCGCCCGGCGTGGTGCTGATGCCGTCCTTCGTCAATCTCGGCGCCTATGTCGACTCAGGCACCATGGTCGACACCTGGGCCACCGTCGGCTCCTGCGCGCAGATCGGCAAGAACTGTCATATCTCCGGCGGCGCCGGCATCGGCGGCGTGCTGGAGCCGCTGCAGGCCGGCCCGGTGATCGTCGAGGACAACTGCTTCATCGGCGCGCGCTCGGAAGTGGCCGAGGGCGTGGTGGTGCGCACCGGCGCGGTGCTGTCGATGGGCGTCTATCTCGGCGCTTCCACCCGCATCGTCGACCGCGAGACCGGCGCCATCACCCAAGGCGAGGTGCCGGCCTACGCGGTGGTGGTGCCCGGTTCGCTGCCGGGCAAGAGCGGCGGCCCGGGCCTCTACTGCGCCGTGATCGTCAAGCGCGTCGACGAGCGCACGCGCTCGAAGACCTCGATCAACGAGCTGCTGAGGGATTGACGGCGGCCCTTAAGGAGCCGATTCTTACATCATGAGCCGCGATATCAACATCCAGGCGCTATGGGACGGCGAGGCCGGCGTATGGACCGCCACCAGCCACGACGTTCCAGGACTTGTGGTTGAGGCCGACACCTGGTCCAGCATGATCGAGGAAGTCCGGCTTATCCTTCCGGAACTGCTGGAGGTCCGCGGCGAGCGCCATGACGACCTCTCGCTGACATTCAAGGCGGAGGAACATCTCGACGTCGCGAGCGCCTGATGGCCGACTTCTATCGGGAACTCGTAGCCGTTCTGCGCGCGAATGGCTTCGAGTTCTTGAGAGCCGGCAAAGGCAGCCACGAAATCTGGGCCAATCCCACCACCAACCAGCAGGTGACGGTCCCGCGCACGACCAAGTCGCGCCACACCGCCAATGACGTGTTGAAGCAGGCTGGTCTACCAAAGAAATTCTAATGACCGCCGATCCCGTTGCCATTGCCCGCGAGCTGTTGCGCTGTCCGTCCGTGACGCCGGAAGAAGGCGGCGCGCTGGCGTTTCTGGAAAAGACGCTGACGGCGGCGGGCTTCACCGTGTTCCGCTTATCCTTCAGCGAGCCCGGCACGTACGACGTCGAAAACCTCTATGCGCGGCTCGGCACGGACGCGCCCAATCTCGTGATCGCCGGCCATACCGACGTGGTGCCGCCCGGCGACGAGAAGGCCTGGCGCCATCCGCCGTTCGCCGGCGAGATCGACAATGGCGAGCTCTACGGCCGCGGCGCCGTCGACATGAAGGGCGGCATCGCCTGCGCGGTGGCCGCCGTGCTCGATCATCTCAGCACGCACGGCAAGCCCAAGGGCTCGATCTCGTTCCTGATCACCGGCGACGAGGAAAGCGTCGCGGTCAACGGCACGCCCAAGCTGCTGCAATGGGCCGCCGAACACGGCGAAAAATTCGACCACTGCATCCTGGCCGAGCCGAGCAACCAGGAAGAGCTCGGCGACACCATCAAGATCGGCCGCCGCGGCTCGCTCAACGGCACGCTGATCGTGACGGGCAAACAAGGCCACGTCGCCTACCCGCACCGCGCGGTGAACCCGGTGCGCGGCCTGGTGACGCTGATCGACGCGCTGCAGGCGGAGCCGCTCGATGAGGGAAGCGCCAGCTTCCAGCCGTCCAACCTCGAGTTCACGTCGGTCGACACCGACAACAAGACCGTCAATCTCATTCCCGCCGAGGCGCGCGCGCGCTTCAACATCCGCTTCAACGACTGCCATACGCAAGAACTCGCTGAAGGCGCTGATCGAAGGGCGCGCGGCCAAGGCCGCGGACGGCCGCATCAAGTTCGCCTTCGAGTGGCAGCCGTCGAACGCCAACGTGTTCGTCACCGCGCCCGGCCCGCTCACCGAGCTGGTCGCCAATGCGGTGTCCGACGTGGTGGGCCGCCAGCCGGAATTGTCGACCACGGGCGGCACCTCCGACGCGCGCTTTATCACTAATTATTGCCCGGTGGTGGAGTTCGGCCTGGTCGGGCAGACCATGCACGCGGTCGACGAGCGCGTGCCGATCGGCGATCTGCGCGCGCTGACGACGATCTACCGCAAGATCATCGAGCGCTATTTTTCCTGAGCCGCGCGCCGGTAATTGGAGAAGGCAAAAGCGGCCGTCGCCTGACCAATAATTAACGTGTACGAACCGGCGTTCCGGGTCAGAGTGGCGGGCGTCTATGCCCGGTTTGGCGCATGCGCCGCCGCATCCCTCGCAACCGCCAACGCGCCATAGGATTTTCCATGAATAAATTGCGTTCCGCGTTACTTCTATTGCCGATCCTGATGCTGCCCGTCTCGTCGAACGCCGCATCGGCGGCAACCCCGAGCGTTTCGGCGACGTTCTTGCAGAAGGCCCTGCATCTGTCCGGCCCCATCAGCGTTCTGAAGACCGAGCCCGGCCCCGCGGGATTGACGGCGGCGCTCATCGCGACCGGCGGTCACAAAGGCATCGTATGGGTTGTCGGTGACGACTCCGCCGTCGTGCTCGGCGACGTCAGAGACGCCAAGGGCAACGATCTCACCCAGCAGATGGCCATCCGCATGGGGCTGATGCCGAAGCCGATCGAGCCCGCCGCCGTCGCCGAGGGCCTCACCAAACTCAATACCTTCGTTATCGGCTCGAAGGGCCCCGAGGTGACGGCCTTCTTCGATCCCAACTGCATCTACTGCCACGAGCTCTACGATAAGGCCCAGCCTCTGCTCAAGGCCGGCAAGCTGCGGCTGCGGATCGTGATGGTCGGCTTTCTTAAACCCACCAGCTTCGCCAAATCCGTCGCCATTCTCATGCAATCCGATCATGCGCAGGCGCTCGCCACCGACGAGACCAAGTTCGACGAGAAGCACGAGGAAGGCGGCATCGAGCCGGCCAAGACGATCCCGGCGGCGATCAAGAAGGACATCCTGGCCAATACGCGCCTGCTGGCGCAGAGCGGCCAGGAGGCGACACCCACCCTCCTCTACCAAGACGGCGCCGGACAGTGGCAGATCGTGCACGGCATGCCGAACGATGGGTTGAAAGGCGTGCTCGCCGACATGACGAAAGCAAAGAAATAGCGGCTTGGCGCGTTCCCCGGCGAAAGCCATCGCCGGCGCGTGCCACTCCAACGCCGTCTTGCTCAGGCTGGCCGGGACGTCATGCTCGGATAGCTGTCACTATTTTCGCGTAGGCTCTTCACGAGGTGAGGTTCTCAGGATCATCAGCCGTTCGAACGGACAACTCGAAACAGTCATTGCTTCGGTGCTTGCCTATGCCCTCGACCTTTGCGATGCCGAATTTGGAATCCTGTTCAATTCGACAGCGGGGCCGGATACAGGGCGTCATACATGCGGGGCATAACTTCGGCTTTTTCGGAATGGCTATCGAAACAAGGCAGCTTCCAAGTCGGCGCTCAAACAGGACTGGGACGCCTCATCTCCACGCGCGACGTTGTCAATATCGCGGACGTTCGCTCCGAGCCGATCTACAGGAAAGGCGACCCGCTCAGGTACGCCACAGCCGATTTGGGCGGCGCTCGTTCGTTTGCAGCGATTCCCATGTTGGCCGGCGATCGGCTCATTGGCGCCTTCACGGTATATCGACAGAGCGTGCGCCCATTCGATGACAAGGCCCTTGAGGTAGCGCGCATGTTCGCGGATCAAAGCGTCATTGCGATAGAAAACGCGCGGCTGATCGGCGAAACGCGCCGACGCCCTTGAGGCGTCGACGTTGACGAAGCTGGCGTGGTCTTTTCTCGTTGTCGGCAAGAAAACTCGTTCGAGCGCGTCGAGCAGGGTCGCCTGCCAATATCCAGCCCGCGCCCCGGCCGGATCGCAAAGCGACTCTCACCCCTCCGCCGCCGCATTCTGCGGCCACTGGCCGCCCTCGATCTTGGCGGCGGCGATCACCGCCTGCGTGCGGCTCTCCACGTGCAGTTTCTGCAGGATGGCGGAGACGTGCGCCTTCACGGTCGCCTCCGAGACGCCGAGCTGGAAGGCGATCTGCTTGTTGAGCAGGCCCTCCGACAGCATCATCAGCACGCGCACCTGTTGCGGCGTCAGCGTCGCCATGCGCGCCATCAGTTCCGAGGTTTCCGCGTCGGCGCCGGCGGAGAGATCGACGTCGGGCGGGGTCCACACCCCGCCGCCGAGCACGCGCCCGATCGCCCCGCGCATCGCCTCGACGCCCACCGTCTTGGGGATGAAGCCGGAGGCGCCGAATTCCATGCAGCGGCGGATGGCGGCGGGGTCGTCATTGGCCGAGACCACGATCACCGGCGCACTCGGATACTGGGCGCGCAGATACATCAACCCGGAGAAGCCACGCACGCCGGGCATGGCGAGATCGAGCAGGATGAGATCGACGTCGCCGTCCTGCTCGAGCAGTTCGGCCACCTCGTCGAACGTGCCGGCCTCGGCGATCGTCACCGGCTGCAGCAGGCCCGAGACCGCTTCTCGCAGCGCGCCGCGGAACAGCGGATGGTCGTCGGCGATCACCAGCCGGTAGTTCGAACCGCCATTCAAAGCCGCGACCCCCCCTGCAAGCGCCTGCCGGACGCTCCCGTCAAACGTCCGGTCAGGTAGACAATGTACATACTTTAAGATGGGGCGATCCAGCCCGGCGAAAGCGCCGCGCGGCCCGGTCCACCGCCCAGAATCCCGCCGGGGCGGTCCGAAATGTCAAGCTTCGCAGGGGTCCGGGTTTCTTTCAGGCGCGGCTGCCGAGAAACTGGAAGATGACCTCGCGGGCATGCGGGCGGGCGCGGTGCTCGACCACATAGAGGCCCTGCCAGGTGCCGAGGGCCAGCGCGCCGCCAATGACCGGCACGTGCAGCGACACGCCGTTGAGCATGGCCTTGACGTGGGCCGGCATGTCGTCGGGCCCTTCGGTGTCGTGCACCCAGTGCGGCCCTTCCGGCGCCAGCCGGTCGAGGGCGGCGACGAGATCGGTCTGCACGTCGGGGTCGGCATTCTCCTGGATGGTCAGCGAGGCCGAGGTGTGGCGCAGGAACGCGAAGAACGCGCCCTCGCCCGCCTCGAGCCCGGCCATGAAGCGGCGCGCCTCCGGCGTGATCTCGATCAGGCCCGGCCCGGACGTGTCGAGCCGCAGGCTCGCATGCGCGACCAGTTGGGCGTCGACCTTGGTGACGGCGGACAGGCGGCCGGGCATGAGGCAGGCCTTAACCGGTGACGTTCAGCTATCCTTGTGCACGCTTTTGCGCAGCACGTCGTGCTGGAAGTGCATGATCATCCGCACCAGCCGGTGCCAGGAGGCCGAGAGCGTGTCGGCGACATAGTCGCGGGCCCGGGCGATCTCCTCATGGGTCGGCATCCTGAGCGAGACCGCCGGGCCCTCCTTGGGTGCAGGCGGGGGCGGAGGCGGCGGGGCCGCTGCGGCGCGGAGGGTGGCGATCTCCTTCTTCAACGAATCGACCTCGACCTTGAGCCGGGCGATCTGCTTTTGCAGGGCGGCGGGTTCCTGCGCCACGGCCTGGCAGGCCCAGTTGGCGCGCACCGGCGTGCAATGGGCGACCTGGCCGGTCTTGTTGTCGAGGCGGACGAAGCCGTCGTCGACGCGCCGGAAGCTCCAGCGCGCCGCCGGCGCCGGCGGCGCGGGCGACAGCAGCGGCGCCGGCGCGGGACTTTGCGCGGGCGCTTGCCCTTGCGCCCATGCCACCGCGCCGCCGCCGAGCAGCCCTATCAGCAAGAGGGTGACGATCCGCAAATTGCCTTCTCCTCCGATGGCCCGGGGCCCTGTTGCCCGCGGTCTTGTCGGTCGCCGCGGGAGCTTAGCACCGGCGCGGGCCGGCCTTAAGCCGCCGTTCGCGGCGGCCGACGTTGCGCCGCGCCCGCCGGGCCTTGCGGGACCGGGATAAATCCACCATTTCACAAGCGAAAACAATCGCTTGCCTTGTAATGCCGCTTTCTTGACTCGGACAAACCGCATCAGTATGGTCCGCGCGGCTTTGAGGGCGGCGGGGCAAGCGGATGCCTTGATTTACGCGGGTCGAAGGCATGGCTGACGGCACGCGAAACACGGGCGATCGCCGAGAACCGCCGGACGAAGAGGCTCAACTCTCCGCGAGGCTGCAACGTCTCGGCGAACGGCTCGCATCCGCGGACCGACCATCCGAAAACGCCTCCGGTTCTCGTGAAACCGCCCGCGGGGCGGGGTTTGCGAGGGGCTTTCAGCTCTCCAGCGAGCTGGTCGGCGGTGTGGTAGTGGGCGCGGGGATCGGCTGGGGCCTCGACCACTGGCTCGGAACCACGCCCTGGGGCCTGATTGTATTTGTGCTGCTCGGCTTCGCCGCCGGGGTTCTCAACCTGATGCGCACCGCCGGCGTGGTGCGCCAGAGAAGTTTGAACGACTAAGACGGCGTCATGCACCCGATCGAACAATTCCAGATCGTCAACTTTTTCGCGCTCGGCAACTTCGGCGGGCACGAGATCTACTTCACCAATTCCGCCGCTTTGATGCTGGGCGCGATCGTGCTGTTGACCTTGCTTCTGGTCGGCGGCACCGCCGGCGGCCGGCTGGTGCCGACGCGCCTGCAGTCGGTAGCCGAGCTTTCCTACGAGTTCGTCGCCACCACGATCCGCGAAACCGCCGGCCACGAGGGCATGCGGTTCTTCCCCTTCGTGTTCTGCATTTTCATGTTCGTGCTGACGGTGAACATCTTCGGGCTCATCCCCTATTCGTTCACGGTCACCAGCCATGTCATCGTCACGTCGGTGCTGGCTCTCGTGGTTTTCTTCACCGTGCTCGGCTACGGGCTGAAGCGCCACGGCTTCCACTTCCTCAACCTGTTCGTGCCCAAGGGCGTGCCGGGCTACATCCTGCCGATGATTGTCGCGATCGAGGTGCTCTCGTTCTTCTCGCGCCCGATCTCCCACAGCATCCGGCTGTTCGGGAACATGCTGGCCGGCCACATCGCGCTGCAGGTGTTCGCTGGGTTCATCATTCTGCTGGGCGGCGCGCTCGGCGCAATCGGCTGGATCGGCGGCGTGATCCCCTTCGCGATGATCGTGGCGCTGTTCGCGCTGGAGGTGTTGGTCGCGGTCATCCAGGCCTACGTCTTCGCCATTCTCACGTGCATCTATCTCAACGACGCAATCCACCCGGGCCACTGAGCCCGACGGAATTGACGACAATCAGACCATCAGAGGAGTGAACTCATGGATCAGGCTACAGCGGTCGCATTGATGACGGCGGCCAAGTATCTCGGCGCCGGCATCGCCGCGGTCGGTATGGGCACCGCCGCCATCGGCGTTGGCCACATCTTCGGCAACTATCTGTCCGCCGCCATTCGCAATCCGTCCGCCGCGCAGGGCCAGTTCGGCAACCTGATCTTCGGCTTCGCGATTGCCGAGGCGCTCGGCATCTTCTCGCTGCTGATCGCGCTCCTGCTGCTGTTCGCGCTCTAAGGCAAAGCACGCCGGAGCACTGACGATGGCCGAAACCACCGCCCATACTGCAGGCACCGAGGCACCGTCGGGTGGACACGGCGGCTTCCCGCCGTTCAACACCTCGACCTTCCCCTCGCAGCTGTTCTGGCTGGTGATCTCCCTGGTTCTGCTCTACGCGCTGATGTCGAAATGGGCGCTGCCGCAAGTCGGCCGCGTCATCGACAAGCGCCAGAAGCAGATCGCCGACGACTTCGCCGAGGCCGACCGGCTCAAGGGCCAATCGGACGAAGCGGTGGCGACCTACGAGAAGGCGCTGGCCGATGCCCGCGCGCGCGCGCAGGCCATCGCCCACGACACCCACGAAAAGCAGGCGGCCGAAGCTGAGGCCGCCCGCAAGAAGCTCGAGGATGAGCTCAACGCCAAGCTGGCGGACGCCGAGAAGACCATCGCCGCCACCAAGGAAGCGGCCATGGGCAATGTCCGCTCGATCGCCGAGGACGCCACCGCGGCAATCGTCGAGCAGCTGATCGGCGGCGCGCCGAGCGAAGAGGCGGTCTCGTCCGCGGTCGCCGACGTGCTGAAGGGTCAAGGAGGCGGACGATGATCCACGAAGCTGAATTCTGGGTCTTGATCGGCTTCCTGGTCTTCGTGAGCGGGATGATCTACGCGGGCGCGTACAAGGCGCTGACCAAGTCGCTCGACGACCGCTCCGCCCGCATCAAGACCGAGCTCGACGAGGCGCGCCGGCTGCGCGAGGAGGCCGCCCAGCTGCTCAAGGACTACGAGCGCAAGCGGCAGGAGGCCGAGGGCGAGGCGCAGGGCATCGTCGCCGGCGCCCAGGCGGAAGCCGAGCGCATGGCCGCCGAGGCCAAGGCCAAGGTCGAGGAGTTCGTCGCCCGCCGCACCAAGATGGCGGAGACCAAGATCGCGCAAGCCGAGGCGCAGGCCGCCGCCGATGTGCGGGCAGCCGCGGCGGAAGCCGCCGTCGCCGCCGCCGAGACGATCCTGGCCAAGGAAGCCAAAGGCAAGCTGGGCGACGACCTGATCGCCAAGGGCATCGCCGATCTCGGCAAGCGCCTGAACTGACGACCCTCTCATCTGCGAGGACGGCATAGGCCGGCGCCCGATTTTACAACCCGGGCGCCGGAAATGCGCGCGCTTTGGTCCCACCCCGGATGCCGCGGAATCCGGCCATCTCCTTGAATCCGGGCCCGAAACCGCGCGCCGGCGGGTACAACTACACTTTGCGGTCGGCGCCGCGGGCGCGTTAACCTGCCTTTAATGATTCGCTTACCAGAGTCGGCGTAAGCGCCGGTTGCGCGAGTGCGTTCCCACAAGTTCGTCAGCCGCCGGATATTCCGGCCACGGCATTCGGAGGACCGATGGTCATCTTCGATTGCAACGGCGTGCTCGTCGACAGCGAGCCGCTGGCCACGGCAGTCGCATCGCAGGAATTCATGCGCGCCGGGTTTGCGCTCACCCCGGATGCGATCGCGCACTATTTCACCGGCCGCCGCCCCGCGGACATGTTCGCCGAGGTCGAGATGGCCGCGGGCCGCAAGTTGCCGGACGGCTTCGCCGGCACGGTGGCGAGCGCGACGCTGCGCCGCTTCCGCGCCGAGCTGCGCGCCACGCGCTACGCCGCCCAGGCGCTGAGCTGGCTGCGCGGCCGCAAATGCGTCGCCTCGTCCTCTTCCCCCGACCGCATCCGCGTGAGCCTCGAAACCACCGACTTGCTGCGCTTCTTCGAGCCCAACCTGTTCTCGGCGAGCGAAGTGCGCAACGGCAAGCCGGCGCCGGACATTTTCATGCATGCCGCCGCCAGGATGCAGGTCGATCCGCGCGACTGCGTGGCGGTCGAGGATTCGGCTGGTCGGCGTCGCGGCCGCAGCCGCGGCCGGCATGAAAGTGATCGGCTTCGCGGGCGGCGGCCATGCCGGGTCCGCGCTCGGCAAGCGGCTGCGTGCGGCCGGCGCCCACGCCGTCGTCATCGACATGCGCGCGCTGCACGGCACGGTCATCGACCTGCGCGGGTGGTGAGGCCTCGTGCTTTCTCTCTAAACCGGGGTCGCGGGTCTGCAGCGCATCACTTCGTGCGGCGCTGCGCCCGGCACACGCTACTCAAACCTCACCGCCGCCGCGCGCGCGCCGGCGGCGCACGGGGCGCTGCTTCTTCTGCGCGCCGATGGCGTCGAAGCCGACGAAGACCTTGTAGTCCGCGATCTTGCCCAGCGGATGCGGCAGGGGGAACGAAACGTCCTGGTAGATGTGCGTGAAGGGGACGTTGCCGGCCGCGCCGGTCACGGTCACCGGCACCTCGTCGAGCTGGGTCGCGACGGTGACCGGGTTGACGCCCTGGTGCACCACGGCGACGCGCAGCGGCACGTTGACGGTGCCGGGGCCGCCGGCCGGCCCGGTGATGACGCGGCCCTGGACGCCGACCTTGATGTGCATGACGCCGGCGAAGACGTGGCATTCGCGGTCGATGCGCGCGATCGTGCCCTGGTAGCGCACGTCGAGCGGCGACGGCGCGCCCCCGTCGGTGCCGCGGCCGACCACAAGCGTCGACGCACCGGTGAGCACGCCCGTGTCCGGGCAAGGCAGGTCGGCGTCGGCAGGCGGTGGCGCGGCGGCGCCGGACGCCCCGGCGTCAGCCGACGAGGACGAGCCGACGAGGCCGCCGGTCATGCTGCTCAGGCTCGTGGAGCTGCAGCCGCCCAGGAACAGGCCAAGCCCCAGCAGCGCCGCCAGGGCGCCGCCCCGGCGTAAAACGCCCCGGCACAAAAACTCCGCATCGCGTTTCCGACTCATCGCCAACCTATCTCTTCCTCGCATTGTCTCGAACCCCAGACACGTTCACCGTTTCGTGGAAACAGTCAACGTTTCTAAGCCTTTGTTTTGTCGCGTTTCCGGACGGCGAGGCGGGTGGCCGCCCGGCCTGGAAACGCGCTTGGACGCCCGGCGGCCGCCTTCAATCCGCATCGTCGCACAGGCGCGCATAGAGCAGATGGTCCTGCCAGACGCCGTTGATGCACAGATACTCGCGGGCGTAGCCCTCGCGCTTGAAGCCGGTCTTTTCCAGGAGCCCGATGGACGCGGCATTGGTCGGGATGCAGGCCGCCTCCAGGCGGTGCAGCCGCAGCGCGCCGAATCCGAACGGGACCAGCACGCGCAACGCCGCGGTCATATAGCCCTGGCGCGCGAAGGGCACACCGACCCAATAGCCGATGGAGCCGGCCTGCGCCACGCCGCGCCGGATATTGGCCAGCGTCAGCCCGCCGACCAGCGCGTTGTCGCCCGAGCGAAACACCAGGAAGGCATAGGCGGTGTCGTTACGCTGGTCCTCGGTGTAGCGCCGGACGCGGCGGCGGAACGCCGTGCGGCTGAGGTCGTCGGCCGGCCAGACCGGCTCCCAGGGCGTGAGGAAGACGCGGCTCTGCTCGCGCAAGGCGGCCCAGGCGGCATAGTCGCCGCTCTGCGGCAGACGCAACGTGACGCCGTTGCCGGCGACCACCGGCGCGGTATCGGGGGAGCTGACGGTGCGGAAGAACGCCATGGACCTTGCGCGCCGGGGCTGTCGCGTCCTTCTCTTCAGGCCGCCCGGCGGACCAGAGTCTCGGCGATTGCCGCGGCGCTTTCAAGACCGCTGCCCGGCCCCAGGGCGGCGATCGCCGGCCGGCTGCGGCGGACCAGGGCGCGGCCGGCGGCACCAGCGCTCTCGACCGTCACGGCGTCGATCTTGGCGACGATCTCGTCGAGCGGGATTGGCCGGCCGAAGGCGATCATATGCCGCGCGAGCTGGCCGATACGCGCCTCCGAGCTTTCCAGCGCCATCAGCAGGCCGGCCTTCATCTGCGCCTTGGCGCGGGCGACCTCGGCCTCGCTGATGGTCTCGGTGGCGCCGCCGATCTCGTCGATGACCACGCGCATCAGTTCGGGCGCGTCGGCTTCGTCGGTGCCGGCATAAAGGCCGAAAAGGCCGGTGTCGCTAAAGGGCATGTGGAAGGCGTGGATGGTGTAGCAGAGGCCGCGCACCTCGCGCACCTCCTGGAACAGGCGCGAGGACATGCCGCCGCCCAGCGCGCTGGTGAAGACCTGCAGGCTGTAGAGCTGGTCGTCGCGCACCGGCACGCCCTCGAGCGCGAGCGCGATGTGCACCTGCTCGAGGTCGCGGGTCTCCACGCGCGTGCCGCCCTGGAAGCGCGCGGCCTCGGGCACGGGCGCCGCCGGCCCGGCGAAACCGGCGAAGCGCTTCTCCACCTCCGCCACGATCTTGTCGTGCTCGACCGCGCCGGCGGCGGCGACCAGCATGTCGGGGCCGCGGTAGTTGCGCGAGAGATAGGTGCGCAGGCCTTGCGGCGTGAACGAGCGCACGGTTTCCGGCGTGCCGAGGATGGAGCGGCCGACCGCCTGGTCCGGGAAGGCGATCTCCTGCAGGCGATCGAACACCAGGTCGTCGGGCGTGTCCTCGGTGGCGCCGATCTCCTGCACGATCACGTTCTGCTCGCGCTTGAGCTCGGCCGGATCGAAGGCCGGCGCGCCCAGGATGTCGGAGAGCACGTCGAGGCCCAGCGGCACGTCCTCCTGCAGCACGCGCGCGTAATAGGCGGTGGTCTCGACGCTGGTCGCCGCATTGAGGTCGCCGCCAACCGCCTCGATCTCCTCCGCGATCTGGCGCGCGGAGCGGCGCTTAGTGCCCTTGAACGCCATGTGCTCGAGAAGGTGCGAGATGCCGTGCTCGTCCGGGAGTTCGTCGCGGCTGCCGGAACCGACCCAGACGCCGAGCGAGGCGGTCTTCAAATGCGGCATCTGGTCGGTGATGACCGACAGGCCGGAGGGAAGACGGGTCACTTGCACAGTCATGCCATGGCTCCTTGATGCGCCGCACGCGACGCACTCGATACGAAACGTTCGACCGCCGCCTGATCCGGCGGCAGCACCGTGATGCGCTCCTCACGCCCCCCCAGATCGCCCAGCCATTCAGGCAATTTCGGCGTGACGCCGCAGGCGGCCTGAACGGCGTCGGGAAACTTGGCGGGATGCGCGGTCGACAGCACCACCATGGGCACCGCCGGATCGCGCGCCTCCTTCTCCGCCACCGCCAGACCGACCGCGGTGTGCGGGTCAGCGCAATATTCGGCTTCGCGCATCCAGGCGCGCATGGTGGCGGCGACTTCCTGCTCATCGGCGCGCTCGGCGGTGAACAGCGCGCGTAAGCGCGCGAGCGCGTGCCCCGAAACCGAGAAGCGCCGCGACTGCGCCAGCGAGCCCATGAGCGCAGCGATCGCCTTGGCGTCGCGGTCATAGGCCTCGAACAGCAGACGCTCGAAATTCGACGACACCTGGATGTCCATGGACGGCGAGGTCGTCGCCATCACGTCGCGCAGTTCGTAGGCGCCGGTGGCGAAGGTGCGCGCCAGGATGTCGTTGACGTTGGTCGCCACAACCAGCCGGTCGACGGCGAGCCCCATGCGGGAGGCGACGTAACCGGCGTAAATATCGCCGAAGTTGCCGGTCGGGACCGTGAAGGCGACCTTGCGGTGCGGCGCGCCGAGCGCCACCGCGGCGGTGAAGTAATAGACCGCCTGCGCCACGATGCGCGCCCAATTGATGGAGTTCACGCCGGAGAGGCGCACCGCGTCGCGGAACGCGTGGTGATTGAACATCGCCTTCACCAACGCCTGGCAGTCGTCGAAGGTCCCGTCGATGGCGACCGCGTGCACGTTCGAATCCGGCACCGTGGTCATCATGCGGCGCTGTACCTCGGAGATGCGGCCATTGGGGAACAGCACCACCACATCGACCTGGGCGCGGCCGCGGAAGGCTTCCACGGCGGCGCCGCCGGTATCGCCCGAGGTGGCGACCACGATGGTGGTGCGCTCGCCGCGCTGGATGAGCACGTGGTCCATCAGTCGCGCGACGAGCTGCATGGCCAGATCCTTGAACGCCAGCGTCGGCCCGTGGAACAGCTCGAGCACGAACAGGCTGGGGCCGAGCTGGGCGAGCGGCGTCACCGCCGGATGGCGGAAGGTGCCGTAGGCCTCCTGGGCCATGCGCGCGAGGTCGGCGTCGGCGATGGCGCCGCCGACAAACGGCCGCAGCACCTCGGCCGCCACCTCGGCGTAGGCGCGGCCGGCAAAGCCCGCGATCTGGTCGGGCTCCAGCGCGGGCCACACCTCGGGCACGTAAAGACCGCCGTCGCGGGCTAAGCCAGCGAGCATCACCTCGACAAAATCGAGCGGGGCGCCCTCGCCCCGGGTGGATACATAACGCATTGATTATGCTTGTATTTTCTCGTGGCTAGGCGAAACCAAAGGGCACAGTAGCCGCCGTCACCGGCTTTCACAAGGAAAGCCGGCGCCACCGCCTCAGGCCAGCTGGGGCGCCAGCGGGTCGGCGCCGAAGCGGTTCTGCCCGCGCGTGCCGTGCGGCAGGCCGGCGATCATCACGGTCGCGATGAACGGGAAGGTGAGCGAGCAGTCGTTGACCATCGTCGAGGCATAGCTGACGGCCAGGGCGGCCGGCACCCACCAGCCGGAGAGGTTGAGGTCGTGCAGGCGCTTCACCGCGACGGCGGTCACCGGCCAGAACAGCGCGGCACTGAGGAAATAGAACGAAAGCGCCAGGCTGCGGTCGAGCGCGCCGGGGTCCCACGCGCCGCCCGCGGGCTGGCGCATGGCGAGAAAGTAGACGGTCAGCTTCACGGCGAGCAGCAGCGCCACCACGACCAGCAGCGCCTGGCCCAACCAGAATTCCTGCCGGCTGATGCGGCCTTTCAGCGACAGGAAGAACCACGCAAAACCGACATCCATCGCGAACGGCCCGAACGCGCAGGGCCTGATCGTGGCCTGCACGCGCGAGCCTAGCGCCGCCGGGTTAAGGAGCGCCGAGCGGTTATGGTGAACGAAGGGTTACTGCCGCCGCCGACGGAACAGCCAGAACAGGTAGACGCCAGCGAGCGCCAGCGCCATGCCGAACCAGGTCAGCGCGTATTGCAGGTGATTGTCCGGCAGGTTGACCACGAGCTTGCCGGGCTTGGGCCAGCCGCCCGGCGGCACCGGGGCTTCCTGCTCGATGTAGAACGGCGCGTGGTCCGGCCACTGCTTGGCCGAGGCGATCGCCTTGATGTCGCGGGCGTACCAGACGTTGTCCTTGACGTCGGCGCCGGGCGTGAAGCTGCCGCTCTTCTCCGGCCAGCGCATGACGCCGACGATGTCGGTCAGCGTCTTGGGCGGCGCGTGGCTGGCCGCGGCCTTGCGGTTCATCGGCACGAAGCCGCGGTCGATGATGACGATGCTGCCGCCGGCAAGCCGCGCCGGCGCGAACACCCAGTAGCCCGGCCCTTTCACGTCCGGCCGGAACGCGGAGCCGGCGGTGTAGACCAGCGCCTCCTGGCCGGGGATGAACTCGGCGAGGAAGTGCACGCGCCGCCATTCGTGGCCTGGCGGCTTGAGGTCGGCCCACGCCGTGCGCGGCGGCAGGTCGACCGGCGCTTCGGCCAGCCGCGCGTTGAGCGTGGCGATCAGGTTTTCCTTCCAGGCCTTGCGCTGCACCTGCCAGACGCCGAGCCCGCACAGGATGGCGACGCACACGATGACGACGATCGTCGGCGCGATGATGCTGCCGCGTTCGGGCGGCGGCGGGGCCCTGTCGGCGGGCGCCCTCAAGCGTCGTTGCGCGGCACCAGCCGGCCTTCCTGCGCCTTGTGGTGATACTGCAACGCGATCAGCAGGCCCTTGATGGGCCTGAGCGGCCCGAGCGTGAGCAGCAGGATGAGCGGCAGCCACAACGCGGCGTGCACCCAATAAGGCGGGTGGTACAGGAACTCGACCACCATGGCGGCGAACACCACGATGAAGCCGCCGATCAGGATGACGAACACCGCCGGGCCGTCGCCGGCATCGGCGAAGTCGTAGTCGAGGCCGCAATGTTCGCATTTCGGCCGCAGGTTCACGAAGCCCTGGAACAGATGGCCCTCGCCGCAGCGCGGACAACGTCCGCGCAAGCCCCGGCTGATCGCCGGTCCAGGTGATGGGTGCGATGTGGGTTCGGTCATCGATCTAACTTTCATTTGCGCATGATCTTATCCAAAAACCGGTTCCCATCCCCGATCACGCCGGGGACAGGCTTTTCGGGATCATGCGCGAAACGCAAAAGGGCGGCGTCGCCGCCGCCCCCTTGGAAATCGCCCGGGTTCTCAGCCGGGGTGAATGGCGCTGGCGCCCCATACATATATGCAGGCGAACAGGAACAGCCACACCACGTCGACGAAATGCCAGTACCAGGCGGCGAACTCGAAGCCGAGGTGCTGGGTCGGCGTGAAATGCCCCTTCATCGCCCGCACCAGGCAGACGATCAGGAAGATCGTGCCGATGATGACGTGGGCGCCGTGGAAGCCGGTCGCCATGAAGAAGGTGGCGCCGTAGATGTTGCCGGCATAGTGGAACGTGGCTTCCATATATTCGTGCGCCTGCAGGGCGGTGAAGGTCATGCCGAGCAGGATGGTGAGCACCAGACCCCACTTCAGGCCCTGGCGATCGTCCTCGAGCAGCGCGTGGTGCGCCCAGGTGACGGTGGTGCCGGAGGTGAGCAGCACCAGCGTGTTCAGGAGCGGCAGGTGCCAGGGGTCGAAGGTCTCGATGCCCTGGGGCGGCCACACGCCGTGGGTGACGGCCACGCGGGCGACCTCCTTGGCGGCGTCGGGGAACAGCGCGGTGTTGAAGTAGGCCCAGAACCAGGCGACGAAGAACATCACCTCGGAGGCGATGAACAGGATCATGCCGTAGCGGTGTGAGATCTGCACCACGCGGGTGTGGAAGGCGCCGTGCTGGGCCTCGTTGATGACGTCGCGCCACCAGCCGATGAAGGTGTAGAGCACGCCCAGCATGCCGACGCCGAACACGGCCGGCGCCGCCGGGAACAGGTCGTGCATCCAGCATATGCCGCCGACCGCCGTGATGAAGGCGGAGATGGAGCCGACCGCCGGCCACGGGCTCGGATCGACCAGGTGGTAATCGTGATGCTTAGCGTGAGCCTCGGCCATCGTTGTCGTCTCCGTTCCAGTCCTCTTGAGCGGCGCGAAAAAGCGGCGCCCCCTCGTTCCCCTAGATTATGTTCAACCCGTTCATATCGGCCGCGGGGCCATATGCGGCCCCTTAACCAGCGTCATGATGAAGAACAGGATCACCAGCGCCGCCAGCGCCAGCGCGATGGCGATCGAGCGCTGCCGCCGCGCACGCTTCTGCGCCTCGGTCAGCACGATGCCCTCGTCCTCCTCCGGCTTATCAGGTTCGGTCTTGTCCGGTTCGATCATGGCAAATCCCAAGGCCTGCGCGCGCCCCACCCTCTCTATCGAATGAGCCCGCCCCAGCCGTTGTCGACCAGGAGCACGGCGAAGAGCAGAAACAGGTAGAGAATCGAGAACGCGAACATCTTGCGGCTGGCGCTGTCGGCGGGCCGTCGCTCGCGGAAGATCTGCCAGGCGAGCAGCAGCAT
Organism: uncultured Pseudomonadota bacterium; assembly: GCA_963829755.1. Lineage (GTDB taxonomy): Bacteria > Pseudomonadota > Alphaproteobacteria > Rhizobiales > Xanthobacteraceae > Pseudolabrys. The sequence goes on along the minus strand of CAWHJV010000003.1, from coordinate 466,488 downwards.
CACCGCGCCGGCCACGCTTGCCGTCACGCCATAGAGCAGCCCGGCGAACCCGAGCGCCCACGGCGCGATGCCGAGCGGCACCAGGATCAGCGTGTAGAGGAGGATCTGCCGGCGGGCGGCCATGTCGCCGGCCACCACCGGCAGCATCGGCACGCCGGCGCGGGCGTAGTCGTCGGACTTGTAGAGCGCCAGCGCCCAGAAGTGCGGCGGCGTCCAGAAGAAGATGATGGCGAACAGCAGGATCGGCTCGAGCGAAATCGAGCCGGTGGCCGCCGCCCAGCCGATCATGGGCGGGAAGGCGCCGGCGGCGCCGCCGATCACGATGTTCTGCGGGGTCGAGCGCTTCAGCCACACGGTATAGACCACCGCGTAGAAGAAGATGGTGAAGGCGAGCAGCCCGCCCGCGAGCCAGTTCACCATCAGGCCGAGCGTCACCACCGAGAAGCCGGCGAGCGTGATGCCGAAGGCCAGCGCCTCGCCCGGCTTGACCTTGCCCTTCGGCACCGGCCGCTGCGCGGTGCGCACCATGCAGGCGTCGATGTCGGCGTCGTAGGCCATGTTGAGCGCGCCGGAGGCGCCCGCGCCCACCGCGATGCAGAGCAGCGCGGTGAAGGCGGTGAGCGGATGGATGCCGCCCGCGGGCGCCACGGCGAGGCCCACCAGCGCGGTGAACACGACGAGCGACATCACCCGCGGCTTCATCAGCGCGAGATAGTCGCCGACGCCCGCCATGCTGACATCGGCATAGACCACCCCGGCGCCGGCCGCAGCCGGCCCGCGGTAGTCTGCGCCTTCCGTGACGAGCGACATCTGATACGCCGATCCCTTTGCTTTGCGCGCGAGGCGCGGCTTCACTTGATCCGCGGCAGCGTTTCGAACTGGTGGAACGGCGGCGGCGACGACAGCGTCCACTCGAGCGTGGTGGCGCCTTCGCCCCACGGATTGTCGGCGGCCACGCGCTTCTTCATGAAGGCCTCGATCAGGCCGACGAAGAAGATGAGCAGGCCGATGCCCGAGATGTAGGAGCCGATCGACGCGACTTCGTTCCAGCCGTGGAACGCGTTCGGATAGTCGGCGACGCGGCGCGGCATGCCGGCGAGACCGAGGAAGTGCATCGGGAAGAAGATCAGGTTCACGCCGATGAACGTGACCCAGAAGTGCAGCTTCGCGATGGTCTCGTTGTACATGTAGCCGCTCATCTTCGGGAACCAGTAGTACCAGCCGGCGAAGATGGCGAACACGGCGCCGAGCGACAGCACGTAGTGGAAGTGCGCGACGACGTAGTAGGTGTCCTGCAGCACGCGGTCGACGCCGGCGTTGGCGAGGACCACGCCGGTCAGGCCGCCGATGGTGAACAGGAAGATGAAGCCGATCGCCCACAGCATCGGCGCGCGGAACTCGATGGAGCCGCCCCACATGGTGGCGATCCAGGAGAAGATCTTCACGCCGGTCGGCACCGCGATCACCATGGTGGCCGCGATGAAGTAGGCCTGCGCGCCGGTCGAAAGGCCGACCGTGTACATGTGGTGCGCCCACACCACGAAGCCGATGCCGCCGATGGCGACCATGGCGTAGGCCATGCCGAGATAGCCGAACACCGGCTTCTTCGAGAAGGTGGAGACGATCTGGCTGATCATGCCGAAGCCGGGCAGGATCAGGATGTAAACTTCCGGATGACCGAAGAACCAGAACAGGTGCTGGAACAGCACCGGATCGCCGCCGCCCGACGGCTCGAAGAAGGTCGTGCCGAAGTTGCGGTCGGTGAGCAGCATGGTGATCGCGCCGGCCAGCACCGGCAGCGACAACAGCAGCAGGAACACGGTCACCAGGATCGACCACACGAACAGCGGCATCTTGTGCAGGGTCATGCCCGGCGCGCGCATGTTGAAGATGGTCGTGATGAAGTTGATGGCGCCAAGGATCGAGGACGCGCCGGCCAGATGCAGCGACAGGATGACGAAGTCGACCGCCGGTCCCGGATGGCCCGAGGTCGATAGCGGCGCGTAGAGGGTCCAGCCGGTGCCGGCACCGACGGTGCCGGGCTCGCCGCCCATGAACAGCGAGGTCACCAGCAGCGCGAACGCCGCCGGCAGCAGCCAGAACGAGATGTTGTTCATGCGCGGGAACGCCATGTCGGGCGCCCCGATCATCAGCGGCACGAACCAGTTGCCGAAGCCGCCGATCATGGCCGGCATCACCATGAAGAAGATCATGATCAGGCCGTGCGCGGTGGTGAAGACGTTGAACTCGTGGCCGCTCGGGAAGATCTGCATGCCCGGGTTCTGCAGCTCGGCGCGGATGGCGATCGACATGATCGGCGCCGATCACGCCGGTGCAGATCGCGAACACCAGATACATCGTGCCGATGTCCTTGTGGTTCGTCGAATAGACGAACCGCCGCCACCCGGTGGGGTGAGCGTGGGCATCGTGCGCAGCAGCGGCAGTGTGAGCCATCTTCGTTGTCCTTTGACCCTTAAGTCCTCGTCCCGGGTATTGTATTCAGTTTCTTGTATGTGTCACGCCGGTCACTGAGCGGCCGCCGCCACCTGGACCGGCCGGACAGCTGATTTGGCCACCGCCGGGCGCGCGGCCCCGCTGTCGGCGGAGAATTTCTTCTTCGCCGTGGCGAGCCAGGCCTCGTAGTCCTTCTCGCTCACGACATGGACCGCGATCGGCATTTGGTCGTGGTCGCGGCCGCACAGCTCCGAGCACTGGCCGTAGTACATGCCGACGCGCTCGGCCTTGAACCAGGTCTTGTTGAGGCGGCCCGGAATGGCGTCGATCTTGATGCCGAACGAGGGCACCGCGAAGGAATGGATGACGTCGGCGCCAGTGGTTTCGACCTCCACCACCTTGTTGACCGGCACCACGATGTCGTTGTCGACGGTCAGGAGGCGCGGCTGGCCGGGCTTGAGGTCCTTCTCATGGACCAGCAGCGAGGTGAACTGGATTTTCTGCCCAGGGTACTCGTAGGTCCAGTACCACTGGTGGCCGACCGCCTTCACGACCACGTCCGGCTTCGGAATGGTCAGTTCGAAGAACAGCAGCCGGAACGACGGCACCGCGATGGTCACCAGGATCAGCACCGGCACCACGGTCCACACCACCTCGATCAGGGTGTTGTGGGTGGTGCGCGAGGGCACCGGATTGGCGCGGGCGTTGAACCGCACCATAACGATGATCAGGAGGCCGAGCACGAACACGGCAATGGCCCCGACGATCCACATCAGAAAGCCATGGAACCATTCGATGTCCTGCATGACCGGCGTGGCGGCCGGCTGCATGCCGATTTCCCATGGCTTGGGCTGACCCGTGGCAGCCAGGGCGGCGGTCCCGCCGGCAAGAAAGGTCACACTCGCGGTGACCAGAAAGGCGTAAAACCGCTTGAGCACCAGCATCGTCTTTTGCGCTCCCTCGACGAAGATAAAGCCTTGGGGACAAGGCCCTTTATTTGGCCCCTGACGCGCCGCCCACCGCGAGACGTGATGTTCGGCGTGACCCCCGCCGGGCACGGCATTGGCCACGGGCGTGGCTGCTGGGTGATGCGGCGGGACGGGGGGAAATCCCGGCTTCTCAAACCACAATTCCGGCGCTGCCGCAATGCACCTTGTCGTCGCTGCTTGGGCACACCTTGCGACCCATCCGCCGGCGCCGCCTGCGACCCTCTTTGCCCCCGTGGGGCGGACGGAAAAGATGCGTTGGCGCCGCATTTACGCCACCTGGGCGGTGCCTTGGAGGACGCGGCGGGCGACGGGCCGCAAGCGCCGTTTGCTTGACAGGATCGCGCGGGCATGACCCAACGGGGCCGGCCGACACAACGAAGCGGGGCGGCGATTCGCCAGCGGCGCCGGGACATTGAGGGCCGGCGCGCCGCAAGGGACTGAATAATGGGCATTTTCGGGCATGAAGAACATGCGCCCGGCGCGCGGGCCCGGTTCGCGGCAACGCTTGTCGCCGTGGCCTTGTCTTGCGCCGCGCTGGCGCTCGGTTCGGCCGGGCCGGCCGCCGCCCAGGGCGCCGTCAAGTCCGTCCACAAGGACTGGCAGGTCCGCTGCGACACCCCGCCCGGCGCCAAGCACGAGCAGTGCGCCCTCATTCAGAGCGTGACCGCGGCCGACCGCGCCAATGTCGGGCTCACCGTCATCGTGCTCAAGACCGCCGACAAGAAGAGCCGGCTGATGCGGGTGGTGGCGCCGCTCGGCGTGCTGCTGCCCTCGGGCCTCGGGCTCAAGATCGACAATACCAATGTCGGCCGCGCAGGCTTCGTGCGCTGCCTGCCCAACGGCTGCATCGCCGAGGTGGTGATGGACGACAAGCTGCTGAAGGAGCTGCAAACCGGCAAGACCGCGACCTTCATCATCTTCCAGACGCCGGAGGAAGGCATCGGCTTCCCGATGAGCCTCGCCGGCTTCAAGCAAGGCTACGACGCGCTGCCGTGAGGGGCGACACCCCCTCGCCGCCTCCACCCGATCCGGGGACACTGCGGCCGCAGAGGAGACGGGCATGACGACGCAAGGCGAAAGATTCGGCAGCGCCCTGGCAAAAGCGGTGAAGGGCACCGCCGCCAGGATGAAGGAGCGCGAATCGGCCGCCCCGGCCAACCGCGCGTGGGACCGCCCCGACGCCCCCTGGCACGACGCCCGAGTCAAACGCGGCATGCAGGCGCAACTGGCGCGGCGGGCCGAACGCATCGGCGCCGGCGAGAAGCCGCTCGGCTGGAAGATCGCCTTCGGCCCCGCCGCCGTGCAGGAGAAGCTCGGCATATCGGGACCGCTGGTCGGCTACCTGATGCAGGGCGCGCTGCTTTCGTCGGGGGCGCAACTCAACGTGAGCGACTGGACGCAGCCGGTGGCCGAGCCGGAAATCGCGGCGCAACTCGGCAGCGACTTGCCGCCGGGCGCGAGCGCGGCGGAGGCGCGCGCGGCCATCGCGGCGCTGATGCCGGCGATCGAGCTGCTCGACCTCGATCCGCCGCCGGCGCCGGACAATCTCGACGTCGTGGTGGGCGGCGCCATCTTGCAGCGCCATGTCGTCCTGGGCGAAGGCCGCCGCAGCGGCGGCGAGACCGCCGATCTCTCGGCCCACGTGTTCCGCCGCGGCACGCTGGCGGCGCAAGCCGCCGATCCGGAGGCGCTGACGGGCAAGGTTCCGAACCTGCTGGTGCACCTCGCAAACACCCTCGACGCTTTCGGCGAGAGCCTGAAAGCGGGCGATATCGTCATCTGCGGCTCGACGGTGCCGATGCCCCTGATCGAACCGGACGAGACCGAATTCGACTATGAACTGCGCCCTATTGGAGCCGCATCGGTGCGTTTTCTGAGGGACTGAGCCTCTCTCGCAATATAGTGCCTCAGCGCTTATCTCGAGGGGGTGAATTAGGAGTGCCGCATGGATAAATCCGTTTCCTCCCTCATCGACCGCGCCGGACTCGACAAGGACCAGGTCGCCCGCATCATCGACCGCGGCCTGGAAGGCGCCGACGACGGCGAGCTGTTCCTCGAATACAAGCAGGCCGAGATGCTGGTGTTCGACAACGGCCGGCTCAAGCAGGCGACCTACGACACGGCGCAAGGTTTCGGCCTGCGCGCGGTGAAGGACGAAGCGGTCGGCTACGCCCACGCCTCCGACCTGTCGGAAGCGGCGCTCGCGCGGGCGGCGGAAGCGGTGCGCGCGGTCAAGGGCGGCCATACCGGCACCTACGCCGAAGCGCCCGGCCGCACCAACGCCAAGCTCTACGGCGACGACAATCCGCTCGAGCTGCCCGTGTTCGAGACCAAGGTGAAGCTGCTCGCCGAGATCGACGCCTATGCGCGCGCCAAGGACCCGCGCGTGCGGCAGGTGTCGGCGAGCCTCGGCGCCACCTGGCAGGTGGTGGAGATCCTGCGCACCGACGGCTCGACCTATCGCGACATCCGCCCGCTGGTGCGGCTCAACGTCTCGGTGGTGACCGGCGACGGCGACCGCCAGGAAACCGGCTCCTACGGCTTCGGCGGGCGCGAATCCTACGAGCGCTTCATCGCGCCCGATGCCTGGCACGGCGCGGTCGACGAGGCGGTGCGCCAGGCGCTGGTCAATCTCGACGCCGTGCCGGCGCCGGCCGGCGAGATGGACGTGGTGCTGGGCTCCGGCTGGCCGGGCGTGATGCTGCACGAAGCCGTCGGCCACGGGCTCGAAGGCGATTTCAACCGCAAGAAGACGTCGCGCCTTCGCCGGGCTGATGGGCCAGCAGGTCGCCGCCAAGGGCGTCACCGTGGTCGACGACGGCACCATGCATCAGCGCCGCGGCTCGCTCTCCATCGACGACGAGGGCACGCCCACCAACCGCACCGTGCTGATCGAGGACGGCGTCCTGGTCGGCTACATGCAGGACCGGCAGAACGCGCGGCTGATGAACATGAAGCCGACCGGCAACGGCCGGCGCGAAAGCCACGCCCACGTGCCGATGCCGCGCATGACCAACACCTACATGCTCGCCGGCGACAAGCCGCGCGAGGAGATCATCGCCTCGGTGAAGAACGGGCTCTACGCGGTGAGCTTCGGCGGCGGCCAGGTCGACATCACCTCGGGCAAATACGTGTTCCAGTGCACCGAGGCCTACAAGATCGAGAACGGCAAGATCACCGCGCCGGTGAAGGGCGCCATGCTGATCGGCAACGGGCCCACCGACTTGAACCGCATCACCATGATCGGCAACGACTTCGCGCTCGATCCCGGCATCGGCACCTGCGGCAAGAACGGCCAGGGCGTGCCGGTCGGCGTCGGCCAGCCGTCATTGCGCATGGACAAGATCACCGTCGGCGGCACGGCCTGACGGCGCGCCTCGAGGAACTCATTCATGTGTCGTCTTCTTCCGCTTCGCGCCCGGCGCACAAATCCGGCCCGCATCCGCTCGGTGCTCGAGCTCGTGGCGGTCATCCTGGTGGTGATCGCCGGCAAGACCGCGATCGCCGAACCGTTCTACGTCCCGTCCGGCTCGATGGAGCCGACGCTGCTGATCGGCGACGAGCTCATCGCCACCAAATTCACCTACGGCTACGGCACCGCGGCGTTGCCGAGCTTCCTCGACCTGCCCATCAGCGGCCGCATCTTCGCCAGCACGCCGCACCGCGGCGACGTGGTCGTGTTCCGCTGGCCCGGCAATACCAGCCAGACCTGGGTGAAGCGGGTGATCGGGCTGCCTGGCGACCGCATCGCGATGCGCGACGGCGTGGTGTGGATCAATGGCAAGCCGGCCGCGCAGACGCCGGACGGCAAGGGCCAGGTGGAGAACGAGAACGGCCAGTACACGCCGGCGCGCAAGCTCGTCGAGACGCTGCCGAACGGCTACAAGCATCTCATCTACAAGATGTACAGGGACGGTCCGCTCGACAACCTGCCGGCGGTGACGGTGCCGCCCGGCCACGTGTTCGTCATGGGCGACGACCGCGACGATTCCGCCGACAGCCGCGTGCCGCTGAGCCAGGGCGGCGTCGGCATGCTGCCGATGAACAACCTGGTCGGCCGCGTGCAGGCGCTGATCGGTTCCTGGAATCTCGCCTACGTGCACAAGCCGATCCAGGACTGGCCGTCGGGCTTGCGGCTGTCGCGGTTCTTCACCGCGGTGCATTGAGGAAGGATTGCTGGCCAGCCGCTTGCATTACGCGGCCCGACTGACGAAATCCCATCAATGCCCGCGGGTTACCGCACCACGCCAGAGACGCAGCAATAGCCGCGCTTGGGACGCGGAATCTTCGACTTCAGATAACATCGCGCGGACGGCGCGGCCATAGCCCGGCCGCACATAGGTGAAGGCGCGGCAGCGCTTGTCGGCCTTGCAGGCTTCAAGGCACGCCTTGCCGGTCGGATCGGACGGCAGGTCGAAATGGCGGTAGTTGCCGCCGCGGCGCGAGATCGAATATTCGACCGGCCCGCCGACCCGCGGCTCGATGACGCCGGCGCCGCGCACGCTCGACACGCAGCAGTAATTCGCCACCCGCGGCGGCACGCTTTTCTTCAGCGAACACGTCGCCAGCGCCTGCTTGGTGTGCGGGAAAGAGAAGCTCCAGGCGCGGCAGCGCGCGTCGCGCTCGCAGCGCGCGGCGCACGCCGCCGGATCGCCGGAGCGGATGCTGAAGGTGAGATAATCGCCGCCGAGCGCGGTCGTATCCGACCTGGGCGTGCGCCGGCGCGGCCAGCATCGCCCCGGCCAACGCCAAAACCGCCAAGACGATCAGGTCCCAATTCGGACCTTTGACCCCATATCCCCATGCGCGCGCCTCCGGCCCAACCGCCATTGGTCGTCCCCCGCACGCGCATGTTACCGCGACTCGGGCCCGCTTGGGCAGGTGCGCCGCCGCCGGGCCAAAAGAATGCGCCCGCCGGAGGGGCCAGCGGGCGCTTGATCCGGCCGCGAGAGGGGATTTTCGCGGGACCCCGGACCGGACGGCCGATGAGAGGGATCGGCCGTTTGGCTTGCTATCTCGTTTCAGGCCATCGGCAGCGCGCGCCGGTGCGCCGGCTGCGGTTGCGGCTGCGTCTGCGGCTGCAACGGCGGCGCCTGGAGCGACACGGCCGGGGGCCGGCGGCGCGGCAACGGCGGGCTCATGCGCCGCTCATTGACGCGCGCGCGCAGAAGCTCGGTCGGGTCGTTCCAGAACGGCGAGGAAAACGCCTCGTCGAGATCGGCCTGGAAGACGCCCATGTCGGCCAGCATGCGCCGGTCGAGCCCGGAGAGCACCCGCGCCTCGCGGCGGTGACGGCGTGCCCGCGACAGGTCCTTGAGCCAGCGCGTGACCAGCGCCAGCAGGCTGAAGCTCCCCCGCAGCGCGGTCGCGCCGGCAATGGGCAGAACGGGGACGTTTGCGCTCATGACAGTTCTCCATCGGTCTTGCGGCGTGTTGGCCCGATTTTCGGCGCCAAACAGGCCATAACCACCCGAATTCCCCACCCGATTCCTGGTTTGCTTGCGGTCTTGTCGCCTCAGAATCGGTTTTCCGATCCTCTTGAGCACGTATAATGCGCTGCAAAAATTGATTAGTGAAACGAATGTTTTTAATACCATATATCAAAGTCTGTGATACTGTCCTGGCCGGCCTGCGCGAGAGGCCGGCTTTGCGAGGATCCCCGCCATGCCCACGATGCTCGATATCGATCAGTTGCGCACCTTCATCGCCATCGCCGACACCGGCAGCTTCACCCGCGCCGCCGATGTGGTGAACAAGACCCAGTCGGCCGTGTCGATGCAGATGAAGCGGCTGGAGGAGCGCATCGAGCGGCCGCTGTTCGCGCGCGACGGCCGCGCCTCCAAGCTGACCGAGGACGGCCTGCGCCTGCTCGACTACGCGCGCCGGCTGGTCAAGCTGAACGTGGAGACGGTGGCCGCCTTTTCCGACGAGGCGCTGTCGGGGCGCGTGCGCCTCGGCGTGCCGGACGACTATGCCGACCGCTACCTGCCCGACATCATGGCGCGCTTCTCGCGCGTCTATCCGGGCGTCGAATTGACGGTGCTGTGCGAGCCGTCGCCCGACCTGATCGACCGCGTCGACGCCAACGAGCTCGATCTCGCCATCGTCACCAACTGCGAATCGAAGCGTGCCGCCGAAATCTTCCGGCGCGAGCGCTTGCTCTGGGTGACGTCGAACCGGCATCCGACCCACCTGGAAGGGCGCGTGCCGCTGGCGCTCGGGCGGCCGAACTGCTTGTGGCGTCACACGGCGATCGACCATCTGGAAACGGCGGGGCGCCCGTACCGCCTGCTCTATTCGAGCTCGAATGTGGGCGCGGTCGCCGCCGCCGTCCTCGCCGGCCTCGCGGTGTCGGTGCTGCCGGAGTCGGGGCTCAGGCCCGGCATGCGCGTCCTGACCAACGCCGACGGTTATCCCGACCTGCCCTCCTGCCGCATCGGCCTAGTGCGCAGCGCGCACGAACGCTCGGCGCTGGCGGAGGCGCTCGCCGAGCACATCATTTCGTCGCTCGACAACCTGTCGGAAGCGCAAGCGGCGGAGTGATCGGCCTCAACAAATCTCCGCAGCGGTCGCGCCCAGCACCCGCATCAGATCGTCCGGCTGCAATTCCACCTGCAGCCCGCGCCGGCCACCATTGAGCACGACGCGCGCGAATGAAAGCGCCGACTGCTCGACGAACACGGGCGCCCGCTTCTTCTGGCCGAACGGCGAAATGCCGCCGACGTGATAGCCGGTGATGCGTTCGGCTTCGGCTGCGCCGAGCATGGCGGCGCTTTTGGCGCCCGCCGCCGCCGCGAGCTTCTTCAGATTCACTTCGCGGTCGGACGGCACCAGCACGCACACCGCCTTGTCGCCGGCGCGCGCCATCAAGGTCTTCAGCAGACGTGCCGGCTCGATGCCGAGCGCTTCCGCCGCCTGCATGCCGATGCGCGGCGCGTCCGGGTCGTAGTCGTATTCGTGGAGCTGGAAGGCGACGCCGGCTTTTTGCAGCATCAGCGTGGCGGGAGTGGATTTGGCCATGTTGCTGCCTCGTGTCCCGGGCGCAGCGCAGCACGAAGTGATGCGCTGCAGACCCGGGACCCCGGTTACAAGAAAGCTGGGTCCCGGATCTGCGGTGCACCGCTAACGCGCTGCACCGCGTCCGGGACACGAGTCGTCAATACGCATATTCCTCGAAAATCGGATCGACCGAGCCGTTCCACTTGCCGTGGAATTTCCGCAGCAGCTCTTCGGCGGGCGTGACGCCGGCGGCGACCAATTCTTCCAGCGGACGCAGGTAGCGCGTCTCGTCGCGGCCGTTCTGGTCGAGATGCTGGCGGCGCGTGAGGGCGCGATTGGCAAGCCGCAGCGTCTCCTGCGCCAAAGTCAGCACGTTGGTGCCGCGGATCTCGGCCTTGAAGCCGAGCCTGGGCACGTCCTCGCGCAGCTTCTGGCGCTCGTCCGCCGTCCAGTCCTTGACCATCTGCCAGCAGGCCTCGAGCGCCTCGTCGTCGTAGAGCAGTCCGACCCAGAAGGCGGTGAGCGCCGGCAGCCGCCGCCAGGGCACGCCGTCGGCGCCGCGCATTTCGAGATAACGCTTGAGCCGCACCTCGGGGAAGATGGTCGAGAGGTGGTTGGCCCAGTCGGAGATGGTCGGCCGCGCGCCCGGCATTTCGGCGAGCTTGCCGGCGAAGAAATCGCGGAACGACTTGCCGGCGACGTCGATGTATTTGTCGCCGCGCTTGATGAAATACATCGGCACGTCGAGCGCGTAGTCGACCCAGCGCTCGAAGCCCATGCCCGGCTCGAACGCCCAGGGCAGCGTGCCGGCGCGCTGGTTGTCGGTATCGGTCCAGATGTGCGAGCGCATCGACAGGAAGCCGTTGGGCTTGCCTTCGGTGAACGGCGAGTTGGCGAACAGCGCGGTCGCCACCGGCTGCAGCGCGATCGACACGCGCAGCTTCTTCACCATGTCGGCTTCGTCGGAGAAGTCGAGGTTCGCCTGCACGGTGCAGGTGCGGTACATCATGTCCAGGCCCATGGTGCCGACCTTCGGCATGTAGGCGGTCATGATCTTGTAGCGTCCCTTGGGCATCACCGGCATTTCGGCGCGGGTCCAGTTCGGCGTCATGCCGAGCCCGAGGAAGCCGATGCCGAGAGGCTTGGCCACTTCGCGCAGTTGCGCCAGATGCGCCATCAACTCGCAGGCGGTCTGGTGCACGGTTTCCAGCGGCGCGCCGGAGAGTTCGAACTGGCCGCCGGGCTCGAGCGAAATCGCGCCGCCGCCGGTGACGTCGAACATGCCGATGATGTTGTCGCCCTCCATGATCGGCTCCCAGCCGAGCAGGTCGTGCATGCCTTCGAGCAGCGCGCGGATCGAGCGCGTATTCTCGTACGGCACGGGACGGTCGCCCTCGACCGTGAAGGCGAACTTCTCGTGCTCGGTGCCGACGCGGAACTGCTCCCTCGGCTTGCAGCCCGCTTCGAGCCAGGCGACGAGTTCGTCGCGCGTCTCGATCGGGGTCATATCGATCTGGTCACGGGCCATGGAGGATTCCGGCGGAGGGCGGCGGCGACACTAACCATGCGGCAGGGCAAAGGGCAATGCGGGGAGCCGATGGCGGGGTTGCCGGGGTGCCTCTTGCGAAGTCCCGAAAAAATCCCAAATCGGCGGCGCTGCCACATGCTCTTTTCTTTTCCCCAATCACCGGGCTAGGGAAACCCGCAACTGGCGCGACGCTCTTTGGCATAGCGGCGCACGCCTCTCTCCGCTCATGCCCGCGGCAGCGGGCATCCAGTGCCTTGACGCCAAAGAGCCGGGTCCTCGCTTGCGCGGGGACCAGCGGTGGGAAGCAGCGGACCCCGATAGAATGAATGGGAATCCCGCGAATTTCCCGCCATGGTTCATATTTTGTTCTTTTGCCCGCAAGCCGGTTGCTTTAGAGATAGGCCCGTCATGACCCAGTTCACGCCCCACCAGGACGCCGCCCTCACCGCCGTTGCCGACTGGCTGAAGGCCAAACCCGGCGCCGGCGACACGCCACCGGTGTTTCGCCTGTTCGGCTATGCCGGCACCGGCAAGACAACTCTCGCCAAGCACATCGCGGAAGGCGTCGACGGCGAGGTGAAGTACGCCGCCTTCACCGGCAAGGCGGCCTCCGTCATGCGCGGCAAGGGCTGCCACGGCGCCTCCACCATTCACAGCCTGATCTACCGGACGCGCGAGAGCGGCGAAGAGATCCCGAGCTTCGACCTGTGGGACGAGGCCCCGGCCTCGAAGGCCGACCTCATGATCATCGACGAATGCTCGATGGTCGACGCCGAGCTCGGCCGCGATCTGCTGTCGTTCGGCGTACCGCTATTGGTGCTCGGCGACCCGGCGCAACTGCCGCCGATCCAAGGCGGCGGCTTCTTCACGGAGGCAGAGCCCGACGCCATGCTCACCGAAGTGCACCGGCAGGCGCAGGACGACCCGATCGTGCGGCTGTCGATGGACATCCGCGCCGGCGAGTATCTCGAGCCCGGCCGCTACGGCGAAACGGAAGTTGTCGCCAAGGCCGATCTCGATCCGCAGCGGGTGCTCGACGCCGACCAGGTGCTGGTCGGGCGCAACGCCACGCGCCGCGCCTATAACGGCCGCATGCGCGAGCGGCGCGGCTTCGAGGACACGATGCCGGAAGCCGGCGACAAGCTGGTGTGCCTCAGAAACAACCGCAAGAAGGCGCTGTTCAACGGCGGCCTGTGGACGGTGAAGGCGCGTGCGCAACGCAAGAGCGGAGCCAAGTCCGGCATTCTGTCGCTGCAATTGCTGCCCGACGACGAGACCGCGCGGCGCGGCGTCAAAGTCTCGGTGCGCCCCGAGTGCTTCACCGGCGGCATCGAGCAACTCGACTGGCAGCGGCGCAAGCCCTATGACGAGTTCGACTTCGGCTACGTGCTCACCGTGCACAAGGCGCAGGGCTCGCAATGGGACGACGTGGTGCTGTTCGACGAGAGTTTCGCGTTTCCCGACAGCCGCGAGCGCTGGCTTTATACCGGCGTCACAAGGGCGGCGAAGCGGCTGACGGTGGTGATGTAGCCCACAACGCTGATCTTGATTTGCGTGGTGAACCTACCCGTTCGCCCGCCTCTTTAGCCCTCGCCGCACCCGCCAGCGATGGGCGAAGGGCAACGCGGCAAGCGCGATCGCGGTGAACACCGCGCCGGCGATGAACGTGCCGTCCGGCCCGACCGCGTCCCACAAGGTCCCGGCGATGACGCTGGCGCAGAGCATGGCGAGCCCGCTCACCAGGTTGAACACGCCGAAGGCGGTGCCGCGCAGGTGCTCCGGCGCGGTGTCGGCGACCAGCGCCTGCAGCAGCCCCTGCGTCAGCCCCATGTGCAGGCCCCAGAGCGCGACGCCGACCATCACCGCGATCATGCCGCCCGCGAACGCCAGCACCAGGTCGGCGACGATCAGCAGCGCGAAGCCGGAGAGCAACAGCCGGTAGCGGCCGATGGAGTCCGACAGCGCGCCGGCCGGCCAGGCCGACAGCGCATAGACCAGGCTCATCACCACCATCACCGACGGCACCCAGGTGAGCGGCATGCCCACCGACTTGGCGCGCAGCAGCAGGAAGGCTTCGCTGAAGCGGGCGAGCGTGAACACGGCGGCGACCGCGACCACGATCCAGTAGGCGGCATCGAGCTTCTTGAACTCGGCGCGGGAGAGCGGCGCGCGCGGTTCTTTCTTCTTCCGTGTGGCACGCGGCGCGCGCACGAACAGCACGATGACCGCGACCGACAGGAAGGCCGGCACCACCGCGATCCAGAACACGGTGCGGAAATGGTCGGCGAACAGCGCCATGAACAGGATGGCGCCACCCGGGCCGATGAAGGCGCCGACGGTGTCGAGCGACTGGCGCAGGCCGTAGGCCGCGCCGCGCACCCGATCGGGCGTGAGATCGGCGATCAGCGCGTCGCGCGGCGAGCCGCGGATGCCCTTGCCGACGCGGTCGATGAAGCGGGCGGCGGCGACCCAGGAGATGTCGGGCGCGAGCGGGAACAGCGGCTTGCTCAATGCGGCGAGGCCGTAGCCGGCGGCGGCGAGCCACTTGCGTTCGCCCCACCAGTCGCTGAGCACGCCGGAAAACACCTTGGTGACGGCGGCGGTCGCTTCCGCGATGCCCTCGATGACGCCGACTTCGAGTGTCGAGGCGCCGAGCACGCTGACGAGATAAAGCGGCAGCAGCGCATGGATCATCTCCGAGGAGGCGTCCATGAACAGCGAGACGAAGCCGAGCGCCCACACGCCGCCGGGAATCTCGCGCCAGCGCAGGAGGGATCGGGGTTTGGGATTGGGCAAGCTACAAACTCCGCTCATTCCCGCGTAAGCGGGAATCCAGCCCTTTCCTAAGCATTCACTTCATCCCATAAATCGCGCCAGTCTTGATTGCTCTTTTCAATCAATTCAAGTTTCCAGGTCCGGTTCCATCTTTTCATTTGTCGCTCACGCGCAAACGCGGATTTGCGCAACTCATGCCGCTCGTACCAGACGAGCATCTTGGCCCCGTATGTTTGCGTGAAACCCCGAATGATATCGTTGCGATGCTGCCAGACGCGTCTCACCAGATCATCGGTCATGCCAATATAGAGCGTACCATTCCGCCTATTCGCAAGGATGTAGACAAAGAACGCCATGCCACGCTCCCTGGACCCCCGCTTTCGCGGGGGTGAGCGGAGATTGTCGCAGCGTTCCCCGAAAAAATCTACGCCGCTGCTTTCTTCTTCGGCGGGGCGAAGCGGCGGTAGAAGCTGTCGTTGGTTTCCGCCATCTCGACCAAGAGCTTGCAGGGCTTGAAGCGCGGCCCGTGCTTCTTTTCGAGATCGCGGCACAGTGCGACGAACTTCTTCGAGCCCACCATGTCGATCCACGACAGCGTGCCGCCCGACCAGGGCGCGAAGCCCCAGCCGAGGATGGAGCCGACGTCGGCCTCGCGCACGTCGGTGACCACCTTCTCCTCGAAGGTGCGCGCGGCTTCCAGCGCCTGCGTCACCAGAATGCGGTGCTTGAGTTCCTCGACGTCCAGCGCGTCGACCTCGTCGCGGGTGAGCTTCTTCGGCTGCAAATCGGCAATGCCGGACCACAGCCGCTTGGGCTTGACGCTGTAGTCGTAGAAGCCCTTGCCGTTCTTGCGGCCGAAGCGGCCGTGCTTCTCGACCATGTCTTCCAGCAGCTTCTTCTGCTGCTGGTTGATCGCGGCTTCGCCCATATCGGCTTCCGCCGCGCGCACGATCCTCAAGCCCAGATCGAGCGCGGTCTCGTCATTGAGCGCGAGCGGGCCGACCGGCATGCCGGCCATGCGCGCGGCGTTCTCGATCAAAGCCGGCGGGATGCCTTCCAGGAGCATCAGATGGCCTTCCTGGATGTAGTTCAGCACGCAGCGGTTGGCGTAGAAGCCGCGGGTGTCGTTGACCACGATCGGCGTCTTCTTGATGGCGCGCACGAAGTCGACCGCCACGGCCAGCGCCTTGTCGCCGGTTTCCTTGCCGAGGATGATCTCGGTCAGCATCATGCGGTCGACCGGCGAGAAGAAATGGATGCCGATGAAGCGCTTGGGTTCCTTGAACTCGGACGCCAGCGAGGTGATCGGCAGGGTCGAGGTGTTGGAGGCGAACACGGCGTCGTCGCGGATCACGGCTTGAATCTTGGCGATGACATCGGCCTTCACCTTGCGGTCCTCGAACACGGCTTCGATGACCAGGTCGCAGTCCTTCAATGCGCCGTAGTCCGCGGTCGGCGTGATCTCCGCGAGCAGCGCGTCGCGCTCGGCGCCCTTCATGCGGCCCTTGGTGACGCGGTCGCTCAGCGCCTTGGCCACGCCCTCCTTGCCCTTGTCGGCGGCTTCCTGGTCGCGGTCGATCAGTACCACCTCGATGCCGACCGCGGCGGTGACGCGCGCGATGCCGGCGCCCATGAAGCCGGCGCCGACGATGCCGACTTTCTTGAGCTTCGACGGCGGCACGGCTTCCGGCCGGCGCGCGCCCTTGTTCAGCTCCTGCATGGAGACGAACAGCGAGCGGATCATGTTGGCCGCCTGCGGCGAGCGCAGCACGTGCGCGAACCAGCGCGATTCGATGCGCAGCGCGGTGTCCATGTCGACCTGCAGGCCTTCGTAGACCACCTGCAGGATGGCGCGCGCGGCGGGATAGTTGTCGTAGGTCTCGCGGCGGTAGATGGCGTTTGCCGGCATGAAGGTCATCATGCCGGCTTTCGACCAGACGAGACCGCCGGGCAGACGGAAGCCTTTCACGTCCCACGGCGCCTGCGCCTTGCCGCCGGCCTTGATCCAATCCTTGGCGGCTGTGATCGAGATCGGCCGCAGGCACGACGTTGTCGATCAGCTTCATGGCCTTGGCGCGCTCGACCTTCAGCGCCTCGCCCTTGGTGAGGAACTGCAACGCATCGGCGGGCGGGATCATGCGCGCGACGCGCTGGGTGCCGCCGCCGCCGGGAAACAGGCCGACCTTCACTTCCGGCAGGCCGAGCCGCGTTTTCGGATTATCGGAGGCGACGCGGTGATGGCACGCAAGTGCGATCTCGAAGCCGCCGCCCATGGCGGTGCCGTTGAGCGCGCAGACCCACGGCTTGCCGCAGGTCTCCAACCTCCGGCACAGCACCGACAATCTGCGGCCTTCCTCGAACACCATTTTGGCCGCGGCTTCTTCGCCCTCGCGCGCGAGCGTATCGGCGTAGAGGCTCTTGAAACGCTCCAGGACGGTGAGATCGGCGCCGCCGCAGAACGAGGCCTTGCCGGCGGTGATGACCGCGCCCTTGATCGCCTCGTCGCTCGCGACCTTCTCGACGAGCGCCCCGAGCTCTTCGTATACGCCGGCGTCGATGACGTTCATCGACCGGCCCGGCATGTCCCAGGTGACGAGCGCGATGCCATCGGCGTCGACGTCGAAGGTGAAGTTGGTCATTGGAAATTTCCTCAGTAGGGCTCGCCGCTTTTCTTGGTGTAACGGAATTCCTTGCCGTCGCGCACCACCATCATGTCGATGTCGGAATAGAACGCGCGTTCTTTCTCGGCGCGACTGCCGATCTCGAGCACGACGGCATCGCGGTCGGAACGGTTGACGAGGCAATGGCCGTCGGCCACGCCCGCTTTCCAGGCCGCGGCCTCACCGGCTTTCAGCACGGTCTCGCCCGCGTCCTCGCACAGCACGACTACGCCTTCGAGCACATAGACGAACTCGTCCTCGTTCTCGTGCCAGTGGCGCTGCGACGACGCGGCACCTGGCTTGAGCGTGCAGATGTTGACGCCGAACTGGTTCAGGCCCGCGGCGCGGCCGAGGCGCTTGCGTTGGCGCCCCTCCACCGCCTGGTTGAACGGCGGCGGATAGTCGGTCGCGGTGTCGAGCGGGATCTTGGCGATGTCGATCTTGGGCATGAGGATGTCCTCACACCCTTTCGATGATCGTCGCCGTGCCCATGCCGGCGCCGATGCAGAGCGTCACCAGCGCGGTGGACTTGCCGGTTCGCTCCAACTCGTCCAGCACGGTGCCGAGAATCATGGCGCCGGTGGCGCCGAGCGGATGCCCCATGGCAATCGCCCCGCCGTTGACGTTGACGTTCGAATTGTCGATGTCGAAGGCTTGCATGAAACGCAGGACCACCGAGGCGAAGGCCTCGTTGATCTCGATGAGATCGATGTCCGACAGCTTCATGCCGGATTTCTTCAGCACCTTGTGCGTCACGTCGACCGGGCCGGTGAGCATGATGGCCGGCTCCGAGCCGATATTGGCGAAGGCCTTGATGCGCGCGCGCGGCTTCAGGCCCGCGGCCTTGCCGGCCGCCGCGCTGCCGATCAGCACCGCGGCGGCGCCGTCGACGATGCCGGACGAATTGCCGGCGTGATGGACGTGGTTGACCGCCTCGACCTCCGGGTGCGCCTGCACCGCCACCGCGTCGAAGCCGCCCATCTCGCCCATCTGCACGAAGGACGGCTGCAGCGAGGCCAGCGACTGCATGGTGGTCGACGGCCGCATGTGCTCGTCCTTGTCGAGGATGGTGAGGCCGTTGACGTCCTTCACCGCGACGACCGAATTTTTGAAGCGGCCGTCGTCCCATGCCTTGGCCGCGCGGGTCTGGCTTTCGACCGCGAAGGCATCGACGTCATCGCGCGAGAAGCCGTACTTGGTGGCGATCAGGTCGGCGGAAATACCCTGCGGCATGAAGTAATGCGCGACGGCGATCGAGGGATCCATCGCCCAGGCGCCGCCGGAAGCGCCGATACCGACGCGGCTCATGGATTCGACGCCGCCGCCGATGGTCATCTCGTGCTGGCCGGACATGATCTCGGCGGCCGCGAAGTTCACCGCGTCGAGCCCCGAGGCGCAGAAGCGATTGATCTGGATGCCGGGCACGCTGTCGCCGAAACCGGCCATCAGGGCCGCGACGCGGGCGATGTCGCCGCCGGCCTCGCCGACCGGATCGACGCAGCCCATGACCACGTCGTCGAGCTGCGCGGGATCGAGGTTGTTGCGGTCCTTGACGGCCTTCAGCGCCTGGGTGGCGAGGTTCACCGCGGTGACTTCGTGCAGGGCGCCGTCGGCCTTGCCGCGTCCGCGCGGGGTGCGGACGGCGTCGTAGATGAATGCGTCGGGCATGGAACTCTCCGGAATGGCGCGGCAGGCGCGCGGGCGCCGGCGGCAGATTCTAGCGCTTTTCAACATAGGACGGGAACCGGGGCGGCGCGAGGGCGGACCCTCGGATTTGAAGGCTCTTTCGCGAGCAGCGCCTCGTACGCCGTTCATTCCCGCGCAAGCGGGAACCGGGGATGCAATGGCGAACCCCTCAAGCAGCGGCTCTGGGTCCATGCGTTCGCGGGGACGAACGGTTGAGGGTAGCCCGCTAATGCCGGCCCCAGCGCACCCAGGTCCAGGCGCGCTCGTGCAGGTAGTAGATGACGATCTTGGTGACGATCTCGGTGCCGGCGATCGAGCCGGCCAAGGCGCTGGAGCCGGTGAACAGAAGCGCCAGCACGAAGGTGTCGATGCTGCCGGTGATCCGCCAGCTCACCGCCTTGAGGATGGAGCGGAAATGGGAGTCGCCGCCGCGCGCGGGCGAAGGTTCGGGCGTAAGCGCGAGCATGGGCCTAGCGCCTGGCCGCGCCCGCGCGACCGCCGCGGCCGCGTTCATTCGTCTCTGCCGTTTGCACGCGCATGGCTTTGCCTCTGGTTTTGAACCGGCAACCACTAGGGGCTCGGGGCCGCGGCGCGCAATCGGCGATATGAAAATAAGATGATTTCTGTCGCCGGGGTGCGCCTCGGTAGCACCGATATGTCGGCAACCCGCGCCGGCGGGGAATGCGTATCGTGCGCAAAATGAAGGCGGCGGTCCTTATCGTTCTCCCCGCTTGCGGGGCGAGGTGAAGCGCCGCACCCGTCGTCGGGACCCTACAAACTCCGCGAAATCAGCATCTTCATGATCTCGTTGGTGCCGGCGTAGATGCGCAGGACGCGCGCGTCGCGGTAAAGCCGCGAGATCGGATACTCGTCCATGAAGCCGTAGCCGCCGAACAATTGCAGGCAGCGGTCGAGGACGGTGGCGAGCGTGTCGGTGAGCCGGTATTTCGCCATCGAGGCGGTGACGGTATCGAGCCGCGCTTCGAGGTGCTCGCCGATGCAGTGGTTGAGGAACACCTTGGCGATGGTGGCGTCGGTCTTGCAGGCGGCGAGTTCGAACTGGGTGTTCTGGAACTCGATGATCTTCTTGCCGAAAGCGGCACGCTCCTTGACGTAGTCGACGGTCAGCGCCAGCGCGCGCTCCATCATGGCGACCGCGTGCACGGCGACGATGAGACGCTCCTGCGGCAGTTCTTGCATCAACTGGTAGAAGCCCTGCCCCGCTTCGGTGCCGAGCAGGTTCTCCGCCGGCAGCTTGACGTCCTCGAAGAACAGCTCCGAGGTGTCGGCGGAATCCATGCCGAGCTTCTTCAGCTTGCGCCCGCGCCGGAAGCCGGGCGCGTTGTCGGTTTCCACGACCATGAGCGAAACGCCCTTGGCGCCGGCCGCCGGATCGGTCTTGGCGACGACGACGATCAGGTTGGCGTGCTGGCCGTTGGTGATGAAGGTCTTGGAGCCGTTGAGCACGTAGCCGTTGCCGGATTTCTCCGCTTTGGTGCGCACGCCCTGCAAATCGCTGCCGGTGCCGGGCTCGGTCATGGCGATGGCCGCGACCAGCTCGCCGGTGGCGAGCTTCGGCAGCCAGCGCTGCTTCTGCTCCTCGGTGCCGTAATGCAGGATGTAGGGCGCCACGATCCCGGAATGCAGCGGCGCGCCGAAGTCGTCGAAGCCGGCGAGCGAGAACTCGCGGTTGATCACCGCCTCGTGCGCGAAGCTGCCGCCGGCGCCGCCGTATTCCTCCGGCATCGATGCGCACAGCAGGCCCGCCTCCCCGGCCTTGGTCCAGACCTCGCGCTCGTACATGCCCTTTTCGTGCCAGCGGTCGATCTGCGGCACGTATTCGGCGGCGATGAAACGCCGCGCCTGTTCCTCGAGCAGAACGAGGTCTTCGGTCATCCAGGCGGGACGGGGAAGATTGAGGGCGTTCATGGCACGTCCTTGGGCTGTCTTATCGATTAGGGGGCCAGGATAGGGCCAGCGGGCGCCTCGCGCGAGAGGGTGCGGCGCCGTCAACGCCGAAATATAAAACCGCCGGTTCGCGAGCGCGCGAACCGGCGGCTTGGAATGCGTTCGGGCGCGGACGCCCGCCCCGGGCGGCGATTACTTCGCCGGGTCCTTGACGTGCTTGATGGTGTCGATCTCGACGTTCTCCAGGTGACCGTTCACCTTCTCGACCTTGCGGATATAAACGTTCTGGATGATGTCGCGGGTCTTGGGATCGATCGAGATCGGCCCACGCGGGCTTTCCCAATGCATGCCCTTGGCCGCCGCGATCAGCTTGGCGGCGGCGGCGTTGCCCTTGGTCTTCTTCAGCGCGGCGTAGATCAGGTGCATGCCGTCATAGCCGCCGATCGAAAAGATGTCGGGGTGACGGTTGAATTCCTTCTCATATGCCGCGACGAAGGCCTTGTTCATCTTCGACTTGTGCGACCAGTCGTAGTGGAAGACCGTGATGATGCCGAGCGCGCTGTCGCCGACGCTCTTGAGCGACTCGTCGAGGGTCAGCTCACCCTGCGCCAGCACGGGGAAGTGCTGCGGGTCCATGTCGCGCTGCGCCAGCGCCTTGGCGAACGCCGCCGGCTGGGTGCCGCCCGGAATGAACACGAAGATGCCGCCCGGCTTCGTGTCCTTGGCCTTCTGCACGTAGGATGAGAAGTCCGAATTCGCGACCGGCATGCGCACGGAACCGGCGATCTTGCCGCCGGCGGCCTCGAAGCCTTTCTTGAACCAGGTTTCGGCGTCGATGCCGGGACCGTAGTTCGCGACCATGGTGTAGACGTTCTTGACGCCATTCTTCGCCGCCCACTTGCCGAAGCTGTACTGGAGCTGCGGAATGGTCAGCGAGGTGCGCGCGAGATAGGGCGACTTCTTCGTGATGGAGGACGTCGCCGCGTTCATTACCACCATGAACTTCTTGCCCGCCTTCGACACGTCGCCGGCGGCCATGGCATTCGGCGTGAGCGCGAAGCCGGCCAGCATGTCGACGTGATCGCGCGTGATCAGTTCCTGCGCCAGACGCTTGGCGACCGGCGGATTGATGCCGCCGACGTCCTTGCGGATGATCTCGATCTTCTTGCCGGCGACCATGTCGCCGTGCTGCTTGATGTAGAGCTTGACGGCGTTGTCCACCTGCACACCGGTGTCGGCGAACTGACCGGAATATGGCAAGATCAGGCCGATCTTGACGGTGCCGGCGGCGTGCGCCGACACGGCCATGAGCGCGGCTGCGGCAACGCCGCAAAGCGTGGTCGTGGCAATCCTCATCGGGTCGTCCCTCCTCTGTTGTCTTGTGGTTGGCGCCACGATAGCTAACGTGGCTTCGTGTGGTCAAATAAGCGCGTCCATGGGGCGATTACCATAGCCCATTGGTCCCACGATTAACGCCACGCGCCAACGGTGGGCAAGCCGGCCCAATTGGGAGGATTCGTTTGCTTAAATTCGGCATTTTCGACCATCTGGACAGCGACGGCGGACCGCTTGACGCGCTCTACGAGAGCCGGCTCGGCCTCGTCGAATTGATGGAGCGGGAAGGATACGCCGGCTATCACCTGGCCGAGCATCACGCCACCCCGCTCGGCATGGCGGCGAGCCCGAGCGTTTTCCTCGCCGCGGCGATCCAGCGCACGCGCCGCCTCCGGCTGGGGCCGCTGGTCTACGTGCTGCCGCTCTATCACCCGCTCAGGCTGTACGAAGAAATCTGCATGCTCGACCAGATGAGCGGCGGCCGGCTGATGGTCGGGGTCGGGCGCGGCGGCGCCCTGTTGGAGCACCAGCGCTTCGGCGTCGCGCCGGACGAGGCCTCGGCGCGTTATCACGAGGCCTTCGCGGTGCTCATGCGCGCTTTCGAGGCCGACGTGCTCGATTTCGACGGCCGCTTCTTCCAATACAAAGACTATGCGGTGCAGTTGAGGCCGGTGCAGACGCCGCACCCGCCGATCTGGTACGGCGCGCCCAACGCCGATGCAATCCAATGGGCGGCGCCGAATGGCGTCAACGTCGTGTCACTGGGGCCGGCGGACCGCGCGCGCGCGATCGCCGACCGCTACCGGGACGAATGGCGCGCGCTTCAGCGCGATCCCGCCGCGCTGCCGCATATCGGCATCACCCGCCACATCGTCGTGGCCGAGACGGACGCCGAGGCTGCCCGCATCGCGGATGCCGCCTATCCACGCTGGCGCCAGGGCATGGAGTGGCTCTGGCGGCGCTCGAACGTGCCGTTCTCGCTGAAGGAGATCTATCCGGAGAGCTTTGCCGGCTTGGCGGCAATCGGCCATGGCGTGGCGGGCTCGCCCGCGACCGTGCGCGACTACGTGGCGCGCCTGCGGGACGACACCAACGTCAACTACGTGCTCTGCCAGATGGTGTTCGGCGACATGCCGGCCGAGGCGGCCGGCCAGTCGATGACGCTGTTCGCGCGCGAGGTGATGCCGGCGTTTGGGTGAGTTCTTCCCTCGCCCCGAACGCGGGGAGAGGTGAGCCGCGGCTGTAGCGCGGCGAGAGCGATTGTGTGCTACCAACACACGCGCAAAGCCGGATCCAGCCACCATGCCTACATCCACCGGCGGCGACGCCGCCGCCGACATCGAATCGCCCTACGCCTGGCTGCGGCTCGCCACCGGCATGCTGCTGGCGACCATCGGCGGCGTCGGCATGTGGTCGGTGGTGGTGGCGCTGCCGGCGATCCAGACCGATTTCGGCGTCGACCGCGCGCAAGCCTCCCTGCCCTACACCCTCGGCATGCTCGGCTTCGGCGCCGGCGGCGTGCTGATGGGCCGGCTCGTCGACCGCTATGGCATCGTGCCGCCCGCTCCTTGTCGGCGTTGTCGCCCTCAGCCTCGGCTATGTCGCCGTCGGGCACGCGGCCAACCTCACGCAGGTGGCGCTGGCGCAAGGCCTGATCGGGCTCGGCTGCTCGGTCAGTTTCGGACCCATCATGGCCGACGTCTCGCACTGGTTCGACCGCCGGCGCGGCATCGCCGTGACCGTGGCCGCCGCCGGCAACTATGTCGCCGGCACGCTTTGGCCGCCGGTGACGGAGCATTTCATCGCCGCCGACGGCTGGCGCGCGACCCACATCGGCATCGGCCTGTTCTGCCTCGTCACCATGCTGCCCCTGACGCTGGTGATGCGCCGGCGGGTGCCGGCGACCAGCCACGTCAGCGCCGGCGCCGCGGCCGCGCGGCGGCGCACCACCATGCCGTTGCCGCCGAACATGCTGCAGGTGCTGTTGTGCATGGCGGGCGTGTGCTGCTGCGTGGCGATGGCGACGCCGCAGGTGCATCTCGTCGCCTATTGCGGCGATCTCGGCTACGGCGCGGCGCGGGGCGCCCAGATGCTGTCGCTGATGCTGGGACTCGGCATCATCAGCCGCATCGGCTCCGGATTCATCGCCGACCGCATCGGCGGCGTGCGCACGCTCCTGATCGGCTCGGTGCTGCAAGGGACGGCGCTGCTGCTCTACCTGATGTTCAACGGGCTCACCTCGCTCTACGTGATCTCCGGCCTGTTCGGGCTGTTCCAGGGCGGCATCGTGCCCTGCTACGCCATCATCGTGCGCGAGTATTTCCCGCCCAAGGAAGCCGGCACGCGCGTGGGGCTGGTGCTGCTCGCGACGTTGAGCGGCATGGCGCTGGGCGGCTGGCTGGCGGGCGTGATCTTCGATGCCACCGGCTCCTACCAGGCCGCGTTCCTCGACGGCGTCGGCTGGAACCTGCTCAATATCAGCATCATGAGCTTCGTGCTGTTCCGCGGCGGCCGCCGGCTCGCGCAGCCCGCATAAGCTGCACACCCCGTGCACGCAAAGCTTCAAGAGAGAGACCGGCAGGCGAAGCGCCCGCGTCGTCATTGCGGGACAAAGCGTCGCCGTCGCCGTCCATACCACCTATTTCCGTTGTGAATATGATAAAATGATTCGCGCCGGGCGAGGCGGGGGACACTATCCATGCAGTTCACGACGGCGCGGCCGGATGCCATACGCGCGATCAATCAGCGCTGGCTGCTCAAGTTCTGGACGCGGCATGTCGGCGGCGCACGCGTACCGCGCTGGCAGGCGGTCAAGGCCGACGATCTCGCCAGCATGGCCGACAATCTCAGCTTTCTCGACGTGATCCGCGGCAAGCCGACGCGCTTCCTCATTCGCTTCCACGGCCGCGTGGTTGGCCGGGTCTACGGCTCTTCCGATTGCCGCGGACGCCATCTCGACGAGGTCCTTCCGGCCGCCGACCGCGACAAAGCGCTCGCGCCCTACGCGCAGGCTGCCCAGGACGGCATGCCGGTCTACACCATCCAGGACATCACCGACTCGGCGGGACGGCTCATCCATTTCGAACGGCTGCTGCTGCCGTTCGCGCATGACGGCGAAACGGTCGACCGCATCCTGGCGTCGCTCGAGTTCATCTGCGACGACGGCGACTTCGACCAGGAGGCGCTGCTGAAGGCGGCCGGCGCGGCGACGCCGCGGCTGTCGGCGACGATCGAGGCGAGCGCGATGGCGTGAAGAGTCAGGCGGCGTCCGGCAAACCGGCATCGCCGCTTTCCATGGCCGCCACGGCGTCATAGCCGTAGAGCCAGCCGATCGTCCGCAACGACCAATCGGTGCCGCCCGCGGCCATAGCGGCGTCGCGCGCCTGCTGCTCCGGGCCGTCCGGCAGGTGGAAGCGCGTCTTGTTGGCGGTCGCGAGCGACTGCACATGCGCGGTACGGGCTTTGCGCAAGCGCTCGTAGCGGGCGAGCGCGGCCGCGATGTCGTCGCCCTGGCGCAGGCACGCCGTCAACGCGGCGCCGTCTTCCAGGGCCTGCGCCGCGCCCTGCGCCATGTGCGGCTGCATCGGATGGCAGGCGTCGCCCAGCAGCGTCACGCGGCCGGTCGACCAGCGCGGCAGCGGCGCGCGGTCGAAGATGCCCCAGATGAAGGTTTGCTCGACGCCATCGAGGATGGCGCGCAGCTTCGGGTCCCAGCCGGCGAAGGCGGCGCGCAAGGCGGCGGGATCGCCCTGCTCGCTCCACGATTCGCCCGTCCATTCGTCGCGCTCGACATTGGCGACGAAGTTGAGCAGGCGCTTGCCCGCGACGAAATAGGCCACGAGATGGCTGCCCGGCCCCATCCAGACCTGGGTCGCCACTTCCACGTCGAGATGGGCGATGCGCGCGGCGCGGATCAGGCCGCGATAGGCGGTGACGCCGGTGAAGCGCGGCGCCTCGGCGCCGAACAGGATGTGGCGCACGGAGGAATGGATGCCGTCGGCACCGATCAATATGTCGGCGCGCGCCCGCGCCCCGTTGTCGAATTCCATCTCGACGCCGTCGCCGGTCTCGCCGAACGACACGAGGCGATGACCGGTGTGCAGGCGCGCGGGCGGCAGCGCGCCGACCAGCATCGCCAGCAGGTCGGCGCGGTGCACCTGGTAATAGGGAAAGCCAAAGGCGGACTCCACCGCGTCGCCGAGCGGCGACTTCACGATGCTGCGGCCGTCCTGCCAGCGCTTCTGATGAAAGGCGAGCGGGCGCACGCCGATCCGCGCGAGCGGTTCGGCGAGGCCGAGCCCGTGGATGACGCGCGACGCGTTGGGGCTCACCTGGATGCCGGCGCCGACCTCGCGGAACGCCGGCGCCTGTTCGTAGACCGCGACGTCATGGCCGGCCGCGAGCAGGTTGAGCGCCGCCGCCACGCCGCCGATGCCGCCGCCGACGACGGCGATTTTGAGTTCTGTCATTCAGGGCCTCCCGGCCATCGTTGCTTATGGGTCCCGCGGGCGTCCGCATAACTTTCTTGTTAACGGACCGTTAGCGAACGGTTAACCGCAAACAAACCCGAACCGGGCTATGGAGTTGCGGGTAAACCGGACGCCGGACATGTGGATTGCACCTCTGATCGCCGGCCTCAAGCGCGGCTGGTGGCTCCCCGTTCTTGCTGGATTCGCGGTGTTTGCCGCGATCCTGGCCGTGCTGACCGCGTTCGCGAGCGGTCCGGCGGCGGGCTTGTTTCCCAGCGCCGGCGCCGAGGCCATCCTGTTCGCGGCCCTGGCGGCGTTGGCCGGCCAGCTCGCGGCCGGCGGCGTCAACGCTCTGCGCACCCGCCACCTGCGCTGGGAAAACGGGCAGATGTACCGGGCCCTCGACAGCATGCCGCAGGGCGTCAGCATGTTCGACGCGAAAGAGCGGCTGCTGGTCTGCAACGCGCGCTACCACGAAATTTACGGACTGGCGCCGGAGGACGTGAAACGGGGATCGACGCTCACCGATGTGCTGGCCATGCGGGCGGCCAAGGGAACGTTTGCGACCGACATCCGCCGATACCGCGAGGACTTCCTGCGCGCGTATCGCGAAGGCCGCACCACCGTCAACGAAGTCGACGCCGGCAATGGCCGCCTGGTGCTGATCACCAATCATCCGATCAAGGGCGGCGGCTGGATCACGACCCACGAAGACATCACCGCGCGGCGCCGCGCCGAACAGGAGCGCGTCGCCGCGGAACAACAGGCGGCGCGGCGCGCGGCGGTCGACGAGGCCATCTCGACGTTCCGCACCTGCGCCGAAGCCCTGTTGCGCACCGCGACCGACAGCGCCGGCAAGATGCGCGCCACCGCGGCCAGCCTGTTCGACGCTTCCGGCGAGACGACCCGGCATGCCGAGGGCGCCATGCGGACGTCGCGGGAAGCGCTGACCGGCGTCGAAACCGCGGCCGACGCCGCCACCGAATTGTCGAGCTCGATCGCCGAGATCGACCGCCAGCTCAACCGCACGGCCGACGTCGTGCGGCTGGGCCTGAGCGAAACGCAAGCCACCAACGCCGACATGCGCCGGCTGGCGGCGATCGCGCAAGGCATCGGCGACGTGGTCGGGTTGATCCGCCAGATCGCGGCGCAGACCAACCTCCTGGCGCTGAACGCCACCATCGAGGCCGCGCGCTCGGGCGAGGCGGGCCGCGGCTTCGCCGTCGTCGCCGCCGAGGTGAAGACGCTGGCGGTGCAGACGGCGCAGGCGACCGAAAAGATCTCCGGGCAGGTCCTCGAGATCCAGAACTCGACCGGCAGCGCGGTGGAGGCGATCGGCCGCATCGCCCACCGCATGGGCGAGATCAACAGCTACACCTCCGCGGTCGCGGCCTCGATCCAGCAGCAGACGGCGGCGACCGGCGAAATCTCCCGCAACGTGGCGGGCTCGGCGCAGGGCGCCAAGACCATCGCCACGGTCCTGAGCGAAGTGGCGATGGCGACCGGCCAAACGCAGCGCGCGGCCGAGACCGTGCTCGCCGCCGCCGAATCGGTCGACGGCGCCAGCGCGGACCTGCGCCGGGAAGTGGAGAGCTTCCTGACCAAGGTGGCGGGGTAGCGGCCACCCGCATTCCGCTTTCTCGCCACGCGGGCTATAAGTGCCCCCATGAAACACATCGGCTTCCTCTCCTTCGGCCACTGGACCCCGTCGCCGCAGTCGCAGGTTCGCACCGGCGCCGACGCCCTCCTGCAATCGATCGAGCTTGCGGTGGCGGCGGAAGAGCTCGGCGCCGACGGCGCCTATTTCCGGGTGCATCACTTCGCCCGCCAGCTCGGCTCGCCGTTCCCGCTGCTGGCGGCCTGCGGCGCGCGCACCAAGCGCATCGAGCTCGGCACCGCGGTCATCGACATGCGCTACGAGAACCCGCTCTACATGGCGGAGGACGCCGGCGCCGCCGACCTCATCGCCGGCGGCCGCCTGCAGCTCGGCATCTCGCGCGGCTCGCCCGAACAGGTGATCGACGGCTGGCGCTACTTCGGCTACGCGCCGCCGGAGGGCGAGAGCGACGCCGACATGGCGCGCCGCCACGCCGAAGTCTTCCTCGAGCTCATGAAGGGCGAGGGCTTCGCCAAGCCCAACCCGCGGCCGATGTTCCCGAACCCGACCGGCCTGTTGCGCCTGGAACCTTTTTCAGAGGGTTTGCGCGAGCGCATCTGGTGGGGCGCCGGCACCAACGCCACGGCGGAATGGGCGGCCAAGCTCGGCATGAACCTGCAATCGTCGACGCTGAAGATCGACGAGAGCGGCAAGCCGTTCCACGTGCAGCAGGCCGAGCAGATCCGCGCCTTATCGCGCGGCGTGGAAGGCGGCCGGGCACACGCGCGAGCCGCGCGTCTCGGTCTCGCGCTCGATCTTCGCGATCACCGACGACCGCGACCGCCTGTATTTCGGCCGCGACGGCGAGGACGGCGACCAGGTCGGCATGCTCAGCGAAACCGAGCGCGCCATCTTCGGCCGCAGCTACGCCGCCGAGCCGGACGCGCTGATCGAGCAGTTGAAAGGCGACGAAGGCATCGCCGAGGCCGACACGCTGCTCTTGACGGTGCCGAACCAGCTCGGCGTCGACTACAATGCCCATGTGCTCGAGGCGATTTTGAAGCACGTGGCGCCGGGGATGGGGTGGCGGTAGGTTTATTCCCCGTCATGCCCGGCCTTGTGCCGGGCATCCGCGACTTTGCGCCGCTGTAGCATGCAAGACATGGATGGCCGGGGCAAGCCCGGCCATGATGAAGCGTCAGGTAGCCCGGAGCCCGGATGGAGCGGAGCGAAATCCGGGGCATCATGTCCAAATCGGAACATCGTGGCGGCAATTTTGCTTTGCGACATGCGTGCCACTTGATAATGTGGGGTTGCAGGATCAGAATCTTTAAATCTCCGATTTGTGCCCATATTTCAGAGGCACTCGGGAAAGCCTGTGGAGGGAAATTTGGATATCTCAGCGGCACTCACAGTGCTCGGGCAAGCGACTGGTATTGTGAAAGACCTGCGGGAAATCGATAAGGGCTTTGATCTAGCCGCCCTTAAGGCCCAGATGGCAAACCTCTATGGAACCCTTGCAGACGTTAAGATCGCTCTCTACGACGCCAGAGAGACAATCCATGACAGGGACAGAAAAATCAAAGAGCTTGAAGAAAGGATCGCGGCCCTCACATCGGGCGAGGCGTGCCCAGTTTGCGGGGAAGGGAAATTAAAGGTGGCCGCGTCTCGCGAGCATCCGCACTTCGGTTTTGCAGGAGTTCAAGAAAGGACCCTGAAATGCGACAAATGCGGACACAGCGAGAAGCGCCTTCACGATCCTAATGGTGCGACGAAAGGAAGATGAACGAAAGAGAAGCATCACTTTGGATTAGGCTCTATGACCATCAAGACACTCGACCAAATCCCGCGCTTGTATCACTTCACAGACCGAAGGAACCTTAATCCATTCGGTCGCAGGGCGGGCTATACCCACTGAGCGATTTGGTGACGAAGGGTGTCAACGTTCCTGCACCTGGCGGCAACCAATGGAGTCGGGATGCCGACGAGCTAAGAGGCATGGGTCGATACGTGCACCTTTGCTTTCGCAGCAATCACCCAATGGAATATCTTGCGCGGCAAGATGGCCGCATTGGTGACTCGATATTTCTTGAAATACATCCGTCTGTTATGCAGTTCCCTGGCGTCATGTTTACGCCGGACGTCTCGAATAAGGCCGGAATAGAAGCGCTCCCAATAAACCGAGCGGCCGAACTCATCGACTTCGAAGTGCTTTACACCCGGACGGACTGGTCAGATCAAGCAATTCAACAGCGCCTCAAACAGGCTGAGAAGTATGAAGTTCTCGTTCCCGGCCATATCCCTCTTACGCATATAAGGAACATCTAGGCATGGCCGAGCGCCCGATTTTTGTTCCAATGGAAAGTGGCCCCACCTTCGTTAGGGAGATCAGCCTAGAGATACCGTGGGCGTCGGGCTTCGCGCCTGTCCAAAAAAAGAAGAATATCAAAGCGCTTCACGATGCAGCAGCGAACCGCGGTTTCGCACCTCTTCTTGAGATTTCGACTAAATCGGATGTCGTCGCGGGTCAGCACCTAAGTGCCTTTCATTTAAAAATTCAGAGCAAAACGGGGCCAATACCGCTCGAATCCGCTTATCAAGGTAGCAAGGTTTTTGAGCGAGGCGGGCCATACGCAGACTTGTATGAAGTGGATGCAAGGACAGCGAAGCGAGATGCGCGGCTTAAGGAGTCCGGACGGCTAATTCGATTCGAATTTGATGGCCATTCGTTTCCACTTGTGCCGCAGACCGTCTTCTATGATTGGCTATATCTAACCGGAATTTATCCTCACAAAGAATGGCTGAAAGAGCGTCTTACAGAGCGTGAGAAATTTGCTGGCTTTACCGACATCGAATTCAATCCAAGCAAATCCATAAATTGCCAAGCGCGATCCTGCGCCTTATTTGTCGCTTTGATTAAGCGTGGAATCTTCGATGAAGCAATTCGGTCTCCAGAATCTTTTATCGCAACAATGAAGGACAATGAGCATCCGCCGTTCGCCAAAGAAAACGAAAGAAGGCTAGCAGTTTAGCAAGCAGGCCTAACCTGGGCGAAGCTTAGCGAAATCCCGCAAAATCTATCAATCGCCTCTGCGTCACGCTTCGGCCCACCCCGACCAAAAATCTATTTCCATAAGAAATTTGCGCCGCCGACAAAAAGAGCGCACACACTGATTAGCAAACTGACGTAAGCAAAAATTGCACCTTTCTGCGCAATCTCGTTGTTTTGCCGCGCGACTCGCTGTGCCTCTTCGTTTGCACGGCGGGAAATGACTACATCAAGAGCCGCACGCACCTTTTCGGGCGGCAATCCAAAACAAACAATCACCAGACAAATGTCTTTCTGGATCTTTGCCTCATATAACTCTTTCATGTCGAGATTTGATAGATTGTCAAACAGCTGCTTCGTGCGCATCTGCAGATCTCTCGCGTTCTCATCATTGCCATACGTGTCTATATATCCCGTTGTTATCCAGCCAGTATCGGAAAATTCATCCACGGGCCGCAGCATCACTGCCAGCAGACCCAAAACGAAGCAGCAAACGATTACATAAAGTGAGCGCGCAATCGTGGCGTTCGTTGGATATTTTATAATTTGCATACGGTACGTCCTCTAGCTCCGACACCTCCGGCCGAGCGAGAAATGCCACACTAAAATCACCGGATAAGCGTAACCTGGAGCAACGGAAGTAAAATGAGAGTCGCTCGTCCGAATCAGAGTGTGGCTCCCGGGTTACCCTTCACTCCACCGGGGCTATTAACGACACGCGCCCTTCGATCGCCCCCACCCGGTCGCCTATAGCGACCACCCTCCCCGCCGAGCGGGGAAGGATAAGAAAAATCAAAACCCCTCGTCCGCCAGCTCCATCGTGCTCCCCGCCCCGGCCTGTATCCGCGCCAACCGCAAGCGCCGTCTCCGGCAGCATCCGCTCCATGAAAAACCGCGCGGTCGTGAGCTTGGCGTTCATGCGCGGCGCGGCGCCGTTCGCCTTCGGCAATTTCGCGATGCGCCGCTTCCGCGATGCGCGCCCACATGTAGCCGAGCGCGACCAGGCCGAAGAGATGCATGTAGTCGGTGGCGCCGGCGCCGGCGTTGTCCGGCTTCGTCATGGCGTGCTTCATGAACCACATCGAGGCCTCTTGCAGGTGGCCGGCGGCGACGCCCGAGCGGCGTCACGTAATCCTTCATCGCCTTGTCGCCGCTCTTCTCCTTGACGTAGCCCGTTGACCTCGCCGAGGAAGGCCATCAGCGCGCGGCCGGAATTCTTGCCGATCTTGCGGCCGACCAGATCGAGCGCCTGGATGCCGTTGGCGCCCTCGTAGATCATGGCGATGCGCGCGTCGCGCACGAACTGCTCCATGCCGTGCTCGGCGATGTAGCCGTGGCCGCCGAACACCTGCTGCGCCATCACCGTGGTCTCGAAGCCGCGGTCGGTGAGCACGCCTTTGATCACCGGCGTCAGCAGGCCCATGTGGTCTTCGGCCGCGTCGCGCTGCTTCTTGTCGTCGGAGCGGCGCGCGACGTCGCCTTGCAGGCCGGTCCACACGACGAGCGCGCGCGCGGCCTCGTTGAAGGCGCGCATGGTCATCAGCGCGCGGCGCATGTCCGGGTGCACGATGATGGGGTCGGCCGCCTTGTCGGGATACTTGGCGCCGGAGAGCGCGCGGCCCTGCAGGCGCTCCTTCGCGTAGGCCGCCGCGTTCTGGTAGGCGACTTCCGACTGCGCCAGACCCTGGATGCCGACGCCGAGGCGCGCCTCGTTCATCATCGTGAACATCGCATTCAAGCCGCGGTTCTCCTCGCCGACCAGCCAGCCGGCGGCGCCGTCGTAGTTCATCACGCAGGTGGCGTTGCCGTGGATGCCCATCTTCTCCTCGATGGAGCCGCACGACGACCGCGTTGCGCTCGCCCAGTGAGCCGTCGTCCTCGACCGTCACCTTCGGCACCACGAACAGCGAGATGCCCTTGGTGCCTTCCGGCGCGCCTTCGATGCGCGCCAGCACCAGGTGGACGATGTTCTCGGAGAGATCGTGCTCGCCGGCGGAGATGAAGATCTTGGTGCCGGTGATCTTGTAAGCAGCCGTCTGGCTGCTTCACGGCCTTGGTGCGCAGCAGGCCGAGATCGGTGCCGCAATGCGGCTCGGTCAGGTTCATGGTGCCGGTCCATGTGCCTTGCGTCATCTTCGGCAGGTACTTCGCCTTGATGGCCTCGGAGCCGTGCGCCAGCAGCGCGGCGATGGCGCCTTGCGTCAGGCCGGGATACATGGCGAAGGCCATGTTGGCCGAGCAGAGATACTCGTTGACCAGATTGGTCATGATTTCCGGCAGGCCCTGGCCGCCGAATTCTTCCGGCACCGACATGCCGATCCAGCCGCCCTCGACGAGCCGCCGGTAGGCGTCCTTGAAGCCTTCGGGCGTGGTGACGGTGCCGTCCTCGTGGCGGGTGCAGCCTTCTTTATCCCCCACACGGTTGAGCGGGGTCAGCACCTCTTCGGCGAACTTGCCCGCCTCGCGCAGGATCGCCTCGACCACGTCGGGGCTGGCCTCGGCGAAGCCCGGCAGGTTGCCGTAGCGTTCGAGCTGGAAGACGTCGTTGAGCAGGAACAGGGTGTCGTCGACGGGCGCCTGGTAGGTGGGCATTTCGGCTTTCTCCCCCGGCGCCGGGGCACCGCGAGCCTGTAAGTGGGGTTTCGCTGCTGACGGTCGCCTCGCGCCCGGGGAACTTCGGGCCCCGAAAGGCCCGCCGGCCCGGTCGAGGGCCAGCAAACCACCCTCACCGGCGCAAATTATGACAGCGCCGCTTTACACCCGCGTTAAGGGCCGGCGGGCCACCCGCAGGGGGCGAATTCGCCGGCAAATCGGGCACTTCCCGCAAAAGTTAACCGCCTGTTTACCGCGACGCTGAAAAAGTCGGGGGGTGGCCACGAGAACCGCGCCTGCCATCCACCCCGCGTTAACGCGTAACGGTTCCACGAGAGTCATCCAGGGCTCTTTGTGCCTCCACTTTAACGTGGTGCGAGCATGAAATTTGGCGTCCCGTGGGGAGCTAAAAATGGGATCAGGCCGGACGCGCGCGAGACCGCCATGGAGGCGGCGCGCCGGTCCGGCATGTCGCTCGACGACTGGCTTAATTCCGTCATCATGCATCAGGCCGCGCAGGCCGGCGTGCAACCTCAGGCCCCCGCCGCCGCCAGACAGACCGGACGCCAGGGGCAGAAAAGGCAGAAGGGCCAGCCCGACGCCCCGCAGCCGGACAGCCGCCAGCTTGCCGCCGTCAACAACCGGCTCGACGACCTGTCGCGCCGCATCGAGCAGTTCACCCGCGCCGGCGCGGCCGCCCCTGCGCCGCAGCGGCCGGTCCAGTCGCACGGGCCCGACCCGCGCGCCGAGCTGATCGGCCGCCTCGACCGCTACGTCCATAACGCCCCGCCGCAAGGGCAGCCGGCGCCGCAACAGCCCATCCCGCGCCAGATGCCGCCGCGCCGGACCCAGCCGGCGGCGCCCGCGGCCATGGACCAGGCGCTCGCCGACATCGCGGCCCGCAAGCAGATGCTGAGCGGCGGCGGCGGCGGTCCGCAGCCCCCGCGCCGCGCCTCCTCGCCCGCCGATTACGCGCCGCCGGCCGCCCGCGCCCAGCAGGTGGCGGCACAAGCGGCAGCGCAGGCACCCGCGCCGGCCCAGTTTCCCGCGCAGGATCTGTCGGGGCTCGAAGCACAACTGCGCAAGATCACCGACCAGATCGAGACCCTGCGCCAGCCGGGCGTGGAACAGGCGATCAACGCGCTGCGCGCCGAGCTCGGCGAGATCGGCCACGCCCTCGGCGAGGCCATGCCGCGGCATTCGATCGAGACCATCGAGCACCAGATCCAGGGCCTGACCCAGCGCATCGCCGAAGGCCGGCAGAACGGCGTCGACCACAATGCGCTCGCCGGCATCGAGCATGGCCTCGGCGAAGTGCGCGACGCGCTGCACGGGCTGACGCCGGCGGAGAATCTGATCGGCTTCAACGACGCGGTCCATGGGCTCGCGCAGAAGATCGACCTGATCGTCGCGCAGAAAGACCCGGAGTCGATGGCGCAGCTCGAAACCGCCATCACCACGCTGCGCAGCATGGCCAACCACGTCGCCTCCAACGACGCGGTCGGGGCGCTCGCCGCCGAGGTGCAGGCGCTCGCCGACAAGGTCGACTACATCGCGCGGGCGAGCGCCAACACCGACGCGCTGTCGAGCCTGGAGGCCCGCATCGACGCCCTCGGCCAGGCGCTGGCCGAGCGCGCGCAGGCCGGCAACGCGGTGCCGCCGCGCCTGGAAGCGCTGGTGCAGTCGCTCGCCGATAAGATCGAGCAGATCCAGACCGCGCAGCAGACCCACGGCGACGCGGTCGGCGGCCAGTTGGATGACCGGATCAGCACACTGCTTGAACGGCTCGACGCGTCCGATTCGCGGCTCGGTCAACTGGAAGCCGTCGAACGCGGGCTCGCCGACCTGCTCATGCACATCGAGCAGCAGCAGAGCACCCAGCCCGCCCCCGGCCAAGGCGGCGACGCGATGGCGGTCGACGCCCTCAAGCACGATTTCGCGCAAGCGCAAGAATCGCTGAAATACGACCTGGCGCAGGCGCAGGAAGCGTTGAAGAGCGACTTGACCAACTCGTTGGCCCATTCGCTGGCGCATTCGCAGGACGAGATCAAAGGCGATATCGCCCGCACCCAGAACGCCCTCGACCAGGTGCACGGCACCCTCGGCGAACTGGTCGGCCGTCTGGCGACCATCGAGCAGAGCATCCGCAGCGAAACCCGCGCCGAGGCGCCCGCGCCCGCGCCGGCTTACGCGGATGCGGGTCACGGCGCCCAATTCGCTTATGCCGGCAATGTCGCCCACGAGACCGCTTACGCGCACGACGAAGAGCCGCTCGAGCTCACGCATCCGATCGGCAAGGTGGCGGCGCGGCTGGTCGAAGACGCAGCACCCGGGATGTCGGCTTTCGACGGCATGCTGCCGCCGCGCAGCGCTGAAGCCCCGCCCGCCGCGCAGGCCGCGTCCGCGCCGGTCGAGCACCTGCCGGTCGAGCCCGAACCCTTCGCCCCGTCGATCCAGCCGGAGCCCGCCCCGATGATGGCGGCGCCCGAGCCCGAACGCTGGGAGGACGCCGGCCACGCGGGCGACTGGGAGCACTTGGACCACGCAGGCCATCTGGACGACGCGGGCCAGATGGAAGCCATGGAGTCGGCGGAAACGCCCCACCCAACGATGCCGCGGGCGCCGCAACTTGAAGCGCAGCTCGAAGCGCTGCGGGCCCGGGCCGCCACCTCGACGTTCGCGCCGCCGGTGGAAGCGCCTCAAGTCGAAGCCCCTCGGGGGGAAGCTCCCGTGGCGGAAGCGCCGCAAGCCCCCCAGCCGCGGCGCATGGCGCCCGGGCACGGCCCCATCAATCCCGACCTGCCGCCCGACGAGCCGCTCGAGCCGGGCTCCGGGCCGCCGACGCTGCGCGCCCATGCGGGCGCCCGCATCGGCGCCTCGGAAGTCACGTCCAACCACGCCGGCGAATCGGCGGACGAAGCCAGCGGCGGCAAATTGAGTTTCATCGCCGCCGCCCGCCGCGCGGCGCAGGCCGCCATGCAGCAGGAGCCGGCGCCGCCGCCCATGCTTGAGGCGGATGACGAAGAGGAGGCGCCGGAGGGCGCCACGCATCCGCTGCGCAAGAAAATGCTGCGGCGGGTCAAGTCGCTGTTCGTCGCCGCCAGCATCGTCGCCATCGTCGTCGGCGGCGTGCAGATCGCCGCGACCTATTTCAAGGTCGGCGCGCCGGCAAGCCGCACGACCCAGCGGCACCCCGATAAGACGAGCCAGCGCGCCGACTCCGGAGCCGAGACCGCCAACGCGGAGCGTGCCCGCCAGGCGGCGAATTCGGCGGCGGCGGTCACCTCGCCGGCGCGCATCGCGGCCACGCCGCTGGCCCTGATGCCGCCGAGCACGTCCATCGACCTTTTGGCGCCGCCCGACCGCACGGTGCACATCGCCACCATCCCGACGCCCGATCCGCGCCGCGTGGTCGCGTCCGCGGCGAGGAATACGTCCTCGCCCGACATCACCGGCTCGATCCCCCAGGCGGGCGCCAACCGCTCGGCGCTCGCGCCGGCGGCCGCAAACCCCGACCTGCCGCTCGCCATCGGCGGCCCGCAACTCCGGCAGGCGGCCGCGGCCGGCAACGGCGCCGCGGCCTACGAGGTGGCCATGCGCTTCGCCGAAGGCCGTCGCGTGCCGGCCAACCTCAGCACGGCCGCGCGCTGGTACGAGCGGGCGGCCAGCAAGGGACTGGCACCGGCCGAGTTCCGGCTGGCGAGCCTGTTCGAGAAGGGCCAGGGCGTGAAGAAGAATCTCGCCCGGGCGCGCGCGCTCTATTTCGCCGCCGCCCGCCAGGGCCATGCCAAGGCCATGCATAACCTCGCCGTGCTTTACGCCGAAGGCGTCGACGGCAAGCCCGATTACACCACCGCCGTGCAGTGGTTCCGTGACGCCGCCGAGCATGGGGTGTCCGATAGCCAGTACAATCTCGGCGTCCTTTATGCGCGCGGGATCGGCGTCGATAAGGACTTGCCCGAGTCGTACAAATGGTTCGCCCTCGCCGCCAAGCACGGCGACAAGGAAGCGGCCCGGAAGCGCGACGAGGTGGCGAGCCGCCTGGACAAGAACGCGCTGGCCGCCGCCCGCCAGGCGGTCGCCAAATTCGTGCCCAGGCCGCAGCCGCAGCAGGCGACCACGGTGCCGGCGCCGCCGGGCGGCTGGGACAAAGCCGCCGCCGCGCCGGCCGCGCGCACGACGGCACGCGCCGCCCAAGCTTTCCCGGTGGGGAAAAGGTGAGTCGGCGCGCGACCTTTTGCGCTCGCGCCTGCTTGCCGTTAGTTATATAGACAATATCGAATTTGTTCCGCGGCCGGGTTTCGCATTGGCGTCGTCACGCGGCGTGAGACCGGCCGCGAGGGTTGACCTGCTGACCGGCGCGTGGCCGTTAGCGTATCAGCCGCGAACGCCGGACGACGCCCTTGCAGATCTATCTTCCGATCGCCGACCTGCCCGTCAACATCTTCCTCATTCTGGGGCTGGGGCTGGCGGTCGGCTTCCTCTCGGGCATGTTCGGCATCGGCGGCGGCTTCCTGATGACGCCGCTGCTGATCTTCATCGGCATCTCGCCGGCGGTAGTGGTGGCGAGCGTCTCCCCGCAGATCGCGGCCTCGCTCTTCACCGGCTTCCTCGCCCACCTGCGGCGCGGCACGGTCGATTTCATGCTCGGCGGCATGCTGCTGGTGGGCGGCGTGGCCGGCACGATCGTGGGCGTTTGGATCTTCACGCTGCTGCGCTCGGTCGACCAGTTGGACCTGCTGATCGCGCTCTCCTACGTCACGCTGCTCGGCGTCGTCGGCGTGCTGATGGTGACCGAGGGCCTGCGCGCCATCAACCGCGCGCGCCACGGCGGCCGCGCCGACCTGCGCCGCCCCGGCAGCCACACCTGGATCCACGGCCTGCCGCTGAAGATGCGGTTCAAGCGCTCGCGCATCTACATCTCGGTCATCCCGGTCTGGGCGATCGGGCTGATCATCGGCCTGCTCGGGTCGATCCTCGGCATCGGCGGCGGCTTCCTGCTGGTGCCGATGCTGATCTACCTGCTGCGGGTGCCGACGATCACCGTGATCGGCACCGGGATGATGCTGACGCTCACCACCATGGTGGCGGCGACGGTCCTGCACGCAGTCGCCAACCATCTGGTCGACGCGGTGCTGGCGCTGGTGCTGATGGTCGGCGGCGTGATCGGCGCCCAGTTCGGCGTGCGCACCGGGCAGAACATGCGCGGCGAATGGCTGCGGCTCCTGCTCGGCGTGCTGGTGCTTCTGGTGGGCCTGCGCTTTGCCGTCAGCCTGGTGATCGCGCCGGCCGATCCCTATTCCGTGCGCGTGGTGAGGACCCAGTGATGCGCCGGCTCGCCCTCCTCGCCGCCCTGGTGCTGCTGGCGCTGCCGGCCGCGGCCCCGCAGCCGGCGGACGCCGCGCGGCTGGTGGTGTCGCTCTCCAACCACCGGGTCGAGATCACCTCCAATTTCACCGGCGCCGACCTGGTGCTGTTCGGCACCATCGAGCCGGACAAGGGTGCAACCACCACCTACCGGGGCAGCTACGACCTGGTGGTGAC
Organism: uncultured Pseudomonadota bacterium; assembly: GCA_963829755.1. Classification (GTDB taxonomy): domain Bacteria; phylum Pseudomonadota; class Alphaproteobacteria; order Rhizobiales; family Xanthobacteraceae; genus Pseudolabrys. The sequence goes on along the minus strand of CAWHJV010000003.1, from coordinate 426,903 downwards.
GGTGACCGGGCCGCGCCAGGACTACCGCACCCGCCGCAAGGAGCGGGTCGCCGGCATTTTCGTCAACGCGGACACGCGCGAGTTCGTCAAGGTGCCGTCCTATCTCGCGGTCTTGAGCAACCGGCCGGTGAAGGACATCGCCAACCCGGAAACGCTGCGGCGGCTGCAGATCGGCCTCGACAACTACATCCTCACCCAGCGCATCGGCCCCGACTTCGCCGATACGGTGCCGAACGACCCGTTCCGCGTCGCCTTCGTGCGGCTGAAGAAGGACCAGGGGCTCTATACCCAATCGCCGACGGCGGTGACCTTCCTGACGCGCACGGTCTACCGCGCCGAGATTCCGTTGCCGGCGGACGCGCGCACCGGCACCTACAACATCGACGTCAAGCTGTTCGCCGACGGCGCCATGACCGCGCAGACCCAGACGGCGCTGGAAGTGATCAAGACCGGCTTCGAGCAATACGTCGCCGAGGGCGCGGCCAACAACGGCTTGGTCTATGGCGTCGCCACCATCCTGATGGCGCTGTCGATCGGCTGGCTCGCCAGCGTCATGTTCAGGAAGGATTAAAGCGTTTCCAGGCGAAGTGGGGACCGGTTCGCCGTCCGGAAACGCGACAAAACAAAAACTCAGACACGTTCACCGTTCTTGTGAAACGGTGAACGCGTCTAATCCGGCAGGCAGCGCTTGGCGGTGAAGGCGTAAAGCCGGTCCTCGCCCAGCATGTGGGCGGTGAATTTGAGCGTGCCGAACAGATCGCAGAAGGCGGCGTGGCGGATGTTGAGCCCGCCCGCGTAGGCGCCGAAGGCGGGCATCACCATGCGCGTGTCGTCGGCGGCGAAGCAGCGCCGTCGCACCGCGCGGCCGCGGTGCGACACGCGCGCCACCGGATGCAGATGGCCGGCGATTTCGTTCGCCGCGCCGGCCGGCTGATGGCGGAAGGTGACGCCGCCGAGCGCGAAGCTGTCATGGAACACGCCGCCGATCGTTTCGGCCGGCTCGGGGTCGTGGTTGCCGGTGAGCCAGATCCAGTCGCGGCCGCGTTGCAGGGCGTGCAACGACGCGCGGTCTTCGACAGCGAGGCGCGCCGGCCCGCCGCCGTCATGGAAATTATCGCCGAGGGCGATGACGGCGCGCGGGGCGTAATGGGCGATCAGCTTGGCGAGCCGCGCCAAGGTCGCCGCGCTATCGTAAGGCGGCAGCAACTGGCCGCGGGCGGCGAAGCTCGAGCCTTTTTCCAGATGCAGGTCGGCGACGGCAAGGAGGCCGTGTTCGGGCCAGTAGAGCGCGCCGGAGGGGTCGGCGATCATGGCGGCACTGCCCATGACGATGTCATGGCCGGGCTTGACCCGGCCATCCTGCTTAGGAAGCCCCGATGCCCGCGAATCGATCTCACCGGGTCTCGGACCTTCGGTCCGGCCCGGCGATGACACCGAATATGTGGCGCGGAATGCGCTCACCGCATCGCCTCCTTCACCAGTTCGTCGGCCGCTTCCGCCAGCAGCGCGTCGGCCGCCTCGCCATAGACCGTCTCGCGCCCGATCTCCAGCAGCGCCGGAACCGCCAGCGGCGAGACATGATCGAGCGGTTTATGGACGATTCTCCCCTTGATGCGCGAGAGCATTTCACCGAGCCGCTTGATGTCGAGCAGGCCGGACGCGGCGTCGGCGCGCGCCGCCCGCAAGAGCAGATGGTCGGCCTGGTGCTTGCGCAGCACATCGTAGACCAGATCGGTGGAGACCGTGAGCTGGCGGCGGGATTTCTCCTCGCCGGGGAAACGGCGCTCGATCAGCCCGGCGATGATGGCGCAATTGCGGAAGGTGCGCTTCATCAACGCGGATTCGTCGAGCCACGCTTCGAGATCGTCGCCGAGCATGTCCTCGGCGAAGAGTTGCGCCAGCGAAAGCGAGCCGCGCTTGATATGCAGCGCCAGATCGCCGAGGCCCCAGACCGCGAGCGCGTATTCGTTGGCGACGAAGCCGAGCGGCTTCAGCCGCGCGCGCTCGAGCCGGCGCGTGAGCAGCATGCCGAGCGTCTGGTGCGCGAGCCGGCCCTCGAACGGATAGCAGACGAGATAATGCTTGGCCGCGCGCGGGAAGGTCTCGACCAGCAGATCGCCGGCGCGCGGCAACAGCGAGCGCCACTGCTGAATTTCCAGCCATTCGCGCACTTGGTCGGGCAGCGCGCGCCAGGCGTCGTTGTCGGCGAGAATGTCGCGCACGCGCGCGGCGAGATAGGTCGAGAGCGGAAACTTGCCGCCCTCATAGGCCGGCACCTTGGGATCGGTGCCGTGCGCGCGCGAGACATAGACCTCGTCCTCGACCAGCGCCTCGTATTTCAGGATTTCGCCGGCGAACACGAAGGTGTCGTCGGGCGTCAGCGTCTCGATGAAATATTCCTCGACCTGGCCGAGCAGGCGGCCGCCGCGCGGGATCGCCTTGCCGCTGGCGCGAGACCGCACCAGCCGGACTTTGAGCATGTCGGCTTCGACGATGGTGCCGACGTTCATGCGATAGCGTTGCGCGACGCGCGGATGGGTGATGCGCCAGCGGCCGTCCTTGTTCTGCCTGATCTTGGCGAAGCGCTCGTAGGCTTTGAGCGCGTAGCCGCCGGTGGCGACGAAATCGACCGCGGCGTCGAAATCGGCTGCGCGCGAGCGACGCGTAAGGCGCGGCGGCGCGCACTTCGTCGTAGAGAGCGTCGGCGCAGGAACGGCTCGCCGACGGCGCGGCCGAGAATATGCTGCGCCAGCACGTCGAGCGCACCGGTGCGCAAGGGCGGCGTGTCCTGAGCGTTGTCGGCGACGGCGTCGATGGCGGCGCGGCATTCCAGCACCTCGAAGCGATTGGCCGGCACCAGCACCGCTTCCGATGGCTCGTCGAAGCGGTGGTTAGAGCGCCCTACCCGCTGCATCAGCCGCGACGAGCCTTTGGGCGCGCCGACATTGACGACGAGATCGACGTCGCCCCAATCGACGCCGAGATCGAGCGACGAGGTGCACACCACCGCGCGCAAGACGCCGCCCGCCATGGCGTCTTCCACCTTGCGGCGCTGGGCGACGTCGAGCGAGCCGTGATGCAGCGCGATGGCGAGATTGTCGTCGTTGATGCGCCAAAGCTCCTGGAACAGGTATTCCGCCTGGCTGCGGGTGTTGACGAAGACCAGCGTGGTCTTGTGACCCTTGATGAGCGCGTAGATTTCGCTGCAGCGCGTGGCGCGCCGAATGGCCGGCCCAGGGCAGATGCTCCGCCGTATCGAGCATGCTGACCTTCGGCTGCGCGCCGGCCTGCGCGATCGACCAGATCGGCCAGCGCTTCGCCGTCCGGCGGCTGCGGCACCAGATAGCGGCGCAGGTCGTCGGGTTCGGCGACGGTCGCCGACAAGCCCACAGTCGTGAGTTGCGGCGCCAGCGTAAACAGGCGCGCGAGATCGAGCGACAGGAGATCGCCGCGCTTCGACATCACCAGCGAATGCAGTTCGTCGAGCACGACGCGCCTGAGCGTGCCGAATAGATAAGGCGCGTCGGCGGAGGCGAGCAGCAGCGCCAGTTGCTCGGGCGTCGTCAGCAGGATGTCGGGCGGCTGGCGGCGCTGCCTTTGCCGTTTCGAAGCCGGCGTGTCGCCGGTGCGGGTTTCCAGCCGCACGTTGAGCCCCATCTCGCGCACCGGGATTTCCAGGTTGCGCGCGATGTCGACGGCGAGCGCCTTCAGCGGCGAGATGTAGAGGGTGTGGAGGCCGGCGGCGCCGATCCGCGCGCGTTTATCGTCGTTCAATTCAACCAGCGTCGGCAAAAACCCGGCGAGCGTCTTGCCGCCGCCGGTGGGCGCGATCAGCAGCACCGAGCGGCCGGCCTGCGCCTTCGCCACCAAATCGAGCTGATGCGCGCGCGGATGCCAGCCGCGGCCGGCGAACCAGCGGCGGAAAACCTCCGGCAGCAGCGACGGCGCGGCACGATCCGGCACGGGGGCGGGTTCCATATTCCGATTTTAGGGCATATTTGATGGCGACGCCCGGCCAGCCGTGCTGGTGTAAGATGGCGCCAGTAGGACAAAGAGAGCCGCCATGAACGACGACGCCGCGCCCCGGAACGACATGACGACCCGCATCTTCGGCGGCTCGCCGCTCGCGGTCGCGGCGCGGCTCGTCCTGGTGTCGATCCTGGTCGGCGTCATCCTGTCGGCGCTCGGCCTCGACCCGTTCAACATCGTGCGCAGCGTCGAGCGCCTGTTCCGCACGCTCTGGAACATGGGCTTCGACATCGTCCGCTACGTCTGGCGCTATTTCCTGCTCGGCGCCGTGATTGTCATCCCCATCTGGATCGTCACCCGCCTGGTCAACGCGCCGCGCGGACGCTGATGTGACCACCGCCGGCGAGGTTTCGAACGCCCGGGTGTTCACCATCGCCGGGCCGGCGATGCTGACCAACGTGACGACGCCGCTGCTCGGCGTGGTCGCCACCGCCGCCATCGGCCGGCTGGCGGACGCCGCGCTCCTGGGCGGCGTGGCGCTCGCCTCGGTCGCCTTCGACTACCTGTTCTGGCTGTTCGGCTTCCTGCGCATGGGCACCGTCGGCCTCACCGCGCAGGCGCTGGGCGCCGACGACAAGCGCGAGCAGCGCGCGGTGCTGGCGCGCGCCTTGCTGATCGCCGGCGCCATCGGCCTCCTCATCGTCGTGGTGCAGGCGCCGTTCGCGACCCTCATCTTCGACGCCATGGGCGGCAGCGCCAAGGTGACGGCGGCGGCGCGCACCTATTTCTTCGTGCGCGTGTGGTCGGCGCCGTTCGCGCTCGCCAACTACGTCATGGCGGGATGGCTCGTCGGCCTGGCCTACGTGCGCACGGCCATGCTCATCCAGATCGGCCTCAACATCGTCAACATCGCGCTGGTGGTGGTGCTGGTGCTGGGGCTCGATCTCGGCGTCGCCGGCGCCGCGCTCGCCTCGGTGATCGCGCAGATCCTGGGCTTCGCGGCGGGGATGATCGCCGCCTGGCGCATCGTCGGCGGGCGCTTCGATCTCACGCGCGCCGTGCTGTTCGACCGCGCGCGCCTCATGCGCATGCTGGCGGTCAACCGCGACATCATGATCCGCACCGCGGCGCTGATCACGGCCTTCGCCTTTTTCACCGCGCGGGGCGCGCGTTCCGGCGACGTCATCCTCGCCGCCAACGCGGTGCTGCACAACTTCACGCTGGTCGGCGCCTTCTTCCTCGACGGCATTGCCACCGCCGCCGAGCAGATCTGCGGCCAGACCTACGGCGCGCGCGACCGCCAGGGCTTCGGTCAGGCGGTGCGGCTGGTGCTGATCTGGGGCTTCGTGTTCGGCGCGGCGGCAAGCGCGCTGTTCGCCGTCACCGGCGACCGGCTCATCGACATGATGACGGCGAGCCCCGACGTGCGCGAGACCGCGCGCCGCTTCATGTCGTTTGCCGCGCTGGCGCCGGTCTGCGGCGTGATGGCGTTCTGTTACGACGGCATCTATATCGGCGCCGCTTGGGCGCGGGACATGCGCAACCTGATGCTGGCCGCGCTCGCCACCTATTTCGTGGCGTGGTGGCTGCTCGCTCGGCTCGACAACGAAGGGCTCTGGCTGTCGATCCTGATCTTCTTCATGGCGCGCGGCGCCTTCCAGGCCGCGCGCTACCCGGCGCTGGTGCGCAAGCCGTTCGTCTAATAGCGTTGCGGCGGCGGACGTCCATAAGGCGGCGGGCCGCCGGGGCCACGGCGCGGCGGACCGAAGCCGGGCGGCGGACGGCGGCCGAAGCCCCCCGGTGGGCCGCGGCGGCGCGGCGGCGGGCCCGAAATGGCGCGCACGACTGAGCGGTCGAAATGCCCGCGCAGGCAGCCGACCGTATAGGGAAAATCCACCGTCGCCACGTAGTGATACATCTTCACCTTACGGCCATCCCACATCACCTCGCTTACCCTGCCGTGACAGGCGTCGAGGTCGGCGGTGGTCAACTGCTTGCCGTGCTCATAAGGCCCGTAGATGCCGAAGCCGTCGATGGCGTAGCCGACCAGCGGCGAATTGCCGGCGGCGTCCGGCTTGTCGTTCAGGCAGTTGGTCAGGCTGTGATAGTGATAGACGCCGCTTTGCTGCGGATGGCCGTGGCAACGGTCCTGCGTCTCGTGCGCCACCGCGTCGCGGCCCGGCGCGTCGAGCGCGTTGAACAGCGGCACGCCGGTGAGCAGGATACCGACCGCGCCAGGCGCGCAATGAGCGCGCGCCGCCAGCTTGGGATGGGCCGGCAGCGCGACACGGATATGCTGTCGGCGGATGCGGTTCGGATTGGTGTCGATGCGATAGGCCGGATCGCTGGGTGAAATCGGAAACCGCCCGGTCGGATGGGGCGGCAGATCGTCGGAAGCGATCACGCGCTTGTCGCCTTGCACGGTGATCTTGAAGCTGTGGCCGCGCCAGGTGACCGCGCCGCGCACGGGAATCTTGGCGGTGAGATCGTAGGTATGGTCGCGCTCGTCGATCCACGGCCCGATGCCGCGCGCGCCACCCGCGTTCGGGTCGACGCGGCAGGCCCAGATCCAGCCGCGCTTGGGGGCATGCGAGATCTTGCCGTCGCCGAGCGGCAGCTTGTGCAGGTTGATCTCGTGCGCCGCAGCCGATGCAACCAGCGCCGCCGCCAGCGCGCCCGCGATCCCGATCGCGCCAAGCCGCGACATTCTTCCGCCTCCCATGCGAATCGATAAAAAATCTATCCCGGCCAGCTCTCCGCCGTCATGGCCGGCGCGTCGACACCGACCATGGCGGTGAGCGAGCCGCGCTGGCCGCGCCGCGCCGCCGCGGCGAGGTCGACCTTGATGTCGTTGAGCAGGCCGATGCCCTTGTACACGAGCGCGGTGTAGAGCTGGATCAGACTGGCGCCGGCCTTGATCTTCGCAATCGCCGCCGCGCCGGAATCGATGCCGCCGACGCCGACGATCGGGAAGGCGTCCTCGGCGCGCACGAAGGTCTCCGCCAGCATGCGCGTGGAAAGGCGGAACAGCGGCCGCCCCGACAGGCCGCCGGCCTCGCGCGCCTTGTCGCGCTCGCGCAAGGCGCTCGGGCGGCCGATGGTGGTGTTGCCAACGATCATGCCGTCGATGCCGTGCTTGCGGGCGACGTTCACGACATCATCGAGGTCGGGCAATGTCAGGTCCGGGGCGATCTTGAGCAGCACCGGCGTGACGCCGGAGCGACGGCGCACCCGCTCGCGCGCCTCGATCACGCGAGCGAGCAGGTCGTCGAGGGCTTGCGCGCTTTGCAGGTCGCGCAATCCCGGCGTGTTGGGCGACGACACGTTGACGGTGAAATAGGTGGCGACCGGCGCAAAGGTGTCGATCAGCCGGGCGTAGTCCTCGGCGCGGTCGGCCGAGTCCTTGTTGGCGCCGATATTGACGCCGACGATCCCGCCCTCGCCGGCGCGCGCGGCAAGCCGCGCCAGCACCGTGGGCGCGCCGTCGTTGTTGAAGCCGAGCCGGTTGATCACCGCTTCGTCGCTCTCCAGGCGGAACACGCGCGGGCGCGGATTGCCGGCCTGCGGGCGCGGGGTGACGGTGCCGACCTCGACGAAGCCGAAGCCGCGGCGCAGCAGGGCGTTGGGCGCCTGGGCATTCTTGTCGAATCCGGCGGCAATCCCCACCGGGTTGGGAAAATTTAGGCCGAAAGCACGGGTTTTGAGCTCGGGCGGGTCGGCCGCGGCCCGCGCCATCGGAACGATGCGCAAGGCCTTGATCGCCAGGGCATGGGCGTCCTCTGGCTCGAGAGCCCGCATCAGCGGGCGGGATAGGCGGTCGAACAGACCGATCACGGCTAGTGCCCCGCTTCCGAAGTTCGTGATACATGGCAGCACCCTCTGACACGAACTTCGGAAGCAAAGGGGCACTAGCAAGTTTATGATTCTAGTGCCGCTTTCGATTTGAAGTTCCTGAATGAGATTGCGGCGAGTTGTGCAGGAACTTCAAATCGGCGGCACTAGCTCCGGGGTTTCGACGGCGACCCTATCGGGGGCTGCCCGATTCATTCAAGGTAAAGCAGCCTAAATGCGAAGAAATAGTTGGCATGATCGCGCCATTCACGGCTATAATTCCTATGATTTGCCCATGACCCGATTCCCGCATTGCGCGAGGGCCGGCGCCGGGCTCACCAAACCGTTCGGGCCAAGACCATGCTGACACATAACCAAATCTGGACCGCTCTCGACCGGCTGGCCGCGCGCGCCAAGCTGACGCCGTCGGGCCTGGCCAAGAAGGCGGGGCTCGACCCCACCACGTTCAACAAGTCCAAGCGTATCACGCCGGAAGGACGCCCGCGCTGGCCCTCGACCGAGTTGGTCGCCAAGGCGCTGGCCGCGACCTCCACCAAGGTCGAAACCTTCATGAGCCTGTTGAGCGACAGCGGCAAGGCGGCGATCAGCAACGTGCCGCTGATCGGCTTTTCGGAGGCCGGCGGCGGCGGCTATTTCGACGAAGGCGGGCTGCCGGTCGGCAAGGGCTGGGAAGAGATCGCCTTCCCGTCGGTGACCGACGAGCACGCCTACGCGCTGGAAATCTCCGGCGATTCGCTCAAGCCCGCCTATCGCGACGGCGACATCATCATCGTTTCGCCGGCGGCACCCGTGCGCAAGGGCGACCGCGTGGTGGTCAAGACCAAGGACGGCGAGGTGCTGGTCAAGGAGCTCAAGCGCAAGACCGCCAAGACCGTCGAGCTCAAGTCGCTCAACGCCGACGGGCGCGAGCGCACTCTTGCAGATGATGGACATCTTGTGGATCGCGCGCGTCGTGTGGGCGAGCCAGTAGAGCCGTCCGCGCGTCGCCCTTTGAGCGTATTGACCTGGTGCGGTGGATTTGAAGTTCGTACATAGCGAGCTGAATAATCCGACGAACTTCGAATTCGGGACGCCAGCGCGCCACCATTGTCGGCGGCGTCGACGTGATGCAGCACATCATGCGGTATGATCCTAAGCGCGGCGGCGGTTAACGCGGTTCTGGCCGGCATCGGCCTTAGGCTGAAGGCGCGGCATCTCTGATACGTAGTTTAACCTACCACAAGGCCACTGGTGCCTTTCGGCCGACCGGATAGACTGCCACGAAGACGTCTATCACGGGAGATTCATGAAATGACGGATCCGCTTCATGGAAATGGCTGCGCGTGCTGCGGCGAGATGCTGCACACGCGTTTCGACCGCCGTCGTTTCCTGCATGTCGCCGTCGGTGCCGGCCTGCTTGCAGCTTTCCCGTCGGTCGCCTTTGCAGCTTACGGCAACTACGAGGCGATGCTGCTCAGCTGCATCGATCCGCGCTTTCAAACGCCCATCGCCGGCTACATGGACCAGCACATGATGAGCGGCCAATATAGCCAATTCAGCATCGCCGGCGCCTCAATCGGCGTCGTGGCGCCTAAATTCAAAGCCTGGGCGCCGGCGTTCTGGGACAATCTCGCCGCCACGGTTCAACTGCACAACGTTCCCAAGGTGATCGCGATGAACCACCGCGACTGCGGCGCAGCCAAGATCGCCTATGGCGAGGCGGCGGTGAAAGACAAGGCCACCGAGACGGCAACCCACAAGGCGGCGCTGCTGGAATTCAAAAAGGAAGTCGGCCAGAAGCAGCCGAAGCTGAAGGTCGAGCTCGGCCTGATGGCGCTGGACGGCAGCATCGAGATGTTTTCGTAATCGCTTCGGGCCGGCACTGGATATCAAGCTCGGCTTGGCTATGCCTTGATGAAATCGATGAACGCCCTGAGCGGCGCCGGCACAAGGCGCCGCCCCGGATAGTAGAGGAACGGCCCCGAGAAGGACTGCCACCACGGTTCGAGGACGGGTTCGAGCACGCCGCTGTCGAGATGCGGCCGCAGCCAATCCTCGAACAGGGCCACGACGCCGGTGCCCGCGATGGCCGCGTCGACAAGGAGATCGGTCGCCCCGCCGAGGCGTACGAGCAGCGGCCCTTTCGGGTCGATGCGCATCACTTCGCCGTCGCGCTCGAACTCCCAGGTCAGCGTCGCACCGCTGGCAAAGCGGCCCTGCAGGCAGGCGTGATCGAGCAGATCGCGCGGATGCTCGGGCCGGCCGTGGGCGTCGAGATAGGCGGGCGCCGCGGCGGTGGCGAAGCGCTGGACGCGCGGGCCGATCGGCACCGCGATCATGTCCTGCTCCAGCCGCTCCTCGTAGCGGATGCCGGCGTCGCAGCCGGCGGCGATAACGTCGACGAAACTCTCGTCGGCGATCACCTCCAGGCGGATGTCGGGATAGGCGGCGAGAAACGGCGGCACGATGCGCGGCAGCACCAGCCGCGCCACGCTGGCGGGGACGTTGAGCCGAAGCGTGCCGGCTGGCCGGTCGCGATACGTGTTGACGCGGTCGAGGGCCGCCTCGACCTCGCTCAACGCCGGGGCGAGCCGCGCCAGCAGGTCCTCGCCCGCATCGGTCGGGACCACGCTGCGCGTTGTCCGGTTAAGCAGCCGCACCCCGAGCTGCGCCTCCAGCCGGCGCACCGCCTCGCTCAGGCCCGACGCGCTTGCGCCGGTCGAGCGCGCGCCCTCGCGAAAGCCCTTGGCGCGCGCCACCGCGACAAAGGCGTTCAGGTCGCCGAGATCGATATCCATTGTTCGGTAATCCGCACAGGCTGTCCGGATTGTGCCGGATTGTCGTGAGCCGGGCAAGGCGCCATCTCCGCGTTGTCTTCAGAATGGAGAGCGCCCATGTCCAATATCGACACCAACGTCGACCCCTCCGGCACCTTCACCCTCGGCGGCCGCGCCGTGCGGCGGCTCGGCTACGGCGCCATGCAGCTCGCCGGGCCCGGCGTGTTCGGCCCGCCCAAGGATCGCGGCGCGGCGCTCGCGGTGCTGCGCGAGGCCGTGGCGGCCGGCGTCAACCACATCGACACCAGCGATTTCTACGGACCGCACGTCACCAACCGGATCATCCGCGAGGCGTTGCATCCGTATCCCGACGACCTCGTCATCGTCACCAAGATCAGCGCCCGGCGCGGCGACGACGGCGCGTGGATTCCGGCGCTGTCGCCGGACGAGCTGACGCAGGCCGTGCACGACAACCTGCGCAATCTGGGCGTCGACGTGCTCGACGTGGTCAACTTTCGCAGCATGCACGACATCCACGAGCCGGCGGAAGGTTCGAACGAGGCGTCGCTCACCGTGCTCGCGGACCTGCAGCGCCAGGGCTTGATCCGGCACATCGGTCTCAGCAACGTCACGCGCAAGCAGATCGCGGAAGGCCGCAATATCTGCGACATCGTCTGCGTGCAGAACCACTACAACCTGGCGCACCGAGACGACGACGCGCTGATCGACGACCTTGCCCGCGACGGCATCCCTTACGTGCCGTATTTCCCGCTCGGCGGCTTCACACCGCTGCAGTCCTCGACCCTGTCCGCTGTCGCCGGGCGCCTCGGCGCCACGCCGATGCAGGTCGCGCTCGCCTGGCTGCTCGAGCGCGCGCCCAACATCCTGCTGATCCCGGGCACGTCATCGCTCGCGCACCTGCGCGAAAACCTCGCCGCCGCGGCGTTGCAACTGCCCGATGAGATGGTGGAAGAGCTGGACGGCATCGCGGGTGCCGCTACGGCGTAACGGCAAATGCCGTCACGGTCGACGCTGGTGTCGTCAGGAGAATCCCCGTCCTGCACGCGGCGCATCACGCCGCTTCGCTGCGTGCTGCACCGCGTCAGGGGCGCGCCTCCATTACGCGCTTCTGGCCAACGCCCCGTCGATCATGTCGACGGTGTTCTGCAGGCCATAGACCGCGACGAAGGAGCCGAAGCGCGGGCCCTTCTCCTGCCCGAGCAGCACCTGGTAGAGCATGTTGAACCAGTCGAGCGAGACGCCCGGCTTGCCGTCCTTGGCCTTCTTCTTCTGGTCGAGGAAGGGCTCGCGGCGGCCGATCTCATAGGTCAAGGCGGCGGCATACTTTGCCCGCGCATATGAGGGTCGCTGCTCATGACTCGCGACCGCTCGGTGAGCGCGAGCTTATGTCCGCTTGGTCTTCACAACCGGTGGAAACGCAGACCGCGTCGGAGGTCCGCGAAGGGCCAGGAACTGCAGTCGGTTCGTGTCCACGCCCAGTTTGCTATCCGTGGGATCTGCACCATCGCTAATGCATCATCAGCACCGGCCGAGCCGAGGAGTGGTTGAGTATGTGATGGGTGGTGCCCTTCCTCAGAAGCTCACGCAGTCGCCCGTGTGAAAATGCTCCCATGACCATGAGGCCGCAGTCGTCATCGGCAGCCGCCGCCAGGAGTACATCGCCCACAGTGTCCAGATAGGGTTTAACCGTCTGTGCGGTTGCCGCAATCCCGTGGCAGCCCAAGTAGGTTAGCAATTCGTCTTCGGCACTTTGTCCGAGATTGTCGTCGGAGCCGATGCGCACGATCTTCACTGATTTCGCGATTTGGAGAAGCGGTAGCGCGATGGAGACGGCCCGCCAACATTCCGGCCTGTTCTTCCAAGCGATCATTGCGGGATCGGTCAATTTCGTCGCCAGATGGCCGGGTGCCAGTAAGATCGGCCGGCCCGTTCGCATCAGCTCGTTCTCCGCGATTGTCTTCGCTGCCTCCGTGCGGGAAACGCTTCCAGCAATCACCAGATCGAAGGCCGCCGCACGCCGCACCGCGACTTCCACATGGGCCCCTTCTTCCTGGCGCCATGATGCGGTCAATGGCCCGTACGGCCCTCCATTTGATAACGCTATGCCGGCCCCCGCGCAGGCGTTTGCAAAGCGAGCTTGCAGCTTTTCCGCCTCCGGGCCGCTCTGCGGGCTGAATTCGAGAGGTAGAGCGGCGGCGGTCCGGGTCAGGTGAGTCATCGGACCCACGTTATGGCGGCGGTCCGAGTCGGCTGAACGGATGAACAGCGCTTCGATATGCGCACCGAGCGCTTTTGTGACCGCCAATCCCGTTTCGATTTCGCCGGCGTGCGCTCCGTTGCCCGGAAGTGGAAGCAGTATTCGCTTTATTGTCATGACAATCGCCCCGTGTCACAGCCGGCGCGAGCCACCGGCTTGGTCAATGAGAAGCAATCAGGACATTGCGAGAACCATCGAATATCGGGCGCGGCTTGCACTCTGATGCAAACTACCGACCCGCTCCAAAAGACGCAGCTTGAAATATCGTAATACGATGTTTATACAGGTCAAGTCTGCCGTTGCCGAATTGGCCGGTCGGCGGCGATACATATTGGGAGTAGCGCACCGCGTGCACGACAGTGTCTTCGCGCACCCCTTTGATTGCGCGAAGAGGTTGCAGTGCTCGGGGTCATTATTGGAGGGCTGCTCTCGGGATTGGCGCTCGGCATGCTCGGCGCCGGCGGGACGATCATCGGTCTGCCGATGATCCTTTACCTCGGCGGACCGGTCGGTCATGCGGCCTTCGGGACTAACGCCTTCGCGGTCGCAATCATAGCTGCCATGCTTTTGGCCTGGCGCGTGCAGCGCGGCGAGGTCGACGGCCGGCTCGGGGTCATTTTCGCCATCCCAGGCCTCGCCGGAATAGCCATCGGTGCGCAGTTGGGGCTGGTCTATCCCGCCGCCAAGCTTGTGTTTCTGTTGAGTTTCCTGATCCTGATCGTGGCGGTCTGGATCGGATATCTCAGCCGCAAGACAAGCCCTGAACGGGGTATCGAGATCGCAAAGGAACCGCTCAAGCGGTTGTCGCCTCGATTGTTGCTCAAGGTCGTGCCGACCGCTTTTGGAGTCGGCCTCATCTCAGGATTTTTTGCAATCGGCGGCGGATTTCTGGTGGTGCCGGGTTTGGCGATTGCAGCCGCGGTCGATCTTCGGTCGTCTGCACGCTCGTCGCTTGTGCCGATTGCGGCTTTCGCCGGGCTTGACGCACTGGAATATCTGGCAGCCGGGGACGTTCGCCTCGGGGCAAGTGAGGTTATGATCGCCGCAGGCCTTGTCGGGGGCGCATTGGGGCTCTACTTGAGCAATCGCTTGCGATTGCAGGTTTTGCAGCGGATATTTTCAGCGTTTCTTGCGTGCGTGGCACTCTACATGATTGTACAACATCTATGAGGCTTTGAGCCGGTTCGCGCCTTTTGGGGTGCTAAAGAGCGAGCAGCGCGATGCCCGGAAGACGTCTCACGAAGGCCGATTATCAGCGACTCGCCGACTTTCGCTATTACCTACGAAAGTTCCTGACTTTCAGCGAGAAGGCCGCGGGGGAAAGCGGTCTGACGGCTCAACAACATCAGGCACTCCTGGCAATCAAAGGGTCGTCCCAACCCGAACCCTCGATTGGCGGTCTGGCCGAACGGCTCGCGATCAAACACCATAGCGCGGTCGGTTTGATCGACCGGCTTGTCACCAATGGACTTGTTGAACGCCGGTCCGACTCAGCCGATAAGAGACAAGTTCTGCTCGAGCTTACGCCGAAGGCTGAAGAGCTGCTTGCCGATCTATCCCACGCTCATCGCGCTGAGCTCCGGCGGCTCGCTCCGTTACTCAAGTCGTTTATCGAGCAAATTGAGAACGACTAACGTGTAGCCGGCGCTACGCGGCCATGCCCGTAATGCCAGCCTAATCCAAACTCCCCGCCGGTCACGGATAGCTTGGATCGATCGTATCTCGCTATCAGGTAGCGGCCGCGATACATCTGCCATTCCTCTGAGAGACGACCTTGGCCCCAAACTCCCAGACAGCCGCTTGGGTCAAAAGCTGTAAATCTCGACTTGAGCTTAAGACTTCCGCTTCGCTCCCAAGAACTCACATGCGGTCAACTTCGCCAGCCGTGTTGAAGGCACGGTCGAAGGCCGCGCGCCGTCCGGCCATCCGACGGTGTCGTGCCCCGCAAAGGCGGGACATCAGCGTTCAACCGCCTGTCAATAATTGCTGGATTGCCCGCCGTCGCAAACGATGACGGCAAAGTGTGCGGCAAGCGCACTACGCCGAACGCGCCAGCGCGCCGTCGATCATGTCGACGGTGTTCTGCAGCCCATAGACCGCGACGAACGAGCCGAAGCGCGGGCCTTTCTCCTGACCGAGCAGCACCTGGTAGAGCATGTTGAACCAGTCGAGCGAAACGCCCGGCTTGCCGTCCTTCGCCTTCTTCTTCTGGTCGAGGAAGGGCTCGCGGCGGCCGACCTCGTAGACCACGTCCTGGATCGCGCCCGCCTCGGCGTCGGCGGGCAGTTGCGCCAGCGCGTCGCGCAGGTCGATGAGCGCGGCGCGCTCCGGGTCGCTCGGATGGCGGAACGTCTTTTCCGGCAGCACGAAGTCGCGGAAATAATGAATGGCGTAGCCGACCAACTCGTCGAGCTTGGGATGGGTCGCAGGCGTCACGCCCGGCCGGTAACGGTCGATAAAGCCCCACAAGGTCTCGGCGTTCTCCGCGTTCGACGACGACACCAGGGTCAGCAGCATCTGGAAGCTGATCGGCATGTCGATCTGCGGCGGATTTCCGGAATGGATGTGCCAGACCGGATTGGAAAGGCGCTGGCGCGCGTCCTGGCGCGCGTAGCCGCCGAGGTGCTGATAGTACTCGTCGACGCAGCGCGGGATGACGTCGAAGTACAGGCGCTTGGCCGCCTTCGGCTCGCGGTACATGAACAGCGACAGCGATTCCGGCGAGGCGTAGCGCAGCCATTCGTCGATGGTGAGGCCGTTGCCTTTCGACTTGGAAATCTTCTGGCCCTTGTCGTCGAGGAAGAGCTCGTAGTTGAAGCCTTCCGGCGCGGCGCCCCCGAGCGCCTTGCAGATTTGCCCGGAGAGCTTGACGGAATCGATCAGGTCCTTGCCGGCCATTTCATAATCGATGCCGAGCGCCACCCAGCGCATGGCCCAGTCCGGCTTCCATTGCAGCTTGCAGCGGCCGCCGGTGACCGGCGTCGTCACCGGTTCCTTGGTGTCGGGATGCTCGTAGGTGATGGTGCCGGCTTGGGCGTCGTGCCCGATCACCGGCACCTGCAAGACGATGCCGGTGTCGGGATCGATCGGCAGGAACGGCGAATAGGTCGATGCGCGCTCCTCGCGCAAGCTGGGCAGCATGATCGCCATCACCTTGTCGAAACGCGCCAGGAGCTTGAGCAGCGTCTCGTCGAAGCGACCCGACATGTAGCAGTCGGTCGACGACATGAACTCGTACTCGAAGCCGAAATGGTCGAGGAAGGCGCGCAGGCGCGCGTTGTTGTGGGCGCCGAAGCTGTCGTGGGTGCCGAACGGGTCGCGCACCTGGGTCAGCGGTTTGCCGAGGTCCCGCTCCAAGAGGTCCTTGTTGGGGACGTTGTCGGGAACCTTGCGCAGGCCGTCCATGTCGTCGGAGAAGGCGATCAGCCGGGTCTTGACCTTGTCCTCGGTCAGCACGCGGAAGGCGTGGCGCACCATGGTGGTGCGCGCCACCTCGCCGAAGGTGCCGATGTGCGGCAGGCCCGAGGGGCCGTAGCCGGTCTCGAAAATGACCTCGTCCTTCTGCTGCTGCTGCTGCTGTTTCTGCAGCCGCGCAACAATTTTGCGCGCCTCCTCGAACGGCCAAGCGTTGGCGTTTTCGGCCAGATGGCGCAGGGTTTCGGTGGCTTCGGTCACAGACATGTCAGGAACTCCGGCGCGCACACATAGGGAACGCACCGCATCCCGTCAAATCGCGGGTTGAGACGGCGATTCGAGGGTTACCTGCGCGGCCGCGATGCTCTAGTCCTGGGCCATGGTGGAGCACACCCCAGGCGCCGACGCGAAAGCCGACACGCGCGAGTTGACGCTGCGCGCGCTGCTGACCGGGCTCGTCATCGGCGCGGTGCTCACCCCCTGCAACGTCTACAGCGGCCTGAAGATCGGCTGGTCGTTCAACATGTCGATCGCCGCCGGCCTGCTCGCCTACGGCTTCTGGGGCAGCCTGCACCGCGCCGGCCGGAGTTCCCAACTGGCCTTGTGCGAGAACAACATCAACCAGACGGCGGCCTCGGCCGCTGCCTCCATCGTCTCCGGCGGGCTGGTGGCGCCGATCCCGGCGCTCACCATGCTGACCGGCGAGACGCTGTCCTGGTTCTGGCTGATCGTGTGGGTGTTCCTGGTTTCGATCCTCGGCGTGTTCGTCGCCGCAAGCTTGCGCGAGGCCATGCTGGAGCGCGAGAAGCTGCCCTTCCCCGCCGGCGTCGCCACCGCCGAGACCTTGCGCGAGATTCACGCCCGTGGGCGCGAGGCGGCCTTGCGCCTGCGCGGGCTGCTGAGCGCGGCGAGCGTCGCCGGCGTGGTGAAGCTGATCGTCGATCTCGGCGCGGTCGGCCCGCGTTTCGCCTTGCCCTTCTCGGTGCCGATGTGGGCTTCCTTGCGCGCGGCGGTGCCCGGCGGCATCACCTTCGCCAATCTCGGGCTGGCGTTCGATCCGTCGCTGCTGATGCTCGGCTTCGGCGCCATCATCGGCCTGCGCGCCGGCATCTCGCTCTTGATCGGCGCGCTCGTCGGCTGGCTCATCCTGTCACCAATCGCCATCGCCAACGGCTGGGCCCATGCCGGCGCCGCCAATGCCATGTGGTACGGACCGCTGGTGACCTGGCTGCTGTGGCCGGGCGTGACGCTGCTGGTGGTGTCGTCGCTGACCTCATTCGTTCTCACCATGGCGTCGTCGGCGCGGCGACGGCGCGCCGAAGGCACGCGCGTCACGATGCGCGCGCGCTTCGACTGGCGCTTTGCCGCGGGGCTCGCGGTGCTGGCAGCGGCGCTCACGGTCGCCTGTTTCGAATTCTACCATATCGCCCCGGTGATGGGCGTACTGGCGGTCGCGCTCAGCTTCCTGCTCGCCATCGTCGCCTGCCGCGTCACCGGCGAGACCGGCATCACGCCCATCGGCGCGCTCGGCAAGGTGACGCAACTCACCTTCGGCTTTCTGGTGCCCGGCCAGATGGCGGCCAATCTGATGACCGCCAACGTCACCGGCGGCGCGGCGGGGCAAAGCGCCGACCTGATGACCGACCTGCGCACCGGCCTCGAGGTCGGCGCCACGCCGCGCCTGCAGATCATCGCCCAGAGCTTCGGCATTCTGGTCGGCAGCGTGGTGGGGACGCTGGTTTATCTGGTGCTGATCCCGGACCCGGCGCACATGCTGATCACGCCGCAATGGCCGGCACCCGCCGTCGCCACTTGGAAGGCGGTTGCGGAAGGGCTGGCGCACGGGCTGTCCTCATTGCCGCCGAGCGCGGTGATGGCCATCGCCATCGCCGCGCCCATCGGTTTCGGACTGGCGCTCGCCGAATTCATGCTGCCGGCGCGCCAGGCCCGGCTGGTGCCGAGCGCGCCGGCCATCGGCCTTGCTTTCGTCATCCCGGCGTGGAATTCGATCTCGCTCTTCCTCGGTGCGGTGATCGCCGCCGTGCTCTTGAAATTCTGGCCGCGGCTTGCCGAGCGCTATACCCTGCCGGTGGCCGCCGGGCTGGTGGCGGGCGAAAGCCTGATGGGCATCGTCACCATCGGCATCCATATGTTCATGAAGTGAATGCCGATTGTCCGAACCTGATCGCCACAACAAGATCGCCACCGTCATCGGCGGCGGACCCGCCGGCCTGATGGCGGCGGAGGTGCTGGCGCGCGCCGGCGTGGCCGTCACCGTCTACGACCGGATGCCCTCGCTCGGGCGCAAGTTTCTGCTGGCCGGGCGCGGCGGCCTGAACCTCACCCACAGCGAAGACTTGGCGGCTTTTCTTCGCCGCTATGGCGAGGCGCCGCCGCTGCTGCGCCGGGCGGTCGAGGCGTTTCCGCCCGATGCGCTGCGCGCGTGGAGCGAACAGCTCGGGCAGCCGACCTTCGTCGGCTCAAGCGGCCGCGTGTTTCCGCAAAGCTTCAAGACCTCGCCGCTCTTGCGCGCCTGGCTGCGGCGGTTGAGCGACATGGGCGTTCAGGTGCGCCTGCGCCATCGCTGGCAGGGCTGGGACGAAGAAGGCCGCCCGCGTTTCGCCAGCGGCGGCGAAGAGATCGCGGTCGAAGCCGATGCGACAATATTGGCACTCGGCGGCGCGAGCTGGCCGCGGCTCGGTTCGGACGCATCGTGGGTGGAGATCCTGCGCGCTGACGGTATCGACATCGCGCCGATCAAGGCCGCCAATTGCGGCTTCATCGTTGCGTGGTCGGAGCCCATGCGCCGCTTCGAGGGCCAGCCGCTCAAGCGCATCGCCATCGCGCACGGCGACAAGAACGTGCGCGGCGAGGCCATGATCACGAATGACGGGCTCGAAGGCGGCGCCATCTACGCGCTGTCGGCGCGCCTGCGCGATGCCATCGATGAAAGCGGCGAGACCACCATCGCCATCGACCTCATGCCGGACGTCACGCACGAGGCACTGGCCAAGCGCCTGTCGGCGCCGCGCGGCAAGCAGTCGCTGTCCAACTTTCTGCGCAAGGCGGCGCGGCTCGCCCCGGCGACCATCGGCCTCATGCGCGAAGCGGCGGGACCGTCGCTCAACGCAATGGGCGCGGACGAACTCGCCGCGCTGATCAAGGCCGTGCCGGTCACGCTCACCGGTGCCAAGCCGGTCGCCACCGCCATATCCACCGCCGGCGGGATCAGCTTCGCGGCACTCGACGACCGTTTCATGTTGACGACGATGCCGGGCGTGTTCGCCGCCGGCGAGATGCTGGACTGGGAAGCGCCGACCGGCGGCTATCTCTTGCAGGCCGCGTTCGCCACCGGCTTCGCCGCGGGCGAAGGCGCCCTGGCCTTCCTCGCGCGCAAATAAAAAGAAGGGCTGCCCTCACGGAGCAGCCCTTCCATTGTCAGACCGCGGTCCGGCGTGCGGACCGAGCTTGGCAATTAAGCCGTGACCCCCGCAGAGGCGGAAATCCAGGTCACGCATGCCGACGACCGCGGCGATAGACAATGAGACACTGGATCACCTCCTTTCTGTTGTTAACGATTTCGCCAAGGTAGGGACCCGGGGCGGGTTTGGCTAGGGGTGGTTCAAGGGCCGCAAGGAACATTCGCGCATTGCCGCGCCATGTCCATTTTGTTGCAGTTCGCCGCAGCGCAACCGGTGACGCCACGGGGATGGCGACAGGTACACGAAGGCTTAAGCCGGGCATGGTCTTGTCGCGCGGATGCAGAAAATCCGGCTTGCAGAGCTATTGAGCGCCCTCAGCCACGCGCTGGACCTGGTCGAAGGCCAGCCGGCCGGCCATTGCGCGCGCTCGTGCTGGATCGGTATTCATATCGGCCGCGAAATCGGTCTGAGCGAAAAACAACTCTGGGAACTCTATTATACGCTGCTGCTAAAGGACCTGGGTTGCAGCAGCAACGCCGCCCGCATTTGCCAACTCTATCTTACCGACGACATCGTCTTCAAACGCGACATCAAGCAGATCGACGGCAGCCTGCCACAGGCGCTTCGTTTCGTGCTCGGCCATACCGGAATGGGTGCCGGGCTCGCCGAGCGCATGCGTGCATTGATACAGGCATTTCAGACCGCCGGCACGGCACCTAAGGAACTCGTCGAGACGCGTTGTCATCGCGGCGCTGAGATCGCCCGCAAAATGCGCTTTTCCGAAGAAGTCGCACAGGGGATCGAATATCTCGACGAGCACTGGGACGGGAGCGGCCTGCCGCTTGCTGTAAGCGGCGATGCCATCCCGATCTATTCGCGCATTGCCCTGCTGGCGCAAGTCATCGACGTATTTCAGACCAGCAGCAGCATCGAGGCGGCATGCCGGGAGGCGCGCAACCGCGCTGGCGGTTGGTTCGATCCCCAGATCGTCGCCGCCTTCGAACGCGCGGCGACGCAACCATCGTTCTGGGATACGCTGCAGGCGGACAGTTTGGAGCAATCGCTGTACGCACTGGAGCCTGCGCAGGAAATCAAGACCGTCGATGAAGATTATCTCGACGACATCGCAGAGGCCTTCGCCGACGTCATCGACTCCAAGAGCCCTTTTACCAGCGGTCACAGCCGGCGCGTCACGCTGTTCACCGACATGATCGCGGAACGGCTGCGCCTTTCGCCGGAGCGGCGGCGCTGGCTTCGGCGTGCCGCGCTACTTCACGATATCGGCAAGCTGGGCGTCAGCAATACGGTGCTCGACAAACCAGGCAAACTTGACGAAGACGAATGGGCGGCGATGAAGATGCATGCCGTCTATTCGGAGCAAATTCTCGCGCGCATCGCCGCCTTCCGCGATCTGGCGCCCATCGCCGCCGCACACCACGAACGGCTGGATGGTAAGGGCTATCCGCGCGGCTTGCACGGCAGCGCCATCACCCATGACACCCGCATTATCACCACCGCGGACATCTTCGACGCACTGACCGCCGACAGGCCTTACCGCGCAGCGATGCCAATATCGAAGGCGCTCGGCATCATGGAAGAGATGGTCGGCACGGCTATCGACGCAAATTGCTTTGACGCATTGCGGCTTGCGATCTCCGAACTCGGTCTCACGGAGGCCGCCTAGCGCGCTATCGCGCCAATTGGGAGCGAGCGATCGAAGACCGCGGCTGGACCTCGCCCACAGCGGGGGGCTGGCGCACCCGGTCGCTGCACTAAAACGGGCTGACCGGAAAATAGCGCAGCCACAGGTCGGTGAAGCGGCCCTTCTCCCACAACCGGAACAGGCCCCAGTTGAAGGCGCGCCGCAACAGGTCGTCGCCCTTGCGCACCGCGATGCCGACGCCCTCGCCGAAATAGCGGCTCTCCAGATAGGGCCCGCCGCGGAATTCGCAGCAGTTCGCGGAATCGGTGCCGTTGAGCCAGAACGCGAGCGCGATGCCGTCGCCGAACAGGAGGTCCACGTCGCCTTTCTTGAGCGCGGCGCGCGCGTCAGCGGCGGTCTTGTAGGGCTTGAGCTCGACCTCGGTGAAGAGGTTCTTGAGATACGCCTCGAAGGCGGTGCCGGCCACGACCGCGACCTTCTTGCCTTCCAGCGCGCGGGCGTCGAGCGCCTTCAGCGGCGAATTGCGCAACGCCACGAAACGCGCCGGCGCGCGGTAATAGGGATTGCTGAAGTCGACCAGCTTGCGCATCTGCGGCGTCTCGGCGAGCGAGGCGATGATGGCGTCGCCCTCGCGCTTGTTGAGCGAGTCGACCAGGGTGTCGAAGCGCCGCATCTGGATGGTGCACTGGACCTTGATCTCGTTGCAGAGTTCGCGCGCCAACTCGACGTTAAAGCCGGTGGGCGCGCCGTCCGGACCGGCATAGTCGAACGGCGGGTAGTCGGTCTCGGTCAGGAAGCGGATGCCGCCGATGCGCGAGAGATCGGGCCGGTCGGGCCGGTGGCGCGGGTCCCAGAAGCCCGGCACCACCAGCGGATCGTTGGTGCGGGCGGCCGCGGCATCCGCACCCGGGCTCTTGGGCGGCCGCGCCAGGCTGTTGTCGCGCGCGGGCCTCGTGGCGGCCGGCTGTTGCGCGCCGGCGGGGCCGGCCGAGACCAACGCAATGGCCAGCGGCATTAATACCGGCAACACGGCGAACAGAACGGCCGAGGCGACGAACGCGCCGCCGCGCTTCTCCGAACGGAAATGCAAGTTCATTCAAGCGCCTACGATCGAGGAATCGCAGCGACCATAGCACCGCAATTGCGGCGGGCCAGCCCCATTCGAGGGGCGCGCGTCGAAGGCAACGGGAACCGCCGTTCCGGGGCGGCGAGGCGCCCCGGAACGACGAAAAGCTCAAACGCCGGTCAGGTGCTTCTCGATCTCGTACACCGGCATCTTGACGAGGTCCTTGTGCAGCTCGGTGCGCACCGCTGCCTTCAACGCGTGGCTATAGGCGGGGCGGATCATGCCGAGCGCACGCGGCGAGGCCACCATGACGAGCGACTTCACCTTGCCGGCGCCGACCGCACCGTCGAGCTTGGCGGCGAGGTGGTGAAGAAACGCTTCTTCCGAGCGGTCGTGCCAGTCGGTCTGCTCGTATGAGCTGCGGCCATGGCCGACCGAGCTATGGGTCGTGCCGGGCGCGCCGGTGCCTTGCTCATGGGTCGGCAGGTCCTTCTGCTCCAGCACCTCGACGGTTTTCAGATTGGGGAATTTGGCGTCGCCGGCGTTCTCCAGGATCAGCGCCTTGGCGCCGTCGCAGACCACCACCCACTCGCCCTCGTGAATCAGCAATTCCGACATCGATGTCCTCCTGAAACTTTCGAAAACCACCATAGATGGCTCCGGCCGGCGGGTTTTGCTTTGGATCAAACGCGGCCGGGGAGGATTGGGTTCGCCACTCCGTCATTCCGGGGCACGCGCCTATGGCGAGCGGGCCCGGAAAGACGACGTGTGAATCAGTTCGTCCCGTCCAGCAGCCGGCGGGCGATGACCTGGGCCTGGATCTCGGCCGCGCCCTCGAAAATGTTGAGGATGCGGGCGTCGCACAAGAGGCGCGAGGCGACGAATTCGAGCGCGAAGCCGTTGCCGCCGTGAATCTGCACCGTATTGTCGGCCGCGGCCCAGGCGACGCGCGCGGCGAGCAGCTTGGCCATGCCGGCCTCGAGGTCGCAGCGGCGGCCGGAATCCTTTTCGCGCGCGGCGAAATAGACGAGTTGGCGCGCGATCATGATCTCGGTCGCCATCATGGCGATCTTGTCGGCGACGCGCGGGAAGTCGACGATCGGCTTGCCGAACTGCACGCGGTTCTGTCCGTATTCCATCGCCTGCTCCATCGCCGCCTGCGCCACGCCGATGGCGCGCGCCGCGGTCTGGATGCGCGCGGATTCGAAGGTCTGCATGAGCTGCTTGAAGCCAAGCCCCTCGACGCCGCCGAGCAGGTTCTCGGCGTTGACCAGGAAGCCATCGAAGGCGAGCTCGTATTCCTTCATGCCGCGATAGCCGAGCACCTCGATTTCGGTGCCGGTCATGCCTTTGATCGGGAACGGGTTGTCGTCGGTGCCGCGCGGCTTCTCGGCAAGCAGCATGGAGAGGCCGCGGTGGCCGGTTTCCTTCGGATTGGTGCGCACCAGGAGCGTCATCAGGTCGGCGCGCACGGGATGCGTGATCCAGGTCTTGTTGCCGTAGACCTTGTAGTAGTTGCCCTCGCGCACCGCGCGGGTCTTGATCGAGGCAAGGTCGGAGCCGGTGTTGGGCTCGGTGAAGACGGCCGTCGGCAGCACCTCGCCGGAGGCGATCATCGGCAGCCATTTCTGCTTCTGCTCGGGCGTGCCGCCGGCAAGAATGAGCTCGGCTGCAATCTCCGAGCGGGTGCCGAGCGAGCCCACGCCGATATAGCCGCGCGACAGCTCCTCGGAAACGACGCACATGGATTCCTTGCCGAGCCCCATGCCGCCGAACTCTTCCGGAATGGTCAGCCCGAACACGCCGAGCTCGGACATCTGCGCGATGACTTCCATCGGAATGTAGCTGTTGGTGCGATGCCAGCCTTGCGCGAAATCGACCACCTCGGCGTCGGCGAACTTGCGCATCTCGTCGCGGATGGTCTCCAGGGTGTCGTCGAGGCCGCAGACGCCCACCGTCGCGTTGTGGCTGTCGCGCATGAGCGCGATCAGGCGGGCGCGGCGCTCGGCGGTGTTGCCGGTAGCGATCAGGTTGTCGATCGCGGGCGTGACGCGGGCGGCGACCTGCGCGGCGGTCAGGCCGAGGTCGCTCGGGCGCACCACCTCGCCCTGGCTCATGGGAATGCCGCCGATGACCTGGGCCAGGTATTCGCCGAGCCCGATACGGACCAGATGCTCCTCGAGCTCGCCGAGGATGTCGTCGCGCACCATGCGTTCGGCGTAGGCGGCGAGTTGCCGCACCGCTTCCACGTAGGTCGCCAGCCAGGCGAGCCCATGAGTGGCGCGCTGCTCGCGCTCGGCCAGCCGGCCAACGACGCGGCCTTCCACCACCACCCGCTCGCGCACCTTGGCGGTGGCGTCGCCGAGCAGCGCCTCCAGCGTCGCCGCGGCATCCCGGGCCAGTTCGACCAGCTCGTGATCGGGGGCGGTACGGGAAGCGGCGATCGACATTGAGCTTTCCTCAGGTCTCGTGGCCAAGTCCGGTGGGATATACACCGAAACACTACGCGTGCAGTGCACAAAAGCAAAGAGGGCCCCGCAAGGGGCCGCCGGAGGGGCGGCGACCGATGGAATTCCTATAAAATTAACCATTTCACGGTTCCATGCGCGGGAACCCGTGGCGCTTTTGCTGCCCCTGCGAGACCGGCCCATGCGCGCTTTCAAACTCCCTTTCGCCGCCCGCAATCCCGGGCGGCTCTTGTCCGCCATGTCGGTGCGCAACCGGATCGTCGTGCTGGCGCTCATTCCGGCAATCGGCTTCCTCGTCAGCGGCGCCACCTACGTGCTGGGCGAGCGCGAGGTCGGCGCCGCCTTCCAGACGGTGCAGCGCTCCAGCGAGGTCGCCGACGCCAGCCACGCGTTCAAGAGCGCGGTGAGCGCGATGCGGACGACCGTCAAGAACTACAGCGCCCACCCCGACGACACGCTGGCGGCGCGATTCCGCGGGCAGGCGAAACGCGCCTACCGCAGCCTCGAAACGATCGCCAACGCGATCGACACGCGCCATCTCGCCATCATCGGCGATTTGCGCACCAAGCTGGACGGTCTCGACCACAGCTTCGCCGCGCTCGTCGAAGGCCAGAGCAAGCTCGGCAACGACGAGCGCTCGGGGCTGCGCGGCAACCTGCTGATGGCCAGCGACGCGGTCGAGACCATCATCAACGAGAACATGAGCTGGCTCGATCCCGGCGCGGCAGCGGATCTCATGGTCGCGCTGCTCGCCATGCGCAACCATGAGATCGAATACCGGCTGAAACCCGCCGAGCTCACGCGCCAGCAGTTCCTCGCCGCCTACAAGAAGTTCAACGACACGTTCGCGAACATCGACGGCACGCCGGCGATGAAGGTCGCGCTCGAGCGCCAGGTGAAGGCCTACGCCTTCACCTTCCAGCAATGGGTCAAGGCCTTCGACCACGTGCGCACGCTACGCGCGGCGATCGACATGGACAGCGGCAACATGCTGCCGGCGGCCGACGACATCATCGCGCGGGCGCGCGCATCGGACGACGCCGCTTCCGCCCGACTCGCCGCCGCGCAGACCCGCACGCGCACCGGCATGCTCGCCGTCGGCATCGCCATGGTGGTCTTCTGCCTCGCCCTCAGCATCATGATCGGGATCAGCATCGCGCGGCCGTTGAACGGGCTGGCGGAGGCGATGAAACGGCTCGCCGAGGGCGACACGGAAGTGCCCATCCCGGCGACCGACGCGCGCGACGAACTCGGCGACATGGCGCGCACCGTGATCGTTTTCCGCGACACCATGGTCGAGCGTGAAAGGCTGGCGGCGGTGCAGGCCGAGCAGAGCCGGGCGCGCGACACGCACAGCAGCACGATCTCGATGACCATCGCGGAGTTCAAGAATTCGATCGAAGCCGTACTGCGCAAGCTGCGGGCGGCCTCATTGAAGCTGGAAATGAGCTCGAGCGATCTCAACAAGGCGGCCGACACCGTGACCGCGGAAACGGGCGCGGCCGAGCAACGCGTCAGCGCCGCGTCCGACAACGTGGCGGCCGCGGCCGGTTCGGTCGACGAACTGGCGATGTCGATCGGCGAAATCGCGGCGCAGGCCGCAAAGTCCAACGACGTCGCCCGGCGCGCGGTGTCGGAAGCCGATCGCACGGTCGCCACCATGGCGGAGCTCGGCGGCGCCGCCACCCGCATCGGCGAGGTGGTGGGGCTGATCCAGGCCATCGCCGGGCAGACCAACCTGCTGGCGCTCAACGCCACCATCGAGGCCGCGCGCGCCGGCGAATCCGGCCGCGGCTTCGCCGTGGTGGCGGCGGAAGTGAAATCGCTCGCCGGCCAGACCGCCCAGGCGACCGAGGAGATCGCGCTCCAGATCGGCGCGATCCAGTCCGCCGCCGCCGACGCCACGCAGGCGATCGAGCAGGTCAACGACATCATCCGCGACATGTCGGGCATCGCCACCACGGTGGCCTCCACCGTGGACCAGCAGAACGTGGCGGTCTCGTCGATCGCCGAGGGCGTCAACCGCGCTTCCGGCGAGGCGCGCACCGGCGCCGAATCGATGAGCCGCGTGGCGGGCGCGACCGCCGACGCCCGCGCCACCGCCGCCGGCGTCAAGGGGCTGGCCGACGCCGTGTCGGTGGAGGCGGAAGGCCTGGAAGCCGAGGTGCGCCGCTTCCTCGCCAAGGTGCAGGCGGCGTAGCAGTCAGCCGCCCCGTTCCGGCGCAAGCGGGAATCCGAGCCCAGAACAGATTCTGGGTCCTCGCTTTCACGGGGACGAACGGAGGATGGTCGCCCTTGCAATCACCCCCCTCGCGGATGATCTGATGGGTTGAGCTTTGGGGAGCCCGCCGGTGCGCTTCATCCGCCTGCCATTCCGGATCGTGATCGATGCGGTACGGCATCTGATCGCCGACGACGGCTGGGCCATCGCCAGCCACATCGCGCTGTCGACGCTGATGGCGCTGTTTCCGTTCCTGATCGTGGTCACGGCGCTCGCCGGCCTGTTCTTCGGCTCCAAGAACCTGGCCGACGAGGCCGCGCGTATCCTGCTGGAAGCCTGGCCGCCGGAAGTGGCGGGGCCGATCGCCAAGGACGTCGCCCGCGTGCTGACCCACTCGCAAGGCGGGGTGCTGACCTTCGGCGCACTGTTTGCGACCTATTTCGCCTCCAGTGGCGTGGAGGGCCTGCGCATCGGGCTCAACCGCGCCTACGGCACGCCGGAAATACGCGCGTGGTGGCTGCTGCGGCTGGAATTGATCTTCTACGTCCTGGTCGGCGCCATCGCCATCCTGTCCTTCTCCTTCGGCGTGGTGCTGGCGCCGCTGATCTGGGCGAAGCTCGTCGAATACGTGCCGGCGGTGCAGCCGTTCGACGGCCTGGTGACGGTCGCGCGCTACGCCGTCGCCGCGGTGGTGCTGATCATCGCGCTCATGATCCTGCACAAATGGCTGCCCGCCGGGAAACGCCGGTTCGCCGACATCTGGCCCGGCATCGCGGCGACGCTGCTGTTGTGGCTCGCGGCCGGCGCCATATTCGGCCGCTATCTCGCGCAATTCGCCGGCGCCTATACCACGATGTACGCGGGGCTCGCCTCGGCCATGATCGCGCTCGTGTTTCTGTATATGTGCGCCATCATCTTCATCTTCGGCGCCGAACTGAACGCGGTGATCGCGAAGGCGCGCGCCGCCCGGGCGAACGGCTAACCCTGCACCGAGAACCCGCCGTCGACGGGAAGCGCGGTGCCGGTGACGAAGTCCGAAGCGCCGCTGGCGAGGAACACCGCCGCGCCCGCGAAATCGGCGGGATCGCCCCAGCGCCCCGCCGGCGTGCGCGCCAACACGCGCTCGTGCAGACCGTCGATCTGCTCGCGCGCCCGCCGCGTCAGCGCGGTCTCGATCCAGCCCGGCAGCACCGCGTTGACCTGGATGTTGTCCTTCGCCCAGGCCACCGCCAGCGAGCGCGTGAGCTGCACGATACCGCCCTTGCTCGCGCCGTAGGCCGCCGTGTGCGGCAGGCCGAAGATCGACAGCATCGAGCCGATATTGACGATCTTGCCGCCGCCGTTGGCCCGCATGGCCGGATAGGCCGCCTGCGACAGCACGAAGGCGCTGGTGAGATTGGTGTCGAGGACCGTGCGCCATTCCTCCATCGAAATATCTTCGGGGGATTTGCGAATGGCGGTGCCGGCGTTGTTGACCAGGATGTCGAGCCGGCCGAACGCCTCCACCGTGCGCGGCACCAGGGCGCGGCAGGCGGCCTCGTCGCCGACGTCGGCGGCCGCGAATTCGGCGCGGGCGCCGAGCTTGCGCAATTGCGCGAGCGCGGCGTCCGCCTTGCCGGCGTCGCGGCCGGTAATCATCACCGCGGCGCCGGCCGCGGCGAGCCCACTGGCGATGCCGAGGCCGATGCCGCCGTTGCCGCCGGTGACGAGCGCCACCCGCCCGGTGAGATCGAATGGCGATGAGGTCATAATGTCATATCCTCCGGTCGGCGCGTTGAAACGTTCAGACACGTTCGCCGTTTCACAAACGGCGAACGTGTCTTGTTCTTGTGTTGCCGCGTTTCCGGACGGCGAACCGGCTACCACTTCGCCTGGAAACGCTAATGCCCGTCCGGCTTCGGATAAAGCGTCACCACCGCGGCGGCGTCGAGTTCGCTCTTGCCGGCCGCGATCAGAAGCCGGTATAAGGTGAGCGCCTGCGACGCCATCGGCATCGCCTGATGACGATCGCGCGCCGCCGCCTGCAGCATTTCGAGATCCTTGAGCACCTGGCGCGCGAAGCCGCGCGGCACGAAATCGTCGGCCAGCATCTGCGGAAACACCGGCCCGAGCATGTTGGAGCCGGCATGGCCGCCCTTGAGCGCTTCGGGAATCTTCGCGGCATCGACGCCATAGGCCTGCGCCAGCCGCACCGCTTCGGCCAGCACGCAATAGTTCGTCAGCACGATGGTCTGGTTGACGAGCTTGGTCGCCTGCCCGGTGCCGGCCGGGCCCATATGGGTCATGGCGCCGAGGTCGCGCATCACCGGCGAAATTGTCGCAATCGCGGCATCCGCGCCGCCGGCCATGATCGCCAGCGTGCCGGCTTTTGCCGCGCCGGGACCGCCGGATACCGGCGCATCGACGAACGTCACGCCGCGCGCGTCGAGCGCCGCGCCGATGCGTTTGGTGGCGTCGAGCTCGGTGGTCGACAGGTCGACGCAGATCTTGCCGGCGGGCTTCGCGGCGGTCGCGACACCGCGCGGTCCCAGCGTGACGTCTTCGACGGCGGCGGTGTTGATGACGCAGACCAGAATAATATCGGCGGCGTCAGCGACCTCGGCCGCGCTTTGCGCCGGCACCACGCCCCACGCGGCGGCGGCTTGGGTCTTGCCGGCATCGGCATCGAAGCCGACGACCCGATAGCCCTTCTCGGTGAGCCGCCGGGTGAAGCCTTCGCCCATGAGGCCGAGACCGACGAATCCCACGCTTGTTGCGGTCATGCTTCCTCCCGTTTCCGGCGCTAGTGCCGCCGATTTGAAGTTCCTGCGCCATTTGCCGCAAACTCATTCAGGAACTTCAAATCGAAAGCGGCACTAGAATCATAGACTTGCTAGTGCCCCTTTGCTTCCGAAGTTCGTATCACAGATTGCTGCGACGTATCACGAACTTCGGAAGCGGGGCACTAGTTTCGAGGTGGCGCCATCCATTGTTATGCTCAAGACTTAATCGATTGCGGCGGCATGTGCCACGCGCCGTTGACGCGCGAGGGAGAACAAACAATGGCCAACGGCGAGGCGCCGACGATGCCGATCGTCGATGCGCACCATCACTTCTGGAATCTCGACCAGAACTATTATCCCTGGCTGTGCGACGCGGAGCCGATCCCGTTTCGCTACGGCGATTATGCGGCGCTGCGGCGGAATTATCTGCCGGCGGACTACGCCCGTGACAGCGCCGGTTTCAACATCGTCAAAACCGTTCACATGGAAGCGGAATGGGACCGCGCCAATCCGGTCGCCGAGACCCGCTGGCTCGAAGCGGTCAACCGCGCGTTCGGGCTGCCGAGCGCCTGCATCGGCCATGCCGAGCCGGACCGTCCCGACATCGAAGAGGTCCTGGCCGGGCACGCGGCGAGTCCGTTGATGCGCGGCATCCGGCACAAGCCCAAGGCGGCGAGCGACCCGCGCGCGGCGCGGCGCGGCGCGGCGGGCTCGATGGACGATCCCAATTGGCGCAAGGGTTATGCCCTGCTCGAGCGCTTCGGGCTTTCCTACGACCTGCAGACGCCGTGGTGGCATCTCGACGCCGCGGCGAGCTTGGCGGCGGATTTCCCGCGCACGCAGATCGTCATCAATCACACCGGGCTGCCGGCGGACCGCAGCCCGGAAGGCCTGGCGGGCTGGCGGCGCGCGCTCGAGGCGGTCGCCGGTGAGCCGAACGTGGCGATCAAGATTTCAGGGTTGGGGCGCGCCG
This sequence comes from uncultured Pseudomonadota bacterium, assembly GCA_963829755.1. Classification (GTDB taxonomy): domain Bacteria; phylum Pseudomonadota; class Alphaproteobacteria; order Rhizobiales; family Xanthobacteraceae; genus Pseudolabrys. The sequence continues at coordinate 396,059 of CAWHJV010000003.1, read as the reverse complement.
GGCTGCCCTGGACCGTTGACGCCAACGGACCGATCATTCGCGACACCATCGCGATCTTCGGGGCCGAGCGCTGCCTGTTCGCCAGCAATTATCCCGTCGATAGTCTTGCCGGCGCGTTCGACACGATCTATCGCGGCTTCCGGGCGTCGGTCGCCAACTTGCCGCTCGCCGACCGGCGCAAGCTGTTTCACGACAATGCGGTGCGAATTTATCGGTTGTGAGGACTTAAGCCGCCATCTTCCAATCGATAGGCCCTGCCCCTAACGAGGCGGCGAGCATGTCTCCGACGAGGTCGTCGGGAACCGGCTTACCGGTATGGGCGGCAATAGCCCGTAGAGCTTGATCTCTGGGCGAGAAATCGTTTGCGGGCTCGGCCATCCATGCGGTCAGCCTCGCGGCGGACTCCTCATCGCCGTGCGAGGCGCTGGCCAAGTCGACAATGACAGCATCGACGCCGCGGGCTCGTTCGAGGAATGGCCGCAAAGCTGCAGCGGAGCCGTCGCGCGCCGCGGCCAGGAAGGCAGCGGCGAACACCGTATCGTCGGCTTTCGCTTCGGTTACATCCGCGGCGGCGGCGACATAGCGGGCGTAAGCAAGATTTTCGTCTTCGCGCAGAATGGCCTCGACCTCGCGCTTGGCTGCGTCGCGGAATTCCGGCGCCGCGACGCGGACACGGAACAACGCCCGTCGCATGCGGCCATACGTGGCGATATCAGCCGGCAAATCGGCTGCCTGATCAGCGCTTGCAACACGTGCTGGCGACTCGTTTTGGACGGGCTGCGGCGGCGTGCTCGCCTTGCCGTTCCCGAAACGATCCCGCATATTCTTGGCAATGCGATTATCTGGTTCGATGGCAAGCGCCTCGGTTAAGATCGCGATTGCCTCTTTGAGCCGCACAGGGTCGCGCCCGACGATATTCGCGAGTTGTGTGTGTGCCACGACGTTATTCTTACGATCGTCTGGAAATAGCCGAATCGTTTCGCGCAATAATTCGTCTGCCGCTTGCGACTGATTTAGCTGCTCTGAAAGCAATAGCGCCAGCTGATTGCGCCACTGCGGATCCTCGGGAAAACGACGGATCGTTTCCCAGCCGACCAGTTCGGCCGCCTCCAAGCAACCTTCAGCAGCCAATGCTTTGCGCCACAGCGCCCAGGCATAGATGTTAGCTGGCTCGAACCGCAGCGCAAGCCGCGCAAATCCACGTGCGCTCGCCGCGCGACGCTCGGGCACATCGCCCCCATGATCAATCAATTGATTGCCGATATTGCAGGCGGTCCGCACCAGATAGAAAGTGTCACCTGTTCGATTGGCATATACTTCATGCCGCCGCATAAAAATGCGCAAGCGCGTTTCGATTGCACTGAATGGTTTTTTCGCTCTGATATCTGCTAGCAAAGCCCCGAGTTGCTCGCGAGGAGGGGGTTCCAACTCGGCGCTGCGCGGCTCCAAATGCTCGCCTTCGACAGCTTCAACGTCCTCCCGCCACCATGCAGTAGCGGGAAAAGTTGTGCGTACGTTATTGGTTTGCCGCCCAATTTCTGCCTCGGCCGAAGCTAGAACCCGCGCCACGAGGTGGGTCCAAAAAGTCGGATCGCGCGGGAATGCGCTTTCCAGTACATGCCATTCCCGCAGGAAGCGGGCTTTCGAGGGTCGCTGCGCATCGGCCCAGCGGGCAAGGCCGTGCAGAGCCGCTTCTTCGTTGCCGCCTTCATCGCCTAAGGGCAACGAGCGCAGGCCGAGCAACCCGACCGTAAGATAACTATCGTCGTAATATCCCCGCGTGCCCGCCTCGCCGCAAATGTCGAGCCAGAACGGCAACAGGCGACGTGGCTCAAAACCCGCCTCACCAGCGAGATCTTGGGTCAGCGCAAGGACGCGCCAATACTCACGACGGAGATCGAGGCCGCGGTCGACAACGAGGGTCTCGGCCCAGGCGTTCCAATAGGCAAAGCGGCGGTGCAGATCGATCACCGTGTCTTTTGGCGTCAGCCGCTGCACGACCGTCATCAGGTCGATGGCCGCCAGCGCGATCCTGTCGCGCCGCGCTCCCTCGGCACGCGCCGTCTCTGTCCGATATTGCCTAAGCGTCTCCAATACGCCGCGATCGAACGCCTCAACCGCCGGATCGTCCTGTTGGAGCCCGAACAGGAGGGTGGCCGCTGCGTCGCTCGGTTCGGCGCGACCGAAGGGATGAATGCTGGCCGTACCCTCGACGAGCGCGCGCACCTCGACCGCCGGAGCAGCAACAAGCTGATCCAGCCACGGATGGCGTTTGGCGGGCGCTGAAACCACGGCGTCCATGCTACTAATCTACCTCACCGGTCATCGTAGCACCGAAATCGGGGCGGGCGGCATCCTGCCTCAGCCTTTCGAGGTGGGCGTCCCGTACGGCAGGGAGCGTCACGGGCGGCAGCGGTCCCGCCAGTTCCCCAACCCGGACCAGATGATGCGGCTGATAAGTTATTCTAATATGAAGCATTTCGCGTATTGGCGCCCGGGGCGGCTCCTGCAGATCAACGGCGAAACTCGACGGCAGGTTTCCCGGGCTAGGAAAGAAATAGGGACTGGCCCTGCCGTCCAACACGGTCGGGAAGGCGAATGGCCGCTCTGCCCCGCGTGTGGCCAGAGGCTGCCATTCGGCTATCACATCCTTAACGAGGTATTCCATTAAGGCGAAGGTCTGCCGCTGGCCGTCGGCCGGATCGTAATGCCCGAGGCCCAGCCGGTTGCGTAGCCGATTCAGCCAATCGGCCTCCTTCAAATCCGATGCAACCTCCGATTTGAAGGCGATGAAGGCCGGGCGGGCGCCGCGATAGAGAGCAAATTGGTCAACGACCTGCCAAATCAAAGCGTCGTCGCGCGTGGCCGGCACGACTGCCTTTTCGACCTCGGCAAAGTCCCGATCCCGGCCGATACTGCGCAAGACATCGTCCAGGCATTCCAAGCGGATAATCTTCTGGTTGGGCTCGATGCCCTCCCGGTAGAGCGCATTTTCGTTGGACGCGGTGAACGTCACCGGCACGTGACTGCGGCGAGCCCCCTGAACGCGGACGGCAAAATAGAAGGCCTGGAGCGGCACCAACGATCCAGCGGCAGGGTCGGAGCTTTCGAACCCGACCGTCCGCGTATCGGAAACGCGCTCTTCAAATTCAAAATTATCCCCGACGGCACGATCCGGCGCAGAGCGAGTCGCCCGCAGCCTGTCGAGATCGGCCTTTAGGTCAGGTCGCGTGAAATTCATTGCGGTTGAAACAGCTAGCCCACCCGAGAAAAGCTACCCTAGCTGGCAACCGCAACAATCTCAACTCTCCGCCGCCTCCTGCACGTCCTCGAAGCTCTTGAGGCCCTCGCGCGGGGCTGAGACCATCACCGCCATGTTGCCGGGCGGGTGCTGGTTCTTCCACATCATGGTGTGCGCAAGCGGGATTTTGTCCCACGGGAACACCGCGCTCATGCACGGGTCGATGCGCTGCTCGAGCACGAAGCGGTTGGCCTGGCTCGCCTGCTTCAGATGCGCGAAATGCGAACCCTGGATGCGCTTCTGCCGCATCCAGACGTAGCGCGCGTCGAAGGTGATGTTGTAGCCGGTGGTGCCGGCGCAGAACACGACCATGCCGCCGCGCTTCACGATCATGCACGACACCGGGAAAGTCTGCTCGCCCGGATGCTCGAACACGATATCGACGTCGCGCTTGCCGGTGATGTCCCAGATCGCCTTGCCGAAGCGGCGCGCCTCCTTGGTCCAGTCGCCGAACTCGGCGGAATTGACCGGCGGCAGTTGCCCCCAGCACGTGAAGTCCTTGCGGTTGATGACGCCCTTGGCGCCGAGATTGAGCACGTATTCGGCCTTCGAATTCGTCGGAGATGATGCCGATGGCGTTGGCGCCGGAGGCCGCGACGAGCTGGATGCCGAACACGCCGAGGCCGCCGGAGGCGCCCCACACCAGCACGTTGTCGCCGGGCTTCAACGTATGCGGCGCGTGGCCGAACAGCATGCGGTAGGCGGTGGCGAGCGTCAGCGTGTAGCAGCCCGACTCCTCCCAGGTGAGATGCTTGGGCTTGTGCATCAGTTGCCGCGACTGCACGCGGCAGAACTGCGCGAAGGAGCCGTCCGGCGTCTCGTAACCCCAGATGCGCTGCGACGGCGACAACAGCGGGTCGCCGCCGTTGCATTCCTCGTCGTCGCCGTCGTCCTGATTGCAGTGGACGATGACCTCGTCGCCGACCTGCCAGCGCTTCACCTTGCTGCCGACCGCCCAGACGATGCCGGAGGCGTCGGAGCCGGCGATGTGATAGGGCTGCTTGTGCACGTCGAGCGGCGAGATCGGCTGGCCGAGGCCGGCCCAGACGCCGTTGTAATTGACGCCGGCGGCCATCACGAGCAGCAGCACCTCGTCCTCGCCGATGGGCCAGGTCGGCACCACTTCGAGCTGGAACGATTGCTCCGGCGGTCCGTGGCGCTCCTTGCGGATGGCCCAGGCGTGCATCTTCTCAGGGACATGACCGAGGGGCGGGATTTCGCCGACGTCGTACAGGTCCTTCAACGGAGCGACGCTCCGCACGGGGGCGGCAGCCGGCATCTGCATCTCCTTCGGGCAGCGGAACGACTGGCTAGTCTGCCGCAATCGATATTGCGGCGCAACAACGACCTTCGGATGATGAAAAAAGCCGCCCCCAGCCAAGCCCTTAAGGCTTCCGCAAGCCCCCGCCGGTAGTGTGCAGGCGACGGACGGGGCGGAAAACACTGGCAATCACCGACACATCGTTGGAGCGGGCGCCCGCCACTGCGCGGCTCATCGGGGTGATCGGGCTGACGCTGGCGCTCGGCTATCTGGTGGTGCTCGGCGATGCACTACTTTCCGGCCATTGGCTGTTCGACGCTCACGGCCAGCCCATCGCCAACGACTTCGTCGACGTCTTTGCCGCCGGCCGGCTGGCGCTCGGCGGCCACGCGGCGTCGGCCTACGATTGGGGCTTACATCGGGCCGCGGAAGTGCGCGCGCTCGGCCACGACTTCGGCAACTATTACGGCTGGCACTATCCGCCGACCTATTTCTTCGTGGCCGCCGCGCTCGCCGCCCTGCCCTTTACGATCGCCGCGGTGACATGGCTTGCGGTAACGCTGCCGCTCTACGTCGTAACGGTGCGCGCCATCGTCGGCACGCGCGCCGGCATCCTGCTGGCGCTCGGCTTCCCCGCGGTGGTGTGGAACACGATCGCCGGACAGAACGGCTTTCTCACCGCCGCGCTGATCGGCGGCACGCTGTCGCTGATGGAGCGCTATCCGATCGCGGCCGGCGTCTGTCTCGGTCTGCTCGGCTGCAAGCCGCAATTCGGCCTGTTGTTTCCGATCGCGCTTGTCGCGGGCGCGCGCTGGCGCGTCATCGCCGCCGCCGCCGCGACCATGATCGCCACCATCGCCTTGTCGTGGCTCGTCTTCGGCGCCGCGAGCTGGCAGGCCTTCTTCGCCTGGATGCCGACCACCAGCCACGTGGTGCTGGGCGAAGGCGGCGCCGGCTGGAACCGGCTGCAAAGCCTGTTCGGATTCGTCCGCAGCCACGGCGGCGGCGAAACGCTCGCCTGGACGGTGCAGATCGGCTTCGCGTTGGCGCTGGCCGTGGCGCTGGCATGGCTGTGGCGCAGCAAGCGGCCGTTCGCGCTGAAGGCCGCCGCGCTCGCCAGCGCCGCGCTGTTGGCGACACCTTACGTCTACACCTACGATCTCGTCGCGCTTGCCGTCCCGGTGGCGTTCCTCGTCCGGCTCGGGCTCGCCGGCGGATTTATGCCTGGCGAAGGCCTCGGGCTTGCCGCCGCGGCGTTCCTGCTGCTGATCTTTCCGTATGCCGACACCCAGGTTGGGCTCGGCGCCGGGCTGATCGTCGCTCTGCTCATCGCCCGGCGCATCTGGTGGGCCCCCGCCTTTAAGGGTTCCGCAAGGCTGAGCGCGTAAGCGTCACGGCAACCGACCAAGGATCCCGCATGGCCGTCGACGCGCTCAGCGAACCGCGCGATGCCGCCGCCCCGTTGTCGCGGCCGGTGGAACTCGTCTGCTTCGCACTGATCGTCGCCCAGGCCGTCTACCTCGCCACGTCGTACCTGCAAGGCATCTGGCTGGTCGCGCCGGACGGCGGCGGCATCGCGACCGATTTCGTCGCCGTGTGGGCGGCCGGCAAGCTGGCGCTCGCCGGCCATGCCGCCGCGGTCTACGATTGGCCGGTGCACAAGGCCGTGGAGGTGACGGCGGTCGGCCATCCCTTCGCCGGCTATTTCGGCTGGCACTATCCGCCGACCTTCCTGTTCGTGGCCGCGGTCCTGTCGCTGATGCCGTATGCGCCCGCGCTGGCGCTGTGGGTGTTCGCCACCTTCCCGGTCTATCTCGTCGCCATCCGCGCCATCGTCGGCGACCGCAGCGGCTATGTGCTCGCCGCCGCCTTTCCCGCCGTGCTGTGCAACTTCATCGACGGGCAGAACGGATTCCTGAGCGCGGCGTTCGTCGGCGGCACGCTTGTTTATCTGCCGCGCAGGCCCGTGCTGGCGGGCGTGCTGCTCGGGCTGCTCACGTATAAGCCGCATCTCGGCATCCTGTTTCCGATCGTGCTGGCGGCGGACGGCCGCTGGCGCACCTTCGTCAGCGCCGGCGTTACTGCAGCGCTGATGGCGATGGTCGCGTGGCTCGCCTTCGGCACCGAGGCCTGGCAGGCCTTCGTCGGCAATATCGGCCACACCTCGGAAGCGTTCCTGTCGGACGGCTGGGCGGACTGGGCCAAGCTGCAATCCGCCTTCGGCCTCGTCCGCACGCTCGGCGCGCCGCAATGGCTGGCCTGGACCGTGCAGGCCATGCTGGCGCTCGCCGTCGCCACCGCCGTCACCGCGCTGTGGCGCAGCGACAAGCCTTACGCGCTCAAGGCCGCCGCACTCGGCACCGGCGCGGTGCTGGCCACGCCTTATCTCTATACGTACGACCTGATGGTGCTGGCGGTGCCGCTCGCCTTCCTGTTCAAGCTCGGCCGCGCGCAAGACTTCCTGAAGGGCGAACTGGCGGGCATCGGTGTTGCTTGCGCGCTGATCGCGGTCTTCCCCTTCGTCACGGTGCCGGTCGGCTTCACCGCCGCGCTGATCGTCGCCGCGCTGGTCGCGCGCCGCGTGCTGGCGCCGCACGATGAGTCGATGGCACCCGCCGTGGCTTGACGCGTCACATCTTGCGCCAACCCCGCCGCAACACCAGCACCATCTCGACCGCAATCGCCACGCCATAAAAGCCGACGATCCACCACAGGCTATGCGGCGCCACGACATAAGTGCGCTCCATCAGCAGCAGGAAGCTCAGCCCCGTGGCGACGGCACCGGCGAGCGGCCATACGCCGGCGATCCCGATGCGCCGGCGCAGGCGCCACGCCGACAGATTGATGGCGAAGAAGATCAACAGGAACGTGGCGCTGGCAAACGTCGAGATCACCGCCAGCGGCGCGGCCAAGGCAAAAGCAAGCGCCGCCGCCGTCAGCACCAGCAGCGCCACCCACGGCACCGGCCGGATGCGCTCGCGCAACGAGAACATTTTCGGCAGCGCGTGCTCGCTCGCCATCACCATGGCGAGCCGCGCCGCGCCGAACAAAGTGGCGTTGATGGCGGACGCGGTGGAAAGCAGCGCGGCGATGCCGATCAGCACGAAACCGAACTGCCCCATGGTCGGGCGCGCCGCCACCGCCAGCACGTATTCCTGATCGTGCTGGATCTGCGCGCCCGTCAGATTGCCGAGCGCGGCCAGCGCCACGGTGACGTAGATCGCGGTCGTGAGCACGATGGCGATGATCAACGCGCGGCGCAGGTTGGCTTTCGGGTTCTGCATCTCGTCGATGGCGTTGGGAATGAGCTCGAAACCTTCGTAGGCGACGAAGATCAACGCGGCGGCAGTAATCGGCGCCAGCATGCCGCGGTCGAACACCGGCTCGAAATGCGATGCCTTCACCGTGTAGAGGCCGGCGGCGGCAAAGGCGGCGAGAATGGCAAGCTTGATGGCGACCACCGCCAGTTCGGTCGCGCCCGACGTCTTGGCACCGCCGAGATTGACGACGAGGAAGCCGACCAGCACCAGCGCCGACAGGCCGGCGCTGATGGCGCCGGGCGTGCCTGAGCCGTCGAACAATGTCTCACCGTAAGCGCCGAAGGCCGTGGCGTAGAGCGCCAGCGTGCCGACATAGCCGGCGACCAGCAGCCAGCCGGCGATCGCGGCAAGGCCGGGGCGCTCGAAAGCGTGCTCGATATAGGTGAAGCTGCCGCCGTCGCCGCGGAAGGCGAGGCCGAGATGGGCGTAGGAAAGCCCGGTGAGCAGCGCGATGGCGCCGCCGATCGCCAACGTCAGCGGCACCGCGTGGCCGGCCTGGGCGATGGCGAGGCCGAGTACGGCGAAGATGCCGCCACCGATCATGCCGCCGATGCCGATGGCGACCACTTCGGCCAGGTTGAGCTTGCGTGCCGGAGCGCTCATGAATTCCAATTCCCTGCTGTTGATCCATGTGGCCTCACGCACCGCGCGCGCGTTGGCACCGCGCCGCGGCCGATCGTCATCGTCCTTTCACAGCCGTGATCCACAATGCCAGGTCAAGCGCTGTCGACGGCAGCGCGGCTTTGCTGTTGAATGGTTTGGCGCGACGACGGTCCGGGGCAACACCGCCGGCGGGGCGAGCGTGTCGCGAATATGGGGTGGGAGAATCGACATGATGGCGACTAACAGTCTCATTGTCATTCTGATTATTGGTCTAATCGCCGGCTGGCTGGCGGGCCAGATCATGAAGGGCGGCGGCTTCGGCCTGATCGGCGATCTCATCGTCGGCATCATCGGCGCCTTCATCGGCGGCTGGCTCTGGGGTGTGCTTCACCTACCGGTCCTCGGGCCCTGGTGGCTCACCGCGATCGTCAGCGCGGTGATCGGCGCCTGCATCCTGCTGTTCATCATCCGCCTAATGAAACGGGCCTGAGCCCTTAAACATCGCTGTTCGCGGCAACGAGCGCCGTCCCCGGGGAGGGATTCCCCGGGGACCGGTGCGTTTTTATTGCATTGCAACAAGGGTTACGCCAAACTGCCGCCAAAGGCGGCAAACGATGCGTGACAAACCCTGGATTTTCCGAACCTACGCCGGCCATTCCTCGGCCGCGGCGTCGAACGCGCTCTATCGGTCGAACCTGGCCAAGGGCCAGACCGGCCTTTCGGTCGCCTTCGATCTGCCGACCCAGACCGGCTACGATTCCGATCATGTGCTTGGCCAAGGGCGAGGTCGGCAAGGTGGGCGTGCCGATCTGCCATCTCGGCGACATGCGCGCGCTGTTCGACGGCATTCCGCTCGACAGCATGAACACCTCGATGACCATCAACGCCACGGCGGCGTGGCTGATGGCGCTCTATATCGCGGTGGCCGACGAGCAGGGCGCGCCGCGTGACCGCCTTACCGGCACCATCCAGAACGACATCATCAAGGAATATCTCTCGCGCGGCACCTACGTGTTTCCGCCGGCGCCGTCGATGCGGCTGATCAAGGACGTGGTGCTGTTCACCACCAAAGAGATTCCGAAATGGAACCCGATCAACGTGTGCTCGTACCACCTGCAGGAAGCGGGCGCGACGCCGGTGCAGGAACTGGCCTTCGCGCTGGCGACGGCGGTGGCCGTGCTCGACACGGTGAAGGCGTCCAATCAGGTGCCGGACGATAAGTTCGGTGACGTGGTCGCGCGCATCTCGTTCTTCGTCAACGCGGGACTGCGCTTCGTCACCGAAGTGTGCAAGATGCGCGCTTTCACCGAGCTGTGGGATGAAATCACCGCCGAGCGCTACGGCGTATCCGATCCCAAGCAGCGCCGCTTCCGCTACGGCGTGCAGGTGAACTCGCTGGGCTTGACCGAGCAGCAGCCGGAAAACAACGTCGCGCGTATTCTCATCGAGATGCTGGCGGTGACTTTGTCGAAGGGCGCGCGCGCCCGCGCCGTGCAACTGCCGGCCTGGAACGAGGCGCTCGGCCTGCCGCGGCCGTGGGACCAGCAATGGTCGCTGCGCATGCAACAAATCCTCGCCTTCGAAACCGACCTCCTCGAATACGGCGACATCTTCGACGGCTCGACCGAGATCGCACGCGAAGTCGCCAGGTTGAAAGAGGAAGCGAAGGAAGAGCTCAAGCGCATCGAGGAGATGGGCGGCGCGGTGGCCGCGGTCGACACCGGCTACATGAAGCGGCAGCTCGTCGAATCGAATACCGCGCGGCTGGAGCGAATCGAGCGCGGCGAGCAGGTGGTGGTCGGCGTCAACAAATATACCGAGAGCGAGCCCTCGCCGCTCGCCGACGCCGCCGACGCCATCCTCACCGTCGTCGGAAGATGCCGAGCGCGGGCAGATCGAGAAGCTGCAAGCCTGGCGCGAACAGCGCGACGACAACGCGGTCAAGGCGGTGCTGGCGGAGCTGAAGCGAGCGGCGAGCGGCACCGGCAACATCATGCCGGCCTCGATCGAATGTGCGAAAGCGGGCGTCACCACCGGCGAATGGGGCTGGACCCTGCGCCAGGCGTTCGGCGAATACCGCGCGCCCACCGGTGTCGGCCGCGCCATGCGCAACGACGTAACGGGCCTCGACGATGTCCGCGCCGAGGTCGACCGCGTATCGAAAAAGCTCGGCCGCCGCATGACCTTCCTGGTCGGGAAGCCCGGCCTCGACGGCCATAGTAACGGTGCCGAGCAGATCGCGGTGCGCGCGCGCGACGCCGGCATGCAGGTGCTCTACGAAGGCATCCGCCTGACGCCGGAAGAGATCGTCAAGGCCGCGCGCGAGCAGAAGCCGCACGTCGTCGGCCTGTCGGTGCTCTCGGGCAGCCACATGCCGCTTGTGAAGGACGTGGTCCGCCGCATGAAAGAGGCCGGCCTCGACGTGCCGGTAGTGGTCGGCGGCATCATTCCGGCGGAGGACGCCGCCGAACTGGAGAAAGCCGGCGTCGCCGCGGTCTATACGCCCAAGGACTTCGCGCTCAACCGCATCATGTCGGACCTGGTGACGATCGTGGAGCGCAAGAGCGAAGAGAGCGAATTGGAGAGCGCTTAGATTTGCGGCAAGAGCGTTTCCAGGCGAAGTGGGAACCGGTTCGCCGTCCGGAAGCGCGATAAAACGAAAGCTAAGCCGCCGGTCGGTCGATCTCGACCCTGCACCGAAAGCCCGGCGGCGCTCGCGAGATTCATCAGCGCGTCGAGACTGAACTTGTTGATGCGCCCGCGCAGCAGGTCGTTCATGCGCGGCTGGGTAAGCCCGAGCCGCTTCGCGGCCGTCGCTTGCGTCATCTTCCAACCCGCCACGGTTTCCTGGATCGCGATCATCATGTCGGCCCGCGCCTTCATGTTGGCCGCTTCGGCAGGCGTCGATTCGATGGCGTCCCAAACGCTGGCAAATTTCTGCTTCTTCATCGCGGTCCTCGTTTCAATTCTCGTAGCCGGGATTGGGCCAGCACCAAGTCGTTGCGCGAAGTTCTCTGCGATTTCTTCTGGAACGCGTGCAGCACATAGACGGCGTCGGCAAAGCGGGCCACATAGACAACACGATAGGCCCCGTCGCATCCCTCAGCCTGATTTCCCGCACGCCTGCGCCGATGGAGGTCATGGTTTCCAGTCGTCGGGATCAAGTCCGCGCTGCACGCGTTCGAGCTGAAAGCCGGCGTCGCGGCGCGCCCGTTCGGGAAACGCTCCTTACGCAATCCAGCGAATCCCCGAGGAAGACGACGGGTTTCATTGCGCACGATTATATCAACATTGATATAATCGTCAAACTTCAATGCCGCAATGCTACTCGCGCGGCGGCAGGCTCCCCAACGCCTGCGACAGTTTCCCCGGGCTCACCGGCTTGACGAAATAGAAGTCCATGCCGGCGGCGCGGGCTTTTTCTTCGTCGGCGGCGTCGCGCCCGGATATGCCGATCACTGGCACCTTGCCGGCCGCCCCCGGCAAGGCGCGGATCTCCCGGGTGGCGGCGATGCCGTCGAGGACCGGCAGCGTCACGTCCATCAGCACCGCGTCGTAATCCTGGCGCTCGAGCGCCTTGACCGCCGCCTCGCCGTCTTCGACGAAGTCGACCTTGTGGCCGAGCTCGCGCATGATGGTGTTCATCACCACGCGGCCGTACGGATTGTCCTCGGCGCACAGGATCGACAGCGCGCGGGCAGCCGGGCGCGGCGTGCCGTCCGGCGCGACCGCGGGCCGGTCCGCCACGCGCTCGACCAGCGCGGTGAGGCGGAAGGTGCTGCCCCGACCGGGCTTGCTGGTCACCTTGAGGTCGCCGCTCATGGCCCTGGCGACACGTCGCACGAAGACGAGGCCGAGGCCGGCGCCGCCGAAGCGGCGGGCGATGTCCTCGTTGGCCTGCGCGAACGGGCGGAACAGGCGTTTCAATTCCGCCGGGCTGATGCCCAACCCAGAGTCGGTCACCGTGAAGACGAGCCGCAGGCGGCCGCGCGCGGCGGGTTCGGCGGTGGCGGTGAGCGAGACCGTCCCGCGTTCGGTGAACTTCACCGCGTTGTCGGCAAGATTCTCGAGCGCGGCGCGCAGACGCAAGAGATCGCCGGCGACCGTCGCCGGCAGGTCGGGCGCGATCTCGATCCTGGTCTCGACCGGCTTGTTGGCCGCGCGCGCGGTGAGCGCCTCACCGACCGCTTCGGCGAGCCCGCGCGGCGAGAACGGCTCGCGCTGAAGCGTCAGCCGGGTGGCATCCGCCTTGGCGGCATCGACGATCAGCGTCGAGAGCGCGGCCAAATGGTCGGCGCCGCTCTTGATGGCGTTCGCCCATTCGCGCTCACGCGGACTGAGATCGGACGACGCCAGCAATTCGGCGAGCGCGACGATGCCGGTCAGCGGCGTGCGGATGTCATGGGCGATGCCGGCGAGCACCGCCTCGACTGCGGCGGTCGATGGCGGCGCCGGTGGCTTGGCCGCCTTCTGACGCTTCACGGCCTTCTTGACGGTTTTCTTGACGGTTTTCTTGGCGGTTTTCTTGGCGGCGCGGCGCGACTTGGCGCGCGCGGACGCCTTCCGCGGCGCGGGGGCCTTCCGCGGCGATGGCGCCTTGCGGCGCGGCCTCTTGCTGGCTGAGCGCTTGGCCATGCTCCCCCTATGCCCGTGAAACGGCCGACAATGGCATGGAACCCCGGCTCACGCGAGCCCGAGCCGCCGGCGGATGTCGGCGGGACTGGCCCCGCCCGCGCGCAACTCGCGCAGGCCCGTGGCCGCGGTCGACTTCGACAGCTTGCGGCCGTCGGCGTCGAGCACGAGACGGTGGTGGTGATAGCGGGGCTCGGGCAGGTCGAGCAGCGCCTGCAGCAGCCGGTGCACGCCGGTAGCGTGGAACAGGTCGCGCCCGCGCACCACGTCGGTGACCGCTTGCGCGGCGTCGTCGACCGCCACCGCGAGATGATAGCTCGCCGCCGCGTCCTTGCGCGCCAGGACGATGTCGCCCCAAGCGGCGGGATCGGCTTGCACGACGCCCGTCTCGCCGTTGGCACCGGCCCCCGTCTCCGACCAGGTCAGCGATCCGGCACCCGCGCACGCCGCCGCCATGTCGAGCCGCAACGCGTAAGGCTCGGTTGCCATGCGGCGCGCGCGTTCGGACGACGGCAGCGTCTTGGCGTTGCCGGGGTAGAGCGGCGCGCCGTCCGGATCGCGCGGCCAGGGACCGCGGGCGTCGCGCCCGGCGACCATCATGGCGATCTCGGCGCGGCTCTCGAAGCTCGGATAGACCAGGCCCAAGGCTTCGAGTTTTGCTAGCGCCGCCCGGTAGTCATCGGTGTGCTCGGCCTGCCGCCAGACCGGCTGCTCCCACGCGAGCCCAAGCCAGGCGAGGTCCTCGCAGATCGCCGCCTCGTATTCCGGCCGGCAGCGCGTCACATCGATGTCGTCGATGCGCAGCAGGAAGCGCCCGCGCGCCGTCCGCGCCATCTCGGCGTTCAGCAGCGCGGACAGTGCATGACCGAGGTGCAGGTATCCGTTGGGGCTGGGCGCAAAGCGGAAAACGGGTGGCATGGCCTGTGACGGTCGGTGCGTAACTTTCCGCTCATTCCCGCGAAAACGGGAATCCAGTCAAGCCGCTTGCACGAGCGTTCCCGCTTTCGCGCGGACGTACGGCATATTACTAAGGAAACGATGACCCATTTCCTCCACACCCAGGCCGATCTTGAAGCCGGCCTCGCCCAGCTTGTCCTCGCCGACCCGCGCCTGGCGCCGGTGGCGGAGAAAGCCGGCGCGTTCGACCTGCGCCGGCGCGAGGCGGGCTTTCCGGGCCTTGCGGCAATCGTCTGCGGGCAGCAGCTTTCGACCGCGAGCGCCGCGGCGATCCGGGCACGGCTGTTCGCTGCCTTCGATCCGTTTCACCACGACGCGGTATTGCAAGCGCGCACCGACAAGCTCAAACGGCTCGGGCTGTCGACGCCCAAGATCAAGGCGATCCGCGAGATCGGCAAATCTGTTGCAAAAGGCCAGATCGACCTCACCGCCGTCGGCGAGATGGAGGCCGACGATGCCCACGCGGCGCTCACCGCGCTGCACGGCGTCGGACCCTGGACGGCGGACATCTATCTGCTGTTTTGCCTCGGCCATGCCGATGCCTTTCCCGCCGGCGATCTGGCGGTGCAGGAAGCGGCGCGCATCGCCTTCGGCTTGCGCAAGCGGCCCGACGCCAAGGCGCTCACCAAGCTGGCCGAAGCCTGGCGACCGTGGCGCGGTGTGGCGGCGCATTTGTTGTGGGCTTACTATCACGTGGTGAAGCGGCGCGAGGGTGTGTCGCTCGAGCCGGCGGCGCAAACGAAACCAAAAGCGAAAGCAAAAAAGCGCGCCAAGAAGAAGACGGCTAAGAAGAAGACGACAAAGACCAAAACCGCGAAGAAGAAGAAAAAGACGATGACGGCATCAGTGAAAAGGAAGCGTGCGAATGGCTGAACTCGACGGTCCGCGGCTGGCGCCCCAATCCGGCCAGGCTAAACAGCTCGTCGTCTTCCTGCACGGCTATGGCGCCGACGGCAACGACCTGATCGACATCGGCCGCGCCTGGGCCGCGCGCTTGCCGGACGCCGCTTTCGTCTCGCCGCATGCGCCGCGCCCGTGCGGGCAGGCGCCGCAGGGGCGCGAGTGGTTTCCCCTCACCTTCCGCGACCCGAACGAGCGCTGGGAGGGCGTCAACATGGCGTCGCCGGGGCTCAACGCCTTCCTCGATTCGGAGCTCACCCGCCTGGGGCTGCCGCCCTCGGCGCTGGCGCTGGTCGGCTTCTCGCAAGGGACCATGATGTCGCTGCACGTGGGCCTGCGCCGCGAGGTCGCCCCGGCGGCGATCGTCGGCTATTCCGGCATGATGGCCCTGCCGGAGGAGACCGACCCCGACGCCTTTGCGGCGGAAATCCACAGCCGGCCGCCGGTGCTGCTGGTGCATGGCGACCAGGACCCGCTGATTCCCGTGCAGGCCCTGTTCGAAACGGCCCAGAACCTGGCCGCCCTGGACGTGCCGACCGAATGGCACATCTCGCCGGGCGTCGGCCACGGAATCGACCAGGAAGGCCTGCGCCAAGGGGGCGAATTCCTCGCGCGCCGGCTGTAACGGGCGCCCCGGGGAGCCGGGCCGGGCTGAATCGCGGGAAGCCGGCGATTAGGGCATCCCCAGGGTGGCGCCCCGCGCATGGCGGCCTTGCGGGTAACCTCCCGCACCCGCTTCACAATCCCGTCATGCTGGCCCTATAATCAACGCCCTAGCTGCGTGGCGGCAGCCTCACGGAGGTGGAGGAACGTCGCTTGAACGTCCACGTCTCGCCCAGCGGTTTTCCAGCCCTGGTGCTCAATGCGGATTTTCGGCCTCTGAGCTATTATCCGCTCTCGCTCTGGTCCTGGCAGGACACGATCAAGGCCGTCTTCCTCGAACGCGTCAACATCGTCGCGAACTACGACCACGCGGTGCACAGCCCCAGCTTCCAGATGAGGCTGCCGAGCGTGGTGTCGCTCAAGACCTTCGTCAAACCCTCGACTCACCCGGCCTTCACCCGCTTCAACGTCTTCCTGCGCGACCGCTTCTCCTGCCAGTACTGCGGCGACCGCGACGATCTGACCTTCGATCATCTCATTCCGCGCTCGCGCGGCGGACTGACCACCTGGGAGAACGTCGTCGCCGCCTGCTCGCCCTGTAACCTGCGCAAGAGCAACAAGACGCCGGCGGAAGCCAGGATGTTGCCCTCGCAGATGCCGTTCCAACCCACCGTGCATCACCTGCACCGCAACGGCCGGCTGTTTCCGCCGAATTACCTGCACGAAAGCTGGCTCGATTATCTCTATTGGGACACCGAGTTGGAGCCCTGATTCGAATCCGCGACCCGCGCAACCTGGCCGGCAAAGCCAGCGCGCTGCGGGCCTTGGAATGCAGGGGACCGCGCGCCCCGGAAGTTCATTGAAGAGCGTTGTGTTGCGTAGAAAGGAATGTTCGCGATGACGTACCGTGTTGTCTTGTTGTCCCGGCGTGCCGCCATCCTGGGATGCGCCGCGTTGTTGTGCGCCGGCGCGATGCTTTCGCCCGCCGCGGGGGCGGTGAGGCCGTTCGCGAATTTTCATGGCAACTGGTTCGGCAGCGGCATCATCCGCGTCAAGGACGACAACACCAGCAAGCTCAGCACCGAGCGCATGCGCTGCAGCGCGGCCTACCGCAAGAGCAGCAGCAGCAGCAGCGTCAACCTCAAACTGGTCTGCAAGAGCGACAACTATAGCCTGGACCTGACCGGCGATTTCAACGCCGATGCCCAAGGGCGCATCACCGGGGACTGGACCGAGCACACCCGCAACGTCGGCGGCAACGTCACCGGGCAGGCCCGCGGCAACCGGCTGCTGGTCCACGCCGAGAGCCCGGTACTGAACGCCAATCTGAGCATGGCGACCTATCGGCACAGCCAGGCGGTCAGCCTCAAGGCGGCCGGTGGCGGCCAGCAGGTCAGCGCGTCGATCCACCTGAGGCGGCGCTGAAGCGCCGGACCGCCGGGTAGATTTTCTTTACCCTACTGAGGCTTATCGCTTCTGGTGGTACTTGCATAAGGCGGTTTGAACCAAACCCCCATAAATCCCCACTCATGCGCAGGACCCACGGGTCAAGCCATTCAGAGGGGGTTGTCATGCCACGTCTTGCTCGCCGTTCTTGCCGCCGCGCCGTCGCTCTGGGGTGCGCCCTCGCATTCATGTCGGGCAGCGCGGCAATCACGTCCGCTGCGGCCGGCTCCGGCCCCTTTTCCAGCTTCCCGGGTCATTGGTCCGGCTCCGGCGTCCTGCACGTCAAGGACGACAACAGGCTCGTCACCGAGCGCGTCCGCTGCAAGGCCACCTACCGCCTGAGCGGCAGCCACGACGTCGGCCTCACGCTCGGCTGCAAGAGCGACAACTACAAGTTCAAGCTCACCGGCAATTTCGAAGCCGACAACCGCGACCGGGTCACCGGGCGCTGGAGCGAGGAAAGCCACAATATCGGCGGCACCGCCATCGGCAGCGCGCGCGGCAACCGCCTGCAGCTCCACGCCGAAGGCTCCGCCTTCTCGGCGGAACTGAGCATGGTCACCCACAGCCGCCGGCAATCGGTCAGCCTCGACTTGCGCGGCGCCGGTAAGCGGATGACGGCGTCGATCACGCTGCAGCGGAACTGACCCCCGGCCCTCGCCGCCGTTTCTTTCGATTCAGCCAGAATTTGAACGGCATCAAAGGGTTTCGCCTGCCCATGCGTCAAATGACGCAGAGTTAGGCGGAGCCCCTGATGACAAAACCTGTCGAGACCGATCCGGCCCGTCGGCTCGATCCCATCGAGGCGCTCAGATACAACGAGCCGCTCATACCGAATTCGGCTGATCGGTGTTGCGTTCATTGCCGGGCTTGACCCGGCAATCCATCAGTTTTCGCAAGGATGGATCACCGGGTCTCGGCGCTTCGCGCCGGCCCGGTGATGACGCCGAAGCGACCGAGAGATTCCGTCTCACACTCCGGGCAGCATGCGGCGCAGCACGCCGTCGCGGCGGATGAAGTGATGGTAGAGCGCGGCGGCGACGTGAAGGCCGACCAGCGCCAGCAGCACGTAGTTGGCCAAGAGCCCGTGGATGTCGCCGGTCCAGCCCCAGCCGGGCGCGCGCGTCGCCATCAGCTTGGGCAGTTCGACCAGGCCGAAGAACGAAACCGGCATGTTGCGCCACGATGCATTGATCCAGCCGAGGATCGGAATGGCGAACAGCAGCACATAGAGCGCCCAGTGCATGAGGCGAGCGGACGCCACCTGCCACGGCGGCAGGCCGTCTTCCGGCTCCGGCTCGCGATGGGTCACCCGCCACAGCAGCCTGAGCACGGCGACGAACAGGATGGTCACGCCGAACCAGACGTGCAGGTCGATCAGGATGCTGACCGGCACGGTGCGGCCGATGTGCGGCATCGTCCAGGCAAAGATGAATTGCGCAATCAGCAGCGCCACGATCAGCCAATGCAGGACTTGGGCGGTGCCGGCGTAACCGCGGCCGTTGGAAGTCGTTGTCATGTAACTATTGCACCTTGCAGTGGAAAAAATCGTCGCTATGTTGGATTGAACGGTGATATCGAGCGTTTCCTGCGCCGCCACCATGGACGGCCGCGATAGATCGATGACGCCGGATGTACGCGCATCGGTCCGTTCGCGGTCGTTGTCGTATGTGGCGCTCTGACGGCGCAGCAGCCCGAAATCACCTCGCCCCTCCTCTGACTGCCGGCCTTCTTCAGGTTGTTGCCAATGCGGTCGCTATGGCCCGGTAAATCTGGCGCCAACATGGCGGCAGCAATGCGCACGACAATCTTACCGTGAAATGACAGGCCGCTTTACCGTGGCACCACCGGCCGGGGGTGGCGACGGCAACGCAGGGTCCGTTCGCCGGCAACCGGTCAATCTTCCGCGGGCCGGGCCCAGGCTGCCTTGGCGCCCCAGAGCGCAACCAGCGCGAGCGCAAACGACACCAGCGCGTCCCAGCCGGCGAGCGACAGCCCGAGGATGCGGAACGCCGCCCGGTCGCAGCGCACCAGGCTGACGTTTTGCAGGCTCTGGAGCAGGTTGTTGCCGAAGCTGTTGATCGGCCCGCTGCAATCCTGCGGACCCGCCCAGAACTTCCACTCGACGCCGGCGTGGTAGCCGGCGAGCCCGGTGTTCCAGAGCATGACGCCGGCGATCACCAGAAAGCCGAGCAGCAGCACCTTGCGCGCGGCGCCGTGGCCGGCGCCGAGCCACAGCAGCGCGGCGAGCGGGACCGCGGCGTAATAGGCAAGCCGCTCCTGCAGGCAGAGCGGACAGGGCTGATAGCCGAGCCCGTATTGGAAGAAGAAGAAGCCGCCGATGGTGGCGAGGCCGACCACCGCCACGATGATCGCGGCCGCGAGCGGCGGGTCGCGGCGCATGAGCGCGAGGGTGTCGTTCATATGCGCGTTCCTCAGCGCTCCACGGCAGGCCGAAATCGCAGAAAATTTGGTGCCCCTGGCCGGACTCGAACCAGCACGATGTTTCCACCACCTGATTTTGAGTCAGGCGCGTCTACCAATTCCGCCACAGGGGCAACCTGGACACGTTCACCGTTTAATAGAAACGGTGAACGTGTCCAAGTTTCTATCTTGTCGCGTTTCCGGACGGCGAACCGGTTTCCACTTCGCCTGGAAACGCTCCAGCGGACGACCGCGGCAGAAATTGGGCCGGGCGCCGCGTTGGCGGGCGGATCATAGCCAGCGGCCGCCCGGGGTCAACAACCCACGGCGGTGCTTTCGCGGGCGGGCCCGGCCCCCTAGATTGAGGTCGGATTAGATTGGATTGGGCCCATCCGTTCGTCATTCCGAGGGCGCCGGCGCAAGCCCGGAATGACGGGGCGTTGGCCAGCCGTTTCAGCGGATATCAGGAGAGCGGGAAATGAACGACGAAGCCTTCAACATGTCGCTACGCAAGTTCCTCAAGGTGGTCGGCGTGACCTCCCAGCAGGAGATCGAAAAAGCCGTGCGCGCGGCGCTCGCCGACGGCCGCCTCAAAGGCACCGAGACGCTCACCGCCAAGGTGGTGCTCACCGTCGAGCAGGCGGGCCTGAGCCACACCATCGATAGCTCGATCAATCTCGAATAGGCGATTGGTTCCATCATTTCTTGCGGTGGACGTGCGACATCTGATCGCGCG
Organism: uncultured Pseudomonadota bacterium; assembly: GCA_963829755.1. GTDB lineage: Bacteria > Pseudomonadota > Alphaproteobacteria > Rhizobiales > Xanthobacteraceae > Pseudolabrys. The sequence continues at coordinate 375,876 of CAWHJV010000003.1, read as the reverse complement.
CGGCGCGCGGGTTAGCATGAAACTTTGGCAAGTTTGCAAGCATTGACGCTCACTGTTCACGTTCAGACAGGAGGGTGTTGATGTTCCGAACGATTGTTTGCGCGGCGATCGCGGCCGCGTTTGTGGCGTTGAGCGGGCCGGTTCCCGCGCAGGCCCGCATGGCCGGCCCCGCGCTCGCGGCGTCCTCGTCGGCGACGATGCCGGCGGGCTTCCAGCAGGTGCAATACTGGTATCACCGTCGCCACGACAGGTGGCGGTGGCGGCATCATCGCCGTTGGCGGTGGCGGCACCGCCATCGCCGGCATTGCTGGCATGAGCGCGTGCGCGTGCGACATCATCATCACTGGGTGTGGCGCACGATCCGCCGTTGCCGCTGGCGCTGAGCGGCACGCCGGCCTCAAGGATTTGCGTGATTCCGATGCGAGGGCAGCGGACCGCCGCCGCCCTCGCCGACTCTTGGCTTACGCCACCGGCTCGGCGGCGGCGTTACGGCGGCCGAAGGCTGCCTCCATCTCGCGCCGCGCCTTCACCGCGGTATCGTTGGCGTCGACCTCGACGTCCGCCCAAGCGACCGCGCCGCCTTCCGCAATGTCGCGCTTGAGCCTGACGTTGTGCGCCAGCCCCAGCGGCAGCAGGCCCTGCGCGAGCGAGACGTCGGCCGGCGTCTGTTTGCCCCAGACGCAGAAGCCGCCCTCGCCGTCGAGCATCTCGCCGGCCTTCAGCGGCTTCTTGGCGGTCGCCACCACGTCGGAGCGAAAGCCCGTGGGGGCGCCGGTCGGTTCGTTGCGCAGCGCGCAGCTTGCCACCGAAATGCCGAGCTCGAGCCCGATCATGTGGATCGGCCGGTAGAGGCAGGCGTATTTGCCGGTCTTGTCCGGCAGCATGGCGTATTCCTTGAAGCAGCGGCGGGCGTAATCGGTCTCGCCCTCGAACACCACGAAGGTGCCGAGCGCCAGATGATGCGGCACGTCGCGGCCGTCGCGGTAGACCGACGACACCACCTCGGTGACGCCGGCCTTATCCAGCGTGCCGCCGTCGGCTTTCGGCTTGCAGACCTCGGCGAGCTCGAAGCGCGTCGCCGGCGGAAAATGAAGGCCGTCCGACTGCGGCGCGAGGCCGGTGGCGTTGCACACCGCGGTCATCTCGATGCCGGACTTGGTGCCGTCGACGAACGAATTGAACATCTTCGGATTGATCGAACCGCGGTCGGTGATGTTCAGGTACCTGTCGAGGATGTCCCACACGTTGTCGGGATTGGACTGGTGATAGTGCGGCTCGTAGCGGGTGCCCTTGCCGGCCGAAATCACCTTGAAGCCGGCGGCGCGCGCCCAGTCGACGTGCTCGCAGATGAGCGCCGGCTGGTCGCCCCAGGCCAGCGAATAGACGACGCCCGCACCCTTGGCCTTGCGCGCGAGCAAGGGGCCCGCAAGCGCGTCGGCCTCGACGTTGACCATGACGATGTGCTTGCCGTTCTCGATCGCCTTCAGGCAATGGGCGATGCCGGCGCCGGGAATGCCGGTCGCTTCCACGATCACCTCGATGCGCGGATCGGCGATCAGCGCCATGGCGTCGTCGGTGACATAAGTCGCCCGCTGCTTGTGCGCGTCGCCGAGCGAAGCGGCGGCGAAAGCCGCTTCCGGCCAGCCCGCCAATGCGAGCTGGCTGCGCGCGCGCGCGACATTGAGGTCGGCGACGCCGGCGACGTGCAGCCCGCGGGTCAGCCGCGCCTGGGTCAGGAACATGGTGCCGAACTTGCCGGCACCGATCACGCCCACCGTCACCGGCCGGCCCGCCGCTTCGCGCTCGAGCAGTTTCGAATAGAGATTCACCGGCTTCGCTCCCGTCGCTTTTCTTTTGGAGCGAAACCGAAACACAGGCACGGCAGTCGCACAAGCGCCGGGCCGCGCCATCGCTACCGGCAGAGCGCGCTGGAAACGAAGGTCTCGGTGTGGCAGCCGGGCCCGCTCGAGCGGCCCGCCAGATAAATCTTGGGCGGACAGACCTCGGCGGTGGTCATGTCGATGCTGCTGCCGGCCTTGTAGCCCTTGGTCCGGCATATGGCGTTGGCGGCGAAGTCGCAGTCGGGCGCACCGTTGGGCGCGATGCGGCATTTCTCGTGCCCGGAAACCACGCGCGCCGCGGGCAGCTGGCCCACCGCGGCGGCGGCGTCCTGGGCTGCGCTCTTGGCGCTATCCACCGTCTTGCTGGCGGCGACGCCGGCCTCATGACCGAACTCCTCGACCGAGGAGCGCGCGCCGCCGAAGGTGGATTTGAAGCTGGCGGCCTGCTGGTCGAACCAGTGCCCGACGCTCTCGAAAAAACCCGAATCCTGCCCCGCGGACTGTTGCTTCTTCCCCGCCGCCGACGCGGGGTGCAGCAAGACGGCCGCCGCGGCGCACGCCAGCGCGGCTACGCGAAGACCGGAGAAAGAAACGCGCCCGCCGCCCATGGCCCAGCTACCGTTCCGTTCGACATTCGACTGAAATCCCGTCGACGGTACCCGCGTCAGGGTAGTCGCAGTATGACCATCCCGTGGCGAAAATGCGGAACCTGATTCGTCAGATCAAGTATACCGCAGCCACCATACCAAGAACGAGCACCGCGGCGCCGAGCGTCACCCACAGGCCGAGCCGCTTTTCGATGATGTCGCGAGCCTGGGCCCCGTAGCGGTGCAGCAGAAAGGCCAGCAGCATGAAGCGGGCGCCGCGGGTAATGACCGAAAACAGGATGAAGAGGCCCAGATTGTAGTTGGCGAAGCCCGAGGTGATGGTCACCACCTTGAACGGGATGGGGGTCAGACCCTTGAGCAGGATGATCCAGGCGCCCCAGCGCGCATAGGCCTCACGGAAGGCCTCGACCTTGTCGCCATAGCCGTAGAGATGGATCAGCCAGGCGCCAACCGAGTCATAGAGCGCCGCGCCGATGGCGTAGCCGAGGAGGCCACCCAGCACCGAGGCGACCGTGCACCAGGCCGCCATCACATAGGCCCGCTGCGGGCGCGCCAGCGCCATCGGGATCAGCATGATGTCGGGTGGCACCGGAAAGAACGAGCTTTCGGCGAAGGCGACCGCGCTCATGATCCACATGGCGTGGGGCTTATAGGCCGCCCCCAGGCACCAGTTGTACAGGCGGCGAAGCGGGGAACGCGGCGCGGTGGCCTCAAGGGTCATCGTGGCACTCTTTGACTCGGAACGAGCGGAAAATCAGCGGCGCTTGTGGTCGCGCCGGGCTTCCAGCGCCACGACCCGCCGCCGTGGCTGGCTCTGTACCATATTTTTGGGCAGCTTTTCGGCAATCCCGAATAGGCGCTCGCGCCGCTTCATTTCGGCCCAGACCTCGTCCGGGTGCACCCCGGCGTGGGCCCAGAGCACCACCAGATTGTAGATCAAATCGGCGCTTTCCCGCACCACGGCCTCGGGCTGGCCACTCATGGCGTCGATGACCACCTCGACCGCCTCTTCGGCCACCTTTTTCGCCATTTTGGCGCGGCCGGCGCGCATAAGCCGGGCGGTCCGCGACTTCGCCGGGTCGGCGCTCTCGGCGGCAAGCACGGCATTGTAGAGACGGGTCACCGAATCAGCCATGGGGCGAGAGAATACCCCAGCCGTGAGACAATCCGGTTAACGGATTATGACTACAGGCGGATTCCCGGCGCCTTTCGCACGGTAGGGTTACGCGGCCGGGCCCAGACACGTTGACCGTTCCGGAGAAGCAGTGAACGTGTCTAAGCTTTTTGTTTTGTCGCGTTTCCGGACGGCGGACCGGTTCTTAACGTAGAAACGCTTCAGTCCCCGGCGCTGAGCAGGCCGGCATTGCCGCCGGCGGCCGCCGTATTGACGGTGACCACCTGTTCCAGGGCGAAACGGGCCAGATAATGCGGCCCGCCCGCCTTGCGGCCGGTGCCGGACAAGCCGCTGCCGCCGAAGAGCTGCGACGCCGCCACCGCGCCGATCATGTTGCGATTGACGTAGACATTGCCGTTGGTGAGCCGCTCGGCGACGTGCTCGGCGGTGCCGCCGATGCGGGAGTGGATGCCGAGGGTCAAGGCGGTGCCGTTGCCGGCGATGGCGGCGAGCAGGTCGTCGAACTTGCCGGCGCGCCAGCGCACCACGTACATGACCGGGCCGAACACCTCTTCCTTCAGATCGCGCGCGCTTTTGAGTTCGATGATGGTAGGCGCGACGTAGGTGCCGCCGGCCGGTGGCGAGTCTGACAGACGGAAGCGCGCCGCGCCCGCCATGCGCGCGACCCAGTTCTCCAGGCTCGCGCATGCCTCGCCGTCGATCACCGGACCCACTTGCGTGGCGACGTCGCGCGGATCGCCGACGTGAAGCTCCTGCGCCGCGCCTTCGATCATGGTGAGCACGTGCTCGGCCATGTCCTCCTGCACGCACAGCAGGCGCAACGCCGAACAGCGCTGCCCGGCCGAGCGGAAAGCGGACATGATCGCATCGTCGGTCACCTGCTCGGGCAAGGCGGTGGCGTCGACGATCATGGCGTTGATGCCGCCGGTCTCGGCGATGAGCGGCGTCTGCTCGGCGGGCTTGGCCACCACCGCGTTGCCGGCGCCGTCGGCGCCGCTCATGGCCCGTGCAGCGGCGGTTCGCGCGGCCCGGTCAAACCAACGTTAGCGCGAGACGCCGCCGCGTTAAACCATCCCGTTAGGGATACTGCCAACCCGCGCGCCTTAATTTCGCGCTCTTGTCTTGCGCTTTGCCGAGGCATGTACTTTTCTGGCCCGCAACAACAAGCTGGTGGAGCGAATTTGACATTTGATACCCATTTGCAGCGGGCCAATTATCAAATGTCAAATTCAAAGCTCCACTAGAATCAGATAGTTGCTAGTGGTCCTTTGCTTCCGACATTTGCTCCGGCGCTTGCGGCAATGGGATGCCAATGTCGGAAGCGGACCACCAGGGAGCCAAGGGAAAACAACATGCGGTCCGGCGCACCCGAGGACAGGCTCAAGGACAGGCTGGTGTGATGAGCATACGGCGCGCCGCCTTGACGGTCTGTGCGGCCCTCGCGATGGCCGTCGCCGGTGCCGCCCCTGCCCCCGCCGCCGACACCCTGATCGGCCTCAGCCTGGACCGTCCGATCGACGGCGCCGCCGCGCCGTTTTTCGTGCCCCTCGATCGCGGCTGGTACCGCGCCGCCGGCGTCAACGTTTCGATCGCGCCGGGCAAGGACGTGCTGGAGCCGATCACGCGGGTGGCCTCCGGCCAGTCCGACATGGCGCTCGCCGATTTCAACGCGCTGATCAAGTATCGCGACGCCCATCCCAAGGCGCCGGTGAAGGCCGTGTTCATGCTGTACAATCGGCCGGCCTACGCCATCATCGCGCGCAAGAGCCGCGGCATCACCGCCCCGAAGGACCTGGAGGGCAAGCGGCTGGGCACGCCGCCGCAGGATCCGGCCGCCGCGCAGTGGCCCATATTCGCCAAGATCAACAAAATCGACACCGCCAAGGTGAAGATCGAGAGCATTTCCAAGCCGATCCGGGAGCCGATGATGGCGTCGGGCCAGATCGACGCGGTCACCGGCCAAGCCTACTCAGTGTTCATCGATCTCCAGAGCAAGGGCGTGCCGATGGACGACATCGCGGTGCTCAGGATGGCGGACTACGGCCTCGCGCTCTACGGCCAGGCGATCGTCGTGAACACCAATTTCGCCGCCAGGAACCCGGGCGCCGTGAAGGGCTTTCTGGGCGCTTTCCTGCGCGGGCTTAAGGCGAGCGTCGCCGCGCCGGGCAAGGCGGTCGAGTCGGTGCTCACGCGCGGCGAATCGCTCAACACGGCGATCGAGCGCGACCGGCTGGCCATGATCGTCGCGCACGACTTCGTCACGCCCGAGGTGAAGACGAACGGCTTCGGCGTCATCGACGGCGCGCGCTTCGCGCAAAGCCTCGACCAGATGGCGCTCGGCTATCAGTTCAAGGGCGCCAAGCCGAAGCTCCTGGATGTTTTCGATCCGTCCTACCTGCCGCCGGCGAAAGCGCGGACGATTCGCTGACCGTCAGGCGGCGGGATTGGACTTGAGCGGTTTGTCGACCACCAGCTTCGGCCCCCGGCGCACCGCGCCGTAGAGCATTTCCGCGAGCTCATCGGCGAGTTGCTCCAGCGTCGCGCGATCGCCGCCCTCGCACACATAAATGCCGGAATAGAGGTCGGCCAGCTTCGGCAGCGGCGCGTCTTCCCAGACGATCAAGCCGGCCTCCGAGGCGGCCTTACGCGCGAACGGCATCACGCCGAAGCCCGCCTCCACGGCGTTCGCCAGACACGCGTGGCTGGAGGCGGTGAAGGTCGCCTCCCAGTTCAACCCCGTCGCTTGCAGCGCCTGCACCGCCACCCGGTGGAACGGCGATTCCTCGCCTCCGGTGACGAGCGGCACCGGCGCGTCAAGGCTGACCCGGGTCGACACGCCCCGCACCCACACGGTTTCCCGCGACATCACGTGATGCGCATCGGACGGCGGGTTGAGCGACAGGCCGACCACCAGGTCGAGGCCGCCGCTGCGCAGATCGCGCACCAGGGCGTCATAGGGCGCGTTGCGCAGCGTAAAGCGCACGTCCGGCCGGCGCTCGCGGAACCGGGCGAGCATGGCGGGCAGAATCGCGGCGATGTAGTCGGTCGTCGTCCCCAATCGGACCACCAGGGCCGGCGCCGCATCGCCGGCGCCGAGTTGTGTGATCTGGTCGTTGATCGACAACATGCGGCGGGCATAGGCGACCACGGTCTCGCCCTGCGGCGTGAGGCTGATGCCCTGGACGCTGCGGTCGAAGAGCTCCCCGTCGAGCAGATATTGCAGGCGCTTGATCTGCGCGCTGACCGCGGGCTGGGTGAGGCCGAGCAGAACGGAAGCCTTGGTGAAGCTGCGCAGATCGACCACCGCGACCAGCGTCCGCAGAAGATCGGTCGGGATATTGGTCTTCGGTCGCCGTTCGTTCATACCGTCGCTCATATCGGCATCGGGACGAGCACAAATATATGCACGCGAACGAGTTTTCTGCTCGATTACCTTACATGCCACAGAAAGCGCGGCGCGGGCTACCCTGCCCGCGCATTTATAGTCGCGACGATATATCGTTGCAGCACGAAACTATTGCCGCATCAGCCCCACAGGCTGTCGAAGGCCGCGTTGTATTTTGCAACCGCGTGACGGCCGAAAAGCAAACGAAATCAGTAAAGCTATTTGATGCGCTCAAGAATGCTGACGTAATTTGCAACCGCGGCGCCGCCCATGTTGAAGATGCCGCCGATATTGGCATCCTTCACCTGCAAGTCGCCGGCCGTGCCCGTGAGCTGCATCGCCGTCATAGCGTGCATGGAAACGCCGGTGGCGCCGATGGGATGGCCCTTCGCCTTCAGACCACCGGATGGGTTCACCGGTAGCTTTCCGTCCTTTTGGGTCCAGCCTTCCTTGACGGCGATGGCGCCCTGGCCTTCCGGGGTCAAGCCCATGGCCTCGTATTCGATCAACTCGGCGATGGTGAAGCAATCGTGGGTTTCCACGAACGACAGATCGTCGAGGGTGAGGCCGGAGCGTTCCAGCGCGCGCTGCCAGCCGAGCGCGCAGCCCTCGAACTTCAGAATGTCGCGCTTGGACATCGGCAGGAAGTCCTGCACGTGTTCGGCCGCACGGAACGCGATCGCCTTGTCGAACTTGAGCGCGGTTTCGATATCGGCCAGCACCAACGCCGCGGCGCCATCGGAAACCAGCGAGCAGTCCGTGCGCTTGAGTGGGCCGGCGACGAAGGGATTCTTCTCGCTCTCGGTGCGGCAGAAGTCGTAGCCGAGATCCTTGCGCATCTGCGCGTAGGGATTGCCCACGCCGTTCTTATGGTTCTTGGCCGCGATCATGGCGAGCGCATCGGACTGGTCGCCCCACTTCTGAAAGTAACGCCCGGCGATCTGACCGAACACGCCGGCAAAGCCGCCCTCGATATCGGCCTCCTCGCGCACGTAAGAGGCCTTCAGCAGGTTGCGGCCGATCTCCGGCGCGGGCGTGGTGGTCATCTGCTCGACGCCGACCACCAGCACGACGCGCGCGGCGCCGGCCGCGATCGCCTTCAGCCCCTGCTGGACCGCGGCCGAACCGGTGGCGCAAGCATTCTCCACGCGGGTGGCGCGCTTGAAGCGCAGATCGGGCGATGCCTGCAGCACCAGCGAGGCGGTAAAATCCTGCGTGGAGAAGCCGGCGTTGAAGTGCCCGAGGACGATCTCATCGACGTCCTTGGCGGCGATCCCGGCGTCCTTCAGGGCCCCGTTCGCGACCTGCACGATGAGGCTCTCGACCGTCTCGTCCTGAAGCTTGCCGAAGGGACTGTGCGCCCAACCGACGATGGCTGCCGTCATATCTCGTTCTCCTCGCGCCGGACCAGGGCGCTCCGAGTTCCCGTGCGCCGGATCGACCTTACTCCGAAAGCCGAATTCCGGCCAAAGTCCGGACTATTGTCGCATTGCGGTCGCAATGGGAAGGAATAAGCGCCGATTACCATAATTCAAGTCGGCATGACGCCGGCTTTGCCTCTGCGGCCAAGCTTGGATAGCTTAGCGCCGTCATCGGCGAAACCCCTGGTTTCGAAAGCCCCGTTTGCGTCACACCGGACCGAGACGCCTGTGAATCGTCGTTCCTGTACCCATCTGCTGTTCGTCGCACTGGTCGCGCTGGGACTGGCATTGGCCGGCGCAAGCCGCGCCAACGCCGAGGCCAAGCTGCTGCTGGACGCCGCCACGGGCAAGGTGCTGCTGGCCGAAAACGCCACCTATCCCTGGTACCCCGCCTCCACCACCAAGCTGATGACCGCCTACACGGTGCTGCGCGAGCTGCAGGCGCACAAGATCACCCTGAACACGCTCATCACGATGACGCACGACGCGGCGGCCCAGGAACCGAGCAAGATGGGCCTGCCGGTCGGCACCAAGTTCACCATCGACAATGCCTTGAAGATGATGCTGGTGAAATCGGCGAACGACGTCGCGGTCGCCATCGCCGAGGGGGTCGGCGGCTCGATCCCGAAATTCGCCGACCTCATGAACGCCAACGCCGCGCGGCTCGGCATGACCCAGAGCCATTTCGTCAACCCGAACGGGCTGCCGGCGGAACAGCATTACACCTCGGCGCGCGATCTCGGCATCCTCACGCGCGCGATCATCCGCGAGTTCCCCCAGTACGGCCATTACTTCGATATCCATGCCATCCGCTACGGCAGCCGCATCATCCGCAACTACAACCACGCGCTGCTCGACCGCTTTCCGGGCGCCGACGGCATGAAGACCGGCTTCATCTGCGCCTCCGGCTTCAACCTGGTGGCCACGGCCACCCGCGATGGCCGCCGCCTGATCGCCGTCGTGCTCGGCGCCTATTCCGGGCACGACCGCACGCTGGCGGCGGCGAAGCTCCTGGAGCGCGGCTTCGACTCGACGCCACTGTCGTGGCTGACCCCGTCGCTCGGCACCGTCGACTCGCTGAAGCCGATCGATGCGAAGCCGCCCGACCTGCGCGACGAAATGTGCGGCGCGCATCGCCACCGCCACAAGCCGCCGTCCGACAACGACGAAGAGGAAAGCGCGGCCAACGGCACCGACGGCGCGTCGCAGGACGGCTTCGTGCTCTCCGCCCTGCGGCCGGCCAACGACAAGTTCGTGCTGGGTCCGCCGGTCGACACCCAACCGCCGGTGGTCGTGTTCACCGGTCCGCCGGATCATCCCGACTACGGCCCGGTGTACCATCACCGGAGCGGCAAGAAGAAAGCCGCGCGGCACCGGCATCACCACCGCGCCAAGGCGGTCAAGCACCACAAGTCGAAAAAGGAATCGGCGCGGAAATGAGCGACGCGGGCCAACGCATCAACCGCCGCACGCCGCCGACCCCGATCCCGCTGACCGTGCTCACCGGCTTCCTCGGCGCCGGCAAGACCACGCTGCTCAACCGGCTGCTGAAGGACCCCGCGCTCGCCGACACCGCCGTCATCATCAACGAGTTCGGCGAGATCGGCCTCGACCATCTGCTGGTCGAATACGTCGGCGACAACATGGTGCTGCTGCAATCGGGCTGCCTGTGCTGCACCATGCGCGGCGACCTGGTCAACGCGCTGGAAACGCTGTTGCGCGACCTCGACAACGGCCGCTGCGCCTTCAAGCGCGTGCTGCTGGAGACCACCGGCCTCGCCGATCCGGCGCCGGTGCTGCACACGGTGATGGCGCATCCCTATCTGCTGCTGCGCTACCGGCTCGACGGCGTGGTGACCGTGGTCGACGCGGTCAACGGCGAGGCCACCCTGGACGCGCATGACGAAGCGGTGAAGCAGGCCGCCGTCGCCGACCGCATCGTACTGACCAAGACCGACATTGCCGCGCCCGCGCAGATCGAAGCGGTGACCGCGCGCCTGCACGCGCTCAACCCGGCCGCCTCGATCCTCGATGCCGCCAAAGGCGAGGCCACGCCCGGCCGGCTGTTGAATTGCGGCCTCTACGACCCGGAGCGCAAGATTCCGGACGTCAAGAAATGGCTGCAGGCCGAGGCCTACGCCGCGCCGCACGATCATGCCCATCACGACCGAGGGCATCATCACGGCCCGGCACGATCACGACCATGTGGACCGCAACCGGCACGACGCGCACATCAGCGCCTTTGCGCTGACGAGCGACACGGCCATGTCCGCCGGCACGCTGGAGATGTTCCTGGACCTGCTGCGGGCCAACTACGGCAGCCAGCTGCTGCGCGTGAAGGGCATCGTGAAGGTCGCCGAGATGCCGGACACGCCGGTCGTGGTGCACGGCGTCCAGCACATCTTCCATCCCCCCGCCCGGCTGGAGCGCTGGCCCGACGGCGACCGCCGCACGCGGCTGGTGTTCATCACCCGCGATCTGCCGGAAGCCACCGTGCGCGAGCTGTTCGAGGCCTTTCTCGGCACCCCCGCGCCCGACCGGCCGGACGCCGCGGCGCTCACCGACAACCCGCTGCTGCCCTTCGGCGGCAGCGGCCGCTGAACCGCCGCATCTTCAGCCGCAACGATCCATGCCTGTCACCGGCCGCCAATTGCCGGCAAGATACCCCGCAGGTCCCCTTGAGCCAAATCAAGGCGCAACGCGGGCGCTTGCCCCCTCAATTGCGCCGAACCGGGAGCGTCACGCGGCATGGCACAGGCACCGACGAAGAGCGGCCAACACCGGCTCTCGAAGGACGAGCTTGAAGACGTGGAAGAACGAGTCAGGCTGCCCGTCCCGCTGATCTACGAAATCATTCGAACCGAAGGCAGAGAGGAACTGGCTCGGCCGCTCGGCTCGCTCTGGTGGTCGGGGGTGGCGGCAGGTCTCGCCATCTCGATGAGCGTCATCGTCGAAGCCCTGCTGCTCCAGCACCTGCCCGACACCGCATGGCGGCCGCTCGTCGTCAACTTCGGCTACTGCACCGGCTTCCTGATTGTCGTGCTCGGGCGGCTGCAGCTTTTCACCGAGAACACCATAACCGCCGTGCTGCCGCTGTTGTCGCGGCCCACCCGGCGCAACCTCCTGCGCACGGCCCGGCTTTGGGGCGTCGTGCTTGCCGCCAATCTCGTGGGCACCTTCATTTTCGCGCTGACGGCCCGCTACGCCGACATCTTCACGTCCGGGCAGATCGATAGCTTCTTGCTGCTGTCCCGGCACTTCATGGAAAAAAGCGCCTTGGAGATGCTGCTGCACGGCATCCCGGCGGGATTCCTGGTCGCCGCCATGGTCTGGATGATCCCCAGCGCGCGGGGCGCGGAGTTCTTCGTCATCACCCTGATGACCTATGCCATTGCCCTGGGCAACTTCTCCCACGTGATCGCGGGTTCGGCGGAAGCTTTCCTGCTCTTTGCCTTTGGCGAGATCGGCGTTTGGAAAGCCGTGGGCGGCTTCCTGGTACCCGCCTTTGTCGGCAACGTGCTCGGCGGCACCGTGCTGTTTACGCTGCTCGCCTACGGACAGGTAAAAGAAGAACTGTAACGCGTGGCCGACACGGCGCGTCGCTCCCGCGCCGCATCGAAGCCTTCGTCACGCCGCGTTGAGCGCTTGCGCGGTGCCGCGCCCACGCGCCGCCGAACCCAAGTCCAAGTCCAGACCGAGATCCATCGCCTTGATCAGGTTCTCGATCTCGAGGCGCGCCGTGACGTGCGACATGGTGAGCCGGGTGCCGTGCGTCTTCTCGTCGAGATCGTCGATGGCGGTGAGCCCGCGCGGGAAGAACGCGCGGAAGATGACGCGTTCCGCCAGTCCGTCCGCGCAGCGGAAATTGAGCTGGCGCGACAGCGTGTCGAGGGCCTCGCCCATCAGCCGCTTGTTGTGCGAGCCGATCGCCGTCAGCCGGTTGCGCAGCACGATCCAGTCGGTGAAATACTGATTGTCCTCGCGCTCGCGCCGCACCTCGTCCACCATGCGCGCGTATCGGCTGGGCCCGGTCACGTGGAACGTCTCGGGATCGACGGTGGCGAGCACGTCGAGGTCGACGAAGCTGTCGTTGAGCGGCGTCACCAGGGTATCGGCGATGGCGTGAACCGCGCGCGTGAGCCCGCTCTCGTAGCCGGGCGTGTCGATGACGATGAAGTCGCAGGTCCGCCCCAGCGCGATGACCGCGGCGGCGAGCGCCTGGCGCCGCTCCCAATCGTCCTGCCCGGCCTCGTCGAGGCACATGTGATTGGGAATTTCGAGATCGCGGCCGATGCGCGCGGCCCAGGCGCGCCGGTTCTCGATGTAGTGCGAGAAGGTCTGCTGCTGGGAATCGAGATCGATGGTGGCGACGGCCCGGCCCGCCTTCATCAGCGCGACCGCGATGTGCATGGCGACAGTGGACTTGCCCGATCCACCTTTTTCGTTGGCGACGACGATGACACGCGCAGGCGGCGTCGCATTCTCGGCTTCGAACGACATGGGCATCCTCCAATGTCTCGACGCGGATCGCGGCAATGTGTGAGACGTGGGAAAGTTGATTCTGATTCGCTCCGCTGCCGCAAGCCTCGGGTCGAACCGCCACGCGCGATTCCGCGCCGGCGTGGCCGCGCTGCACATGCGCATAAGCCGCACACGAGCATAGGCTGCACATGCGCATAGGCTGCACACGAGCATAAGGCGTGCCGCGAGAACGTTGCGAACCGGAACCGCCCCATATTCCGGCACTGCGCTGGCCTTGCCGCCGGTTATGCGGGGGCCTTGCGTCCGCCGCCGGTTCCGCCGATCTTCAACGCGAATCGCCGGACTTGGCCATGCCGGCGCCGGGAAGCACCGCCATGGAACGGATCTGGCTGCGGCACTATCCGGCGGGGGTTCCCGCCGACATCGACCCGGCGTCGTGCCCGTCGCTGGCGGCCTTGTTCGAGGACAGCTTCGTCCGCTACGCCGCCAGGCCATGTTGCCTGTGCATGGGCAAGTCGCTGAGCTATGCGGAGGTCGACAGGGCATCGCGGGCGCTGGCCGCCGAATTGCAGGCCCGCGGCCTCGCGCGCGGCACCCGCGTCGCGGTGATGATGCCGAACATATTGCAATATCCGATTGCGATCGCCGCCATCCTGCGCGCCGGCTTCACGGTGGTAAACGTCAACCCGCTCTACACGCCGCGCGAGCTTGCGTTGCAGCTCGACGATGCCGGCGCCGAGGCCATCATCGTCCTGGAGAACTTCGCCGCCGTCCTGCAGGAGGCGCTGCCGCGGACGCCGGTGAAGCACGTCATCGTCGCCAGCCTCGGCGACATGCTGGGCGCGGTGAAGGGCACTTTGGTCAACGGCGTCGTGCGCCACGTCAAGAGGATGGTGCCCGCCTATAACCTGCCGGGCGCGATCGGCTTCAACGAGGCGCTTAGAATTGGCCGCGTGCTGACCTTCAGGCCAGTGGACGTCGGGCCCGACGACGTCGCCTTCCTGCAATATACCGGCGGCACCACCGGCGTTTCCAAGGGCGCCATGCTGCTGCACCGCAACCTGGTCGCCAATGTCCTGCAAGTGGAGGCCTGGAACGAGCCGATGGTGGCCACGCCGCCGCGCGTCGACCAGCTCGTCATCCTCACCGCGCTGCCGCTCTATCATATCTTCGCGCTCACCGCCTGTTTCCTGTTCGGGGTGCGGCTCGGCGGCCTCTGCCTGCTGATCCCCAACCCGCGCGACATCGGCGGGCTGATCAAGGAGCTCGCCAAGGTGAAGGTGAACGCCTTCCCGGCGGTAAACACCCTGTTCAACGCGCTGCTGCATCATCCGGATTTCGGCACGCTCGACTGGTCGCCGCTCAAATACGCGGTGGGCGGCGGCATGGCGGTGCAGAAGGCGGTGGCGGAAGCGTGGCTGAAGGCGACCGGCCACCCGATCATCGAGGGTTACGGCCTGTCGGAGACCTCGCCGGTGCTCACCTGCAACCGCGGCGACATCGAGACCTGGACCGGCACCATCGGATTGCCCCTGCCCTCGACCGACATCTCCATCCGCGACGACGACGGCAACGAATTGCCGGTCGGCGAGGAAGGCGAGATCTGCGCGCGCGGGCCGCAGGTGATGGCCGGCTACTGGCGGCGCCCGGACGAGACCGCCAAGGTGACGACCGCCGACGGCTTCTTCCGCACCGGCGACGTCGGCGTCATGGACGAGCAGGGCCGCGTGCGCATCGTCGACCGCAAGAAGGACATGATCTCGGTCTCCGGCTTCAAGGTCTATCCCAACGAGGTCGAGGATTACGCCATGACCCACGGCGGGCTCCTGGAATGCGCGGTGATCGGGGTGCCGGACCGCCATTCCGGCGAGGTGCCCAAGCTCTACGCGGTGAAGAAGAAGGCGGAGGTGACCGCGCACGAGCTGCGCGACTTCCTCAAGAACGGCCTCGCCGGCTACAAGGTGCCGCGCCACATCGAATTCCGCAACGAACTGCCGAAGAGCAATGTCGGCAAGATCCTGCGCCGGGCGCTACGCGAGGAAGAACCGGAAAGCGACACGCATGACTGAAGACGCGAATGCCCCGAGCGCAGCCGACATCGTCGCCTTCTGGCGCGAGGTCGGACCGAAACGCTGGTTCAAGAAGGATGAGGAGCTCGACGCGGAAATCCGCCGCCGCTTCCTCGCGCGCCATGAGGAAGCAGCAGAGGGCTGGCTTTCGGCCTGGGCGCTGAACGCCGAAGGCACGCTGGCGCTGCTCATCCTGCTCGATCAGTTTCCGCGCAACATGTTCCGCGGCGAGCCAGCGCGCCTTCGCCACCGACGCGAAGGCGCTTTCCGTCGCCAGCCACGGCATCCTCAACGGCTTCGACAGCGCCTTCGACGACATGCGCACCTTCTTCTATCTGCCGTTCATGCATTCCGAGAACCTGCCGGACCAGGA
This sequence comes from uncultured Pseudomonadota bacterium, assembly GCA_963829755.1. GTDB lineage: Bacteria > Pseudomonadota > Alphaproteobacteria > Rhizobiales > Xanthobacteraceae > Pseudolabrys. Next base: position 360,562 of record CAWHJV010000003.1, on the reverse strand, counting down.
AAAGGCCATCGCCTTCTACCGCGCCTACGACAACGAGGACGGCGTGAAATGGGCGGAGATGCATGCCGACATCATCCGCCGCTTCGGCCGCTTCCCGCACCGCAACGCGGTGCTCGGCCGCGCCACCACGCCGGAAGAACAGGCCTTCCTCGACGGCGGCGGTTTCGCCGGTTAGCACCGGCATGACAGCGGAGTGTGGTGCTGCCCATGACCGATTTCCACGGCGTCTTTCCCTACCTCGTCTCGCCCATCGACGGCGCGGGCGGGATCAAGACCGACGTGCTCGGCCAATTGTGCGACGATCTCATCAAGGCCGGCGTGCATGGGCTGACGCCGCTCGGCTCCACCGGCGAGTTCGCCTATCTCAATCGCGCGCAGCGCGAGGCGGTGGTGCGCGCCACCATCGAAGCCGCCGACAAGCGCGTGCCGGTGGTCGCGGGCGTCGCGTCGACCGCCACCGCCGACGCGGTCGAGCAGGCGAAAGCTTGGCAAAAGCTCGGCGCCGACGGCATCCTCGCCGTGCTGGAAGCCTATTTCCCGCTCAAGGAGGCGCAGGTCGAATCCTATTTCCGCGCCATCGCCGACGCCGTCGACATTCCGGTGGTGCTCTACACCAACCCGAACTTCCAGCGCAGCGATCTCACCCTCGACGTCATCGCGCGGCTCTCCGAACACCCGCGCATCCGCTACATCAAGGACGCCTCCAGCAACACCGGCCGCCTGCATGTCGATCATGAACCGGGCGCCGGCGATGAAAGTGTTCTCGGCGTCCGCGCACATCCCGGCGGCGGTGATGCTGATCGGCGGCGTCGGCTGGATGGCGGGGCCGGCCTGCATCGTCCCGCGCGAGAGCGTCGGCTCTATGAGCTCTGCCAGGCGGGCACGCTGGGACGAGGCGCTGACGCTGCAGCGCGGTCTCTGGCGCATCAACGAAGCCTTCGCCCGTTTCAACCTCGCCGCCTGCATCAAGGCCGGCCTCGAAATCCAGGGTTATGCGGTGGGCGACCCGGTGCCGCCACAAACGCCGCTTTCGAGCGAAGATCGTAAGATCGTGGAAAGCATATTGGCCGACGTCGCCAAGCTGGAGATGGCCTGACCGTCATTTCGGGCGCGCACGCGCCGCGAAATAAAGATGCACCCAACCGAATGTTAACGCCGTCTTGCTAGGCAGGCAGGATGGCGACGCCGTCCCATCTGACGCGGCCGGCACGGGAGGAAGCCGTGCTGCCCGCCGGTTCCGACGCTGCGCCCGCAACGGCGGCGGCGGGGCTATTCGCGCGCCTCGCCGCGCGTGTTCGCGCCATCCTCGCCGACCGCAGCGACAGCCGGCTGGCGCAACTCGTCGCCGGCAAGGTGTTCCTGCTGCGCGTCGCCAACGCCATGATCGCGCTCGGCTCGCAGGTGCTGCTGGCGCGCTGGATGGGCCGCTTCGAGTTCGGCGTCTACATCTACGTCTGGACCTGGGTGCTGATGATCGGCTCGCTGTCCGACGTCGGCCTGTCCACCGCGGCGCGCCGCTTCATTCCCGAATACACCGAGCTCCACGACGCGCGATGCGCTTGCGCGGCTTCCTCAGCGGCGGGCGCTGGCTCGCGCTCGGCGTCGCCACCGCGATCGCCGCCGTCGGCGCCATCGGCGTGACGCTGCTCGGACCCTGGATCGACAATTTCACGGTCATCCCGCTTTATCTCGCCTGCGTCATCATCCCGATCACCGGCGTCAGCGCGTTGCAGACCGGCATCGCCCAGACCTACGACTGGCCGATGCTGGCGCTGGTGCCGTTCTTCATCGGACGCCAGGTGCTGCTCACCGCCGCGGTCGGCGCGGCCTGGTTCCTCGGCTACGCGGTCGGCGCGACCATGGCGATGATCGTCGCCATCGCGGCCACCTGGGCGGTGACCGCCGTGCAGATCGTGCTGCTCAACCGCCGCCTCGCCGACAGCCGTGCCGAAGGGCCCCAAGCGCTACGCGCCGCGCACCTGGCTCGGCACCTCGCTGCCGATCCTGATGGTGGAAGGCTTCTACCTGATGCTGACCTACGTCGACATCATCGCGCTCGAGCGCTTCCAGCCGCCGGGCGAGGTCGCGGTCTATTACGCCGCCGCGCGCATCCTGGCGGTGGTCGCCTTCGTCTATTTCGCCATCGCCGGCGCCACCACGCACAAATTCACGCAATATTACGTCGCCGGCAACCACGAGCGGCTGGCGAGCTTCTTCAACGAGACCATCCGCTGGACGTTCTGGCCCTCGCTCGCCGCCTGCGGCATGATCCTCATCTTCGGGCGCCCGCTGCTGTCGCTGTTCGGCGCCGGCTTCACGTCCGGCTACCTCGTCATGTTCATCCTCGCCGTCGGCATGATGGCGCGCGCCGCCGTCGGCCCGGCCGAGCGGCTGCTCAACATGCTGGGCGAGCGCAAGCAGTGCGCCGGCGTCTATGCGCTGGCCTTCGCCATCAATCTCGGCCTGTGCGTCGTGCTGATCCCGCGGCTCGGCATCGCGGGCGCGGCGACCGCGACCTCGACCGCGCTGGTCGTCGAATCCATCCTGCTCTTCCTCATGACGCGGCGGCGGCTCGGCCACCACGTCTTCATCCTGCGCCACGCGGAGCAATAAGCATGCACGGAACCATCACCATGCGTCTCGACGTGGAATGGCGCCCGCTCGCCGCGCTCGGCGATATCGTCGCGCCTTGGCAGGCGTTGATCGCGCGCGCGGCCGAACCCAACGCCTTCTACGAGCCGGCCTTCGCGCTCGCCGGCGCGCCGGAGTTCGGCCGCGACGCCCACGCGCTGTTGGTGTGGTCGAAGCCGCCGGACAAACGCCTGCTCGGCCTGTTCCCGGCGCGCGCCGCGCGGCAATGCGGCATCGGCCCGCGCCTGCTGGCGGGCTGGATCCATCCGTTTTCGCTGCTCGGCACGCCGCTGGTCGACCGCGAGCGCGCCGAAGATGCGATCGCCGCCTGGCTCGACCACGTGGCCGCGGAACCGGCGCTGCCCAACGTGGCGCTGCTGCCGACCTTGTCGCTCGAAGGACCGTTCTGCGCCGCGCTCGACCGGGTGCTGGCGCGCCGCGGCCTGGCACACGCCGATTTCGGCCTGCACCAGCGCGCGCTGCTCGCGCCCGGCAACGACCGCGCCGGTTACCTGGCGCAGGCGATGGGCGCCAAGCACCGCAAGGAACTGCCGCGCCGACGCCGCCGGCTGGCGGAAATCGGCCCCGTCACCTACGAGGTCGCGACCGCCGAGCCGACGGTCGTCGACGCCTTCGAGCGGTTCCTCGACCTGGAAGCGCGCGGCTGGAAGGGCAATCGCGGCACCGCCGTCATGAACAGCCAGGCGCGCCTGGCGTTCTTCCGCGCGGCGGTGGCGGGCCTGGCGCGCGACGGCAAGGCGCGCCTCGACATCCTGCGGGTCGGTGACGACGTGATCGCCACCTCGGTGGCGCTGCGCAGCGGCGATACCCTGTTCGGCTGGAAGATGGCCTACGACGAGACTTATGCGAAATTCTCGCCGGGCGCCCAGCTCATGCTCGATCTCACCAAGGACGTGCTCGCCGACGACAGCTTGGCGCGGGTCGATTCCTGCGCCGCCGCCGACCATCCGCTGATCAATCACCTGTGGAACGGCCGCCACGCCGTCGTCGACCGCCTGCTGGCCGTGCGGCCCGGCCGCGGCGCGGCCTTCGGCACGGCCTGCGCCCTGGAGCGCGCGCGGCGGCGCGCGATCAACGGCGCCCGGGCGGTGCGGGACAAAATGCGAAAATTCCGCAGCCGATCGACGAAGGCGGCCGCGCGCGGATCGGCCAGCTAGACCCGCTCACCGTTTCACGGAAACGGTGAACGGGTCCAAATCTTTGTTTTGTCTCGTTTCCGGACGGCGAACCGGGTTCCACCTCTCCTGGAGACGCTTTTACGCGACGTGTAACATGTTAGTTAGCGTAATTCTCAAGAGAGGCTTAATCGGTACGTGTCATGGGTCAGCGGGGGCCTCGCGAAGGAACGTGAAAGGATTTCACGGATGAGCATATCGGCAGTGAGCTCGGGCCATACCGCCTCGGTTTCACACGAGAAGGCGGAAGGGCCCGGTCCCGACCACGACGGCGACAGCGACGACAGCGGCGGCGTGCAGGCGCAGACGCAGCCGCAGACACAAGCGGCGACCGCGCCCGGCACCGGCAACGTGGTCAACAAGACGGCCTGACGGTCCGTCGCAGGAAGGAATCGGAAGAGCCCGGCCCCGCGCCGGGTTTTTCATTGGGGGGCGCAGCCACGCGTACGAGCACGGTCCATCGCCGCGCCGTGCGTTGCGGCACCTCGATCGGCGCCCGTCAGCGATGCGTCGCCTGCGTGCGATAGACGCTGCCGGTCACATCGCTGTCGTCGTTCTGCCGCATGCCGACATGACCGGCCTCCGTGCGGTCGCTCACCGGCGTGGCCGCGCGCGTGGCATGGCCGCCGCCGGTGTTCGCGCTCTGCTCCCAGCCACTCAGGATACGGTAGGGCGACGGCCGCAATTGAAAGCCATACTGCGCCGCCGCCAAGGTCGGGCAGGCCAGCACCAGCGCCAAAGCGATTCCCATCCTCATCGCTTCCTCCCCATGGTCCCAGCAGGGGGATGAATTGAATTGGAGCGCCGTTCGCACTGATGGTCAACAGGTTTTGCGGCCCCGGCGGCGGCCTCTACACCGCCGGATATCTCCCTGGCCTGGCTGTTCGCGCCGCAGCAAGTTTTTGTTTGGCCGCGTTTGCGGACGGCGAACCGGCTTTCCCTTCGCCTGGAAGCGCTCTATCCGGGCGACTTGTCCGGCTTGGCCAGGATCAGCGACCAGAACACCTTGTACTTGGACTTCGGCGCGTAGACCGCGGCGATGCCCATGCGCGTCGCGCCGGCGAGCAGCATGTTGGACTTGTGCTCGGGCGACTCGCGCCAGCCCGAGAACGCCGCCGACAGCGTATGGTAGCCGGCGGCGATGTTTTCCGCCGCGCGGTCGGCGTCGTAGCCGGCCGCCTTGAGCCGCGCCGCGAACGGCTTGCTGACCCTGTGGCTGAGCTTGTTGTGGGCGGCCATCGCCTGCGCCTGCGCCTCGGCCATCTGCATCAGCACGGGATCGAGCGTGACCGCGGGCAGGCCGTCGTTGGCGCGGTAGCCGGAAATCACCGAGGCGGCGGCCGCGGCATCGAGCTGGGCGCCCGGCCGCGCCAGGTCGCGAAAAAGGCCCGGGTTGGGTTCGGGCACAAAGCTGCTGGCACAGGCCGAGAGCGCAAAAAGGGCCAGGACGGCCAGCAGCGGGCGGATTTTCATGGATGGCTCGTTACTCAATTCGCGGTCGTCCAGCCGTAGAGGCCGGGCGATCGTGGCCGATTAATGGTGCGCGGGCCCCGCGTCGCGCGCCGGATGAGCGCGCTCACGCCTTCCTTGCCCGTCCCACGCTCTCGTAAACGAAGCCGTGGCGGGCGACTTCCTCGGCCGGGTAGATGTTGCGCAGGTCGACCAGCACCGGCGCGGCCATGGCCGTCTTCAGCCGCGCGAAGTCGAGCGCGCGGAACTGCTCCCATTCGGTGACGATCACCAGCGCCGAGGCGCCTTGCGCGCAGTCGTAGGCGTCGTCGCAGAAAGCGACGTTGTCGATCATGGGCTTCGCCTGCTCCATGCCGATCGGATCGTAGGCGCGCACCTTGGCGCCCATGTCCTGCAGCGCGGTGATCAGCGGGATCGAGGGCGCCTCGCGCATGTCGTCGGTATTCGGCTTGAAGGTGAGACCGAGCACCGCGATGGTTTTGCCGCGCACGTCGCCGCCGAGCGCGTGCGCGACCTTGCGCGCCATCGCCCGCTTGCGCTGGTCGTTGACCGAGACCACCGCCTCGATGATGCGCAAGGGCGCGGCGTTGTCCTGCCCGGTCTTCATCAGCGCCAGCGTGTCCTTGGGAAAGCACGAGCCGCCGAAGCCGGGGCCCGCGTGCAGGAACTTAGGCCCGATGCGGTTGTCGAGCCCGATGCCGCGCGCGATCTCCTGCACGTCGGCGCCGACCTTCTCGGCGAGATCGGCGATCTCGTTGATGAAGGTGATCTTGGTGGCGAGGAAGGCGTTGGCCGCGTATTTGATCAGCTCCGCCGTGCGGCGGTCGGTGAACAAGAGCGGCGAGCGGTTGAGATAGAGCGGCCGATAGAGCTCGTTCATCACCGCGCGGGCGCGCTCGTCCTCGCTGCCGACCACGATGCGGTCGGGATGCTTGAAGTCGCGGATGGCCGCGCCCTCGCGCAGAAACTCCGGATTCGACACCACGGCGCAGTCGCAAGCTGCGCGCGTTTCCGCGATGACGCGCTCGACCTCGTCGCCGGTGCCGACCGGCACCGTGGACTTGGTGATCACCACCGTGAAGCCGTCCATTGCCTGGGCGATCTCGCGGGCGGCGCCGTAGACGTAGGAGAGGTCGGCGTGACCGTCGCCGCGGCGCGAGGGCGTGCCGACGGCAATGAACACCGCATCGGCGGCCTTGACGGCCGGCGCGAGCGCGGTCGTGAATTTCAGCCGTCCCGCCTTGACGTTGCCTTCGACGAGATCGTCGAGACCGGGCTCGAAGATCGGCATCTCGCCGCGTTCGAGCGCGGCGATCTTGGCTTCATCCTTGTCGACGCAGGTCACGTCGTGGCCGAAGTCGGCGAAGCAGGCCCCGGAAACAAGGCCTACATAGCCGGTGCCGATCATGGCAACGCGCATGGGGGATCCGTCACAAGTTCATCATAAGTTGCAGCCCGGTGGGCCCCTCTGCATAGCAGAGCGCACCAACCCTGGCGAGTGCCGCGAGCGCCGAACCCATTCCCTGTGGCCAGCTTAATTGCCCGATTGATTAACGCGGCCCCGGGGACCACATTGCCAGCCATGCCAGCCTCCTCGAAAACCAAAGTCAAATCTGGGTCCAAGCCCGCCGCCGAAACAAAGACGGCTGCCAAAACGCCTGCCAAAACCACCGCGGCCCCGACAAGCGCGGCAGATGCCGCACCGCTGAGCCCGGGCGCGCGGCCGCTGAAGAAGGGCGACCATCTCTTCCTGGTCGACGGCTCCGGCTACATCTTCCGCGCCTATCACGCGCTGCCGCCGCTCACGCGCAAGTCGGACGGCCTGCAGGTCAACGCCGTGCTCGGCTTCTGCAACATGCTGTGGAAGCTCTTGGCCGAGATGAAGCCGGAGGACAAGCCGACCCATCTCGCGGTGGTGTTCGACAAGTCGGAGAAGACCTTCCGCAACGAGATGTATCCCGAGTACAAGGCGCACCGGCCGGAAGCGCCGGAGGACTTGCGTCCGCAATTTCCGCTCATCCGCGCCGCGGTACGCGCCTTCGAGCTGCCGTGCCTGGAGCAGATCGGCTTCGAGGCCGACGACCTGATCGCCACCTACGCGCGGCTCGCCTGCGAGGCCAAGGCCACGACCACCATCGTCTCGTCGGACAAGGACCTGATGCAGCTCGTCGGCAACGGCGTCACCATGTACGACACCATGAAGGACCGCCGCATCGGGCCCGACGAGGTGATGGAGAAGTTCGGCGTCGGGCCGGAAAAGGTGATCGAGGCGCAGGCGCTGATCGGCGATTCCACCGACAACGTGCCGGGCGTGCCGGGCATCGGGCCGAAGACGGCGGCGGAGCTCATCGGGCAATACGGCGATCTGGAAAACCTGCTCGCGCATGCGTCCGAGATCAAGCAGGCCAAGCGGCGCGAGAACCTCACCACCTTCGCCGAGCAGGCGCTTCTGTCGAAGAAGCTGGTGACGCTCGACCAGAACGTGCCGCTCGACGTGGCCGTGGACGACCTCGCCGTGCACGAGCCCGACTACAAGCACCTGATCGCCTTCCTCAAGGCGATGGAATTCTCGACCATCACCCGCCGCGTCGCGGAAAAGAGCGGCATCGACGCGCGGCGCCATCGAGGCGGACGGGAGCCTGACGGCGGGTCATCCGCCCTCGCCCGACACCCCGGCGTTGCTGGCGCCTTCGCCGAAGGCACCGGCACCGGCAGACAGCGAGAAGAAAGAAGCCCCGAGCGGCGCCTTCACCCCCGTCGCGCTCGCCACCGCCCGGGTCGCCGCGGCGCATGCCGCCGTCTTCGACCGGTCCAAATACGACTGCGTGCGCACGCTCGACGCCCTGAAGAAGTGGATCGCGCGGGCGCATGAGGCCGGCGTCGTGGCGGTCGACACCGAAACCACCAGCCTCGACGCCATGCAGGCGGAATTGTGCGGCGTGTCTCTGGCGGTCGCGCCCAACGAAGCGTGCTACGTGCCGCTCGGCCACCGCGAAGGGGGGAGCGACGGCGGCGGCTCAGACCTGTTCGCGCCGGAGGCCAAACTCTGCGAGGGCCAGATCCCGGAGGAGCAGGCGCTTGCCCTGCTCAAGCCGCTGCTGGAAGACCGCGGCGTGCTCAAGATCGCGCAGAACATGAAATACGACTGGCTGGTGTTCGCGCAGCGCGGCATCGAAATCGTCGGCTATGACGACACCATGCTGATCTCCTACGTGCTCGACGCCGGCAAGGGCGGCCACGGCATGGACGCGCTGTCGGAAAAGTGGCTCGGCCACGAGCCGATCCACTTCAAGGACGTCGCCGGATCCGGCAAGAGCCAGGTCAGCTTTGACCGCGTCACCATCGAGAAGGCGAGCGAGTACGCCGCCGAGGACGCCGACGTCACGCTGCGCCTGTGGTACGCGCTGAAAGGACGGCTGCCCGCCGAGCACGTCACCGCCGTCTACGAGACGCTGGAGCGGCAGATGCCGGCGATGCTGGCGCGCATGGAGCGGCGCGGCATTTCCATCGACCGCCAGGTGCTCTCGCGGCTCTCCGGCGAGTTCGCGCAGGAGCAGGCGCGGCTGGAAGACGAGATCAAGGAGCTCGCGGGCGAGCCGATCAATCCGGGCAGCCCCAAGCAGGTCGGCGACATCCTGTTCGGCAAGATGAACCTGAAGCTTGACGGCTCGAAAGCGCCTTCCAAGACCAAGACCGGTCAATGGTCGACGACCGCGCGCGACCTGGAGAACCTGGCCGAGCTGCACGAACTGCCGCGCAAGATCCTCGACTGGCGGCAGGTGTCGAAGCTGCGCTCGACCTACACCGAGGCGCTGCCGAATTTCGTCAACCCGACGACGCACCGCGTGCACACCTCCTACTCGCTTGCCGCCACCACGACCGGCCGGCTGGCGTCGTCGGAGCCGAACCTGCAGAACATTCCGATCCGCACCGAGGACGGCCGCAAGATCCGCAAGGCTTTCGTCGCCGCGCCCGGCATGAAGCTGGTCTCGGCGGACTACTCTCAAATTGAATTGCGGCTGCTGGCCGAGATCGCCGATATCGCAACGCTGAAGAAGGCGTTCCAGGACGGCATCGACATTCACGCCATGACGGCGTCTGAAATGTTCGGCGTGCCGGTGAAGGACATGCCGCCGGAGACGCGGCGCCGCGCCAAGGCCATCAACTTCGGCATCATCTACGGCATCTCGGCGTTCGGGCTCGCCAACCAGCTCGGCATCGAGCGCACCGAAGCCGGCGAATACATCAAGAAATATTTCGAGCGCTTTCCCGGCATCCGCGACTACATGGACCGGACCAAGGAAGACTGCCGCCGGGACGGCTACGTGACGACGATCTTCGGCCGCAAGTGCCATTACCCGGAGATCAAGAATTCCAATCCCTCGATCCGCGCCTTCAACGAGCGCGCGGCGATCAACGCGCGCCTGCAGGGCACGGCGGCCGACATCATCCGCCGCGCCATGATCCGCATCGAGCCTGAATTGGAGAAGGCGGAGCTCAGCGCGCAGATGCTGCTGCAGGTGCACGACGAGCTGATTTTCGAGGTGCCGGAGGGCGAGGTCGAGAAAACGGTACCGGTGGTCAAGCGCGTGATGGAAAATGCGCCGGAGCCGGCGGTCATGCTGAGCGTGCCGTTGCAGGTCGAGGCCCGCGCCGCCGACAACTGGGACGAGGCGCATTAGCGTCAAATCCATTTTGTTGAATCGCTTCCACCCTCATCCTGAGAAGCGGTCCGCAGGAGCGCGTCTCGAAGGAAGAGCGCGGCCCATCCTTCGAGACGCATTGCTTCGCAATGCGCCTCAGGATGAGGCCGGTCGAGAGCCGCTGCTTCGGCCGCGCTGGACCGCACTCAGAGGCTGACCCGAAATTAAGTTGAGTGATTTCAGTCGCTTGTGATTCAGTCGTGGTTGCGAGCTACGACGGAGGCACAAGATGGTTTGGACTGAAATCACTCGCCCCAAATATCGGCGAGATGGGCTGCGGTATGCAAGCGATACGACGGATGAGGAGTGGGCGGTGATTTCGCCGTTGATGCCGAGCGCAAACCGCCGCGGCCGTCCGCGTGCGACGGCACTGCGGGCGGTGACGGATGCGATTTTCTACATTGCGCAGAGCGGATGTCAGTGGCGGCTTCTGCCGAAGGAGTTTCCGCCCTACACGACGGTCCAGCGCTATTTCTACCGGTGGCGTGATGACGGCACGTGGCAGAAGATCAATCACCACTTGGTCATGCTGGCGCGCGAGGCCGCAGGGCGCGAGGCGTCACCCACGGCAGGGGTGATCGACAGCCAATCGGTCAAAACCACCGAGGCCGGAGGGCCACGTGGGTTCGACGCGGGCAAGAAAATCAAGGGACGCAAACGGCACCTTCTCACCGACACCGCTGGCATACTGATCGCGGGCATCGTGCACGAAGCCAGCATCCAGGATCGTGACGGCGCACCGGCGCTGCTCGGATTGATCCGAAGCGCCTTTCCATGGTTACGCCACGTGTTTGCTGATGGCGGTTATGCCGGTAACAAGCTGAGAAATGCACTCAAAGCTATCGGCCACTGGACCATCGAGATCGTCAAACGATCGGACGCGGCCAAGGGCTTCAAGCTCTTGCCGCGTCGTTGGGTGGTCGAACGCACAATCGCCTGGCTCAACCGCAATCGCCGCCTCGCAAAGGATTTTGAGGCCACAATCGAAAGCGCCGAAACGTGGCTGATGATCGCCAGCGTCAAGCTGCTCTCACGCAGGCTCGCCAGACCATGCTGAAACCAGCCAATTATAAGTCGGACTCTCAGATGCCGCACACTTTGCGGCATCGACTTAATCGAACCTTAAACCTACCCCGCTACCGTGCGTGCACGGCAATTATGGCCGCCTGTTTTGCGTGGGCGAGTTTTTCAGTCATGGAACGGATCGTCGCGGGCCTCGTCCGCATCGTTCACCACACCCATGAAATTCTGTTCGCCGCCGGCTCGTCGTTCTCGGTGACGTCGCTCGCCTGCGCGCTCGCGATCGCCGCGGGCTTTCTCTCCTACCGGCATTGGCGGCGGCGCGGCCGCTTCAGCCCGCGTGTCATCGCGCACGCGCTGTTCCCGCGCCGCATCCTGCGCCACAGCTCCACCACCGCCGACTTCGGCTACACGCTGTTCAACTGGTTCGTCTATGGCGGCATCTTCGGTATGGCCGGGCTGTCGTACCAGTTCCTGACCAACGGCATCCTGCACGGGTTGATCGGCGTGTTCGGCCCGGTGACGCCGTCGGCGCTGCCGGTGATGGCACAGCGCGCCGGTGTCACGCTCGTCCTCTTCCTCTTCTACGAGCTCGGCTACTGGACCGACCACTATCTCAAGCACCGCATCCCGGTGTTGTGGGAATTCCACAAGGTGCACCACAGCGCGGAAGTGCTCACGCCCTTGACGAACTTCCGCATGCACCCGATCGACACGTTTCTATTCAGCCACATCCTGGCGGTGGCTGCTGCGCTCGGCAACGGCTTCGTCGCCTACGCCTTCGGCGACTCCAGCTATCAATACGCGCTCTCGGGCACCAACATCATTCTGGTCGTCTTCATTCACGTCTACGTGCATCTCCAGCACACGCACATCTGGATCGCCTTCCGCGGCGCGCCGGGACGCGTTCTCCTGAGCCCGGCGCACCATCAGAATCCACCACTCGACCGACCCGGTCCACTTCAACAAGAACCTGGGCAGTTGCCTGGCGATCTGGGACTGGCTGTTCGGCACGCTGCACATGCCGGCGAAAAACCGGGAGAAGCTCGTGTTCGGCGTCGAGCCGGCGCAAGCCGACGCGCACACCATCACCGGCGAGTTCCTGCGGCCCTTCGGCCGCGCCTTCGCGGTCATGTTCGGCCGCTTCGCGCGCCGCCGGGGCACGCAGGCGGCGCCGGCCGATTCAGCGATTTAGCGAAGCGGCGCTCTTAGAACCGCTCCGCGCCGCGCTGGCGCTGCGGGTCGGGGAAATCGCGGTAGAGCGCGAAGCGCGCGTTCTGCACCAGCGAATTGACGCCGAAGTGGAAGCCCTCGACCGGCTCGGCGCGCGTCGCCACATGCTTGAACGCGCTGTCGAGCTGGGCAAGGTCGCGCACTTCCATCATCAGGTGGAATTCGCCCAGGCCCTCGCCCCCGAGGCCGAGCTTGCGCCGCGTCAGCCGCCAAGTCTCGATCAGGCCCTGCGCGCGCAAATGGTCCATGTACGCCGCGACGCCGTCGACGAAATCGGTGTCGCGCACGCCCGGCTTCAGGTCACACCACGCGTGATAGATGTTCATTGCCCGGTGCGGCCTCCGCCCGCTACATCTCTTTCAGAAACTCTCTATACGCCGGGTTGATCCGCAGCGCCTCACCGGCGGCCTCGGTCAGCGCGTCGATAGTCCGCGGCGGCAGCGAGAATGTCGTCGGAATGGCGTTCAACTGCCGCGCGCGCGCGGGGCCGAGCTGATCGAAGGCCACGCGGCCGACGATGATCTTGAAGTCACGGCAGCTCCAATGGCCGCGACGCCGGCCGCGCAGCCGCGACAGCTGCGCACTCTTCAGCCCGCAACGCCAGCGCACGATCTCGTCGCGCCAGTTCTTCATGGTGGCCTGGAAGGCGGCGTAGCTCGAACGGGTATTGGCGTCGATGGCGGCATCGGTGACGGCGGAAATCAGCTGCGCGCCGGTGGGGCCTTCCACGGTCTGCGACCATTGCCCTTCCGGTCCGCGGCCGGCATCCACCACCAGGAACAGGAGCCGCCGCAGGTTGACCGCTTCCGCGGGCCTGAGCGGCCCATAGGGCGTGGCCTCCGATTCGCGGGCGATGGTCAGGCCGCTGAGCCCGACATTATCCACCAGGCCGCCGTCGAACAGCTTGATGTATTTCACCGCGCCGGTGTGGTCGCGCGCCAGCGCCTTGGCGTAGGCGGCGAGCAGCGGCGGGGCTTGTGGGTTACCGAGCGCCCGCGTCACCCAGTCAGGCAGCGGCGTGCGGCATCGCCCGGGATAGGTCTTGACGACGATCGGCGCGAAGGCGCCGGGCACAGCCGCGGAGGCCGCCACCGCGGCCGCCAGCGGATACTGCCTGATGTCGCTGCAGAACGCCGCGAAGGTCTGCGGCGTGAACAGGAAAGGCGTGCGGCTATAGACGTCGGTGGCGTTGATCAGCACGAGCGGGCGTCTGCGCGCCGCGAGATCGCCCAAGGTGGCATCGCCGAACAGGTGGGCATTGAGCCAGTCGCGCAGGCGCGTGTCGGTGTTGATGCCGCCGGACAGCGCGCGCCCGATATTGATCAGGTCGACGCTGGTGTCGAGCTGCGACATCAGGTTCTGGTCAAGGAACCGCTGACGAAAATCGGTGAGCGCCGCGCGCCCGCGCAGGCCGAAATAGGCGGCGGTGATCGAGCCGCCTGACACACCGGTGACGATGCCGATGTGCCCGAGCAGGTCGCGATGGCGCCGGTCGCGCGACGGGGTGCGCGCCAATGCCTTCAGCACGCCGTAGGAGAAGGCGGCCGCCCGCGTGCCGCCGCCGGAAAAGGCGAGCCCGATGGCCGCGGTTTCGGACTGATAACCGCCGGCAACCGCTTGCGCCGCGTCCGCAGGCGTGGGCGCGAACGGATTGGCGGACGGAACGTTGAGCGGCACGTTGTGAACGGTGGCGCAGCCGCCGAGCATGAGCGCGACGGTGAGCCCCATCAGCCCGAGGCCGAAGCGTCCGTACCCGATTCGCATATGGCGCCCTTGCCGCATTCGAACCCGCCGACGGTAACGTCTTCCGGCAAGCCTCCAGCGTACGTAATCGTAGGCGCTGACCGGCGATTCGTCACCCCGCGCACCGCGGGCACCGTAAAGCGAAAGTATAGCGCATTTGTTAAGCGCCGCCGGCCGGTTTGCGACGGCGCGACGGAAAGCTCATCACCGGCATATCGCCCTCGTCGGAAAGCTGTTTCATCACCGCATAGAGGTCGTTCTTGGCCTCGAAGCCGATGCCGGGCAGGTCCGGCATCGCCACGCGGCTGTCGGTGACCTTGCAGGCGTCGGCGAAGCCGCCGAACGGCGCGAACACCTGCGGATACGATTCGTTGCCGCCCAGCCCCAGCCCCACCGCGATGTTGAGCGCGAACTGGTGGCCGCCATGCGGCACGCAGCGCCGCCGCGACCAGCCGTGCTGATGGAGCATGTCGAGGGTGCGCAGGTATTCGACCAGGCCGTAGGACAGCGCCGGGTCGAACTGCAACCAGTCGCGGTCGGCGCGCAGGCCGCCGTGGCGGATCAGGTTGCGCGCGTCCTGCATGGAGAACAGGTTCTCGCCGGTGGCGAGCGGCGGCCGGTAGCGCGAGGCCAGCGCCGCGTGCATCAGAAGGTCGAGCGGGTCGAGCGGCTCCTCGTACCAACGCAGCTTCAACGGCGCGATGGCGTCGCCGCAGGCCAGCGCCTCGTCGATGGTGTAGCGGCCGTTGACGTCGACGCAGAGGTTCTCGCCCTTGCCGACGATCTTGAGCACCGCCTCGATGCGCTTCAAATCGGTGACAAGATCGGCGCCGCCGATCTTGATCTTCACCGTGGAATAGCCGAGGTCGAGATAGTGCTTCATCTCGTCCTGCAGCGCATCGGCATCCTTTTCCGGATAGTAGTAGCCGCCGGCGGCATAGACCCAGGCCGTCTCATCGGCGTTGCCATGGTTGTAGCGGTCGGCGAGCAGGCGCCACAGCGGCACGCCTTCGGCCTTGGCGAGCGCGTCCCACAACGCCATGTCGAGCACGCCGACCGCCACCGAGCGCTCGCCGTGGCCGCCCGGCTTCTCGTTGCGCATCATCACGTCCCAGGCCTTGATGGGATCGATGAGGCCGGCCTCGTCGACGATCTCCTCCGGCTTGGCGTTCTTCAGCCGCGGAATGAAGCGCTCGCGCAGCAAGCCCTGCGGCGCGTAGCGGCCGTTGGAATTGAAGCCGAAGCCGACCACGGGTTTGCCGTCGCGCTCCACGTCGGTGAAGATCGCGACCACGCTCGCGGTCATCTGCGAGAAATCGATATAGGCGTTGCGGATCGCCGACGAGATGGGGACGACGATATCGACGATATTGGTAATGCGCATTTTCGGCAACTCGGCGGGATGGTCCGGGCGCCTCTCCCATAGCGCCAGCCGGGCGCGAACGCCAGCCGCCGGCCCCTTGGAGCGCTTCCAGGCGAAGCGGGAACCGGTTCGCCGTCCGGAAACGCGACAGAATAATAACTTGGGCACGCTCACCGTTTTCGTAAAACGGCGGACGCGTCTAAAGCCCGCGCAGGAAACGGCGGTAATCCGGGTTGGCCTGGAGCGTTGCAGGAGACGAACGGGAGGTTGTCAGCTCGATTCGTCGCGCCTCGCCGCGACAAAAAAAACGCGGCGCGCGTGCGCGTCACAACGCGCGCCGCGGAAACGACGTTTGGCAGATCGAATGCCGCTCAGCCCTTCAGCCGCTTGTTGCACTCGCTGTAATAGCCGCCGCCCTTTTGGATCCACTTCATGCCGCCGTTGGCGTTCTTCGCCTTGTTGGCCTTGTACTGATCGAGGCAGGTGTGCATGCGCGCCTTGCCGGGCGATTCCTTGGAATATTTCGCGCTGACCCCGCGCGGAAACACGGCCGAGGTGGCGTGCATCGGCGACGCCTTCGGCTTCTTGGTCATCGCCGCGGGCTTCGCCGCAGCCGTAGCGCCGCACTCTGCCTTGCGGAAGTCGTTCCACTTCATGCCCTTGAGCGTGCCGGCTTTTTGCGCCGCCTTATACTTGGCGCTGCATTCCTTCATGGTCAAAGCCATCGCCGGTCCCGTCGCGGAAACGGCGAACGCCAAGATGACGGACGCGCAGATCAACTTCAATTGACGACTCATCGAACTTACTCCTCAAGCAGATCCAGGCCGCCGCGTTTCCGGCGCCTGGGGTGCCATGACCCGCCACATGCGAATGCCGCGACGGTCTTCACATCGAAAGTTCAAATCACGTCTAACGTCGTGCTCCCGAAGAGCCGGCTCACGGATCGGTCGGCTCCTCAAGCGTGCCGTTCGGGCTCATCTTGTCCACGGCATCCGGCAGATGCTGGGACATCAGTTCGAGGATCTTGTCGGTCGGCAAGCCGATCGCGTTGGCGATCTGCTGTACGTGCTCGTTGCCGAGCGCCTCGCGCACCTGCTCCGGCGTGATCCCCGCATTGGCGCCGTTGCCGAGCCAGGACGAGACCTCGTTGCCGAGCCCGCCTTCCTGCAGCTTGGCCAGCAAACCGCCGACGCTGCCGAGCTCGGTCTTGCCGAGAACCTGGTTCAGCAATGCCGGCGCGTTGGCGCCGAGCTGACCCATCGCCTGACCGGCGAGATCGCCCAGGGCGCCGCGCAGACCGCTTCCGAGTTGATCGAACAGACCCATGACAGAGCCTCCTTTGCCTATTGAGGCGCCGCGCCCTCAGCTGCCGACCGCGTCGCGCACGCACTTCTTGGTGAAGCTCGTCTTGGCCGCGCCCTTCAGCTTCTTGTCCGCCGCCTGCTTCACGCAAGCCGCCGTGGCGTCTTTCTCGCACTTCTTCATGAAGCTGGTGTAGGCGGCGCCATGCAGCTTCTTGCCGGTGGCGGTCGCCTTGCAGGTTGCGGCCTGGGCCGCGCCAGCCAGCGCGAAGCTGCAGGCGACCACGGCGATCATCAGACGTTTCATCGGCATCTCCCAGTCAGAAGGTTGAAACAACGCAAGCAGACGGGAGGCACCTCATTTGATCATATCGACGCCGCCCAGGATCAAGATTTATAGCCGGCCCCGGAAACCGCGCAATCGAACTTTGATGGCTGGCGCAAATTGTGGCCTAGCCGCCATGACGCGGGTTTGGGGTTGATGGGATAAACCGCACGTCGGCGGCCGCCGCTGCGGCCAACCGGCACAATACTTCCGGCCGACCGCTGCCGATCCGGTAACGCGCCACCGCCGGCGCTACCCGCGCCGCAGGATCAGCGTACCCAGCGTGCCGGCGACCAGCGAACCGGCCAGCACGCCCAGTTTGAGCTGCGTCTCGTAGCCGGGATCGAGGCCCTCGAAGGCGAGCGAGCCGATGAACAGGCTCATGGTGAAGCCGATGCCGCAGAGGACGCAGACGCCGAACAATTGACGCAACGACGCGCCGGCCGGCGCCGCCGCCAGCTTGGTGCGGATCAGGAGCCAGGCGGTCCCGAACACGCCCAACGCCTTGCCGACCACCAGGCCGGCGGCGATGCCGAGCGGAATGGCGTTGAGCAGCGCTGCCGGCGACAGCCCCACCAGCGTCACGCCGGCATTGGCGAAGGCGAAGATCGGCAGCACCACGAAAGCGACCCACGGATGCAGCGCGTGCTCGAGCTTGCCGGCGAGCGGTTCGCCGGCGTGGTCGCGCATCGGGATCGCCAGCGCCGTCAGCACGCCGGCCAGCGTCGCGTGCACGCCCGATTTCAGCACGCACACCCAGATCACCAGGCCGACGACGATGTAGACGTCCGGCGCGCCGCACGCCGGCGCGGTTGAGCAGGACCAGGCAGGCGACGCCGGCAAGCGCGAGCACCAGGGCGATGAGCGAGAGGTCGGCGGTGTAGAACACCGCGATCACCACGATGGCGCCGAGGTCGTCGATGATGGCGACGGCGGTGAGAAACACCTTCAGCGACGCCGGCACGCGCGAGCCGAGCAGCATGACGATGCCCAGCGCGAAGGCGATGTCGGTCGCCGCGGGAATCGCCCAGCCGCGCAGCGCCGCCGCGTCGCCGGCATTGATCAGCGCGTAGATGACGGCGGGCACCACCATGCCGCCGAGCGCCGCGGCGGCCGGCAGGATCGCCTGGCTGCGCGAGGCCAGTTCGCCTTCGACGAACTCGCGCTTGATCTCCAGGCCGACAAGAAAGAAGAACACCGCCATCCAGAGGTCGTTGACCCAGACCACCAGCGGCTTGTGCAGCACCAGCACGCCGCCGACGTCGACCGTGCCGGGAATATGCGTGAACTGGGTGTAGAGGTCGCGCCAGGGCGAATTGCTGAAGGCGAGCGCGGCGAGCGTCGCGATGCCGAGCACCACGCCGCCGGCCGCCTCGTGGCTGAAGAAATCGAGGAAGGCGTTGAGTGAAGCGGCGACAGCCGTTTCGTCCTTGTTGCCGTTCTGGTCGTTCTTGTCGTGCTTGGCGCGGAATTCGGCGGCCATTGCGGCGTCTCTCCCCGATGCGGCGCGCGTGGCGTGGTCTGCCCTACATAACCGCCACGCCCCGCATTCGCCAGCACGGTGGGCCGGCGCGAATGCGGGCGCGGGCGGTCCGCCGTGGCGCGGCGGGGTCCCCCAGAACGCCTGCGTGGTTAGGTCGCGTCGCGGCACGTTGACACGACCCCCGTCATCGACAATTTTCCAGCCGCGACAAGGATTTGGACTGGCGAAGCCGTTTGCGGCCGCGTACGTCCGAGGGGGGAGAACGCGGACCATGACCGCACACGAAGCGGCATCTCACGTCTATTTCGGATTGAGCCCGATGTGGGTGGCCACCTGCATCCTGGCCATCACCTACGCCGTCATCATGTCGGAGCAGGTCAACCGCGCCATCGTGGCGCTGGCCGGCGCCAGCATCATGATCATCGTCGGCGTGCTGAGCCAGGAAGAGGCCATCAAGGGCATCGACTGGAACACGCTCGGCCTGCTCACCGGCATGATGATCCTGGTGTCGATCTCGCGCCGCTCCGGCATGTTCGAGTTCGTGGCGGTGTGGGCCTCGCGGACGGCCAAGGCGCATCCCGGCGGCATCCTGATACTGCTGCAGATCGCGACCGCGGTGCTGTCGGCACTGCTCGACAACGTCACCACCGTGCTGCTGATGGTGCCGGTCACCATCGCGGTGACGCAGACGCTGAAGGTGCCGGCCTATCCCTATCTCTTCGCCGAGATCATGGCCTCCAACATCGGCGGCACCGCAACGCTCATCGGCGACCCGCCCAACATCATTATCGGCTCGCAGGTCGGCCTCACCTTCAACGACTTCATCGTCAACCTGGCGCCGATCATCTTCGTCATCCTGGCGGTGCAGCTGGTGATGATCTACATCCTGTGGGGCAAAGACCTGCGCGCCACCCGCGAGGCCGAAGAGGCCGTCATGGCCATGCGGCCGACGGATTCCATCAAGGACTGGGTGCTGCTCAAGCAGGCGCTGGCCGTGCTGACGCTGGTGATGATCGGCTTCGTGCTGGCGCGCGAACTGCGTCTGGAGCCGGCGACCATCGCGCTGTTCGGCGCCGCCGTGCTGATGCTGCTCGACAATTGGTCGCATCATGCCGAAAAGGCCTCGCACAACATCCACTCCACCTTCGGCGACGTGGAATGGATCACCATCTTCTTCTTCCTCGGCCTGTTCGTGGTGGTGCACGGCGTCGAGGTCGGCGGCCTCCTGCACCTGCTCGCCAACGAGCTGGTGAAGGCGACCGGCGGCAGTCTGCCGGCGACCGGCTACGCCGTGCTGTGGGCCTCCGCCTTCCTCTCCGCCATCGTCGACAACATCCCTTTCGTCGCCACCATGATCCCGCTGATCAAGAGCGTGGCGCCGGCCTTCGGCGGGCCCGAGCACATCATGCCGCTGTGGTGGTGCCTGTCGCTCGGCGCCTGCCTCGGCGGCAACGGCACGCTGGTGGGCGCCTCCGCCAACCTGACGGTCGCCGGCATCTCCGAGCGCAACGGCGTGCCGTTCCGGTTCCTCACCTACACGCTCTACGCCGCGCCGATGACGGTCGTGTCGATCGCCATCGCCAACGTCTACGTGTGGTGGCGGTATTTCTGAAGCCGGCTATCCGCTCATAGCCGTTCCATATTCGCCCATAGCCAAATCGACTTGACTCCCCGCCCCCGTTGCCGGAGCTTGCCGCCCACAAGAACGGGGGCAGGGGTGCAAGAGGCCAGATAAGGCCGAGCGCCCAGAGACTTAGGGGGAGCTCGGCATGACCGCGCACGCGGTTTCGCATGTCTTTTTCGGCCTGAACGCGATGTGGGTGTCCACCTGTATCCTGGCCATCACCTACGCCACCATCATGTCGGAGAAGATCAACCGCGCGATCGTCGCGGTGGTCGGCGCCTGCATGATGATCCTGGTGGGCGTGCTCGACCAGCACGAGGCCATCCGCGGCATCGACTTCAACACCATCGGCCTATTGACCGGCATGATGATCCTGGTGTCGATCTCGCGCCGCTCCGGCATGTTCCAGTATCTGGCGATACGCTCGGCGCAGCTCGCCAAGGCGCACCCGGCCGGCATCCTGATCATCCTGCAGATCACCACCGCGGTGCTGTCGGCCTTCCTCGACAACGTGACGACGGTGCTGCTCATCGTCCCGGTGACGCTGGCAATCTGCAAGACGCTCAAGGTTCCGGCCTACCCCTATTTGTTTGCCGAGATCTTCGCCTCCAACATCGGCGGCACCGCGACGCTGATCGGCGATCCGCCCAACATCCTGATCGGCTCGCAGGTCGGCCTCACCTTCAACGACTTCATCTATAACCTGGCACCGGTGATCCTGGTGGTGCTGGCGGTGCAGACGCTGATCATCCACCTGCTCTGGGGCAAGGATCTGCGCGCCTCGCACGACGCCGAAGAGCGCGTGATGGCGATGAACGCGACCGAATCGATCACCGACTGGATGCTGCTCAAGCAGTCGCTGACCATCCTGGCGCTGGTCATGATCAGCTTCGTGCTGGCGCGGCCGCTTCATCTCGAGCCCGCCACCATCGCGCTGTTCGGCGCCGCCATCCTGATGCTGCTCGACAACTGGTCGCACCACGCCGAGAAGGCCGCCCACAACATCCACCAGACTTTCGGCGACGTCGAGTGGATCACGATCTTCTTCTTCATCGGCCTGTTCGTGGTGGTGCACGGCGTCGACGTCGGCGGCCTGCTCGCGCTGCTGGCCGGCAAGCTGGTGGCGGCGACCGGCGGCAAAATCGACACCGCCGGCTACGCGATCCTGTGGTCGTCGGCGTTCCTGTCTGCGATCGTCGACAACATCCCGTTCGTCGCCACCATGATCCCGCTGATCAAGAACATGGCGCCGTCGTTCGGGGGCCCGGAGCACATCCAGGCGCTGTGGTGGTGCCTGTCGCTCGGCGCCTGCCTCGGCGGCAACGGCACGCTGATCGGCGCCTCGGCCAACCTGACCGTCGCCGGCATCGGCGAACGCGACGGGGTGCCATTCCGCTTTCTCACCTACACGCTCTATGCGGCGCCGATGATGATCGTGTCGGTGGCGATCTGTAACGTCTATCTGTGGTGGCGCTTCTTCTGAACTTTTGTTGGTCGCGTTTTTCGGACGGCGAACCGGTTCCCATTTCGCCCGGAAACGCTCCGCGCCAGCGCTAACCGATCGTTAGCCATGACACGCGGTGAAAAAGCCGCCGGCCGGCGCCGGCGGCTTTTTCTTACCCTGCCTTTACCATTCCCCGCCTTTGCTGACGGAACCAGGCGGCATGCCGCCGCGACCCAGGCGTGAGGCGCAACCTTTCCGGCGCCGGCGCGTTGCAAGGGGCGGCATTCCGCGAACGAACCCACCATACGAGGCTCGGGGTGATGACAGGGCGTAAAGGGCGACCGGTCTTGCGCGGCGCCGGAGGCTTTTGGGGTTTGGCGGGGGTGCTAACCGCCGCCGTCGTCATGACCGTGCTGCCGGCGCAGGCGTCGGCATCGGGCCTGTTCGAGAGCATCTTCGGGGGTCTGAGCCGCGCCATCAGTGGCGCGCCGCCGCCGCCCGAACCCGTTTCCGCCAACCCGGACGGCTATTACCCGCGCAACTATGCGCCGCGGCAATGGCGCGGCGCCGCCCGGCAGGAAAGCGCGATCGCCGACGCCAAGCGCGCAGGCAATCGGCCCCCGGCGGGCGACCCGACCCTGCGCCCCGGTGACGTGGTGGCGACGTCCGACGGGCTTCGCGTCTACACCGGCGGCCGCCGCGGCCTACCCACGTTCGTGCCGGTGAAGGCCTATCCCTATTTCGGCGCGCACGAGCGCGGCAAGCTTCTGGCGCTGCGGGTGACGCCGCCCGACCGCCGCTGGGGCGCCGAAGCGCCGCCCGCGCCCGCCGCCACCGTCAGCGCGTGGAAGCCGGACAGGCTCGACGAATTCGCCAGCCTCCGCACCGCTCAGAGATAGCCGAGGACGGGCTCGACGCGACAGCGAACCGGTTTCCACTTCACCTGGAATACCTTCAGCGATACTTCGCCGGCTGCAAGGCGAGTCCGAGGCGCTCCAGCTCGGTCGAATAACAATACAGCGAAAACATGATCACCAGCACCCCGACGGCCCGCGCGACAAGGATCGTCGCGGATGGCAGCGCCTCCGGCTGCGTCTGCAGTGCGGGTATGTGGCGCACGATGATGAGCACGAAGAGTGCCGTGCCGAAAACGAAGGAAAGGCGGCTGGCGAACAAGGTGACGTGACTGAGCACGAGGCTATGGCGGCGCACGGCGACGGGCACGCGTAGGATACGGAACCAATAGACGCATTGAAACAGCGCCACCGCCGCGACCAGCAGAACCGGCGATTGCGGCAGCCTGGTCAGCGGATGGCCGGGCGCCGCGAGAATCGCGCCGTAGATCGGAATGACACCCGTCAAGATGACCAGCGCCGCCAGCGTCTCCATGACGATTAGCAGCGCATAGGCGTGTCGTTTGGCGGATGTCGTTTCGGCGGACATCGATGATCTCTGCCGCTTGTCAAAATGCAGTGCACGTTCAAATGCCGGTGGCGGCGCCCAACACGGTTAAGCGTACCAACATCGGGTCCGATGACAAGAGCGCTCAGGCCGACAGCGATCGAACGGCCTCTTCGGCCAGCGACAGCGAGCTGGTCAGTCCCGGCGACTCGATCCCGAACAATTGCACCAGGCCCGGCAGCCCGTGCTGCGCCGGCGCGTCGATCATGAAGTCGGCGGCCGGCTCTCCCTTGCCCGTGAGCTTGGGCCGGATACCGGCATAGTCGGGCGCGAGCGAGCGGTCGGGAAGGCCTGGCCAATAGGTGCGGATGCGCTCATAGAAGATGTCGGCGCGCTTGGGATCGACGTCGTAGGTCTCATGATCGATCCATTCCACGTCCGGCCCGAACCGCATGCGGCCGGCGAGATCGAGCGTGACGTGCACGCCGAGGCCCCCGGGCATGGGCGTCGGGTAGATCAGCCGAGTGAACGCCGGCTTGCCGGTGAAGCTGAAGTAGTTGCCCTTGGCCAGCACCTGGCGCGGGATGCGGCTTGCCGGATAATCCGCGATCCCGCGCGCCACATCTTGCGCCCCGAGCCCCGCGCAGTTGACGAGCGCGTCGAACGCGACCGGTTCCGGATCGCCGCCGAAACGCACCGCCCATTGGCCGTTCTTGCGCGCGGCGCCTTCGACCGGCGTGTTGAAGGCAATCGCCCCGCCGGCGTCTTCGAGATCGCCCTGCAAGGCCAGCATGTAGGCGTGGACATCCAGGATGCCGGTTTCCGGCGAGCGCATCGCGCCCAAGCATCGCAGTTGCGGTTCGAGCGCGCGCGCCGCCTGGCCGTCGACGATCTCGAGGCCTTCGGCGCCGTTCGAGGTCCCTTGCGCGGCGATCGCCGTCACCCGCTCGAGTTCGGCGTCGTTTGCCGCCACCACCAGCTTGCCGCACTTGCGGTGCGGCACGCCGTGCGAGGCGCAGAATTCGTAAAGCAGATGCCGCCCGGTAACGCAGTGGCGCGCCCTGAGCGAGCCCGGCGGGTAATAGAGGCCAGCGTGGATGACTTCGCTGTTGCGCGACGAGACACCGTTGCCGATGCCGCCGGTCTTCTCGGCCACCACCACGTCGTGGCCGGCACGCGCGGCGGCGCGGGCGGCAGCCAGGCCGACCACGCCGGCACCAATCACCAGAACCTGCATGCGACCTTCTGTCTCGCGGGAAGAGATGACAATCAAACCGGACCGGCGCCGGATTTGAACCATCAATAGCCACAAATCCGCAAGAGCATCCGCGTAAAGAAAGGCTTTAACGCTTATGGGTAATCTCGCTTGACCCGGCACGGCCCTCGGGCAGATTCGCCCTTCAATCCCTCGAAACAGGCGAGCTTTCGAACGATGCGGAAAACGGCCCAGACTTCTGACGGCAGGCCTCATCGGCGCTCTCATGCTCGGCGTCCTGGCGGCGGGACCGGCCGCGGCGGCGAGCTGCCGCAACACCGAGAGCTTCGCGAGCTGGCTCGCCAAGTTCAAGCGCGACGCGCTGGCGCAGGGCATCTCGCAGCGCGTGCTCGACGAGGCGGCGCCCGAGCTCGTCTACGACCCGGCGGTGATCCGGCGCGACCGCGGCCAGGCGATCTTCCAGGAGACCTTCCTGTCGTTCTCGGACAAGCTGCTCGGCGGCTACCGCATCCCCAACGGGCTGAAGAAGATCAAGCAGAACGCCCGCCTGTTCGCGCGCGTCGAGCAGCGCTTCGGCGTGCCCGCGCCGGTGCTCACCGCGTTCTGGGGACTGGAAAGCGACTACGGCGGCAATTTCGGCAAGTTCAAGATCCTGCCGGCGCTGACCACGCTCGCCTATGACTGCCGGCGCGGCGAGCATTTCCGCCCCGAGCTCATCGACGGGCTCAAGATCGTCCAGCGCGGCGACCAGCACATTTCCGATATGATCGGGAGCTGGGCCGGCGAATTCGGCGGCATGCAGTTCACCGCCTCGCGCTATATCCAATACGGCGTCGACTTCGACGGCGACGGCCGCATCGACCTCATCCACAGCACGGCGGACACGCTGGCCTCCGCCGCCAACTACCTGAAAGACATCGGCTGGCGGCGCGGCGAGCCCTGGCTGCAGGAAGTGACCGTGCCCGAGCGCATGCACTGGCGCGAGGCCGACCTCGATATCAAGCACCCGGTGTCGCAATGGGCGAAATGGGGCGTGCGCGCCGCGCATGGCCGCCTGCCGCGCCAGGACCTGCAGGCCTCGCTGGTCCTGCCGATGGGACGGCACGGGCCGGCCTTCCTCGCCTACCCGAACTTCCAGGTGTTCCTGCACTGGAACAGATCCTTCGTCTATTCGACGACGGTCGCCTATTTCGCCACCCGTCTTGCCGGCGCGCCGGTGGTCAGCCACGCCGCCGCCAAGACGGTCAAGTCGCTATCGATCGCGGAGATGAAACAGTTGCAGACCCTGCTCAACCGCGACGGCTACAACGCCGGCGACGTCGACGGCAAGCTCGGCAGCGGCACCCGCGAGGCGGTGAAGCAGGCGCAGATCAAGTTCGGCATGCCGGCCGAACTCATGGCCGACGCCCGAGTTGCTCGCGAAGTTGCAGGGACGCTAAGCGCTCCCCGCGTGTCCCGGGCGCGGCGCGGCATGAAATGACGCGCTGCAGACCCGGGACCCCGGTTCGCTCCTCTTAGAAAGCTGGGCCCCGGATCAGCAGCGCAGCATTGCGCTGCGCTTCATGCTGCGCAGCATCCGGGGCACGCGCGCCTTGCTCACCCCGCCAGTTCGCTATCGAGATGTCGCATCTGCGCCGGGCCGTAGCGCTCGCCGGCGACGGCGTCCTTCGGCATCGCGCGTTCGATCGCCGCCAGTTCGAAATCGGTGAGCGTAAGATCGAGCCCGGCGAGCGCGTCGGCAAGCTGCGCGCGGGTGCGTGCGCCGATCAGCGGCACGATGTCGTCCCCGCGCGTGCCGAGCCAGGCAAACGCGAGTTGCGACACGCTCACCTTGCGCAAGCTCGCGATCCTGCCCAGCGCCGCGACCAGCGCGCGGTTGCGCGCGAGGTTCTCGCCGGCAAAGCGCGGCATGCGGCTGCGGATGGCGCCTGCCGCCGCGTCCGCCGAGAGCGTCGCGTCGCTGATGAGCCCGCGCGAGAGCACGCCGTAGGCGACCACCGGAATGCCGAGCGCGCGCGCGGCCGGCAGAATGGATTTCTCGATGCCGCGGCTCGCCAGCGAATATTCGATCTGCAGCGCCGCGATGGGGAAATTCTGCGCCGCGCGCTTGAGCGTGCGGGCGGAGACTTCCGACAGGCCGATGTGGCGCACGTAGCCGGCCTTGACGAGATCCGAGATGGCGCCGAGCGTGTCCTCGATCGGCACCGTGCGGTCGTAGCGCGCGGGCTGGTAAAGGTCGATGTAGTCGGTGCCGAGCCGGCGCAACGTGTAGGCGAGGAAGTTCTTCACCGCGGCGGGGCGCAGGTCGTAGCCGGTCCAGCCGCCGTCCGGCCCGCGCAGCGCGCCGAACTTCACCGACAGGAAGGCGCGCTCGCGCTTGCCGCCTTTCAGCGCCGCGCCGATCAGCATCTCGTTGTGGCCCATGCCGTAGAAGTCGCCGGTGTCGATGAGCGTGATGCCGGCTTCGAGCGCGGCGTGGATGGTGGCCACGCTCTCGGCGTCGTCCGGCGCGCCGTAGCCGCCCGACATCGCCATGCAGCCGAGGCCGGCGGCGGAAACGGTTTGATCGCTATAGCCAAGCTTGACGGTACGCATATTCAATTCAACTTCAATTCGGCTCGCTTGCCCCGCATCTATCCAACAGCAGGGGACTGTCACAATCCAGCGGCGGGTTGAAGCCAAGAGACTGCACCCTCCGACCCGCTATTCTTGCGCTCCTATCGGAATCAATTTCTCCACCCCCAGGAGACGTGCAATGTCCAAACATCTTGCGGTTGTCACGAACGACTGTCAAACTTCCAGCAAACGGGGAGAAGCCGCCATGAAGACGGTTGTTTTGGACGGCCTTGGGAGAATCACGGATGGGAAGTGGAGGCTTGGGCCTTGGGCCGCGGGATTGATCGCCCTCCTGAGCATGCCGTTTTGCCTGGCGGGGGCGCCAACGATTGCCGAGGCCGCTCAAGCCACGCCGAAGCCCCAGCACGTGTTCATCATCGTGCTGGAGAACGAGGGATATGACGTTACGTTTGGCGCCAATTCGCCGGCGCTCTATTTGAATGCGCTCGCGCGCAAGGGCGCATTGCTCAAGAACTATTACGGCACCGGCCACAACAGCCTCGACAACTACATTACGATGATCAGCGGGCAGGCGCCGAACCCCGTCACCCAGGAAGACTGCCAAAATTTCGTGGACTTCAAACCGGACGGCCCACTGGACGCCGACGGCCAGGCGATCGGTGCGGGCTGCATTTATCCGGCGAATGTCCCCACCCTCGCCGGTCAGATGGAAAAAGCCGCAGGCAACAAGCTGACCTGGAAGGGCTACATGGAAGACATGGGCAACGATGCGAACCGTGAAAGCCCGGCCTGCGGCCGGCCTAAAACGGCCAGCCCCGACAGCACGCAACATGCCGAAAGAGGCGACCAATACGCCGCCCGCCACAATCCTTTCATTTACTTCCATGAATTGGACGCAAGCTGCGCCGCGCATTTGGCCAAGCTATCGCAACTGCCCAAAGATCTGGCGAAGGTGGAGACGACACCGAACTTCGCCTTCATCACACCGAACCTGTGTCACGACGGCCATGACGAGCCTTGCGCCAACGACGAACCCGGCGGACTGTTGTCGGCCGACCGCTTCCTGGCGAAATACGTCCCGAAAATCCTGAATTCTCCGGCCTACAAGAAGGATGGTCTTTTGATCGTCACTTTCGACGAATCCGACGTCTACATCCTCAAGAACAAGCTGATAGACGGCGACGTCAGCGCCTGCTGCGACGAACCGAAGGGGCCGAATATACACGCGGGGGATACGGTCTTCGGCAATGCGGACAAGGGGCCGGGCATCGCCGGGCCGGGCGGCGGCCGCATCGGGGCAGTGCTGCTATCGCGCTACATCAGAGAGGGCACGGTGTCGGACGTGCCGTACAATCACTATTCGCTGCTGCGAAGCATCGAAGACTTCTTCGACCTGAAGCACCTGGGCTATGCCGGCATGAAGGGCCTCAAGCCTTTCGGCGACGACGTCTTCACGCAGCCGAGCGGCAGCAAGTATTAGCGGCCCGCGCCTGGCGACGTGCTTGCGCGACGACCGCGCGCCGGTTGCGCACGGCTTCCAGGTGACTTAAGGAAAAGCCATGCGCGAACCGGACGATGCGCAAGCGCGGCGGGCGACGCCGCCGGTGGTGGTCTATCCCAACGGAACGCTGCCGCCGGCCGCCATGGGCGTGCTCGAACGCGCGCGCGAGACACTCACCAAGACGGACGAAGTGATCGTGCCGCCACGCGACGCGCGCGCCTTTTCGGTGCCGGCGGGCGGCTTCTTCCGCATCGTCAGCATCGAGGGCGCGCAGGTTGGCGACCTCAATCTGTGGAACGCGCACGACCTGTCGGAACGCTTCTTCAGCGGCAAGACGCGCGCGCTGCACGCGACCCATGTCGGCAAAGGCGACCGGCTGTGGAGCACGCTGCCGAACCTGCGGCCGCTGGCGACCGTCACCGAGGATACGCTCGGCTGGTACGGCTACGACGCCGACGGCGGCGGCGTTCACGACGTCATCGGCACGCGTTGCGATCCCTACACCAACCGGCTGCTATCGGGCGGCGATTATCATCATTGCTGCCACTCGAACCTCACGCGCGCGCTTGCGGCCGAAACCGGCATGGACGTGCGCGCGGCCGAGATGCACGTGCACGACGTGCTCAACGTCTTCATGTGCACCGGCTTCACGCGCGACACGCATCAGTATTTCATGAAGGCGAGCCCCGTGCGGCCCGGCGATTTCATCGAATTCTTCGCCGAGATTGATCTGTTGTGCGCGTTGTCCGCCTGCCCGGGCGGCGATTGCGGATCGACCCATTCGAGCGACACCGCGGCGTGCCATCCGCTCAAGGTCGAGATCTTCAAGGCGGACGAGGGCAGTCTCGCCGGCTGGCAGTCGCCCGCGCGCAGCGCCTACCCGCGCACGCACGGGCTTTAACCCGCCGCGCTGCGCCGCGTCGATGACGGGCTAGTGTCCCGATTCGGAAGTTCGCTTGATTGTGCAGCCCGCTCTGGAGCGAACTTCCGAATCCAAGGGACACTAGCAACTTTATGATTCTAGTGCGGTTTTGGATTTGAAGTTCGTTCTCGGACTCGTTGCGGGCAATATGACGAACTTCAAATCCACCGCACTAGGGGCCCGCGTGGTATGAAGCGGCCATGACAGCCTCATCGCCGCGCCCCACCCCGCCACCGCACAACGACATGGACGCCGAATTCGATCGCCTTCATGGCGATCCAGCCGCCGCCACCGCCCGTTCCAGCTACGCCCGCGATGGCGCGCGAGAACACGCGTCGCCTGCGGCCCGTCTACCAGCCCGATCCACCGCACGTCGCGATGATCCGGGACTTTCAGGCGCAGGGTCCTGCGGGACCGATTCCGGTGCGCACCTATCGGCCCATCGGCAGCGCGGCAACGGATATCCTGCCGGTCCAGGTCTATTATCACGGCGGCGGCTGGGTGGTCGGCGATCTCGACAGTCACGATTGGGTCTGCCGCATGGTCGCCAACATGGCGCATTGCGCGGTGGCGAGCGTCGACTATCGCCTCGCGCCCGAACATCGCTTTCCGGCGGCGTTCGACGATTCGCTCGCCGCCTGCGAATGGGTGGCGGCGAATGCCGATCGGCTGGGCGTCGACCCGGCGCGCCTGTCGGTCGGCGGCGACTCGGCCGGCGGCAATCTCGCCGCCGCGGTCGCGGTCGCCTTGCGCGACCGCGGCACGATCGAGCCGCGCGCGCAAATCCTCACCTATCCGATCGTCGACGCCACCGCGATTTACGATGAGCGCTTTGCCAATGGCGTGGCGCTCACCAATGCCGGCATGCGCACTTATATCGAGCACTACGTGCCGGATGCCGCGCAGCGCAAGGATTGGCGCGTCTCGCCGCTGTTCGCGGCGAGCCTGAAAGGCCTGCCGCCGGCGCTTGTCATCCTCGCCGGTTTCGATCCGCTGCACGCCGAAGGCAAGGCCTACGCCGAACGCCTCGCCGGCGAAGGCGTTGCCGTCACCGTCAAGGAATATCCCGGCCAGATGCACGGCTTCGTGTCGCGCCCGCGGCTGCTGCCGAAGTCCTACAATGCGATCGCCGACATCGCGGCGACGCTCAGCGCCTACCATTAATGCAAAAGGCCCGCCTCTCGGCGGGCCCATATTGACGTGAAGGGCCCGCCTTTCGGCGGGCCCATGCAATCGCGTTCGGTGAACGCCTACTCCGCCGCGATGCGCACTGCCGGCGCCGCCGCCTTGATGTCGGGCGTGACGTGGTCTTCGAACTTGGCGAAATTCTTCTGGAACATAGCGACCAGTTCGCGCGCGGTCTTGTCGAACTCGGCCTTGTCCTTCCAGGTCTTGATCGGGTTCAACAGATGCGGCTCGACGCCCGGCACCGAAGTCGGCACCGAGAAGCCGAAGTAAGGATCGGTGCGGAAATCGCCGTCCTTGAGCGAGCCGTCGAGCGCGGCGGTCAGCAGCGTGCGCGTCGCCTTGATCGGCATGCGGCGGCCGACGCCGTAGATGCCGCCGGTCCAGCCCGAGTTGACCAGCCAGACGTCGACGTTGTGCTTGTTGATGTATTCCTTCAGCAGGTCGGCATAGACCGACGGATGCCGCGGCAGGAACGGCGCCCCGAAGCAGGTGGAGAATTCCGGCTGCACGCCGACCAGGCCCTTCTCGGTGCCGGCCACCTTGGCGGTGTAGCCCGAGAGGAAGTGGTACATCGCCTGGGTCGGGCTCAGCTTGGCGATCGGCGGCATCACGCCATAGGCGTCGGCGGTCAGGAAGATGACGTTCTTCGGGTGCCCGGCGGCGCCGGTGCGCGACGCATTTGGGATGAACTCGAGCGGATAGGCCGAGCGGGTGTTCTCGGTCTTGGAACCGTCGTCGTAGTCCGGCACGCGCGTCACGGAATCGAACGCCACGTTCTCCAGGATCGCGCCGAAGCGGTTGGTGGCGTCCCAGATCATCGGCTCGGCTTCCTGGCTGAGCCTAATGGTCTTGGCGTAGCAGCCGCCCTCGAAATTGAAGATGCCGTTCGGGCCCCAGCCGTGCTCGTCGTCGCCGATAAGCGTACGCGCCGGATCGGCGGAGAGCGTGGTCTTGCCGGTGCCGGAGAGGCCGAAGAACAGCGCCGAGTCGCCGTCGGGACCAACGTTGGCCGAGCAGTGCATCGGCATCACGTTCTTGGCCGGCAGGTAGAAATTGAGCGTGGTGAACACCGACTTCTTCATTTCGCCGGCGTAGGACGAACCGCAGATCAAGACGATCTTACGGGTGAAGTCGATCGCCACCATGGTGTCGGAGCCCTCGCGGCCGCCGTGACGCTTGGCGTCCGGCCGGAACGACGGCAGATCGACGACGGTCATCTCCGGCACGAAGCCGGCGAGCTCCTTGAGGTCGGGGCGGCGCAGCAGTTGCCGGATAAATAGCGAGTGCCAGGCGTACTCGGTAAAGACGCGCACCTTGATGCGATAGGTGTGATCGGCGCCGCCATAGAGATCCTGCGCGAACAGCTTCTTGCCCTTGCAGTGCGCGATGAAGTCGGCGCGCAGATTGTCGAAGTGCTCCTTCGACATCTTGCGATTGCCGTCCCACCACAGCGAATCGCGGGTGAGATCGTCTTCGACCGTGTGCTTGTCCTTCGGGCTGCGGCCGGTGTGATGGCCGGTCTCGGCGCAGAACGCGCCGCCGGCGACCACCGAACCCTCCCCGGCGCGGATGGCGTGTTCGTAGAGCGGCGCCTCGCTCAGATTCCAGTTCACCTCGGCGAGGTCGTTGAAGCCGAATTTGTCGGCGCCGTAAGCGCCGTTCCGCACACCCGTTTCTTGCACCAAATCCTCCCAACAGGCGGGACGCCTTAAGTCAAAACCCCTCCGGACCCCGATCGGATCCATGCGCATATAAGACGTTCGTATAGCCCCTCGTCTTATGCGCGAGACCATAGTCAGCAGGGCCTTGAAAGCCAAGGTCAAATGCCATGCAAACAGCGCGTAGCGCGTTGCGCGACAAGCTTTGCCGCAGTGCGAAAACCGAACGTGATGCGTGAGCCATCACGTGAGTGCATAGGAACCGCAGCGTCAGCACGCGCGTGCCGCGTCGGCGAGCTGCTTGAGTATCTGCCGTAGCCGGCCGGGACCGGTAACGCGTTCGGGAAACGGCAGCCACAGCGCGCTCTGACCCTGCTGCAGTTCGATGCCCTCGGGACTTAAGCCCACGCAGCGCCACGCGCGGTCGGGCGCGCCAAGCAACTTGGTGGCATAGAGCCGCAGCGCGTCGGCGTGATCGGCGTTCATGTGCGCGATAGCGTCGTCCTCGATCTCGACCAGCGCCTGCGCATCGGCGTGATCGGTGAGTACGTCGGCCGCGGTCAGGTCGGCGGCGCGGGCGAAACCGCCGTTGAGATGCGCCGAGACCACCGCCATGCGCCAGAACGCGAAGTCGGCGAAGCCGGCATAGAGCTCCGACTTGGGATGGCGGGCGAGGAAGCGGCCGCGGATCGCCGGCGCCTCGGCGGCGTCGGGCGCGATCCGGACCATGCTGCCGAGCACGGTCAGGCGCGGATGCGTCAGGGCGTCGCCCTTGCCGGTCTCGGCCAGCAGCAGCGAGGCGCGCGGGTCGGCCTCCAGGTTGGCGGTGTGGGTGGCAAGCCGCGACACCAGGATGAGCGGGTGGCCGGCGGCGTCGGTCGCCACGTTCACCAGCGACCCGAAAGGGTGGCCGGTGTTGCGGTCGAGGGTCGCAAGCGTGGCGGCGCGGGTGGCACGCAGCAGGGCCTTGGCCACGTCGCGCGGCGCGAAATCGGCCGGCTGCGGGGCGTTCTCGGGGGTGCGGCCGGGCATGGCCCCCGGAAGCGGCGGACTGGCGGTTGTCATGGTACGCTCATGGTATTGCGCTCACTGCTGTTAACGGCACCGGGCACTCGCGGGTCGTGACCCTTGAATTAGCTGCGGAATCACATAGTTGTTGCAAAGAGGCCACAATTCAGACCCTGTTTATGGGCTTCAAACACGCGGGAGTCAGCCAGGAGTGGCCATTTTAGAGGGTTAAAAGGGGCACATGCCGACCATCGCTCTCGTCGACGACGACCGCAATATCCTGACCTCCGTTTCGATGGCCCTCGAGTCCGAAGGCTATCGCATCATGACCTACACCGATGGCGCCTCGGCCCTCGACGGCTTCAAGACCTCGCCGCCGGACCTCGCCATCCTGGACATCAAGATGCCGCGCATGGACGGCATGGAGACCTTGCGCCGGCTGCGCCAGAAGAGCGACGTGCCCGTCATCTTCCTCACCTCCAAGGACGAGGAGATCGACGAGCTGTTCGGCCTCAAGATGGGCGCCGACGACTTCATCCGTAAACCGTTCTCGCAACGGCTCCTGGTGGAGCGCGTGAAGGCGGTGCTGCGCCGCGTGGCCGGCACCAAGGACGGCGTGCCGGTCAAGGAAACCGACAGCGCCAAGGTGCTCGAGCGCGGGCAGCTGCGCATGGATCCGGAGCGCCACACCTGCACCTGGAAGGGCGAGCCGGTGACGCTGACGGTCACCGAATTCCTCATCCTGCAGGCGCTCGCCGCGCGGCCCGGCGTGGTGAAGAGCCGCAACGCGCTGATGGACGCCGCCTACGACGATCAGGTCTACGTCGACGACCGCACCATCGACAGCCACATCAAGCGGCTGCGCAAGAAGTTCAAGGTGGTCGATACCGACTTCGAGATGATCGAGACGCTGTACGGCGTGGGCTACCGCTTCAAGGAGCTGTAACCGAGGTTTGACGCGCCCGCCCCCGCGGGCGCCTGACGAACCATCCGCGTTGCGGTAGAATCCGCTGGGGCGGCATCCGGATTCCGTTCGTTTTCGTCCTCGCGCCAAGCGGGGACGCGCGCAGTGGTGATCCCCTTTAACGCGGCTGGCGTTTCAACCGTGCTCGATCGAACCATAGAGATCAATGCACCGAAGCCGACCGCCGACGCCAAAGGGCCCGGCGGGGAGAAGCCGCGCGGGCCGCGCAAGCGCCTCACCAACGCGTTGCGCGGCACCTGGAAGCACACCTGGCAGCGCGCCTGGCAGTTCTTCGTGCGGCAGAGCTTTTCCAGCCTCACCCGCCGCATCGTCATCCTCAACCTCGCCGGCCTGGTGGCCCTGGTCACCGGCGTGCTCTACCTCTCGCAGTTCCGCGCCGGGCTGATCGACGCGCGCGTGCAGAGCCTGCTGGTGCAGAGCCAGATCATCGCCGGCGCCATCGCGGCCTCAGGGACCCCGGACACCGACAGCGATTCCGTCACCCTCGATCCCGGCCGGATGCTGCAATTGCCGACCGGCCAGAGCTACGGCCCGGTCGACAATTCGCCGTCGAGCATCGAATTCCCCATCAATCCGGAGCGCGTCGCGCCGGTGCTGCGCCGGCTGGTGTCGCCGACCAAGACGCGCGCGCGCATCTACGACCGCGACGGCGTGATGATCCTCGACAGCCGCAACCTGTACGGCCGCGGCGACGTGCTGCGCTTCGACCTGCCGCCGCCGAATGCGGAACAGCCCGGCCTGATCGACCGCGCCTTCATCGCGCTGCGTCGCTGGTTCGGGCGCGGCGACCTGCCGCTCTACCGCGAGCTCGGCCCCGAGAACGGCAAGGGCTATCCGGAGGTGCGCCAGGCGCTCGCCGGCCAGCACGCCAGCATGGTGCGGGTCAACAGCCGCGGCGAGGTGATCGTGTCGGTGGCGGTGCCGATCCAGCGCTTCCGCGCGGTGCGCGGCGCGCTCATGCTGTCGACGCAAGGCGCCGACATCGACGACATGGTGGAGGCGGAACGCCTCGCCATCGTCAAGGTGTTCCTGGTCGCCGCCGGCGTGATGGTGGTGTTGTCCATGCTGCTCGCCGGCACCATCGCCGGCCCGGTACGCCGGCTCGCCGACGGCGCCGAGCGCGTGCGCCGGCGCATCCGCACCCGCATCGAAATCCCCGACTTCACGCGCCGGCGCGACGAGATCGGCCATCTCTCCGGCGCGCTGCGCGACATGACCAACGCGCTCTATACCCGCATCGAGGCGATCGAAAGCTTCGCCGCCGACGTGGCGCACGAGCTGCGCAACCCGCTCACCTCGCTGCGCTCGGCGGTGGAGACGCTGCCGCTCGCCAAGACCGAGGAAGGCCGCAACCGCCTGCTCGAGATCATCCAGCACGACATCAAGCGGCTCGACCGGCTGATCTCGGACATTTCCGACGCCAGCCGCCTCGACGCCGAATTGCAGCGCCAGGAAGCCGCGCCCGTCGACCTGGCGCAGCTCCTGGAGGCGCTGGTCGCTGCCGCCAACGAGATTCACATGAACGACGTCGACGTCACCTTGAGCTTCGAGGGCGGCAAGCCGGAAGAGTTCAAGGTGCCCGGCCACGACTCGCGGCTTGGCCAGGTGGTCAGCAACCTCATCGACAACGGGCGCTCGTTCTCGCCGGCGGGCGGCACCGTGCACGTCACTTGCCGCAAGCTGAAGGAAGAGGTGGAGATCCTGGTGGACGACGACGGCCCGGGGATTCCGGCCGACGCGCTGCAGAAGATCTTCGAGCGCTTCTACACCGACCGCCCCGCGCAGGGCTTCGGGCAGAACTCCGGCCTCGGCCTGTCGATCTCCAAGCAGATCGTGGAAGGCCACGGCGGCACGATCTGGGCGGAAAACCGCACCGCGCCGGCCGAACACGGCAAGGACTCCAACAGGGAGCCCAAGGTGCTCGGCGCCCGCTTCGTGGTGCGGCTGCCGGCGCAATGATTTTGCCCCGTCAATCCGGGGCGCCCGTCGAAGGCGGGCGAACCGCCAATGGCCGGCTCGGGATGGGCATGCGCGCCTGCGTCATGCCTGCCGCGCAATAGACGGCCCCTTGCCCCCCTGGCGGCCGCCGCTTGCCGCCCCAGATAGGGCGCGATCAGCGGACGCATTGACCGCACCGCCGGACTGGGCTACTTCCGGCGGCCGCGACGCTAGCTTGGAAAAATTAACCATAACCGCCCTACGATCGCGCCCGCCCGAATTGACCAGGCGAGCCATATCTTGGTACCTCCAATTCGCAGTGCAGCAATACGTTCCCATAGCGGTTCGGCCCCTTGCCATGGGGCTGCAAATGAGCCTGAATGCCCGCCTTATTCTGCATTGCAGCAGGGTAGGCCTCGCGTGGAGTCCGGTATGATCGGTCTCGTTCTTGTGACCCACGGCCGCCTGGCCGTCGAATTCCGTTCGGCCCTCGAGCATGTGGCGGGTCCCCAGGAGCGGATCGAGGCGGTCACCATCGGCCCCGACGACGATATCGAGCAGTGCCGCAAGCACATCCTGGACGCGGTCAAGCGCGTGGACAGCGGCGAAGGTGTCATCATCCTGACCGACATGTTCGGCGGCACCCCCTCCAACCTCGCCATCTCGGTGATGAGCCAGCCCAAGGTCGAGGTTCTCGCGGGCATCAATCTGCCCATGCTGATCAAGCTCGCCAAGGTGCGCGAGACCGCCAACCTGCAGGACGCGGTGGCGGCGGCGCAGGAGGCCGGGCGCAAGTACTGCACGATCGCCAGCCGGGTTCTCAGCGGTAAATGAGCGACCTGGGCAAATGAACGAGGCGACCCCAGCGGACGGCCCGAATGGGAACGACATGGGGGACGGCGCCGCCCCGGTGGTGCGCGAGGTCGAGATCGTCAACAAGCTCGGCCTGCACGCGCGCGCCGCGATGAAGTTCGTGCAGACCGCCGAGCAGTTCAACGCCGCCATCACGGTCAGCCGCGGCGACGAGAGCGCCGACGGGACCTCAATCCTCGACCTGCTGATGTTCGCGGCCGGGCCGGGGTCGACCATCGTCATCGCCGCCACCGGCAAGGAAGCCGCGGCGGCGGTGGAGGCGCTCGGCGCGCTGGTGGCGAACCGCTTCGGCGAGGACGAATAGCGCTCCCGCCGGTTTCGGATCGCGCCCCGGCGCGGGCCGCCCCGCTCAAAAAAGATATCCAGCCTGCGATGGCGGTCCACGCCAGTTCGCATGTGCGCGTGGGCGGAGTGGGACTCGCTTGGCCGATGAGCGCAGGACGACTGCCGGTTGATCGGCGGCCCAGTTCAGTCACAATACCCGCAGACCTTCAGAGCGTGTCCCGGCGAAGTGGAGACCGATTCGCCGTCCGGAAACGCGACAAAGCAAAGGTCGGCGCGGCCGGGCGGCGGGGGCTCGCGCCAATCGAAACCGGCCCGTGTCGCGTCAACGCGAGCGCGTCGGTTCAACAAACGATCGCGTCAGCGACAAGCCACAGGGAAGGAAAGTCACCCATGCAACGCAGCACCGACCGCATTCTCACCACCCACACCGGCAGCCTGCCGCGGGCCGAGCCGCTCAGCGGCATGCTGCTCGCCCAGGAGCAGGGCAAGCCGGTCGACCC
Organism: uncultured Pseudomonadota bacterium; assembly: GCA_963829755.1. GTDB lineage: Bacteria > Pseudomonadota > Alphaproteobacteria > Rhizobiales > Xanthobacteraceae > Pseudolabrys. The sequence goes on along the minus strand of CAWHJV010000003.1, from coordinate 322,974 downwards.
GGCCAAGCTGAACGAAACCATCGAGGCGCGCGTCAAGCACGTGCTCGACAAGCAGGTGGAAGCGGGCATCGACGTCGTCAATGACGGCGAGCAGGGCCGCGTCGGCTTCCAGACCTACATCCTGGAGCGGATGAGCGGATTCGGCGGCGCCTCCGAACGTCCCTACGGCAAGGAGTTCGTCCAGTTTCCGGAGTTCACCCAGCGCATGCTGGCGCGCATTCCCAACCACAGCAAGGTGTTCGACGCGCCCAAGGCGATCGCCGAGGTGCAATACATCGACGACGCCGCCATCAAGACCGAGATCGAGCGCTTCAAGCGGCTGTCCGCCGCGGTCAAGCCGAAGGTCAGCGAGTTCTTCATGAACGCGCCCTCGCCCGGCATCGTCGCCACCACCATGCTGAACGAATTCTACGGCTCGCATCAGGACTATCTCGACGCGCTCGCGCGCGAGATCCACGGCGAGTACAAGGCGGTGGTCGACGCCGGCTTTGTGTTGCAGATCGACGCGCCGGATCTGGCGATGGAGCGCGTGCTCCTGTTCCAGGATAAGACCGACGCCGAGTTCGCCAAGATCGTGGAGCAGCACATCGGCGCCATCAACAAGGCGATCGACGGGCTGCCGCCCGACCGCGTGCGCCTGCACGTGTGCTGGGGCAACTGGGAAGGCCCGCACAATTACGACATCGCCATGAGCGTCATCCTGCCGGCGCTCTATCAGGCCAAGGTCGGCGCGCTCGGGCTCGAATTCGCCAACCCGCGCCGGCAGCACGAGACCGCCGCCATCATGAAGAACAAGCTGCCCGACAACATGGTGCTGATCCCGGGCATCATCGATTCCAAGAGCAACTTCGTCGAGCACCCGGAAGTGGTGGCGCAGCGCATCGAGGCCGTGGTGAACGCGGTCGGCGACCGCGAGCGGGTGATCGCCGGCGTCGATTGCGGCTTCGGCACCTTCGTCGGCTGGGAATGGGTCACCGAGGACGTGGTCTGGGCCAAGCTGCGCGCCCTGCACGACGGCGCCGAAATCGCCTCCGGCCGGCTGTGGGGCAAGAAGGCGGCGTAATCGCACCGGCCTGAAGGGCGCCGTCCGGCCGGCTGGCGCCCTTCTGCCGGTTTCCAAATACTCAATAAAACGCTCGATCCGACGCCGAAGCGGTGGCGAACCCGCCAATATCGGCGTGTATTCGCCTGCCCGGCTCACGGTTTGGACATAAAGAACTCTTTATATGTGCATTGCGGCAGCCGTCCAGGCCTGTTATAGGCACGCTAGCCCACCCAACCATTTCCGTCAGTTGCATAAGGATTGTTCATGACTGCGACCGCCACGAAAACCGCACCGGCCCACGACTACATCGTTAAGGACATCGCGCTCGCCGATTTCGGCCGCAAGGAAATTTCGCTCGCCGAGACCGAAATGCCGGGCCTGATGCAGACGCGCGAAGAATACGGCCCGAAGCAGCCGCTCAAAGGCGCGCGCATCGCCGGCTCGCTGCACATGACCATTCAGACCGCCGTGCTGATCGAGACGCTGGTCGCGCTTGGCGCCGACGTGCGCTGGGTCTCGTGCAACATCTATTCGACGCAAGATCACGCCGCCGCCGCCGTCGCGGCCGCCGGTGTCCCGGTCTTCGCGATCAAGGGCGAGAGCCTGAAGGACTATTGGGACTACACCGCCCGCATGTTCGACTGGCACGGCGGCGGCACGCCCAACATGATCCTCGATGACGGCGGCGACGCCACCATGTACGTGCATCAGGGCCTGCGCGCCGAGAACGGCGACACCATGTTCCTCGATCAGCACAACAGCGAGGAAGAAGAGGTCTTCTACGCGCTGATCAAGCGCATCCTGAAAGAAAAGCCGAAGGGCTATTTCGCCGAACTCGCCAAGAACATCAAAGGCGTCTCGGAGGAGACCACCACCGGCGTGCATCGTCTCTACGACATGCAGAAGACCGGCAAGCTGCTGTGGCCCGCGATCAACGTCAACGACTCGGTCACCAAGTCGAAGTTCGACAATCTCTATGGCTGCCGTGAATCGTTGGTCGACGGCATCCGCCGTGGTACCGACGTCATGATGTCGGGCAAGGTGGCCATGGTCGCCGGCTTCGGCGACGTCGGCAAGGGCTCGGCCGCTTCGCTGCGCCAGGCCGGCTGCCGCGTCATGGTTTCTGAAATCGATCCGATCTGCGCCTTGCAGGCGGCGATGGAAGGCTATGAGGTCGTGACCATGGAAGATGCCGTGCCCCAAGCCGACATCTTCGTGACCACCACCGGCAACAAGGACATCATCACGATCGACCACATGCGGGCGATGAAGGATCGCGCCATCGTGTGCAACATCGGCCACTTCGATAACGAGATCCAGGTCGGCGCTCTGAAGAACCTGAAGTGGGACAACATCAAGCCGCAGGTTGACGAGATCACCTTCCCGGACAAGCACCGCATCATCCTGCTGTCGGAAGGCCGCCTGGTGAACCTCGGCAACGCCATGGGCCATCCGAGCTTCGTGATGTCGGCGTCCTTCACCAACCAGACGCTGGCGCAGATCGAACTGTTCGCCAACAACAAAGACGGCAAGTACGAGAAGAAAGTCTACGTGCTGCCGAAGTCGCTGGACGAAAAGGTCGCGCGGCTGCATCTGGCCAAGATCGGCGTCAAGCTCTCCGAGCTGAGCAAGGAACAGGCCGACTATATCGGCGTGCCGCAGCAAGGCCCGTTCAAGTCGGATCACTACCGCTACTGAGCACGATCCCGAGAAAAGCCCGTCCCCGGCTTGATCGGGGATGGGAACCGGTTTTCGGACCAAGATCATGCGCAAATAAATAACTAAGCGCTGCTGCCCAAAAGCGCGAACGGGACGGCCGGCCTTCGGGTCGGCCGTTTTGTTTTGCCCCTCATCATTCCGGGGCATCCGCCGAAGGCGGACGAGCCCCGGAATGACGACAGCTTTAGGTACATCTCCGGAGGGAACTTTTTGACGGGGATCAAGATTATTCCCGTCAGGCGCCGGATGATGCGCGTCCCGAGACGGAGGGCGTTATGAAAAAGGGCATTGCCAAAGTGGTTTCGCTTCGGGTGAGCGAAAGTGAAATCGATACCGTCGCGCTGTGGAGCGTCGGCCTGTGGCTGGCGGCACTGCTTTACCTGCTGGCGACCTTCGATCCCATTCGCTGAGCGCGGCACGTCAGCGCTGCGGCAACACCATCCGCACGGCATAGCCTTGCGGCCGGCCTTTGATGCCGAGATAGGTGCGCGCCAACGTGAAACTGGTCGCCCGGCTGGCGCCGATGCGCGCGGCGTGCGCCGCGGCACCTTGCCGGCAGCCTCTGTCCTCGGCGAAGCACACGAACACCACACCGTCTTTCCTGAGCGTTGCCGTGCCCGGCGCCGGCAGGCCGATCAACGACATGGGCCGGTCGGCGGCGTAGGCGGCGACGCCATCGGCGAGATCCTCGGGGCCGTCGACGTAACGCAGCGGCCGGGGCGTCAAAGCGTGCCAGTCGCGCTCGACGCGGCTGGCCAGTTGCGCGGCCAGCGCCGACGCCGGCGGCGGGCCCTTGCGCTGGTCGGCGATGGCGATGAAGGGCGACGCCATCAGCAACGCAATCGGAAACACCACCGCCGCGACCAGAATGCGCTCGGTGTGAAGCGCGCTCACCTTCACCGCCGCGGGCGCGAGCAGCAGCACCGGCAGCAGCGCAAAGGCCGACATCGACCATAAAGAGGTGATGACGACGCCGCTGCCCAGCGCCGCCGCCACCGGCAGCAGGAGCGGCGCCCAGAACGCGGCCGCGACCAGCCGGCGGCTCGTTTCCTTCGGCCGGACCATCTCGGCGAGGGTGGCGCGGTCCGGCCGCGCCATCAGCAGGACGACGACAATGGGGACGGCGACATAGCCGAACGAGCCGGCGAGATAGCCGAGCACGCTTTTGGCGCCCTCAAGGTACGGCGCCTTGTCGTGCACGGCGAATGCGTAGTGAAATGGCGCGTAGCCGTGCTGCGTCAGCCAGACGAGATGGGGGCTGAGCAGCGCGATCCCCGCGATCGCCGTCACCCACGGCGCGGGCGAGCGGAAATACGCCACCCGGCGGGCGTCGTTGAGCGCCGCCAACAGCAGCCCGGCCAGCAGGAACACCGACCAGTATTTGGTCATCATCGCCGCCGCCGCCGCCAGGCCGGCGAGTGCGGCATAGACCAGGCTCCGCCGCTCAAAGGAGCGCAGGAACCACCAGGCGGTCAGCGCCCACATCGGCAGCAGCACGGTGTTCACGTTGTATTTGAGGGCGTGGAAATTGAAGAACGGCACGAAGGTCATGAGCGCCAGGCCGGCGACGCGCTTCTCGAGGTCGAGATAGTCCGCCGCGAGCCGCCACATGATCCACAGCGCGGCGGCCGGCATCAGCATGGCGAGGAGGTAATAGGACCACTCCGCCACCGGCAGCACGGCGAACCACGCCCACACCAGCACGGCCGCCACCGGCCCGTGCTTGGCGTAGCCCCAGGCCAGCTCCCGCGACCAGGCGATCAGCTCGGTCATGTCGGGGTGCAGGCCCTGGCTGCCCTTGGCGATGGTGCCGTAGACCGCCCAGACGACCGCATACAGGAGAAGCGCCAGCACCACGTTGCGCTCGCGGCCGGCGGAATCGATGAAAGCGCCGCGCAGGGCGCCGCCCGCCCGCTGGACCGTCCGAATCTGTGCTGAAAAGCGCATGGGTGCCGCCTTATGGCATGCCGGCTCGGCAGGCGTCCATTACGCCTTCTGTCCGCTTGAAGGTCTCCCGAGCGAGTGCTATCTGCCCGCCATGACGGCAGTTCCCATCAATAATGTGCGCAACTTCGCCATTGTCGCGCATATCGACCACGGAAAATCCACCCTTGCCGACCGGCTGATCCAGCTGACCGGCGGGCTGACCCTGCGCGAGATGAAGGAGCAGGTGCTCGATTCCATGGAAATCGAGCGCGAACGCGGCATTACCATCAAGGCCCAGACCGTGCGCCTGAAATACCGGGCGAAGGACGGCCAGGATTACATCCTCAACCTGATCGACACCCCCGGCCACGTCGACTTCGCCTACGAGGTCAACCGCTCGCTCGCCGCCTGCGAGGGCTCGCTGCTGGTGGTGGACGCCAGCCAGGGCGTCGAGGCGCAGACGCTCGCCAACGTCTACCAGGCGATCGACAACAACCACGAGATCGTTCCCGTCCTCAACAAGATCGACCTGCCGGCGGCCGAGCCGGAGAAGGTCAAGAAGCAGATCGAGGACGTGATCGGGCTCGACGCCTCCGACGCCATCGGCATCTCGGCCAAGACCGGCGAAGGGGTGCCGGACGTGCTGGAAGCCATCGTCACCCGCCTGCCGCGGCCCAAGGGCGACCGCGACGCGCCGCTCAAGGCGCTGCTGGTCGACTCTTGGTACGACGTCTATCTCGGCGTCGTGGTGCTGGTGCGCATCATCGACGGCGTGATGAGGAAGGGCCAGCAGATCCACATGATGGGCACCGACGTCAGCTACGACGTCGATCGCACCGGCGTGTTCCTGCCCAAGCTGACGCCGGTCGACGAGCTCGGCCCGGGCGAGATCGGCGCCATCACCGCCTCGATCAAGGACGTGGCCGACACCCGCGTCGGCGACACCATCACCGAGGAGAAGCGCCCCTGCGCCGAGATGCTGCCCGGCTTCCGCCCGGCGATCCCCGTCGTGTTCTGCGGGCTGTTCCCGGTCGACGCCGCCGATTTCGAGGACCTGCGCGCCGCCATGGGCAAGCTGCGCCTCAACGACGCCAGCTTCTCCTTCGAGATGGAGACCTCGGCCGCGCTCGGCTTCGGCTTCCGCTGCGGCTTTCTCGGCCTGTTGCATCTCGAGATCATCCAGGAGCGGCTGGAGCGCGAGTTCAATCTCGACCTGATCGCGACCGCGCCGTCGGTCGTCTACCGGATCAAGCTGCGCGACGGCTCGGAGGTCGAGATCCACAACCCGGTCGACATGCCGGACGTGATGCATATCCTGGAAATCCACGAGCCGTGGATCGAGGCCACCATCCTGGCGCCGGACGACTATCTCGGCGCCGTGCTCAAGCTCTGCCAGGACCGCCGCGGCGTGCAGAAGGAGCTCACCTACGTCGGCAACCGCGCACTGGTGAAATACGAGCTGCCGCTCAACGAGGTGGTGTTCGATTTCTACGATCGGCTGAAATCGGTGTCGAAGGGCTACGCCTCGTTCGACTATCATATCACCGACTACAAAGCCTCCGACCTGGTGAGGATGTCGATCCTGGTCAACGACGAGCCGGTCGACGCGCTGGCCATGCTGGTGCACCGCACCCGCGCCGAGTCACGCGGCCGCGCCATGGTGGAGAAGCTGAAGGAGCTGATCCCGCCGCACATGTTCCAGGTGCCGATCCAGGCCGCCATCGGCGGCAAGATCATCGCCCGCGAAACCGTGCGCGCGCTGCGCAAGGACGTCACCGCCAAGTGCTACGGCGGCGACGCCACCCGCAAGCGCAAGCTTCTGGAGAAGCAGAAGAAGGGCAAGAAGAAGATGCGCCAGTACGGGAAGGTGGATATCCCGCAGGAGGCGTTTATTGCCGCGCTGAAGGTGGATGTGTGAGGGGAAGGAAAATTCTCCGCGAGTGTCCCGGACGCGGTGCAGCACGCAGTGATGCACCGCTGATCCGGGACCCCGGTCTCTTCTCTTCGCAAAGCAAGTAACCGGGGTCCCGGGTCTGCAGCGCACCGTTTCACGCTGCGCTGCGCCCGGGACACAAGCGCCCTACTCCGCCGCTTGCGAACGGCGCAGAAGCCCCGCTTGCTTCATCTCATCATGAAGCGCAATCGGGTCCCAGTCATAGCCGTTCGGCCACGTCAGAGCGTCGTCCTCGAGAAATACGCGCGCGAAATAAGCAGGGTCCTTCAAAGGCTCGGACATCGGCCCGGTCTTGTCGCGAACGAATGAAAAATCGCGAACGCCTTTGGTGCCGTCGGAGAACTCGATCTCGAGCCTGTATCCGCCAAGCTTACGAATGCCGGTCACGTCAATCATCAGTCCAGACCCAGAATGCGTTCAAGCTATCCGTCGGTCCGCGCTGCCATTCTTTTCACACCTTATTGCGGCGGGTTGCGCCTTCGGCTAACCCGCCGTTCGGCGCTGGCTGCCCCCGGATAACACGCGATTTATTGCCGCCTTAACGCGATCAAAGGCGTCTCTTTCTGAAACAGAAAATCCACGGTCAGCAATCGCCATGCTCGCCGCCCACTTCGGGAATTCAGCGCGGGCAACAGGACTTTCGCACACCCCTCGCGCTGCCCTGGTGAGCAGATTTTGACTTAGCTTCGTGTCAAATAGCTCGGCCAAGAGCTCACGCTCCGCTTCTTCATCTTCCGGCAATCCCAAACGATCACAAGCACTCCGAATTAAGGCGGCGATAATTTCGTTTTCTTCCGTCGCGACTCTTTCATCCGCCCTCGCGACCTCCAACAGCAAAATGGCTGTCGGGCGCACTTCTTTGAACAACGCTTTCTTGGCTGCAACGCCAGCCCGCGAAGATGCGGTGGGACTACCTCCTGAAACTGGGGCTTTGATGCGGCGCGGCAAAGGTCCTTCTGGCAGCGGTGGAGGCTCTCTGAAATTACTCGGGCGAGACGAAATACCCTTCTCCAAGATCGCAGTGAAGGGTCGAATGAATTTCGACGGTGCTTGATTCAGCCAGAGATAGACCATCATCGCCATCCAAGCATCTTCAAGCGCCCCATGCGTCTCACCAACGCGATTGATTCCAATATTTTGGCATATCGCCTTCAATGAAGATCGCCCCGGCAAGCCAGAACGCCTATAGGCATTCATCGTACAGAACCGGTGGCATCTGGGCGGCGTCTGACCCAACGCCTGAAATTCGCGTTCAATAAATCCAAAATCAAAGCCGGCATTATGCGCAATAACAATATCGCCACTCGATAGAAATTCGCGGACGGCCTGAGCGTTTTCTGCGAATGGTTGCTGGTGTCGAAAAGTCCAATCCGAATATCCGTGCACCTCTTCGGCTCTTCGATGACTCTTCTTCCCAGGATCGGCCACGATGTGGAGGCACGACGCGTTCAAGGCATCCTTGGATAAATCGGCGCTGTTCATACGCCACGCGCCCAGGCTCACGATGCGATCGCCGGAATGCAACCCGGTCGTTTCAACATCGACCGCGACAATTGATGGCGGAAAATTTGACATGGCCACCTCAGCCTCAAGTCGGTTGAATTTGACAACACCACAACCCAAAAGCCTAGTCCAGCAAACATCGGCGTCCATCTGATCGCGCGCGAGACGGTGCACACCTTCTCGCCAAGGACGTCCCGCGCGAGCATCAATCTCCGCCCGAAGGTAGCTGTTGAATTGGCCTGTGCGCGTGCTGTAAAGCCGCCCCAAGCTCTTCCCTCCTCCCGTTCCCCTCCCCGCATGATCCGCCTCGACAATATCTCCAAACAAAACGGCCACCAGCTCCTGTTCATCGAGGCCTCCGCGGCGCTCAACAGGGGCGAGAAGGTCGGCCTCGTCGGCCCCAACGGCGCCGGCAAGACCACCCTGTTCCGCATGATCACGGGCGAGGACGCGCCCGACGAAGGCCAGGTCGCCGTCGATCGCGGCGTGACCGTCGGCTATTTCAGCCAGGACGTCGGCGAGATGGCGGGCCGCAGCGCCGTCGCCGAGGTCATGGACGGCGCCGGCCCGGTGAGCGAGGTTGCCGCCGAGATGAAGGAACTGGAAGCGGCCATGTCCGATCCGGATCTGGCCGATCCGGCGCGCGCGGACGAGATGGAGGCGATCATCGCGCGCTACGGCGAGGTGCAGCACCGCTTCCAGGAGCTCGACGGCTACGCGCTCGAAGGCCGCGCGCGGGAAGTGCTGAGCGGTTTGAGCTTCAGCCCGGAGATGATGGACGGCGACGTCGGCGCGCTGTCCGGCGGCTGGAAAATGCGCGTGGCGCTGGCCCGCATTCTCTTGATGCGGCCCGACGCCATGTTGCTCGACGAGCCGTCGAACCATCTCGATCTCGAAAGCCTGATCTGGCTCGAGCAGTTCCTCAAAGGCTACGACGGCCTGCTGCTGATGACCTCGCACGACCGCGAATTCATGAACCGCATCGTCGGCAAGATCGTCGAGATCGACGGCGGCGGACTGACGAGCTATGCCGGCGACTACGAGTTCTATGCGCAGCAGCGCGCGCTCGCCGAAAAGCAGCAGCAGGCGCAGTACGAGCGGCAGCAGGCGATGCTCGCCAAGGAGATCAAGTTCATCGAGCGTTTCAAGGCGCGCGCCTCGCACGCCGCCCAAGTGCAGAGCCGGGTGAAGAAGCTCGACAAGATCGAGCGCGTGGAGCCGCCCAAGCGCCGCCAGACGGTGACGTTCGACTTTCCGCCGGCGCCGCGCTCCGGCGACGACGTCGCGGTGCTCAAGGATGTGCGGAAGGGCTATGGCGGCCGCCGCATCTATGACGGGCTCGACTTCACGGTGCGCCGCAAGGAGCGCTGGTGCGTCATGGGCATCAACGGCGCCGGCAAGTCCACTTTGCTGAAGCTGGTTGCCGGCGCCGCCGCGCCGGACGAGGGCACGGTGGCGCTGGGCGGCAGCGTGAAGATGGGCTACTTCGCGCAGCACGCCATGGACCTGCTGGACGGCGAGCGCACGGTGTTCCAGTCGCTGGAGGACGCGTTTCCGCAGGCCGGCCAGGGCTCGCTGCGCGCGCTCGCCGGCTGCTTCGGGTTCTCGGGTGACGACATCGAGAAGAAATGCCGGGTGCTGTCGGGCGGCGAGAAGGCGCGGCTGGTGATGGCGACGATGCTCTACGACCCGCCCAACTTCCTGGTGCTGGACGAGCCCACCAACCACCTGGACATGGCCACCAAGGAGATGCTGATCGCGGCGCTCGGCGATTACGAGGGCACCATGCTGTTCGTCTCGCACGACCGGCACTTCCTCGCCGCGCTGTCCAATCGCGTGCTGGAGCTAACGCCGGAGGGCGTGCATCGCTACGGCGGCGGCTACAGCGAGTACGTCGCCCGCACCGGCCACGAGGCGCCCGGCCTCCACGGTTGATGAAGGCGGCGCAGCGGAGCCGGACGCAGCCGGTGGCCCCTCAGCCACAGCCGAGAAAATTCAAACCGCCAACTTATCCCCGCCCGCCCGAACCGCCCTTATCATCCCCGCGCCTCGATCGGACGCGCGACGCCAACTCGAGGGCGTCGCGACCACGGCCGAGGCCGGCGCGCCGACAATGCGCGCCGCGCGGGTCAAGCCTGCGCGACAAGCGCACGCTTGGCGGTGGAGCGCCGGGAGGGCGCAGCCCGCTTCGCCAAGCGGGCGCGCGCCCTCGCCAGGCGCGCGGGGTGGGTGCGTCAATCCCGCCCCAAAGGGGTCTCGCCAACCCCTGGCGCCCTCCCGGCGCTCCATGCCTGTCAGGCAAAGGAAAAAGGGAAGCGGCCTGCCCGGGGCCGTTCAAAGAACACGGGCGATGGCGCGTGGCTATTTGACAACTTGGCCGGAAATTGATCGGAAACGGTCGCGCATTTTTCGTCGGCACGACAATTGGAAGCGCCTTAGCGGCTGTACCACCATTTGCGCAGCGCGCGCTGGCCCTGATTGTCCCGGTTCAGCATTTCGTCCCAGGTGGGATAAGGCCGCGGGCCGGCGCGCCGCGGTGCAAACGCGCTGCCAAAATCCACCTCACGCGCGCGGCGCCGCCGGCGGCGCGCTCGCTGCGCCACTGCCCGGGCGCCTCGGTGCGGCTGCGCCGCGTCACGGCCCGGTACGACGGCCGCGCGCCGGTGACGACGATCTTGGTGTCGCCGCGGTTGGCGCGCACCATCTTGAACAAGACCGCCGCGTGCTTCGGCAACAGGCGGATGCAACCATGCGAGGCCGGCCGCCCGAGATGGGAGACCTCGTAGGAGCCGTGAATGGCGTAGCCACCGTGGAAGAAGATCGAATACGGCATCGGCGACATGTCGTACTTGCGCGAATACCATTTGCGCGCCAGCCGCTGCGGCCGGTAGGTGCCGTTCGGGGTGCGGTAACCCCAACGCGCGGTCGAAACCGGCCATTCGTGTTCGCGGATACCGTCGACCGCGACCGAAAGGCGCTGGGTCGACTTGTTGACGGTGATGACGACCTCGGCGCGGGCACGCACCGGGCCAGCCAGGAGTCCGGCCAACAGACATCCGACAGCGGCGAACGCGGCAACAAGGCGCAGCATCGGGGACTTCCAGGTTACGCAACTGAACGCAACAAACACCGGCGCACCGGCGCCGTTAACAAAGGTTAATACAAACGTATCGTTGGCGCACCCATTTTCGCGGGAATATTTTCGCGTGCCCCCGCGACAACACGCGGCATGCGGCCGGTTTCCGGCCGCATGGGCGCCCGAAAACCGCATCATCGCACCATCCGGACGGCGGCCGCGCGTTAATCGCGTCCTGCAATTTACCTGACAGGCGCCGTGGAAGCCGCTAGAGGAAGAGACCATGAACATCCGCCTCGCGCTCGTTCTGGCCGTGGTGCTCGCCGTTGGCGGCGGCGTGCTCGTCGCAGCGCGATCCGATGCGCAGGCGCCGCGCTCGACCGTGGCGCCGGTGCCGGCGACAGCCGCGACGCCTTCAGCGCCCGGCGACACGCCGACGGCCGCGCCCGAAAAGCCGCCGGGGCAAGCGACACCCGACACGCAGTCCACCGCCGCCAAACCGGCGGCGGATAAAGCGCAGGCGGCGCAAGCCGAGCCGGCCGAGACGCCGGCCAAGCCGGAACCGCCTGCCGTCGCCGAGCCGCAGAAGACGCCCGCGCAGCCGGCACCGGCCGTGGCCGCGTCGCCGCCCGCGCAGACGCAAAAGCCGGCGACAACGCCTGCGGCGAAGCCTGCGAAGCCGGTGGCCGCCGAAACGGACAAGGCCAAGGCCCCCGAAAAGCCCATGCCCGCGGAGGCGAATAAGGCCAAGGCGCCGGAAAAGCCGGCGCCCGCCGAGACAGAGAAGGCGAAAGCGCCGGCGCAAAAACAGCCGGAACCGGTCGCGGCCACGCCGCCGCCCGCGCCGGCCGAAAAGCCCGCGCCAGCGCAAGCGCCCACGCCTGTCGTCACCGCGCCGGCGTCCAAACCGGAGATAACGCCGAAGCCTGTCGTCGTCATGACGCCGCTGCCGGAGAAGCGGCCCAAGATCACCAAGACGCTGATCGAGCGCACCGAGCCGGCGAAAATCCTGTTCGGACACGTGAAGCTGCCGTCCGTCGGCAAGTCGCGCGTCATCGGCTTTTACTCGAAGGGCTGTCTCGCCGGCGCCGTCGAATTGCCGGTCGACGGGCCGCACTGGCAGGTCATGCGCCTGTCGCGCAACCGCAACTGGGGCCATCCCGAGTTGATCCGCTTCCTCAAGCGCTTTTCGGCGGACGCCGCCAAAGCGACCGGCTGGGACGGCATCCTGATCGGCGACATGGCGCAGCCGCGCGGCGGCCCCCTGCCCTATGGGCACAGGAGCCATCAGGTCGGGCTCGACGTCGACATCTGGTACACGCCGATGCCCGGCCACATCCTGACGCGCAAGCAGCGGGAGACGATGTCGGCCACGCACATGGTGGCGGCGAACGGTCTCTCGGTGAACAAGAACTTCACGCTCGCGGACGCCAAATTCCTGCGCACGGTCGCCAATGAGCCCACGGTCGAGCGCGTGCTGGTCAACGCGGCGATCAAGAAGAAGATGTGTGCGCTTGAAGGCAAGCATCACTACGCCTGGATGGCGAAGCTCAGGCCCTGGTACGGCCACACCAGCCACATCCATGTGCGGCTGAAGTGTCCGGCCAATTCGCCGCATTGCCGCTCTCAGCCGCCGGTGCCGCACGGCGACGGCTGCAGCAGGAAGGCGCTGGCATACTGGTTCGCCGACCGGGTGCTGCACCCCAAGCCCGCGAAGCATCCCAAGCCGCGCAAGCAGATCATGCTCGCCAACCTGCCGGCCGCCTGCCGAACCGTGCTCAACGCCCCGGCCAAGAAGAAGCACCTGGCGTCGGAAGAGCGCTGATGGGGCGCGGATCGATCGTGCCCGTTGGTCGATTGATCAGGATTATGCGTTGGTCCCGGGCTCCGTTATCCGCGAACTTATTCCCGCATCCACTCCGACGCGTTAGACTGGGGCCATGGCCGATACGCTCGAAACCTTACGGGAACTCGAAAAGAAGGTGCTCTGGCTGGCGAGCTGGACGATCCATAACGCCAACCACCTGCGCGAGCACACCGACGGCCTGAAGGTCGGCGGGCACCAGGCGTCCTCCGCCTCGCTCGCCACCATCATGACCGCGCTCTACTTCGACGTTCTGAAGCCGGAGGACCGCGTCGCGGTGAAGCCGCACGCCTCCCCCATTTTCCACGCCATCCAGTACCTGCTGGGGCATCAGACGCGCGAGCGCCTCGAAGCCTTCCGCGCCTACAAGGGCGCGCAGAGCTACCCCTCCCGCAGCAAGGACGCCGACGACGTAGACTTCTCCACCGGCTCGGTGGGGCTCGGCGTGGCGCAGACCTTGTTCTCCTCGCTGACGCAGGACTACGTGCGCGCGCATGGCTGGGGGCTCGATCGGCCCGAAGGACGCATGATTTCGCTGGTGGGCGACGCCGAGCTCGACGAAGGCAACATCTTCGAGGCGTTGCTGGAAGGCTGGAAGCAGCGTCTGCGCAATTGCTGGTGGATCGTCGACTACAACCGCCAGAGCCTTGACGCCGTGGTGCGCGAGGGCCTGTGGGAGCGCTATCGGCAGCTCTTCCAGAATTTCGGCTGGGACGTGGTGATCGTCAAATACGGCTCGCTGCAGCAGGCCGCTTTCAAGGAGCCGGGCGGCGACAAGCTGAGGGCCTGGATCGACAACTGCCCCAACCAGCTTTATTCGGCGCTGGTGTTCGCCGGCGGCGCGGCCTGGCGCAAGCGCTTGAACGACGAGATCGGCGACCAGGGCGACGTCAGCCGGCTGATCGAGAAGCGCTCGGACGCCGAGCTCGCCGCGCTCATGAACAATCTCGGCGGCCACGATCTGCCCGCCGTGCTCGAGGCCTTCCATGGCGTCAAGACCGACAAGCCGACCTGCTTCATCTGCTACACCGTGAAGGGCTTCGGCCTGCCCATGGCCGGCCACAAGGACAACCACGCCGGGCTGATGACCCCCGCCCAGATGGACACGTTCCGCGAAGCGAACAATGTCCGGCCCGGCCACGAGTGGGACAAGTTCGAAGGCGTGGCGCACGCCGGCGCGGTGGAGGCATTCCTCACGCGCGTGCCGTTCGCAGCCGCCGGCGAGCGGCGGCTAAAGGCGCCGGCGATCCCGGTGCCGGACACCCTGCCGCTGCCGCAGCAGGCCACCAACGCGACGCAAGCCGGCTTCGGCGCCATCCTCAACGACATCGGCCGCGGCGACGACGACTTCACCAAGCGCATCGTCACCGCCTCGCCCGACGTCACCGTCTCGACCAATCTCGGCGGCTGGGTCAACCGGCGCGGGCTGTTCGCGCACGAGGCGACGCCGGACACCTTCCGCAACGAGCGCATCCCCTCCACCTTCAATTGGGAGTTCTCGCCGCAAGGCCAGCACATCGAGCTCGGGATCGCGGAAGCCAATCTCTTCACCCTGCTCTCGGCGCTCGGCCTCTCGCACTCGATCAACGGCGTGCGGCTGCTGCCGGTCGGCACGCTCTACGATCCCTTCGTCGCGCGCGGCCTCGATCAGCTCAACTACGCCTGCTACCAGGACGCCCGCTTCATGGCGGTGGGAACGCCGTCCGGCATCACGCTTGCCGCCGAAGGCGGCGCGCACCAGTCGATCGCCGAGCCGCTGATCGGCATGGCGCAGGACGGCCTCGCCGCCTTCGAGCCGGCCTATGTCGACGAGCTCGCCGTCATCATGCGCTGGGCCTTCGACTACATGCAGAAGGACGGCGACACCGCGAACGATTATTCGTTGGTCGCGCGGCCGGACGAAAAACCGGTGCCCACTTTTTCTGGCCGCGCTCCCGAACAAACCTGGCTGCGCGACGAAACCGGCGGCTCGGTCTATCTGCGGCTGTCGACGCGGCCGATCGAGCAGATCGCGCGCCAGATGACGCCCGAGCTGGAACGCGACATCGTCGACGGCGCCTATTGGCAGCGCAAGCCGGGGCCGAACGCGCAGGTGATCGTCGCCTATAGCGGCGCCATCGCGCCGGAAGCGATCGCCGCCGTCGGGCTGATGGCGGAAGACCGCCGCGACGTCGGCCTGCTCGCGGTCACCTCGGCCGACCGGCTCAACGCCGGCTGGACCGCGGCGCAGCGGGCACGCGAGCGCGGCCTCGTCCACGCGCGCGCGCATATCGAGCGCCTGCTCGCCGACGTGCCGCCGCATTGCGGCATCGTCACCGTGCTCGACGGCCATCCGGCGACACTCGCCTGGCTCGGCGCCGTCAACGGCCACCGCACGCGCGCGCTCGGCGTCGAGCATTTCGGCCAGACCGGCTCGCTCGCCGAGCTCTACCGCCACTACGGCATCGACACCAACGCCATCGTCGCCGCGGCGCAAGGAATCGCGCCCGGCCGGCCGATCAGGCATTTGAAGGCGCTGCCGTAGCGTGCGGCGGCTACACCATCGCGCCCGCGCCGAACAGCGCGAGTACGATGCCGCCGATGACGATCCAGATCACGACCATCACCACGATAACGGCGATGGTGTAGACAACGGCCTTGTTCGCCGGCGGCTTCATCAATTCGGCGATGCCGGTATGCAGCAGATAAACGCTGTAAAGGCCGAGCAGCGAGAGAATCGACAGCAGCGGCACGAGGCCGAAAACGCCGACGAGCCAGCCCGCGGTCGGCGCATAGGCCGACACCTTCATGGCGCTGCCCAAATCCCTGCGGCCGCCGAACGTGCCGGCGAGGAAGTCGATGACGTAGGCCATGACATAAACGCCGGCGAGCGCCAGCACGTAGCTGACGATCGCGTGCCAGATGCCGCTGCCGACGCCGACGCGGATCGACCCGAAGCCGATGAACGCCGTGCCGATGAAGGTGCAGACCGGCGGGATGGCCGCCAGGATCATCACGTAGTTCGGAAACAAGAAGCCCGGGTCGCCGGACTCGCCTTCGATCGCTTTCCATTCGGATTTCGGCTGCAGCAGGATCGCTTTCGCACGCTCGACGAGGTTCATGTCACCCCTCCATGGATTAAGGCCTTGACGATCAACGTCTCAATCTACGCTCAATCATTATCTTGTCGCGTTTCCGGACGGCGAACCGGTTCCCACTTCGCCTGCAAACGCTCCCGATCAACGCTTGGCATCCTCCAGGATCATCGCCGCGCCCTTCTCGGCGATCATGATGGTGGGCGAATTGGTATTGCCCGAGGTAATCGACGGCATGACGGAGGCATCGATCACGCGCAGGTTCTCGGTGCCGATCACCTTGAGCCGGGCGTCGACCACGGCGCGGGTATCGTCTTCGCGGCCCATGCGCGCGGTGCCCACGGGATGAAAGATGGTCGTGCCGATGTCGCCGGCGGCTTGTTCGAGCGCCGCCTCGTCGTCGTCGCGGATGGCGCCGCCGGGCAGGTATTCCTCCGGCGCGTAGGGCCGCAACGCCGGCTGCGAGACGATGCGGCGCGTGACGCGGATGGAATCGGCCGCCACGCGGCGGTCCTCCGGGGTCGCGAGATAGTTCGGCGCGATCGCCGGCGGCTGAGCCGGATCTTTCGATTTCAGCGTGACGCGGCCGCGGCTGGTCGGCCGCAAATTTGCGACGCTGGCGGTGAAGGCCGGGAACGGATGCAGCGGCTCGCCGAACTTGTCGAGCGACAACGGCTGCACGTGATACTGGATGTTGGCGCGGTCCTGCGTCGAGTTGGAACGCGTGAACACGCCGAGCTGCGAGGGCGCCATGGTCATCGGCCCGCGCCGGCGCAGCAGGTAATCGAGGCCCATGCCAGCGCGCCCGACCGGCGAGGCATAGGTCGTGTTCAAGGTCTTCACGCCCGAGACCTTGAAGATCATGCGCAGTTGCAGGTGGTCATGCAGGTTGGCGCCGACCCCGGGCTTGTCGAGCAGGACCGGAATGCCGTGCTTGGCCAGTTCGTCCGCCGGCCCGATGCCCGACAGCATCATGAGCTGCGGCGAGCCGATCGAACCCGCCGACAGGATCACCTCGCCACGGCAGCGCGCGGAACGTGCCACACCGTTCCGGCGCCAGCGCACGGCGGTAATTCGGCGGCCGTCCATATCGAGGCCCTCGACCAGGCAACCGGATTCCACCGTCAGGTTCTGCCGCTGCATCGCCGGCTTCAGAAATCCACGCGCCGCCGACCAGCGCCGGCCGGTCTTCTGGTTGACGTGGAAGTAGCAGACGCCCTCATTGTCGCCGGTGTTGAAATCGTTCGTCGCCGGAACGCCGGCTTGGACGGCGGCCTGGCGGAACGCTTCCAGGATCTCCCACGACAGCCGCATGGGCTCGACCCGCCATTCGCCGCCCTGCGCCTGGCCCGGCAGGAAGTGGTCGAGGTGCTTGTCGAAGTAGGGCTTCACGTCGTCCCACGACCAGCCGGGCAGGCCGAGCTGGCGCCAGTGGTCGTAGTCGGCCGCCTGCCCGCGCATGTAGATCATGCCGTTGATGGCGGAGGAACCGCCGATCACCTTGCCGCGCGGGTAGTTGAGGCTGCGGCCGTTGAGGCCCGGCTCGGGCTCGGTCTTGAACAGCCAGTCGGCGCGCGGATTGCCGATGGCGAACAGATAGCCGACGGGAATGTGAAACCAGATCCAGTTGTCGCGGCCGCCGGCTTCCAGCAGCAGCACCCGCTTACCGGGGTCGGCGGACAGGCGGTTCGCGAGCACGCAGCCGGCAGAGCCCGCGCCCACGACGATGTAGTCGAATTCACCGATGCTGGCCGCCCCGTCGTCCATCTTGTTTCCTCCCGCGTGGGGACTTTACCGCACCAAGCAAGGCTTGCTAACCTCCCCCTCGGCCTTCGGCGCATTGTGCATGCGCCGCTCATCTGCCGGAACGGCGGTTTCGGCGTCTGGTCGTTTTCATCCCGAACCGACGTCCGCGGGGCGCGCGTCACGCGCGCCCAAGGAGAACCGCCATGCTTGCCCGGCTGATTGCCGCTTTCTGTCTGTTGATTCCCCTCGCCCTCGCGCCACAACCGGCGGCGGCGCAGGGCACGCTCACCGTGTTCGCCGCCGCCTCCATGCGCAACGCGCTCGACGGCGTGAACAAGGCCTTTGCCAAGGCGACCGGGGTGAAGGTGACGGCGAGCTACGCCGCGAGCTCCGCGCTCGCCAAGCAATTGGCACAGCGCGCGCCCGCCGACGTCTATGTCTCGGCCAACATCAAATGGATGGACTATCTGCAAAAGCAGAAGCTGATCGTCGACGCGACGCGCGTGAACCTGCTTGGCAATTCGCTGGTGCTGATCGCGCCGAAGGCGTCCAAGCTCGATCACGTGACGATCAAGAAGGGCTTCGACGTCGCCAAGCTCGCCGGGGCGGGCCGCATCGCGGTCGCCGACACCAAGGCGGTGCCGGCCGGGCTCTATGCCAAGGCGGCGTTGAAATCGCTCGGCGCCTGGAAGGCGGCGGAGCCCAAGCTGGCGCAGGCCGAGAACGTGCGCGCGACGCTCGCTTACGTGGCGCGCGGCGAGACGCCGCTCGGCATCGTCTATTCGACCGACGCCAAGGTCGAGCCGAAGGTGAAGGTGATCGGCGTGTTTCCGGAAGATTCCCACCCGCCGATCAAGTATCCGGTGGCGGCGATGAAGGGCGCCAAGAGCAAATCGGTGACGCAATATCTTCAGTTCCTGCGCACGCCGGCGGCGAAGGCGATCTTCGAGCAATACGGCTTCACGTTCCTGCTCAAGCCGGTGTCGTGAGGCAAACGACTAAACTCGCGTGTCCCGGGCGCAGTGCAGCATGCAATGCTGCGCTGCTGACCCGGGACCCCGGTTACGCGCGAAAGAAAGCGGGGCCCCGGATCTGCGGCGCATCACTTCGCTTCGCTCCGTGCTGCACCGCGTCCGGGGCACGAGGCTGAAATGCTCGACCTCACGCCCCAGGACTGGCCCGCTGTCCTCTTGACCCTGCGCATCGCCGTCGTCGCGACGGCGGTGACGCTGCCGTTCGGCATCGCACTGGCGACGCTGCTGGCGCGCAAGGATTTCTGGGGCAAGGCCCTGGTCGAAGCGATCGTCTATCTGCCGCTGGTGCTGCCGCCGGTGGTCACCGGCTATCTCTTGCTGATCACGCTCGGCCGCCGCGCGCCGGTCGGCGCCTTCCTCGACCAGCATTTCGGCATCGTGTTCTCGTTCCGTTGGACCGGCGCGGTGATCTCCTGCGGGGTGATGGCGTTTCCGCTCATGGTGCGCGCCATCCGCCTCTCCATCGAGGCCATCGACCGCAAGCTGGAGGACGCCGCCGCGACGCTCGGCGCCAACCGGTTCTGGTGCTTCGTCACCGTGACGCTGCCGCTGGCGCTGCCCGGCATCATCGCCGGCGCCATGCTCGCCTTTGCGCGCGCGCTCGGCGAGTTCGGCGCCACCATTACCTTCGTCTCGAACATCCCGGGCGAGACGCAGACCATCTCGGCGGCGATCTACACGCTGACGCAAATCCCGGGCGGCGACGCCGCCGCGCTGCATCTGGTTCTGGTCGCGGTATTGATTTCGCTCGCCGCGCTGGTGATGTCGGAATGGCTGGCGCGCCGCGCCACGGCAAGGCTGCACGGCGCATGATCCCGAAAAGCATGTCCTCGACCCCGATCGGGGATGGGAACCGGTTTTCGGACAAGATCATGCGCAAAAAAAGAATTTCTAGATGCTGACCGTGGACATCGAAAAGACCTTCGGCGAATTCTCGCTTCACGCCGCCTTCGAGGCGGCGGGCGGCTGCACGGCGCTGTTCGGGCCGTCCGGCGCAGGCAAGACCACCATCATCGCCATGATCGCCGGCCTGACGCGGCCCGACCGCGGCCGCATCGTGCTCGACGGCGAAACTCTGTTCGATTCCAAGACGCGGAAAAACGTGCCCGTGGCGCGCCGCCATATCGGCCTGGTGTTCCAGGAAGGCCGGCTGTTCCCGCATCTGTCGGTGAAGCACAATCTCGACTACGGCCGCTGGATGAGCGGCCGGGCGTTCGACGCCGCCGCTTTCGATCGCGTAACGGCGCTGCTCGACATCGGCCATCTGCTGCGGCGGCGGCCCGGCCGGTTGTCCGGCGGCGAGCGCCAGCGCGTGGCGATCGGCCGCGCGCTGTTGATGCAGCCGCGGCTCCTGCTGCTCGACGAGCCGCTGGCGGCGCTCGATACCGCGCGCAAGAGCGAAATCCTGCCCTATCTCGAACGGCTGCGCGACGAGGCGCGCGTGCCGATGATCTACGTCAGCCATTCGTCGGAGGAGGTGAAGCGCATCGCCAGCCGGGTGGTGATGCTGGAGGCCGGACGCGTGACGGCGGTGAATGGGGCGGAACTGCTCGGATAGAAACCGTCATGGCCGGGCTTGTCCCGGCCATCCACGTCCCTAATGCTGCCGAGACGTCGATGCCCCGGCATAAAGCCGGGCATGACACCGAGGAAACATGTACCCGCCCGCGCGCATCGTCTGCCTGACCGAAGAAACCGTGGAGACGCTCTATCTCCTCGGCGAGGACCACCGCATCGTTGGCGTCTCCGGCTACGCGGTGCGGCCGCCGCGGGTGCGCCAGGAAAAGCCGCGGGTCGCCGCCTTCATCTCCGCCGACGTGCCGAAGATATTGGCGCTCGAACCCGACCTGGTGCTCACCTTCTCCGACCTGCAGGCCGATATCGTCGCCGATCTGGTGCGCGCCAATGTCGCGGTGCATGCCTTCAACCAGCGCGACATCGCCGGCATCCTCGGCATGATCCGCACGCTGGGCGCGCTGGTCGGCGCCTCCGAAAAAGCGGATGCGCTCGCGACAAGCCTCGCCGCCCGCGTCGAGGCCGCGCGCGCCAGAAGCGCGCACTATGCGCGCCGGCCACGGGTCTATTTCGAGGAATGGGACGAGCCCATGATTTCCGGCATCGGCTGGGTCTCAGAACTTATCGAGGCCGCCGGCGGCATCGACATTTTCCCCGCGCTTGCGGCCGCCAAGAGCGCCAAGGACCGCATCGTCACGCCCGAGGCGGTCATCGCGGCCGCGCCCGATATCATCGTCGGCTCCTGGTGCGGCAAGAAGTTCGTGCCGGCCAAGGTCGCCGCCCGCCCCGGCTTTGCCCAGGTTCCCGCGGTGGCGGCGAACGCCTTGCATGAGGTCAAATCGACGATGATCCTGCAGCCGGGGCCGGCCGCGCTCACCGACGGGTTCGACGCGCTCGTGCGAATCGTGGGCGAGTGGGTTGAAATGGCGCCGCAAAAAGCCCAGAAATAACGCCTTATTGCGGCCCATAGCCAATGCGGCCCGGGCCGTGATAGGAACGCTCGAGAACGACTTTAAGGGACATCACCGCAATGCAGCAGCAGCCGCCGACCAAGAACCCCCGCACCGAGCTGTGGATGGATCTCGCCCTGGTGGCCTTCCTCATCGGTTTCGACGTGACCGCGCGGATCCTGCCGCACATCCCCGGCGTGATGCCGGTGGCCGCGAGCGCCCTGTTCGCCGGCCGCATGCTGCGCATCCCGGTGCTGGCGGTGATCGTGCCGATCGCCGCCATGGCGCTGAGCGGGCTCGCGCTTTCGCCCGACGCCTGGCAGGTGACCGTGGTGGTCTACGCGGCCATCGCGCTGCCGGCAGTCGCCGGCATCTACAGCCGCCGCTGGCGCAGCGCCGCCCCGGTTGTCGCCACCATGCTGGGCTGCTCGCTCGCCTTCTTCGCGGCATCGAATCTCGCGGTCTGGGCCTTCACCGGCATGTATCCACTGACCTGGCAGGGCCTCACCGAATGCTACGTCGCCGCGCTGCCCTTCCTCGACCGCACGGTGCTGGGCGACCTGTTCTGGTGCGCGGTGCTGTTCGGCGGCGCCTGGTTCGTGCAGCACGGCCCGGTGGTCGGCCGGCGGGCGCTGTAGCACCCCGGCTACATTGCAATGATTTCGTCATGGCCGGGCTCAGCCCGGCCATTTCGCTTATGGGGCGCATTTATTCGCGCATGATCTTATCCGAAAACCGGTTCCCATCCCCGATCGGGGTCGAGGACATGCTTTTCGGGATCATGCGCTACCCCAATAGCTTCTGCACCCTTCCCCACATCAGCTTGCCGCGCGCGGCCCAGCTTTCCGGCGGCTCCGGCTCCGCCAGCCTTAAACCCACGGTGACGACGCGGCCGTCCTCGACCGTGTGCGCCAACAGCGCGATCGGCCCGAGCGCGACGATGTCGTCTCCCTTGGCGCGCGGCCGAGTTGTTCCGCGAAATAATCGCTCAGCTGACCTCCGTGTGGGCGGCGGCGACCTGCAGGCCGTAGATGTCGGCGAGCGCGCCGAGCGTCGCCGTGCCGGCGACGAAGAAGTCGCCGAGCAGGCGCGGGTCGGGCGCCGCCGGCGGCGGCATCTCGACGAAGAAGCGGTCGAGCGCCTGCGCGCGCTCCGGCGGCGCCAGCAGATAGAGGTAGTCGCCCTCGTGCAGCGGCTGCGCTTCCGTGGGTGTCAAAATTTCTTCGTCGCGCACCACCATGGTCGGCCGCGCCCAGGTCGGGATCAGCCCGCGGCTCAGGAACGGGCTGTTGGCGGCCACAGGATAACCGACGATTTCGCGCGATAGCTGGCCTGGCAGATCGAGCTCGACCCGGCGCGGCAGCGGATCGGGGCGCGAGAACGACATGTCGAGCTTGCGCGCGGAGAGCGCCACGGTCCAGCCCTGGATCGCCAGCGAGAACAGCACCACCACGAAGGCGACGTCGAAATAGAGATAGGCCGACGGCAGCCCGACGAGCAGCGGGATGGAGGCGAGGAAGATCGCGACCGCGCCGCGCAAGCCCACCCACGACATGAACAGCTTCTCGCGCCACTGATAGCCGAACGGCCACAGGCACAGGAAAACGGCCGCCGGCCGCGCGATCAGCATCAGCACCAGCGCCAGCGACGACCGCGGCGAAGAAGCTGTCGCCGAGCCGCTGCGGCCACACCAGGAGCCCGAGCAGCACGAACATCACGATCTGCGCGAGCCAGGTGGCGGCGTCGAGGAACACGACGACGGAATTGTGCGCGCGCGTCTGCCGGTTGCCCATGACGAGGCCGGCGAGATAGACGGCGAGAAAGCCGGAGGCGTGCACGGTGTTCGCCACGGCGAACACCGTGAGCGCCATCACCGCCACGAACGGCGCGTGCAGGCCCTGCGGCAGGTCGAGCCGATTGAGCGCGATCACGATCAGGCGGCCGCCGAGATAGCCGATGACGCCGCCGAAGACGGCGTCGCGCAGCGAGCGTCCAGAAGCGCATGCGACCAGCTCTCGCTGCCGCCGAGCAGGATCTGGACGAACAGCAGCGTGAGAAAGACCGCGAAGGGATCGTTGGTGCCGGATTCGACCTCCAGCGTCGAACGCACGCGCGGGCGCAGGCGCAAGCCCCGCGCGTTGATCAGGAAGAACACCGCCGCCGCGTCGGTCGAGGCCACCACCGAGCCGACCAGCAGCGCCTCGATCCAGCCGATGCCGAGCACGAATTTGGCGACCGGCGCCATGACCAGCGTGGTGGCGAGCACGCCCAAGGTCGCCAGCGTCACCGCCGGCGCCAGCACGCTGCGGAAGCTGGCGAGCCGGGTGCGCAAGCCGCCGTCGAACAGGATCAGCGCCAGCGCGATGGAGCCGACGGTATAAGCGGTACCGACGTCGCTGAACTTCAGCCCGCCGGGGCCGCCCTCGCCGGCCAGCATGCCGAGCAGCAGGAACACCAGCAGCAACGGCGCGCCCACGCGCAAGGCGACCAGGCTCGACAGGATGCCGGCGAGCACCAGCAGACTGCCGAGCAGGATGGCGATGCTGATGCCGTCGAGCAGGGTCATCCGTGCGATTCTCCTGCCGTCATTGGACGGATTCGCGCGGATAAGGGCAACCGGGAAAAGGTCGCAAATGAGGCCGCCGTGCGCGGCTGCCGCGCCGCGCCTTTACAAGTAATTCCAAGACGTGATGGCCGGGACAAGCCCGGCCATGACGATCATCCAGGGCGTCGTGGAGCGCGCCCGCGGGCTTACGGTCAATGCCTAGAAATTCACCTTGTCCCCGCCCTTGAGCGAGAGGATGTCGCGTGCCTCGTCGGCGCTGGCGATCTCGAGGCCGAGGCCTTCCAGGATCTGGCGCACCTTGGTGACCTGCTGGGCGTTCGAACTCGGCGAGCTGGCCGGGCCCGACCCACAGCGAATCCTCCATGCCGACGCGCACGTTGCCGCCCATGGCCGCCGCCATGGCGGCGATGCGCATCTGGTTGGCGCCGGCGCCCAGCACCGACCAGTGGTAATTGTCGCCGAGCAGGCGGTCGGCGGTGCGCTTCATCTGCATCACGTCTTCCGGGTGCGCGCCGATGCCGCCGAGGATGCCGAACACCGACTGCACGAACAGCGGCGGCTTGATGACGCCGCGGTCGAGGAAGTGCTTGAGCGTGTAGAGATGGCCGATGTCGTAGCACTCGATCTCGAACCGGGTGTTGTTCTCGGCGCAGGTGGTGAGGATGTATTCGATGTCGGCGAAGGTGTTCTTGAACATGCCCGCCTTCGAGGCCTCGAGATAGGGCTCCTCCCAGTCGTGTTTGAACTTGCCCTTGTAGCGCGGGATCATCGGGTAGAGCCCGAAGTTCATGGTGCCCATGTTGAGCGAGGCGATCTCCGGCTTAAAGGTCGCCGCGGGCTTGACGCGCTCTTCCGCGGTCATGGTCGGCGCGCCGCCGGTCGTGATGTTCACCACCACGTTGGAGCGCTGCTTGATGACCTGGAGGAAGGGCGCAAACGCCTCCGGCGACTGGTCGGGCTTGCCATTCTCAGGGTTGCGCGCGTGCAGGTGCACGACCGCCGCGCCGGCCTCGGCCGCGGCGATGGCGTTGTCGGCGATCTGCTGCGGCGTGACCGGCAGGTGCGGCGACATCGACGGGGTATGGATCGAGCCGGTAATGGCACAGGTGATGATGACTTTGCGCGATTTCGCCATGAGCATTTCTTCCCGGTAAAGGTAGGGGTTTTGATTTCGCGATTGGACTTGGGCGCCGATCCTAGAGTATCAGGCGGGGCTTAGTCACCCATACCGGGGGGCGGGGAATTCCACCTTGGACATGACCGGTCAAGCTTCCGCGGCCCGCTCCGGTGCCTTGATCGGCGTCCTATGCGGCACCGGCGCCGCGCTCGGCTGGGCCGCCGGCTTCGCGGCGGCCAAGCACGGCGTCAGCGTCGGCTTTACGCCACCGGAGATTGCCTTCCATCGCTTCTTCTGGTCCGGCCTGCTGCTGATCCCGATCGCCATGCGCCAGGGCGTGGTCCACCTCGGCGGCATCGGCTGGCGGCACGGCATGGTCCTGATGCTGCTGGGCGGCCCGGTGCAGGCGGTGATGGCCTATACCGGCTTCACGCTGGTGCCGCTCGGCCACGGCGCCACCATCCAGCCGGCCTGCGCGGCGCTGTTCGGCATCACGCTCGCCGCGTTGTGGCTGCGCGAGTACATTTCGCTGTCCCGCGTGATCGGCGCCGCCATCATCGTCGGCGGCCTGATGGTATTCGGCGCCGAATCGCTCGCCACCATCGGCCGCGAGGGCGTGGGCGGCGACCTGCTGTTCGTCTGCGCCGGCCTGTTCTGGGCCACCTTCGGGACGCTGCTGCGCCAATGGCACGTGTCGGGCACGCGGGCGGCGGCGATCGTCGGCACGCTGGCCGTGATCGTCTTCGCGCCGCTGTTCGCCGTCTTCGTCGGTTTTCACGGCATGCTGCACATGGGCCTGAAGGAAAACCTGATCCAGATCGTGGTACAGGGCGTGCTCGCCGGGGTGCTGCCGATCTTCCTGTTCGCGCGCGCGGTCATGCTGCTCGGCGCCGGGCGGGCGGCCGTCTTTCCGGCCCTGGTGCCGGGCTTCGCGCTCATCATCGGGTTCGTGGGGCTCGGCATCGTGCCGAGCTGGCCGCAGCTCTTCGGCCTCGCCGTGGTGCTGA
Source organism: uncultured Pseudomonadota bacterium (assembly GCA_963829755.1). Lineage (GTDB taxonomy): Bacteria > Pseudomonadota > Alphaproteobacteria > Rhizobiales > Xanthobacteraceae > Pseudolabrys. The sequence goes on along the minus strand of CAWHJV010000003.1, from coordinate 296,878 downwards.
TCGGGTTCCGGTTCGCGTTGCGGTGACGGCGAACGTCGCGGCCGGGCACGGCGCATGTGCACAACCCCTGTCGTTCCGCGGCCTGAAATACCCGTCCGCCAGCGGAATTTGATATTGATCCGTCTTGCGGGCTGGTTCGACCGGGGGCCGAAAGCATAGGAACGCGCGCGAGGGCACCGCATGGGCAATGTCGAGCAACTGGCAGGAGACGCCGGCCAATATTTGCGCGCCGCCGGGCAACAACTGACGTCCGGCTCCCTGCTGTTGCAGATCGGCCTCATTCTCATCGCCGCCGCCGTGGCGACGCTGGTCGCCATGCTGGTCCGCCGCCGCGTCGATCTCGTCGCACTCACCATGGGCTGGCCGGCGCTGGCGCGCCAGTTCATGCGCCACGCCATGGCGAACCTCGGTACCGTCATTTTCCTGGTGCTGGTGGTGCTAACGCATGCGGCCATGCTGGCGCTGACCTGGCCGAGCCACTCCTACTTCCTCGGCGTCGCGGCCAGCCTCGCTTCCGCCTGGGTGGTGATCGCGCTGGTTGCGGGTCTGATCCGCAACCAGTTCGTCTATCGCCTGGTGTCGGTGTCGGCCTGGACCATCGCCGCGCTCAGCATCCTCGGCCTGCTGCAGCCCGCCATGAACGCGCTCGACTCGGTCGGCGTGTTCGTCGGGGGCTTGCGCATCACACCGCTGCTTGTGATCAAGGCCACGGTGCTGCTGCTGCTCGCGCTGTGGGCGGCGAACGCGGCCAGCGACTTTCTCGAAAGGCGCGTGCGCCACAGCGCCGATCTGACGCCCTCGATCCAGGTGCTGATCAGCAAGGTGATCCGGCTGGTGCTGATCACCTTCGCGATCCTGGCCGTGCTGTCGACGGTCGGCATCGACTTCTCGGCGCTCGCGTTCTTCTCGGGCGCGGTCGGCGTGGGGCTGGGCTTCGGCCTGCAGAAGATCGTCTCGAACCTCGTGAGCGGCATCATCCTGTTGGCCGACAAGTCGATCAAGCCGGGCGACGTGATCACGGTCGGCGAATCGTTCGGCTGGGTCGGGTCCATGGGCGCGCGCTATACCTCGGTGGTGACGCGCGACGGCCGCGAGTTCCTCATCCCCAACGAGGATTTCGTCACCCAGCGCGTAATCAACTGGTCCTATTCCAACGACGAGGTGCGGCTCGACGTCGACTTCGGCGTGTCCTATGCCGCCGATCCGCACAAGGTGATCGCGCTGGCGCTGCGGGCGGTCACGGAAATCCCGCGCATCCTGCCGAATCCGAAGCCGGTCTGCCATCTCACGGGCTTCGGCAATTCATCGGTCGACTTCATCCTGCGCTTCTGGATTCGCGATCCTGTCGACGGCGTCACCAATGTGCGCGGGCTGGTGCTGCTGGCGCTGTGGGACACCTTCAAGCGCGAGGGCATCGAAATTCCGTTCCCGCAGCGCGACCTCAACCCGCGCGGGCCGTTCCGCGTGGTGGTGGAGCGGGAGGATGGCGCGAAGTAGCCATGAACGATAATGAGGGTGCCCTCTTCGCGCATTTGGGAAGATCGCCATGACCGATGAACAGACTGTCACGCTGGAAGGCGGCTGCAGCTGCGGCGCGGTGCGTTATCGCATGAAGGCCAAGCCGATCGTCGTGCACTGCTGCCACTGCACCTGGTGCCAGCGCGAGACCGGCTCAGCCTTCGCCGTCAACGCCTTTGTCGAAGCCTCGGAAGTCGAGCTGCTGGCGGGCGAGCCGGTGCGGAAGCCGCTGCCCAGCCTGAGCGGCAAAGGCCAGATGCTCTGGCGCTGCGCCGACTGCGGCGTGGCCGTGTGGAGCAACTACGCCGGCGCCGGGCCCAAGTTCAATTTCGTCCGCGTGGGCACGCTCGACGATCCGTCACACGTGCCGCCGGACATCCACATCTACACGTCGACCAAGCAGCCCTGGGTCGTGCTGCCCGAGGGCGTTCCGGCGGTACCGGAGTTCTACAAGGCGGCCGAGGTCTGGTCGCCCGACGGCCTCGCGCGCTTCAAGGCGGCGCGGGAGGGTTGAGGCGGCTCACGCCGCCTTCCGCTTGCTCAGGAACTCGCCCATGCGCTCCAGCGCCTTCAGGATGTTCTCGGTCGAGTTGGCGTAGGACAGCCGCACATAGCCTTCGCCGAGGATGCCGAAATCCGGCCCACCGATGATGGCGACGCCGGTATCGTCGAGCAGCGCGGTGGCGAGCTCCTTGGCCTTCCAGCCGGTCGCCTTGACGTTGGGGAAGGCATAGAACGCGCCCTTGGGCGTCGCGCACGAAACACCCGGCAACTTGTTCAGGCCCTCGACCACCACCTTCCGCCGCTTGTCGAACTCGGCGACCATCTGCCAGACCTCGTCCTGCGGACCCTTCAAGGCCGCAAGCCCCGCGAACTGCGCCGACGCGTTGACGCAGGAATGGAAGTTCACCGCCAGCTTGCGCGCGTAGTCGTAGAGCTTGCCCGGAAACACGGCATAGCCGAGCCGCCAGCCGGTCATGGCGTAGGTCTTCGACCAGCCGTTGAGCAGGATCAGCCGGTCGCGGATTTCCGGATAAGACAACAGGCAGACGTGCGTCTCGCCGTCATAGAGCATGTGGTCGTAGATCTCGTCCGACATGATGGCGACGTCCGGCCACTTTTCGAGACCGGCCACCAGCTTGTCGACTTCCGACTTCGGCGTGACGCCGCCGGTCGGGTTGGCCGGCGAGTTGACGATGATGAGCCGCGTCTTGGGCGTGATCAGCGACAGCGTCTCCTCCGCCGAGAATGCGAAGCCGTTCTCCTCGCGGATCGGCACCGGCACGGGCGTGGCGCCGGTAAACTCGATCATCGAACGATAGATCGGAAAGCCGGGATCGGGATACATGATCTCGGCGCCCGGCTCCCCGAACATCAGGATGGAGACGAACATGGTCGGCTTGCCACCCGGCATGATCATCACGCTGTCGGGCGAGACCTCGACCTTGAACCGCTTGGCGAGGTCTTCCGCCACCGCCTCGCGCAGCGGCGGGATACCGGTCGCCGGGGTGTAGCCGTGATGGCCCTCGCGCAGCGCCTTCACCGCCGCCTCGACGATGAAGTCCGGCGTGCGGAAGTCGGGCTGGCCGATGCCGAGGTTGATGATGTCGTGGCCTTGCGCGGCCAGCGCATTGGCGCGCGCGAGCACGGCGAAGGCGTTTTCCTCGCCGATGCGGTCGAAGGCGGCGATGGTTTTCAGCATGGCTTACTCCTTACGGCGGCCTCCGAGCGGACTGGCGGACGGACACGTGTCTTCCCGGTTTCACGCTCAGTTTCACCCGATCGGATACGGAAAATCAAATATGGGAGCGGCCTTTGCATCCCATGAAAGGCGTTGATGTCTCCCATCTCCGGATTGCGATTGTCCTTGCGCCTCCGGTCGTGGCACCGTCAACCCCGCCTCCAAGCCGGACCCAAGCCATGACCAGCCCCTCGATTGCCGACAAACGCCGCACCTTCCGTCACCTGCATGAAGCCGGTTGCTTCGTCATTCCCAACCCGTGGAACGTCGGCACCGCGCGTTATCTGCAGGGCCTCGGCTTCAAGGCGCTCGCCACGACGTCCTCGGGCCACGCCCATTCGCTCGGCTTCGCCGACGGCGCGCTGACCCGCGACCAGGCGCTCGCGCACTACCGCGAGATCGCCGAGTGCGCCGACGTGCCGGTGAACGCCGACTTCGAGAACGGCTTCGCCGACGAACCGGACGGCGTGGCGGCGAATGTGAAACTGTGCGTGGCGACAGGCGTCGCCGGCTTGTCGATCGAGGACTACAACGGCAGCGATGCCGACCCGCTCTATCCGTTCGACTTGGCGGTGGCGCGCCTGCGCGCCGCGCGCGCGGTTATCGACGACGCGGGCGGCGACGTGCTGCTCACCGGGCGCAGCGAAGGCTTCATCCACGGCCGGCCCGACCTGGCCGAAACCGTGCGGCGGCTCAAGGCTTACGCGGAAGCCGGCGCCGATTGTCTCTATGCGCCGGGCATCAAGACCCGCGAGGAGATCGAGACGGTGGTGAAGGCGGTGGCGCCGAAGCCGGTCAACCTGCTGGTGGGATGGCCGCTCGGCTTCACCGTCAAGGACATCGCCGCCATGGGCGTGCGGCGCATCAGCGTCGGCGGATCGCTGGCGCGCGTCGCCATGGACGCCTTCGTGAAATCGGCGCGCGATATCGCCGAGCACGGCGCGTTCGAAAGCTTCGCCGGCGTCGTGAGCAATCCCGAGCTCAACAAATTCTTCCAAGAAGACCGCGCGCGGCGGGCCGGACCCTGAGCGAAACGCCCCTTCCCGACGGGCTGATCGGCCCGCATCGGCCCTAAGGTGTTCGCGATGGTTGCCATTTTTGGATTGGCAACCATTGTGTTCGCGTTGTCGCGTTCGTTCCCGCTGGTGTAGATCGAGACGCCGGACGCCATGGGCGGCCGCGTGCGTGCGATCAACTACCTCTTCGTCGGTTGTTCGAATACTCTGGGCGAATTCGAATCCGGCACTGTCGCCGCCTGGCTCGGTGCCGTACCCTCGGTGCTCATCGACGGCATCGGCTCGCTCATGGTGGCGCTGATCTGGATGTTGCTTTTTCCCGACTTGCGCAAGATCGATCGCTCCGAGCCGGCGCCCGAGTGCGATATCAAAACACAAACGGAACAAGAGGGAACGCGATGCACATTTTGATTACCGGCGCCGCGGGCATGATCGGGCGCAAGCTGACCGCCCGCCTGGTCGAGGACGGCAGCCTCAACGGGCAACAAATCGACCGGCTGACGCTCATCGACGTGGTGGCGCCGGAAGCACCGGCGGGCTTTGCCGGCCAGGTGACGGCAACGGCCGGCGACCTGTCGGCGCCGGGCGCCGCGCCGCAGGCGATCGCCGGACGGCCGGACGTGATCTTTCACCTCGCCGGCGTGGTGTCGGGGGAAGCCGAGGTCGATCTCGAGAAGGGCTATCGCGTCAATCTCGACGGCAGCCGCGCGCTGATCGAGGCGGTACGGCTCGCAAGCGACGATTATCATCCGAAATTCGTTTTCACCTCGTCCATCGCGGTGTTCGGCGCACCCTTCCCCGACACCATTCCCGACGAATTCCATCTGACGCCGCTCACCTCCTACGGCGCCCAGAAGGCGATGGTGGAGCTGCTGCTGGCCGATTATTCGCGGCGCGGCTTTCTCGACGGCGTCGGCATCCGCCTGCCGTCCATCGTGGTCAGGCCGGGCAAGCCGAACAAGGCGGCTTCGGGCTTCTTCTCCGGCATCATCCGCGAGCCGCTCGCCGGCGAGGAGGCGATCCTGCCGGTGTCCGACAGCGTGCTGCACTGGCATGCTTCCCCGCGTTCGGCGGTCGGCTTTCTCATCCACGCCGCGGGGGTGACCCGCGCCCAGCTCGGAGACCGCATCAACCTCACCATGCCGGGCGTGTGCTGCACCGTGGGCGAACAGATCGAAGCGCTGAAGCGCGTCGCCGGTGACAAGGTCGCCGCCCGCATCCGGCGCGCGCCCGACGAACTGGTCGCACGCATCGTCGCGGGCTGGCCGAGCCGCTTCGATCCCAAGCGCGCCTTGGCGCTCGGCTTCACGGTCGAGAAGACTTTCGACGACATCATCCGCGCGCATATCGAGGACGAACTGGGCGGGAAGATCGCGGATTGATGCGTTTCCCCGCGCCCCTCATCCCCGCCACCCTGATCCGCCGCTATAAGCGCTTCCTCGCCGACGTAACGCTTGCCTCCGGTGAGGAGATCACCGCGCATGTCGCCAATCCCGGCGCCATGACCGGGCTCGACGCGCCGGGGTCCCCCGTATGGCTGTCGAAGTCGGACAACCCGAAACGCAAGCTGCCCTATTCGTGGGAGCTGATTGAGGCGGATTTCGGCGCCGGCGCCGAGCTGGTCGGCGTTAACACGGCACATCCGAACGTGCTGGCCGGCGAAGCCATCGGGAACGACCTCATTCCCGAGCTGTCCGGCTACGCCTCCGTCCGCCGCGAGGTGAAATACGGCAAGAATTCGCGCGTCGACTTCCTGCTCGAGCACGAAGGCCGGCCCGCCCTGCTATGTCGAGATCAAGAACGTGCACCTGATGCGCGAGCCTGGCCTGGCCGAATTCCCCGACAGCGTGACGGCGCGCGGCGCCAAGCACCTCGACGAGCTCGCCGCCATGGTGGCGGCCGGCGCCCGCGCGGTGATGCTGTACCTGATCCAGATCGGCTCGGCGGAGCGATTCGCGCTCGCCCGCGACATCGACCCGGCCTACGGGGCGGCTTTCGACCGCGCCCGCGCGGCGGGCGTGGAGGCGCTTGCCTGGAAATGCGCGGTTTCGGCGGAGGGGATCGAGGTGGCCGCGCCCGTGCCCCTGGTGGGTGGACCAACTTGCACCGCCCGCGCCAAGGCTTAAATTGCCCTCCATGACCTACGTCGACGCTACGGCCGCCCCCCTCCGCAAGACCGGCCAGATCAAGATCCACGGCCCCGAGGCCTTCGAGGGCATGCGCAAGGCCGGGCAGCTCACCGCCCGCTGCCTGGACATGCTGACCGACCACGTCGGCCCGGGCGTGCCCACCGACACCATCGACCGGCTGGTGTTCGAGTTCGCCATGGACCACGGCGCGCTGCCGGCGACGCTGATGTACCGCGGCTACAAGAAGTCGACCTGCACCTCGCTCAACCACGTGGTCTGCCACGGCATTCCCGGCGACAAGCCGCTGAAGGAAGGCGACATCGTCAATATCGACGTGACCCTGATCCTCGACGGCTGGCACGGCGACTCGAGCCGCATGTACCCGATCGGCAATATCCCGCGCCGCGCCGAGCGGCTGATCGAGGTCACCCACGAATCCATGATGCGCGGCATTTCCACCATCCGCCCGGGCTCGACCACCGGCGACATTGGCGCCGCCATCCAGACCTACGTGGAAGCCCAGCACATGAGCGTGGTGCGCGATTTCTGCGGCCACGGCCTCGGCCGGCTGTTCCACGACGAGCCCAACATCGTGCACGTCGGCCGGCCCGGCGAGGGCATCTTGCTGAAGCCGGGGATGTTCTTCACCGTGGAACCGATGATCAATATCGGCCGCCCGCACGTGAAGGTGCTGTCCGACGGCTGGACCGCGGTCACCCGCGACCGCTCGCTTTCGGCCCAGTTCGAGCACAGCGTGGGCGTGACCGAAGACGGCGTGGAGGTTTTCACGTTCTCGCCCGCCGGCCTCGACAAGCCGCCTTACGACCCGGAAAAGGCCGCCGCCGGCGCTTAGTCGCAATTTGGGGGCGACGAAGACGGAAACGCATGCGCGCCGCCTGGACGGCCTTCTGGATCGCCTCGGCGTTCTTCCTGTTCGAGTTCATCACGCGGGTCGAGCCCAGCCTCGCCGCCGGACCGATCGCCCGCTTCTACGGTCTTTCCAACGGCGATTTCGGCACGCTGGCGAGCCTGTTCTTCTGGGTCTACGCACCGATGCAGATCGTGGTCGGGCTGCTGCTCGACCGCTACGGCGCCAAGCGTTTCATTCTGCTCGGCAGCCTCGCCTGCGCCGCCGGCGTGCTCACCTTCGCGGCTACCGGCAATGTGCTGATCGGCGGGCTGGGGCGGGCGCTGACCGGCTTCGGCGCTTCGTTCGCTTTCGTTGCGGCGCTGTGGCTTACCAACCATTGGTTCCCGCCCGAACGCTTCGCGCTGCTGTCGGGCGGCGTCAATGCCGTCGGCATGCTGGGCACGGCGATCGGCGCTGTCGCGCTCTCCGACCTGATCGCCCGGGCCGGCTGGCACACCGTTTTCTTCGTCACAGGCGTGGCGGGCCTCGCGATCTTCGCCACCGCGCTCTTGTTCCTGCGCGAGCCGCATTCGCCCGCCAGCACGGCGACCACCGCGCCGAGCGAGCATGTCCGGCAAAGCCTTGTCGACGTCATCGGCCACCGGCGGACCTGGCTGATCGCGGTCGTCGGCCTGCTCTACTACATGCCGGTCAACGTCTATGGCGGCCTGTGGGGCACCACCGAACTGATGAAGGACCATCACCTGTCGCGGGTGACCGCGGAAACGGCGGTGTCGATGGTGTTCTGGGGCATGGCCGCCGGTAGCGTCGGCGGCGGCTGGCTGTCGGACCTGCTCGGTCACCGCAAGTATCTGGTCTTCTTCGGCGCCCTGCTGAGCGGTCTCGCTTACGCCGTCGTGCTCTACCTGCCCGGCGGTGAGATCGTCGAAGGCGCGTTGCTGTTCGCCGCCGGCTTCTTCGGCGGCGGGCAGATGCTGACCTTCGCCATGGCAAAGGAAGGCCAGCCGAACCGGCTGGTCGGCACCGTCGTCGCCTTCGTCAACATGATCGGCATTGCCGGCGCGTTGATCTTCGAGCCGCTGGTCGGCTTTCTCGCCGACGAGACCGGCGGTAATTTCCACGCCGCCCTCACCGCCGTGCCGGTCTGCGCGGGGCTCGCCGCGCTGCTGGTGCTGACGCTGCCGGAATACCGCCATCCAGAGCATATCCCGGGTGCGCGCGTGCCGCGCGCCAAGGTCGCGGATACGCTCGCGGCCGCGTAAGGAAACGCCCCTCGTCGAACGCGCCGGGGTGAACTACACTCATGCCGCGAACTGGGGCGTAACGGGTGGACGTGGCGTTCATGGCGGCGAAAGAGGACGGAAACGAACCGAAAAGCGGCCTGTCCGACGGCTCCCCGCATTATCACGGTCACCGCGAGCGGCTGCGCGCGCGCTTCCGCGAGGCCGGCGCCGACGCGGTGAGCGACTACGAGCTCCTGGAGCTGGTGCTGTTCCGCGCCATTCCCCAGCGCGACGTCAAGCCGCTGGCCAAGGAGCTGATCGCCAAGTTCGGCTCCTTCGCCGAGGTGGTGGCGGCGCCGGCGACACGGCTCGCCGAGGTGAAAGGCCTGGGCGACGCCGCCATCACCGAGCTCAAGGTCGTGCACGCCGCCGCCGGGCGGCTGGCGCGCGGCGAGGTGCGCAAGCGGCCTGTGCTGTCCTCATGGGGAAGCGTGCTCGACTATTGCCGCACCACCATGGCCTTCGCCGACAAGGAGCAGTTTCGCGTGCTGTTCCTCGACAAGCGCAACCAGCTCATCGCCGACGAGGTGCAGCAGACCGGCACCGTCGACCACACGCCGGTCTATCCGCGCGAGGTGGTCAAGCGCGCGCTGGAGCTGTCGGCGACCGCCATCATCCTGGTGCACAATCACCCTTCCGGCGATCCCACCCCCTCGCGCGCCGACATCCAGATGACGCAGGCGATCGTCGAGGTGGCCAAGCCGTTGGGCATTACCGTGCATGACCACATCATCGTCGGCAAGGAAGGGCACGCCAGCTTCAAGGGGCTGAAGTTGATTTGACAGCCGCGCGCCCCAGACGCCGTGCAGCGCGCAGCGAAAGCGGAGCGGTGCACCGCAGATGCGGGGGCCCGCCTTCTTGTGAATCGCAAACCGGGGTCCCGGGTCTGCAGCGCACCACTACGTGCTGCGCTGCGCCCGGGAAAAGCATCAAAGGCGTCAGCCGCCATCGCCCTTCGGCGCCGCCGGCTCGCCGGTGTCCGGCTGATCCATTCCCGGCTTGTTCAGAAACAGGGCGCCGACGCCCGGGGTCGGCGCCTCGAACATGCCGTCCTCCACCTCGCTGAATTCCACCAGCGCCTTGCCCTCGGCGTCGAGCAGGTAGAACAGATCGTCGTCCGGGTAGCGCCAGCCAACGATCCGCATCACCACCGGGAACAGCGCGGCGCATTCCGGCGCGAACGCCAGCCTGTAGCCAACCTTGGCCGCTCGGTCACTGAAAGTGACGGAACAAACCTTGCTGTGCGCGGCGTTGGAGAACTCCCAGGCGCCGATCATCGCCTTGGCGGACTCGTTCAGGTCGTTCTTCGGCTGCGCCGCAGCAACGCCCGAAAGAACCAGCACCGCCAGGATGATGACACCGCGCCGCATGTCGCCCCTTTCACACCGGGCTCGCAGCCTACATCGCTACCGCTTCGGCGGATACGGCGTCTCCGGCACCGGCGTCAGCGGCGGCTTCCCGGCCGTCCAGGCCAGGATGTTGTCGACCACGAGCTGGTCCATGGCCGCCCGCGTCACCTCGGTCGACGAGCCGAGATGCGGGAACAGCACGATGTGGTCCATGTCCAGCAGTTCCTGCGGCACGTGCGGCTCCTTGGCGAACACGTCGAGGCCGGCGGAATAGATGGTGCGGTTCTTCAGCGCCTCGATCAGCGCCGGCTCGTCAACCACCGAGCCGCGCGCCATGTTCACGAGGACGCCGTTCGGCCCCAGCGCCGCGAGCACCTCGGCATTGATCAAATGCTGCGTCGCGGCGCCGCCCGGCACGATCACCATCAGCGTGTCGACGTCGCGCGCCATGTCGAGAAGCTTGGGGTAATACTTGTAGGCGGCATCGGCCTGGGGTTTACGCGAATGATAGACCACTGGCACGCCGAAGGCCTCCAGCCGGCGGGCGATCGCCTTGCCGATGCGGCCCAGGCCGACGATGCCCACGGTGCGGTTGCGCAACGTGGCCTTGGTCAGCGGATAGTGTCCGTCCCGCCATTTGCCGGCGCGCACGTAGCGGTCGGCCTGCGGAAACTCGCGGATCGTGCAGAGCAGCAGCCCGAGCGCGGTGTCGGCCACCTCCTCGTTCAGCACGTCCGGCGTGTTGGTGACGATGATGCCGTGCTCGCCCGCCCATTTGGCGTCGACATGATCGTAGCCGACGCCGAAGCTCGAGATCTGCTCGAGCTTGGGGAATTTCTGCATGAACGCGGCGTCGAGCCTGTTCGCGGTATAGGCGATGGCGATGGCGCGGATCTTCGGACCGACCTCCTTGAGGAAGGCCTCGGGGTCCTTGGCGTCGGCGAGATAATGCAGGGTGACGTTCGGCCCGAGGCCGTCGACCATCACCTTTTTCTTCTGGCCGAGCAGCAGCACATCCGGTTTATCGCCTGCCATGATCCATAATCCTTTCTTCAAACAAGTGCCGTAACCGGCATTTCCATGAGCGACTTGAACGCCGCCAGCAATTCGGCGCCGAGCGCGCCGTCGAGTACGCGGTGATCGCAGGCGAGCGTCGCCGTCATCTGGCTGATGAATTCGGACGCCGCCATCTTCCGTCTCCACGGGCGCGCGGCGCGTCGCGCCCACCGCAAGAATCGTGGCGTGCGGCGGATTGATGATGGCGGTGAACTCGCGCATGCCGTACATGCCGAGATTGGAGATGGCGCTCGCGCCGCCCTGGTATTCGTGGGGGCTGAGTTTCTTGTCGCGCGCGCGCGCGGCGAGATCGCGCATCTCGGCCGAGATGGCGCCGACCGACTTGGTGTCGGCGTTGCGGATGACCGGCGTGATCAGGCCGCCGTCGAGCGCCACCGCCACGCCGATGTCGGCGCGCGCAAAGCGCAGGATGCGATCTTGCGCCCACACCGCGTTGGCGGCGGGAACGCGCATCAGCGCCGCGGCCCAGGCCTTGACGATGAAATCGTTGAGCGAGAGCTTGAGGGTAGGCACGCGCCGCGTTGGCCTCCGCGCGCATCGTCATCAGCCGGCCGATGTCGATGTCGGCGGTGAGGTTGAAGGTCGGGACGGTCTGCACGGCTTGCGTCAGGCGCGCGGCGATGGTGGCACGCATGGAATTGAACGGCACTTCCTCGTAGGCGACGCCCTCGAACAGCGCCTTGACCTGGGCCGCGCTGGCGCCGGTGGCAAGCGCGCGCGTTCCGGCGGGCGCGGCCTTCTCGATGTCGGCCGCGACGATGCGGCCGCGCGGGCCGGAGCCTTTGACGTGGCCAAGATCGATGCCGCGCTCGCCGGCCAGCCGCCGCGCCAAGGGCGTGACCGTTACACCGCCAACGCGGGCCGGACCATAATTCCTCTCCGGCGTGCGGACTTCGCGGAAGGGGGTCATGTTGGGGTAAGCGAAGTCACGAGATGCACCTTGCTCAATACTCCGCTCATTCCCGCGCAAGCGGAAATCCAGTTCTCTTGCTGTCTGGACCCCCGCTTTCGCGGGGGTGAGCGGAGGAGAAGCCGTTGCCGGTTTCGCAGGCGCAACGGATGCTGTAGCAGCCGGCGCGCTGGCCGACGCCCCCTTGCCGTCATCGATGGTCGCCACCACCGCCCCGACCTTGGCGGTCTCGCCGACCTGGAAGCGGATGTCGGCGAGCGTGCCGGCACCGGTGGCGGGCACCTCCATCGACGTCTTGTCGGTCTCGATCTCGAACAGGTTGTCGCCCGGCTTCACGTCGTCGCCGGCCGTCTTGAACCATTTCACGATTTTGCCCTCGGCGACGGTCTCGCCGAGCTGCGGCATCAGGACGTCCATTCACTTCCCCCGCATCACGCGATGCGTTCCCAGGTGACTTCCAGTGTCGAATTGGGCGGCCGCAGCACCAGGCGGTCGCCGATGAACGCGACGCGGCGGACGAAATCGCCGGCATCGCCCGGCTGGATGGTGGCGTCACGGTGATGCGTCACCGTGCCGGCGGCTTCGTCGACCGAATAACTGCCGAAATAGGCGATGTAATCCTTGAGCGCGCGGAAGGCTTCGTCCGGCGTCATGACGTCGCCGGCCCGCGTGCGCGCCACGTCGGGCGCGATCTGCACCGACATCTCGCCGTGCGGCCCGTAATAGATCATGCCCTTTGGGTTGGCGCCGCGATCCCAATTCGCGCCATTGATGCGCGTGCCGACGTAGCGCCACGCGCCCATCAGCTTGTCGCGGATCGCGCCCGCTGGTTGGCTCATGTGCCGCTACCTGCCCTACCACGCCACCGAGACGTATTGCGTCTCGAGGAACTCCTTCATGCCCTCCTGCGCGCCTTCGCGCCCGAGGCCCGACTGCTTGACGCCGCCGAAAGGCGCCGCGGGGTCGGAAACGAGGCCGCGGTTGAGCCCGATCATGCCGAATTCGAGCTTCTCCGACACGCGCATGCCGCGGCTCAAGTCTTTCGTATAGAGATAGGCGACCAGGCCGTATTCGGTGTCGTTGGCGCGCTTGATCACTTCGTCCTCGGTCTTGAAGGTCTGGATCGAGGCGACGGGCCCGAAGATTTCCTCGTTCAGCATCTTCGAAGTCGTCGGAGACGTTGGTGAGCACGGTGGCCGGATAGAAGAAGCCCGGCCCGTTCGGCAGCTTGCCGCCGGTCAGCACCTTGGCGCCTTTCGACACCGCGTCGTCGACCAGCTCGATCACCTTGTCGCGGCCGTCCTTGTTGACCAGCGGCCCCAGCGTCACGCCTTCGTCGAGGCCGTTGCCCATCTTGAGGCCTTCCATCTTGGCCGTGAGCTTCTTGGCGAACTCGTCGTGCACCTTCTCGTGCACGTAGAAGCGGTTGGCGGCGGTGCAGGCCTCGCCCATGTTGCGCATCTTGGCGACCATGGCGCCGTCGATGGCCGCATCGATATCGGCGTCGTCGAACACCAGGAACGGCGCGTTGCCGCCCAATTCCATGGCCGGCTTGACGATGTAGTCGGCGGCCTCATGCAAGAGTTTGCGGCCCACTTCCGTCGAACCGGTGAAGGAGACCACGCGCACGCGCGGATCATGCAGCATGGCGGAGACCACCTTGCCGGACGAGCGCGAGGGAATGACGTTGACCACGCCCGGCGGCACGCCGGCCTCTTCCAGCGCCGGCATCAGCGCCAGCATGGTGAGCGGCGTGTCGGAGGCGGGTTTGAGCACCACCGGGCAGCCGGCGGCGAGCGCCGGGCCGATCTTGCGCGTCGCCATGGCGGCAGGGAAATTCCACGGCGTCACCAGCACGGCGATGCCGGCCGGCTTGTGCTGCGCGACGATGCGCGCACCGGACGCCGGCGCCATCGACACGCTGCCGAGATTGCGCACGGCTTCCTCGGCGTACCAGCGGAAGAACTCGGCGGCGTAGGCCACCTCGCCGCGCGAATCGGGCAGCGCTTTGCCGTTCTCCAGGGTGATCAATTTCGCGAAACGCTCTGCGTCGCGCATGATCAACTCGTAGCACTTGCGCAGGATCTCGGCGCGCTCGCGCGGCTTGCGCCCGGCCCAGTCGGCGAATGCCGCTTGCGCGGCATCGAGCGCGGCCATGGCGTCGTCCACCGTGGCGCTCGCCACCGACGCGATGACGCGCTCGGTCGCGGGATCGGTGACGTCGAAGCGGGCATTGTCCGACGCCTTGCACCATTTTCCGCCGATCCAGAGATCGGTCGGGACGTTGGCGAGAAGATTGTCGTACATGAGCTAACTCCAGTCGTAGGGTGGGTTAGCGCCGAAGGCGCGCAGCCCACCATCGAAATCGCCGCATGCTTGCGGTGGGTTACGGCGCTGCGGCGCCTAACCCACCCTACGCCCCCAAACTCCGCTTCACCGTCTCCACGATCCGCTCCGGCGTCGGCAGCACCGCGTCTTCCAGCGCGTCGGCGGCAGGCAGCGGAATGTGCGGCGTGGTGATGCGCACCGGCGGGCCGTCGAGATCGTAGAAGGCCTCGTCGGCGACGATGGAGACGATCTCGGCGCCCCAGCCGCACAGCCGCGGATTTTCCTCGACCGTGAACAGCCGGTGCGTGCGCGCCACCGAGCCCAGGATCGTCTGCGTGTCGAGCGGCACCAGCGAGCGCACGTCGACAACTTCGCAGTCGATGCCGTGTTCCGCGTGCGAGCCGTTCCGCCGCCTCCACGCGCGCGCGGCACCATCAGCGCCAGCGCCAGGATGGTGGCGTCCTTGCCGGGCCGCACGATCTTGGCGGTGCCGAGCTTGTCGACGATCTCGCCGTCCGGCACCTCGCCCTTGGTGGCATAGAGCGACTTGTGCTCGAGGAAGATCACCGGATCGGGATCGCGCACCGAGGCCGCCAGCAGGCCGATGACGTCGGCCGGCGACGACGGCGCGACCACCTTGAGGCCGGGGATCATCATGCACCAGTTCTCGACGCTCTGGGTGTGCTGCGCGCCGAAGCGCGAGCCGGCGCCATTGCCGGTACGCACGACCAGCGGGCATTTCGTCTGCCCGTTCGACATGTAGCGGCTCTTCGGGAATTCGTTGGCGATGTAGTCGAAGCACACCGCGAAGAAGTCCGAGAACATGATCTCGGCGATCGGCTTGAGGCCGGTCATGGCCGCGCCCATGGCGGCGCCGAGGATGGCCTGCTCGGAGATCGGCGTGTCGCGCACGCGCAAGGGCCCGAACATCTCGTAGAGGCCCACGGTCGCCTTGAACACGCCGCCGGCCTTGGCCACGTCCTCGCCGAGGAAGACCACGTCCTGGTCGCGCTCCATCTCCTGGGCGATGCCGCGGATCACGGCATCGCGGTAGGTCATTTCCGGCATGTCAGTTTCTCCACGCCCAGCCGCCATCGGCGTAGACATCGGTGGTGATGATATCGAGCGGCGGGTTCGGCGCCGCCTTGCAGGCTTCGGTGGCGTCGTCGACGACCTTGCGCACTTCGGCGTCGATGCCGGCGATGACGTCCTGCGAAACGCCGAACTGCAGCAGCCGCTCTTTATAGATCTTGATCGGGTCGCGCTGCTTCCATTTCTCCAATTCGCCTTCGGGGCGGTACTTGGCCGGATCGGCGCGCGAATGGCCGCTGTGGCGATAGGTCAGGCACTCGATCAGCGACGGCCCCTCGCCCGCCCGCGCCTTGCCGTAGGCGGCCTGCGCGCGTGCGGTAAACCTCGTCGGCGTCGTTGCCGTCGACGATGATGCGCTCGAGCCCATAGGCCGAAGCGCGGTCGGCGGCCGGATGCGGCACCGCGGTGACGTCGGCGATGGGCGTGTATTCCATGTAGAGATTGTTCTCGCACACGAAGACCACCGGCAGCTTCCACACCGACGCGAAATTGAGCGCCTCGTGGAAGGCGCCGATATTGGTGGTGCCGTCGCCGAAGAAGCAGACTGAAACGTCCTTCGCGCCCTTGTATTGGGCGCGCCAGGCCGCGCCGCAGGCGATGGGAAGATGCGCGCCGATGATAGCGTAGGAACCCATGACGCCATGCTCTTCGGATGTGAGATGCATGGAGCCGCCCTTGCCGCGCATCAGGCCGTTGTCGCGCTGCATCAGCTCGCCCAGCACCTTCTCGACGCTGACGCCGCGCGCCAAAGTGTGGGCGTGGCCGCGATAGGTGCAGAACGACAGGTCACCGGCCTGCATGGCGCCGGCGAAGCCGGCGGCAACCGCCTCCTGGCCGAGCGAGAGATGGCTGGTGCCCTTGACCAGATTCTGCAGGAACAGATCGAAAGCCCGCTGCTCCGCCTCGCGAATCACGACCTGGGTGCGGTACAGGTCCAGGCGCTTTTGCTTCGCCGATGTCGTCGTTCAAGCCGGTGCCGGCTGACGCCTGCGCCCGGTCCTGCGCTGTGGCCATGGGGTTTCCTCGGAAAGCGTGTTCTTGTGTGGCGGCCGAAACTTACCGCCTATGAACGCGACACCGCAAGGCGATGTCACGCCGGCGGGCCTTTGTCATTCCGGCAGGTCCTGAAGCGCCCCTTCGCTCACCGCGCGCTGGCCCATTTTCCGCTCGCGATAAAGCAGGTAGAGGCCGGAGCTAACGACCATGGCTGGCGCCGCCCAACGTCCAGGCGGTGGGCAGCGCGTCGAATACCAGATAGCCGAGGATCGTCACCCAGACGAGCTGGGTGTAGACGAAGGGCGACAGCACCGACGCCGGCGCCAGCTTGTGGCCGGAAATCAGGCAGAAATGGCCGAGACTGCCGAACACGCCGGTCGCCAGCATCAGGCCGGCGATGCCCCAACTGGACGGCGCCTGCCAAACGAACGGCAGCACCGGCAGCATCAGCAGCGCGCCCACCAGATTGCCATAAAACAGCGAAGTCTGATTGGAATCGGTGCGCGAGACGATGCGGGTGATCACCGCGTAGAAGCCGTAGCAGGTGGTGGCGGCGAGCGAGAACAGCGCCGCCGGCTGCATGCTGCCGGAGCCGGGCCGGGTGATCAGCAGCACGCCGCCGAAGCCGAACATGATCGCGCACCAGCGTCGCCAGCCGATCCATTCCCCCAGCATCGGGCCGGAAATGATCGCCACGATGAAGGGAAACGTGAAGATGATCGACAGCACGTCGGCGAGCTGCATGTAGCGCAGCGCCATGAAGTTGAGCGAGGTGGACGACACCAGCAGCAGCGAGCGCGTGATCTGCAGGCGCAGGCTGCCGACCCGCAGCAGGTCCGGCTTGGTCAGCGGATTGGAGACGATGAAGGTCAGCAGGAAGGCGCTGGTATAGCGCGCCCAGACGATCTCGAGCGTCGCCATCTGGGTATTGAGATACTTCGCCGTGGTGTCGAGGCAGGCGAACAGCGCCACCGCGCAGCACATCAGCGCGATACCCATCAGCCGCTGGCGGCGCTGGCTAGCCTCGTCGATCAATAGGTCGCCCGTCCGCCCGAAATATCGAACACCGCGCCGGTGGTGAACGAGCACTCGGCCGAGGCGCACCACGCGACCAGCCCTGCGACCTCCTCCACGGTGACGAAACGCCCGCGCGGGATTTTCGACAACATGAAATCGATGAATTCCTGGGTCATCTGGTCGAAGATGGCGGTGCGCGCCGCCGCCGGCGTCAGGCAGTTGACCGAAATGTCATTGCCGGCGAGTTCCTTGCCCAACGTCTTGGTCAGCGCGATCACCGCCGCCTTGGTGGCCGAATAGGCCGGCGCGTTCGGATTTCCTTCCTTGCCGGCGATGGAGGCGATGTTGACGATGCGGCCGTAGTTGCGCGCCACCATGCCCGGCACCACCGCCCGGCAGCAATGGAACGGCCCGTCCAGATTGACCGACACCACCTTGTGCCAGGCCTCCAGCGGATAGTCCGCGGTCTTGGCGTTGGGGCCGGCGATGCCGGCGTTGTTGACCAGGATGTCGATGTGCTGGAGCGCGCTCAACGTCTCGTCGCGGGCACGCTCGACCGAGGCGTAATCGCCGACGTCGGCCTCGACCGCGAAGACGCGGCCCTTGGCCTGCAGCGCTTCGGCGGTCTTGTGCGCCAGCGCGACATCGTGGTCCCAGATGGCGACGCTCGCGCCGGATTCCAGAAAGCGTTCGGTGACGGCGCGGCCGATGCCCTGCGCGCCGCCGGTGACGACGGCATGGCGGCCGCCAAGATCGATTTTGTTGGTCATGATTCCTCCCGATGGCCGCAGGGTAGCGAACCCACCGCCTGATGACGAGTATCGATACCGCTAAGCTGCAATGCGTGCACGGCGGCGCATGCTGACCCCTCAGGGCTCCGGCCGCAACGCGCTTTCGTGCCAGCGGCGCAGGGCGAGGTAGGAGAGCGCGGCAAGCACGAAATAGATCACGATGCCGGCCGCCGCCAGCAGCAGGAGCGCCGCGAACATGCGGGGGATGTTGAGGCGGTAGCCGGATTCCGCGATCCGGTACGCCAGCCCCGAGCCGGCGCCGGCCGACCCCGCCGCGATCTCGGCCACCACCGCCCCGATCAGCGACAGGCCGCCGGCGATGCGCAAGCCCGCCAGCATCTGGGGGAGCGCCGCCGGCAGTTTCAGGTGGCGCAGCACCTGCCAGCGCGAGGCTCCGTAGAGCCGGAACAGGGCCAGCAGGTTGTGGTCGACCGAATTCAACCCGAGCGTGGTGTTGGCCAGCACCGGGAAGAAGGCAACGATCCAGGCGCAGGCCAGCACCGCCAGGGGCTGCGGCAGGTAGATGAGCAGGAGCGGCGCGATGGCGACGACCGGCGTCACCTGCAGCGTGACCGCGTAAGGGTAGAGTGAATATTCGACGAGGCGCGACTGGCTGAACAGCACGGCGAGCCCGACGCCGCCGACGCCTGCGAGCGCGAAGCCTTCGAAGGTGGTGGTAAGCGTCACCAGCAGCGAATGCCACAGCAGCGGGCCATCGGTGATGAGCGTCGAGAACACCAGCGCCGGCGCCGGCAGGATATAGGGCGGGATGTGGTTGGCACGCACGACCACATCCCACAGGGCGAGGCTGACGGCCAGCACAATGATGGGCAGGCTGAAACGGAGAATGCGGTCGGTCATGCCGCCCCCTCCGCCATGGCGGCGCGCAGGGCCTCGGAGACCAGCCGGCAGTAGCCGGCGTAGTCGGCCGAGGTGCGGAAGTCCTCGTCGCGAGGATAAGGCGCGGGAATCTCAATTTCCGCGAACACGCGGCCGGGCCGCGTCGTCATCACCACGATGCGCTGGGAGAGATAGACCGACTCGAACACCGAATGGGTAACGAAGATCACCGTGCGGGCGAGCATCCGCCACAGCACCAGCAGGTCGTTGTTGAGCTTGAAGCGGGTGATCTCGTCCAGCGCGGCGAACGGCTCGTCCATCAGTAAGAGGCGCGGCTCGGTAACCAGCGCGCGGGCGATCGCCACGCGCATCTTCATGCCGCCGGAGAGTTCGCGTGGATACCCCTGCGCGAAATCGGCAAGCCCAACGCGTTCCAGCGCTTGGGCGACCGCGGCGTCGGCCGCGCCCGTACCGGCATGGGCGAGCTTCAACGGCAGCCGCACATTGCCGGCGACGTTCGCCCAGGGCATCAGTGTCGGCTCCTGGAACACGAAGCCGATCGCGCCGGCGCCCGCCGCCCTGCCCTCCGGCCATTCCACCACGCCTGCGGTGGGCTCGCTAAGCCCCGCGACGATACGCAGCGCCGTCGACTTGCCGCACCCCGAGGGTCCGAGCAGCGAAACGAACTCGCCGTCCCCGACCGTGAGATCGAAGCCTTCGAGCGCGACGGTGCCGCGCTCGAAGGTCTTGCCGACATGGCGCAGGGAGACGACCGCGGGCGTTTGACCCGTCATTTAGGCCGCAAGTTCACGCCGACACCCTTGTCGACGAACTTCAGCGTATAGCCGCGCTTATAGTCGAGGCCGGCCTTGACCACGCCGGCCTTCACCATCGTGTCGTAAAAGCTCCTCCAGCGCGCGTCGGTCATGGCGCCGATGCCGAACTTCACCGTGTCGCCGGAATCGACGATCCCGTCTTCGCGCAGCTTGGCGATGGAATAGGCGAGCTGGCCGTCGGTCATTTCCGGGTTCTGCTTCTTGATCAGGGCGTTGCCAGCCGACGGATCGCCATAGATGTAGTGGTACCAGCCGATCGCCGAGGCATCGACGAAACGCTGCACCAAAACGGGGTTCTTCTCGACAAGATCGCGGCGGGTCTCGATCAGCGTCGAATAGCTGTTGAAGCCCTGGTCGGCGAGCAGAAACACCGACGGCTTGAAATGCGCCTGCTGCTCGATGGCGTAGGGCTCCGACGTCACGTAGCCCTCCATGGCCGCGTTCTTGTCGGCGAGGAACGGCTGGGCGTTGAAAGTGTAGGGCTTCACCTTCTTGCCGTCGAACCCGTAACGGTACTTCATCCACTGAAAGAAAGTGACCATGCCTTCCTTGGAGATGAACAGCGTGAGCTTCTTCAGGTCCTCGAATTTCTTAACGTCGGGCCGCGCGATGATGACCTGCGGGTCCTTCTGGAAGCTCGCCGCCACCACCACGGTGGGGATGTTGTGCCGGACGGCGTCGAAGGTCTGCAGCGAATTGGCGCTCATGTAGAAATCGAGCTTGCCGACCGGCAGCAGGATACGATTGTTCACGTTGGGCCCGCCGGGGACGATGGTGACGTCCAGCCCGTACTTCTTGTAGGTGCCGTCGGCGAGCGCTTGGTAGAACCCGCCGTGCTCGGCTTCGGCCACCCAGTTGGTGCCGAAGCGGACCTTGTCGAGCTTCTGCGCCTGCGCGGCGGTGGAACCGGTGGCCACAGCCAGCAGCAAGGCCGGCAGGAGGCCCAGCAGGATCGCGGCTGCTCTCTTCATTCTTGATCCCTTGAATATGTGTCCTGGGATTGTCTCATTGCGGCGGCGCAAACTCCATCCCTGGCGCCGTGATTCGAGCCGCAACGGGCACCTTGCCCGCAACTCTCCACAAACAAAGCCGGAATCCGCGCCGGGACCGGGTCGATAGCTCCGGGTCAAAAAACCTTGAACCTCGGTCCGGGTCGCCGCGACCCATGGGTATCGCGGCCGGACAGCGCCGCCCTGAATTAACCGGATGGAGCACGCCATGACCAAGTCCAAGATCCTCGCCGTCACCTTGGCCGCCGTCACCCTGACCGGCGCTGTCCTCGGCACCAGCGCCCCCGCGTTCGCCTGGGGCCACCACCATCATCACCACGGCTATGGCCCCGGGCTCGGCATCGGCCTCGCCATCGGCACCATCGCCGCCGCGGCCGCCGCCTCCAACGCCTACGCCGAGCCGGTCTACGATTGCTACTATCAGAAGCGCTACAACCGCTGGGGCCACCGTTACTACGTGAAGGTCTGCGAGCGCGACTGACCGACGCAAGCTTCCGTTTCGATCGGCGCCCGCCCCGTCCATCCCAGCGCCGATCCTGAAGACCCGCCCGGTATCCCCGACCGGGCGGGTCGCTTTTTGAGCGAAGGCGATAGTCGGCGCCGTGAGGTTTACCGTGGTCGGCTCTTTTGCAATCCGTCGAACAAACCTGATAAAGATGCCTTCTGGCGACTTGCCACAGTCTTTCGCCCCAGTGCCTGCCGATGAATCAGCAAAAGCCGCACCCCGTCGTCGCTTGCTTCAACGGACTGCTCGGCATCCGGGATATCATTCAGGATTACGTGAAGGAGACCCCGGACGACCTGGCCGGACATTTCGTGGAGTTTTGCGCGGCCAATTCCATGAGCTCACGGGCGCAACTGTTTCAGGACCTGCTTGTCGCATTCCTGCTGAAAGGCAAACGCGATGGCTTCTTCGTCGAGTTCGGCGCCACCAACGGCCGCGATCTCAGCAACACTGCGACCCTTGAAGAGCGCTGGGGCTGGCTGGGGATCCTCGCCGAGCCGGCCAAGTGCTGGCACGCGTCACTGAAGGCGAATTGCAAGGCGACGATAGACACCCGGTGCGTATGGTCGCAAACGGGCGCGCAGCTCGAATTCAAAGAAACCGAAATCGCGGAATTGTCCACTCTCAGCAGCTTGATGGATAAGGACTTCAACAAGGGCAGCCGCGTGAAGGGCATGACCTACACGGTGGAGACGGTTTCTCTCAACGATCTCTTGAAATCGCACGATGCGCCGCGAGAGATCGATTATCTCTCTATCGACACCGAAGGCTCGGAGCTGCCTATCCTTCAAGCATTCGACTTTGCCAATTACGATATTAAGATCATGACAGTCGAACACAATTTCGTTGAGCCGAATCGACAAGACATTTTCAAGTTGCTCAGCGCCAAGGGCTTCACGCGCATTTTCGAGTCCCTGTCGAATTTCGACGATTGGTACGTAGCGCGCGCGTTGCTCGCGCCGTAGCGGCCGTCGCCATCGTTCACGCCACTATCGCACGGACAGTGGATGCGGCGCGTCAGCCCTCGCCGTCCAGGCTCATCGCCAGCACCCGCGCCACGTGGAGCGCAACACGTGCCGTACCGTCATGAATCTGGTGGCGGCAGGACGTGCCGTCGGCGACGATCAACGCGTCGGCCGGCGCTTCACGCACCGCCGGCAGCAGGGACAGCTCGCCCATCTTGAGCGAGACGTCGATGGTGTCGGCGTCATACCCGAACGAGCCTGCCATGCCGCAGCAACTCGATTCGATGGTCTCGACCGCAAGCGCGGGCACCGCCTTCAGCACGCTTTCCACCGCGCCCATGGCGGCAAACGACTTCTGATGGCAGTGGCCGTGCAGCAGCGCTTTCTTCGGCAATGGGTGAAGCGGCAGCTCGAGCGTGCCCGCCTTCAGCTCGCGGGCGAGGAATTCCTCCAAGAGCAACGCCTGGCTGCTCAACGCATCGACCGCCTCCCCCTTCATCAGCCCCGGCAGCTCGTCGCGGAAGGTGAACAGGCAGCTCGGCTCCAGGCCGACGACCGGAATACCCTGGGCGGCATAGGGCGCCAGCGCGTCCAACGTGCGCTGCATCTCGCGCCGCGCTTCGTCGATCAGGCCGGCCGAGAGAAACGTGCGGCCGCAGCACAGTGGCCGTGCGTCGCCATCCGTCGGCAGAGCCGCATGAACGCGATAGCCGCCGGCGACGAGCACGCGCAGAGCGGCGTCGAGGTTCTCGCGCTCGAAATAGCGGTTGAAGGTATCGGCGAACAGCACCACGTCGCGCGCCGGCGCCTTCGGCGCATCTTCCGTTTGCGGGCGATAGCGCCAGTCGGCGCGATCCCGATAGATGTCGGCGCGCCATTGCGGCAGGCTGCGCGTCACCGAGAACCCGGCGAAGGTCTGCGAGGCGCGGCGCAGGACCGGGCTCGCGTCGCGCAGATTGGCGAGCCAGGCATGGCGCGACGCCCAAGGCGCATAGCGCGGCAGATAGCCTACCAGCCGGTCGTGCAGCGAGAGCCCGCGCTTCTTCACGCGCGCGGCCTGCACCTCGATCTTCATGCGCGCCATGTCGACGCCGGTCGGGCATTCGCGCCGGCAGGCCTTGCAGGAAACGCACAGCTTGAGCGTCTCCTGCATCTCCTTCGATGTGAGCGCGTCGGGCCCGAGCTGGCCGGTGACCGCCAGCCGCAGCGTGTTGGCGCGCCCGCGCGTCACGTCGCGCTCGTCGCGGGTGACGCGATAGCTCGGGCACATGGCGCCGCCGGCGAGCTTGCGGCAGGCGCCATTGTTGTTGCACATCTCGACCGCGCCCTGGAAACCACCGCCGCTGCCGGTAAAGGCCGACCAGTCGAGCGCCGTCTCGATGGCCTCGCCGCGATAGCCGGGCTTGAAGCGAAAAAGACTGCGGTCGTCAAATTTGGGCGGACGCACCACCTTGCCGGGATTGTAGAGCCCGTTCGGGTCGAAGCGATCCTTCACCTCTTCGAAAGCGCGCGCCAGGCTGCGCGCCGAACATCGGCTCGTTGAACTCGGAACGCACCAGGCCGTCGCCGTGCTCGCCGGAATGCGAGCCCTTGTATTCGCGCACCATGGCAAACGCCTCTTCGGCGATCGCGCGCATGGCGTGGACGTCCTTGTCCTGACGCAGGTTGAGGATCGGCCGCACATGCAGGCAGCCGGAACCGGCATGCGCGTACCAGGTGCCGCGGGTGCCGTGCTTTTCGAACACCTGCGTCAGGCGGGACGTGTATTCGGCGAGGTGCTCCAGCGGCACGGCGCAGTCCTCGACGAAGGACACCGGCTTCCCCGCGTCCTTCATCGACATCATGATGTTGAGCCCCGAGGTGCGCACCTCGGTAATGGCCGCCTGCAAATCCGGATTGAGGATTTCGGCGACGCCGCCCCACTTGGCGCCGGTATTGCTCCAGTTGAAGCCGAGATCGCCGATCAGTTCCTTCAGTTCGCGCAACAGGCGAAGATTTACCTCGTGGTCGTCCTCACCGAATTCGACCAGCAGGATCGCTTCCGGCCGATCGCGCACGAATTTTTCCAGCGTCGGCTGGAAGATCGGAATCGCGCGGGCAAGCTCGATCATCGTGCGGTCAATCAGCTCGACGCCGATAGGTCTAAGACGCACGATCGCCTGCGCCGCGTTCATCGCCTCGTAGAAACTGCCGAAGTGCACCGCGCCGACGGCGCGGCGGCCGAGCAGCGGCGCGAGCTGCAGTTCGATGCGGGTGGAGAACGCCAGCGTGCCTTCGCCGCCGACCAGGACATGGGCGAGGTTGATGTCGTTACCGCCCAGGTAGCGGCCTTGCACCAGCGCGTCGAGATTGTAGCCGCCGACCCGGCGCTGCACCTTGGGGAAGCGCGCCGCGATCTCGTCCGCTTCGCGCGCGCCGATCGCCAGCAGGTCTTTCGCCAGCGGCCTGAGCGGCGCCGGCACGTTGTTGATGTTGCCGCCGATCCGGCCGAAATGACCGAGCGTACCGTCCGCCAACACCGCGTCCATCGAGATCACGTTGTCGCGCATGGTGCCGTAACGCAGCGACCGGCCGCCGCACGAATTGTTGCCGGCCATGCCGCCGACGGTGGCGCGCGAGGCGGTGGAGATATCGACTGGAAACCAGAGGCCGTGGGCTTTGAGCTGGCGGTTGAGATCGTCGAGCACGATGCCCGGCTCGACGACGCAGCGCCGGTGCTTGACGTCGAGGTCGAGAATGCGGGTGAGGTATTTCGAGCAGTCGACAATGAGCGACTCGCCCACCGTCTGCCCGGCCTGAGACGTACCGCCGCCGCGGGCGAGCACGGTCGCGCCTTCCGCCCGGGCGATGCCGATCGCCCGATCGGCTTCTTCAATCGTGCGGGGGGCGACCACACCCACCGGCATGACCTGGTAATGGGACGCGTCGGTTGCGTAGCGGCCGCGCGTGAAACGGTCGAACCGCACATCGCCGCTCAATTCGGCCTTCAGCCGCCGTTCCAGGCCGGGCATTACCACCGCCACGGCTCGTTTCCTTGTTGGGCTCGCTCAAGCCTGTACATCAAGCCCCGTTCACGTATACGGAAAATTGCTTGACCCCAATGTCGCATTCATAGTTCAACGCCACAAGCGCCGGCCCTGATCGGGAGGTGCCGTGGCTTGGCCACAATCCGCAAAATGCCGCGTTTAGGAGCGTCTTCTATGGCTCAGAATTCGTCGCGTCAGGTCGGACGTCATTTCCTCCAGATACCGGGTCCGACCCCGGTGCCCGACCGCATTCTGCGCGCGATGGATACCCCCATGATCGACCATCGCGGCCCCGACTTCGCCAAGCTGACGAAGCGGGCGCTCGAGGGCATCAAGACCATCTTCAAGACCAGCAACCCGGTGATCGTCTACACCGCCACGGGCACCGGCGCCTGGGAAGCGGCGCTGACCAACACGCTGTCGCCCGGCGACAAGGTGCTGATGTTCGAGACCGGGCAGTTCGCCTCGCTCTGGAAGAAAATGGCCGAGCGCATCGGCATCGAACCGGTGTTCATCCCGACCGACTGGCGCAACGGCCTCGACCCCAAGGCGATCGAAGCCAAGTTGCGCGAGGACACGAACAAGGAGATCAAGGCGGTCTGCGTTCTGCACAACGAGACTTCGACCGGCGCGCTGTCGCCGATCGCGGAGATCCGCAAGGCGATCGACGCCGCCGGCCATCCCGCGCTGCTCATGGTCGACACCATCTCCTCCCTCGCGTCGACCGACTACCGCCATGACGAGTGGGGCGTCGACGTCTCGGTCGGCGGCGCGCAGAAGGGCCTGATGATGCCGCCCGGCATGTCGTTCAACGCCGTCAGCGACAAGGCGCTGGCCGCCAACAAGACCGCCAAGCTGCCGAAGTCGTTCTTCGCCTGGGACGACATGCTGAACATGAACAAGGTCGGCTTCTTCCCCTACACGCCGGCGACCCAGATGATCCACGGCCTCGTGGTCGGCATCGACATGCTGCACGAGGAAGGCCTCGACAACGTGTTCGCGCGCCACGACCGGCTGGCGGAAGCGACCCGCCGCGCGATTCATGCCTGGGGCCTGGAAAACCTGAACAAGAACGCGGCCCAGGTCTCGCCGACCGTCACCGCGGTGATGATGCCGGAGGGTTTCGACGCCGATAAATTCCGCGCCATGGCGCTGGAGACCTTCAACATCTCCTATGGCGCCAGCTTCGGCCAGTACGCGGGCAAGTACTTCCGCATCGGCCATCTCGGCGACATCAACGACGGCCAGCTCGTCGGCGCCCTCGGCATCACCGAGATGGCGCTGCAGCTCTTCGGCGTGCCGATCAAGAAGGGCGGCGTGCAGGCGGCGATGGACTACCTCACCGCCGAGCACGGCAGCGCCACCAAGAAAGCGGCGGAATAAGCCGCGATCGCTATGGCGATGACGTTGGAATGGCCGGGCTTGTCCCGGCCGTTTCGTTTAGAGGTGGCCACCCTCCACCGCTCGTCCCCGCGAAAGCGGCGACCCAGCCCTACATATTCTGGATTCCAGCTTACGCGGGAATGAGCGGGCTGTGGTGCGCCGCCCCGTCCGATTTCCCGCCCGCCCCGAACATCGCCTTGGCGAACGCGATGCGCTCCGCCCGCGGCAGGCTGGCGGCGTTGGCGCGGTCGACCGCTTCGAGCCGCGCGCCCAAACCGGCGCGGTTGGCGATCTGGATGTTGAGGCCCGGCCGCGCGTTGAGCTCCAGCATCAGCGGGCCCTTGCTGCGGTCGAGCACCAGGTCGACGCCGACATAGCCGAGGTTGGTCATCTCGTTGCAGCCGGCGGCGATGTCGAGCATGCGTTCGAAGGACGGAATCTGCACGCCCGTGACGTCGGCGAGCGTGTCCGGGTGCTGGCGCACCACGCTGTTGCGCCACACGGCGGTGAGCGTGCGCCCGGTCGCGAGATCGATGCCGGCGCCGATGGCGCCCTGATGCAGATTGGCTTTGCCTTCCGATTCACTGGTCGGCAACCGCAGCATACCCATCACCGGCACGCCCTTGTAGGCGATGAGGCGGATGTCGGGCACGCCAAGATGCGTAATGCTGTCGAAGACGCGGTCGAACTCCACGCAGTACTCGACGATGACGTGATCGTCCTGCCCGCCCAGGCTGTAGATGCCGCTGAGCATGTTCTGCATGTGGAACCTGAGGTCGTACCATGACATCATCCTGCGGCTGGCAAGACGCAGGTTGTCACCGAGCCGACCTTTGACAACGAGGATGCCGTTACCACGGCTACCGTTAGCCGGCTTGACCACGAAATTCTCGTATTTTTCGAGCAACTCCCGCGCACGCTTGATTTCCGCGCTCACGTTGAAGGTCGCGTAGAGTTCCGGCGTGGCGATGCCGAACTTGTTCGCCAGTTGCTTGGTGAGCAGCTTGTCGTCGACCAGCGGATAGAACTTGCGCGCGTTCACCTGCGAGATGAAATCGCCATTGCGCCCGTTCATTCCGAGCAATCCGATTTCGTGCAAGCGATGCGATAGGCCCAAAAGGTTCATGGCTGCCGCTCCGCCAGGACCCGGAAGCGTACCAGTTCGCTCAGCCGATAGCCGGTGTAGCGCCCGATCAGCAGCGTTAGCGCCATCAACACCAGGATCAGCTCCGGGAACGAAAAGAAAATGTGCTGGATCGGCTGTGCGGAAATCACCAGATAGCAGACCGCCGCGATGACGAGGCTCATCACCGCTTGCCTGATGGCCACGGCGGGGCCGCTTTCGTCCCACAGCACGGAGACACGCTCGATGGTCATCGTGAGGATAACCAGTGGGAATAATGCTATCGATAATCCGGGGGTGAAATTGAGCTTGTCCGAAAGAACCGTCAGCACACCCATCATCAGGATCACGAACATCACGATGGCGCCGAGGCGAGCGACCAGCAGCAGCTTGAGATGGTCGAAATAGAGGCGCACCAGCAGCCCCGCGGCAAGCACAACACTGAACAGCACGACACCCCACAGCAGATGGGTGTCGCGGAAGGCGAGTGCGATCAGCACCGGCATGAAAGTGCCGACGCCGCGCAGGCCGACGATGTTGCGGAGCACCACCAGCATGAAGATGCCGATCGGCAGCGTCATGATGATTCGGAAGCCCTCGCGCTGTGGCGCGGGAAGGGAGTAGAGCGAATAGGTCGTCAGAAACATGTTTTTGACTTTGCCGAGCGCCAGAGTCTGCCGCAGCACCGACTGGTCGACGCGCGCGACGCTCAGACGGCGGCGGTCGAGCTTGCCGCCGTCGACCTTCACGAGGGGCTCGTCGCCACGCCACCAGGCGTACCAGGTGCGCGGGATGCGTGGCTGGCCGGTGGCGACCGAGAACCATTGCCAGTGGTCCTTGATGTAGACTTCGAGCCAGTCCTTTTCGTCGGCCTTGATGCCGGTCTTGGCGAGATCGACGCCGTGCACGGCACGTGCGATCTGGCCGTTGACGCGCAGGATCTGGGCCGCCAGCGACGCTATCTTTGCTTGCGAGCGGTTGTCGCCGAGCAGGAAGCGAACGTTCTCCGGCCGGTCAGGCGAGATTAGGTCCCGCAGAATCACCGATACCTGGCTGACTTCGTCGGACGATTTGGCGTGGGCAGAGGCAAAAATATTGCGTGCGATGGTCTGGGCGGTTGCACTGAGCGTGACTGGCTGTGCCACCGGCGGCACCGGCTTTTGCTCCGCAGGTCGTCCCGTAGACCGTTGCAGGAGAAAACGCTGGCGTGCGACCAACACGCCTTTGGCGTCGCGCGCGGTGAGGTTGAGGCGCCGATTGGGACCTTCAGGCGCTATGGTGACGCCGAAATCCGGCGCCGCCACCCGTTCGTTGAGCACGTTGAGATCGCGTGACGCCTCCGGCACATATAGCGAAACCTTGAGGGGGCCGCCGTTGGCGGTGACCCGAACCTCGCTTTCGACTTCCCAGGCGGTGGAAACAATCCGCGCCTGCAGCGGCAGGCCGACCACCAGCACCTTATAGGCGAACAGCCCGAGACCAACCGCGGTCAGCACCGCGGCGAGGATATAGACGTGCAGATTGCGCATGAGATCAGTTGCCGCCTTCGCACGGCTTGGCGAACAGGTGAGTTCGGCTCGAGTCGACGAGCAGATGGGTCGCGAGGAGGAACTTGCGCCCGATCAGCACTTGGTAGGCCTGGCCGGAACGGTCGGTCAGATTGAAATCGGTCACCGCCTCATGGCCGGCAACGCAGATCCTGAGCCGGACGATCGGCCGCAGCGTGTCCTTGACCTCCGCCCGCATCACCCGGGCGACGCGGCTGGTCTGCTGCTCGACAGTGACGGTCTTGCCGTTCGACCCATGAATTGTGAAGCGATACCAAGTCTTGCCCCCGCGTTTGAAGCGCTCGAGATCGGTGACGTTGAGCGAGGCCGACACCGCGCCGGTGTCGAGCTTGGCATCGAGGGTGATTCCCTGGTCAGGGAAGAAGGCGGTCTCGATCCAGCCTGCGACGGTCGGCATAGGCGCGGTACCGGATTGTTGTGGCGAGGCTTGAGCGAAAGCGTTGCCGGCCCAGAAGGCCGCTATGGCCGTGACCAGCAGGGTGCGCGGGAAGCGCATGTCGGTTGTTCCTAGATGAACGTATCGTACCGTTTTTCAGGTATCGCGCGCGCCGACATTGACGTGAATCAACTGCGGACCTCGCCTGGCGCTAGTTTTTTGGGGCCGCGGCGCAATGGGACCTCAGGCCGCCGCCACCCAGTCGTTGGCCTCGAGCGTGCGGGCAACGAAGGCGGAGATCGCCCGCAAGGTCGCTTCCGGCGCCTCCCGCTGGGGCGTGTGCTTGGCGCCCGGCAGCAGCGCCACCTCGACCGGGCAGTAGCACTCGCGCTCCGCCGCCTCGATCTGGGCGACCGTGCCGTACTGGTCGTCCGCGCCCTGGACGATCAGCATCGGTACCCGGATATAGGCGAGCGGCTCGGTGATGTCCCACTTGCGGAAATCGGGGTCGAGCCAGGCATCGTTCCAGCCGCGGAAGGCGTTGTCCGGATCCTTGTGCCAGCGCGCCAGCTTGGCGCGCAGATCGGCGGTCTCGTAGGCCCGGCGCGCTTCTTCGATGGAGGCAATGCCGGCATCCTCGGTGAAGAAATGCGGCGCGATCAGCACCAGGCCGCCGACGCGGTGGTCCTGGTGCGTACCGGCATAGATCGCGGCGATCGAGGCGCCGTCGCTGTGGCCGACCAGCAGGCCGCGCCGGAAGCCGATGGCGTCGAGCAGCTTCGGCAGCACGTGGCGCGCTTCGTCGTGCATATAAGTGAGCGGGCGCGGCAGCGCGACCGGACTCGACTGGCCGTAGCCGGCCCGCGAGTAGGCAAAAACGCCGCAGCCGGTCGTCTTCTGCAGCTTGTCGGGGAAGTCGCCCCACAGGCCGACGCAGCCGAGGCCTTCATGCAGCATGACCAAGGTCGGCGCCGCATCGGGGCGCGGACCGACCATGCGGTATTCGAGATTCTGGTCGCCGATATGAAGGAAGCCGGATTCGCTTAACTGCATTTCACGTCATCAACTGAAGTGCGTCACCCACGCTACGCCTGCCCTTCCGCCCGCAGCCTGAAGCGCTGGATCTTGCCGGTGGCGGTCTTGGGCAACTCGGTGCGGAACTCGATCCAGCGTGGATACTTGTAGGGCGCGAGCTTCTGCTTGACGTGCTCCTGCAGGGCGCCGATCAGTTCGTCGGTCGCCTTGTCCGGCAACTTCAGCACCACGAAGGCTTTCGGCTTGATCAGCTTCTGCTCGTCGAACCAGCCCACCACCGCCGCCTCCAGCACCTCCGGATGCGAGGACAGCGCCGCCTCCACCTCGAAGGGCGAGACGTAGATGCCCGACACCTTCAGCATGTCGTCCTGCCGCCCGGCGCAGACGTAATAGCCCTCCTCGTCCTGGAAGTACTTGTCGCCGGAGCGCGTCCATTCGCCGAGGAAGGTAGTGCGCGACTTGGCGCGGTTGTTCCAGTACATGATCGCGCTGGTCGGCCCGCGCACGTGCAGCTCGCCGAGCTCGCCTTGCGGCACTTCTTGGCCGTCGTCGCCGACGAGCCTGATCTCGTACCCCGGCACCGGCTTGCCGGTGGTGCCGTACTTGGTCGCTCCGGGGCGGTTGGTGAGATAGATGTGCAGCATCTCGGTGGTGCCGAGGCCGTCGGAAATTTCGACACCGTAACGCTCCGCCCAGGCGCTCGCGATCTGCTCGGGCAGCGCCTCGCCGGCGGAAATGCAGCGGCGAATCTTCACCGCCTCGCGCGTCGGCGCGCTGTTGCTGGCGAGGAAGGCGGCGTAGAAGGTCGGCACCGCATAGAACACGGTCACCGGATATTGCTTCAGGAGCGCGGCGACGCCGTCCGGCGTCGGCCGCTCCGGATTGAGCACGGTGGTGGCGCCGACCGTCAACGGAAACGTCATGGCGTTGCCGAGACCGTAAGCGAAGAACAGCTTGGCCACCGAATAGACCGTGTCGCTTTCCTTGATGCCGGCGATCGGCGTGCCATAGAGATCGGCGGTCAGCTTGAGGCTGGCGTGCACGTGCACCGCGCCCTTGGGGTTGCCGGTGGAGCCCGAGGTGTAGAGCCAGAACGCGATGTCGTCGGCAGTGGTCGGCGCGGTGTAATCTTCCGGTTCGTCGGCGCCGATCACGTCCTCGAACAGGCGATAGCCGTGCGGATTGCTGCCGGAGACGATGACGTGCTCGAGGTCGGGGCAATCCGCGATCAGCTTCTCGAAGCGGGGAAACAGCGCCTCCGATACCACCAGGCATTTGGCGCGGCTGTCGGCGAGCATGTAGCGGTAGTCGTCCTCGGTCAGCAGCGTGTTGACCGGCACGGCGACGATGCCGGCCTTGAGGCAGCCGAGGAAGGCGGTCGGCCAGTCGACGGTGTCGAGCATCGCCATCAGCACGCGCTCTTCGCGGCGGACGCCGAGACCGCGCAAGGCGGCGCCGAAGCGCGCCGCGCGGTCGGCGAGATCGCGATAGGTGAGCGTGCGCTGCCCGTCCATGAAGGCCGGCTTGTCGGCGCGGCCGGCCGCGAGATTGCTTTGCAGCACGTCGGCGGCGAAGTTGTAGCCGCGCGGGACCGCGCCCAAAGCCTCTTCCGCCACCGCAGACGCGGTCGTCATCGTCATCCTCCCGTCGCGGCATGGTCGCCGCTTATTGGTGTCTTCCGTGTTGGGCGAATTATGCGAGGCGGGGCCCATTATCGCAATGTGAATATATTTCCAGGCGAAACGGCCGCCTGACGCAAGCTTTTCTGCCCACCACTGTACAGCGCGGCATTTGCCGTTATGGTTCGCGCCAACAAGAGCCTGCATTCAGGGAGCCGCCCATCATGATTCTCAGCCGCGAACGTATCCTGACCACGCACGTCGGCAGCCTGCCGCGCAACGAGAAGCTGTCGGACCTGCTGGTGCGCCAGGAGGCCGGCGAGAAATTCGACCCTGCCGAAATGACCGCCGAGCTCGACCGCGCGGTGAACCACGTGGTGGACAAGCAGGTCGACGCCGGCATCGACGTCGGCAACGACGGCGAGCAGCAGCGCGTCGGCTTCCAGACCTACGTGCCGCAGCGCATGAGCGGCTTCGGCGGCGTGTCGAAGCGCCGGCGCGGACGCGAGTTCGAGGAGTTCCCCGAACTGGTGGCGAGCACCCTGCGGCGCTTTCCGCATGTCAGCAAGCAGCAGAACGCGCCCGAGTGCCAGAGCGAATTGCATTATCGCGACGTCAAGCCGCTGGAAGGCGAGATCGCGCGCTTCAAGCGCATCGCCGACGACCGCTTCGCCGAGACCTTCATGACGGCGCCCTCGCCCGGCATCATCTCCTCGACCATGCTCGACGCCCATTACGGCTCGCAGGACAAGTATCTCAGCGCGCTCTCGCGCGAGATGAAGAACGAGTACCAGGCGATCTACAAAGCGGGATTGCTGCTGCAGATCGACGCGCCCGATCTCGCCATGGACCGCACCATGATGTACCGCGATCTCGACGACGGCGGGTTCGTCAAGGTGGTGGAGCGGCACGTAGCGGCGATCAACGAAGGCATCGAGGGGATTCCGCGCGAGCGCGTGCGCCTGCACGTCTGCTATGGCAACTGGGAAGGCCCGCATATCTACGACGTGCCGCTGGTGAAGATCCTGCCGGCGCTGTACGAGGCGCAGGTCGGCGCGCTGACGATCGAGTTCTCCAATCCGCGCCACGCCCACGAATACGCGGCGTTCAAGAGCGCGCCGTTGCCGGCGGACATGGTGCTGATCCCGGGCGTGATCGAGACCACCTCGAACTTCGTCGAGCATCCGGAAGTGGTGGCGCGCCGCATCGAAGACGCCGTCGCTGCCGTCGGCGACCGCGAGCGCGTGATCGCCGGCACCGACTGCGGCTTCGGCACGTTTACGAATCGCGAATGGGTGATCGAGCCGGCGGTGTGGCTGAAGCTCAGGTCCTTGCGCGAGGGCGCCGAAATCGCGTCACAACGGTTGTGGGGCCGGAAGAGCGCGGCATGAGGCGCTTCTTCGCTCTCCCCGCGCAGCGGGGAGAGGTGAAGAGAGTATGACGCGCGCCGGGTTCGCCCGTATTCTCTTTCCTCATATCAATGAATGAGGACGATGGAGCGCCGCGACGCGCAACCATTAATTCCGCGCTTGGCGAAGCGCGGGCGCCCTTTGACGCAAGGGCGCTCGCGTCGCGGCGCTCCACCGCGGTGTCTTCCAACCCGGGCCACGCTTTCGGCAAGGTCTCGAAGACTCACGCCGTCAGCCAGCTCCTGGCGGGGGGTCCTAATGCCCCCGGCATAGCAGTTTGCTTTTGCGCAAACTGCGTAAACTTGTTTGCGCATGCCCCGGCTCGCCCGAGCGCGCAGGCACCGCATCGCCGATGTCGGGTCTACCCGATATCGGCCCCGCTAAGGCGGCCCCATCATCAAGACGCCTCTAGATGACGCCCTCACATGAACCGGACGCTGAGAATGATAAGGGCACGCAAGCGCGCGGGGATGACTTTTTATTGAACGTATTTTCAAAGTCTTGAGCATTTGTTTGGGCCGGCATTCGCCCCGCGGCGTGTTTCGAGTCCGGTCATTGCGCCGCCATACGTAACGGTAGCGTCGTTTCACCGCCCCCGCTTTGCGTAACTGGGGAACACAGACGCGCCGCGCACGCGTGAAATGCGGACAGAACCTCCCGGTTTACAGTTACATCGTTGCTCCGGCGGCAGAACCCGGAACGGCGCGCGAGGTTCCGACGTTTCCGCAGTGGGTGCTGAGATGGCGACAAGCAAGCGGGGCCCAACCAGGGGGCGACTCGCGACACTGAAACCGGAGATCAGCCATGAAACTCGCATACACCATCGCCGCACTGACTTTCGCCGCCGCCGTCGGCGGCCTGGGCATGACGGCCAGCGCGCAAGCGCAACCCGCACCGCAGGGCCGCTACTGCGACCACACCCTGCCCAGCTTCGGCGCCGATAGCTGCTACCACAGTTGGGACCAGTGCTCGTATTTCGCCCGGCCCCTGGGTGGCAGTTGCACCGTGAGCCACCGCGCCGCCTCCCTGCAGGACCATTTCGGTCACGGCACTATGGATCGCTCGTGAACGCGGGCAGCGTTCGGACCACGCGTCCAAACGCAATGCCATCGGCAGTCACTCCACCGCCGGCCCGGCGCCGTCCGTTGCCGGCGGTCGAGGCTTGCCTGTCGCGATAATGACCTCCCACACGGGCAATGGGCGCGCGCCCAAGTGTCTCCAACGGACGTTTTTTCCGTGCCTTCTATGCCCTTGCGAGCCCGGCGCCGGAGGGCGCATAACCGCACGGAAAATAACCGGCGCCGCGCCGAGGGCGCGGATCGCAGGGACGCCACGAAACGCTAAGACGCTAAGACGCCAGGGAGGACACCATGGACGAGAGAACGCGCGAACCGACGCAGATCCGCGCCGAGGACATCAATCCGCGCCACAACTGGGGCCGCGCCCTGCCCTCGCTGGGCATCATGGGCGTCGATTTCGAGGAGCGCGTCGATTATCGCCGGCTGCACCGCTACCGGCTCGGCCGCGCCAAGCAGGCGCTGGAGAATTCCGAGCTCGGCGCGCTGCTGGTGTTCGACGTCAACAACATCCGCTACATCACCTCGACCAAGATCGGCGAATGGGAGCGCGACAAGCTCTGCCGCTGGGCGCTGCTGACCCGTACCGGCGAACCGATCCTGTGGGATTTCGGCTCCGCGGCCGTGCATCACAAGCTGTACGCGCCCTGGCTGCTGCCCGAGAACTGCAAGGCCGGCATCATCGGCATGCGCGGCATGGTCGATCCCGCCTTCGGCCTGATGGAAAAGCACGCCAAGGAGATCGCGTCGCTGATCAAGGAAGCCGGCTGCGATAAAATGCCGATCGGCGTCGACATCATCGAGCCGCCGATGATGTTCGAATTGCAGAAGGCGGGCTTGAACATCGTCGACGGCCAGCAGGTCATGCTGGAAGCGCGCGAGATCAAGTCGCAGGACGAGATCCATTTGCTGAACCACGCCGCCGCCATGGTCGACGGCGCCTATCACATGGTCAGTGAAGAGCTCAAACCCGGCGTGCGCGAGAACGACATCGTCGCCAAGGTCAACGAGTTCCTCTATCGCCACGGTTCCGACGACGTCGAGGCGGTGAACGCGGTCTCGGGCGAGCGCTGCAACCCGCATCCGCATAACTTCACCGACCGCCTGATCCGCCCCGGGGACCAGGCCTTCTTCGACATCCTGCAAGCCTTCATGGGCTACCGCACCTGCTACTACCGCACCTTCAATGTCGGCCGCGCCACGCCGGCGCAACACGACGCCTATAAGCAATGCCGCGAATGGCTCGACAACGCCATGGCGCGAATCAAGCCGGGCGCCACCACCTCGCATATCGCCGAGGCTTTCCCGACCGCGGAGGAGTTCGGCTTTCCGGACGAGACCTCGGCGTTCGGCCTGCAGTTCGCGCACGGCCTGGGGCTGGCGCTGCATGAGCGGCCGATCATCTCGCGTGTGGTGTCGATGGATCACCCGACCGAGATCAAGGAAGGCATGGTGTTCGCCATCGAAACCTATTGCCCGGCGACCGACGGTTACTCCGGCGCGCGCATCGAGGAAGAGGTGGTGGTCACCGACAAGGGCTGCCGCGTGATCTCGCTATTCCCGGCGGAGGAATTGCCGATCGCCAATCGGTATTGAGGCCTCCCGGAGGCCAACTGGCCGACTCCGGGCCGCAGGGCAGACGTGCGGTCCGGAGGTAGCAAAACCGGGCCGGGAGGGTTATGTGGGAGGTCTGCCCCTGCCGGAAGAGAGCCCGATGAAGACGCACGTCTACAAGCCCGATCCGCTCGAATTCAAGGCCGCCGCCAAGCCGCCGAAGCTGCGCAACGAGACCTTCGACACGGTCATGCGCGGCTTCAAAGGCTATTGCCCGGCCTGCGGCAAGGGCAAGATGTTCCGTGCCTACCTGAAGGTGGCGGACGCGTGCCCCCACTGCGGCGAGGAGCTGCACCACCACCGGGCCGACGACTTTCCCGCCTATCTGGTCATTGTCATCACCGGCCACATCCTGGTGCCGATCGTGCTGGCGGTGGAGACCGCCTTCGCGCCGCCCATGGCGCTGTCGATCCCGCTCTGGCTGACGACGGCGACGGCCATGTGCACCAGCCTGCTGCAGCCGGTCAAAGGCGCGGTGGTGGCGCTGCAATGGCACCTCGGCATGCACGGCTTCGAGGAGTCCCGCCACATGGGCGGGCTTGAGCCGACGGCGACGCTGCCGGCGGGGTGACCGCCGTTACTGAGCCACGCTAGGCCGCGCGCACGTGAGCGACGAAGGCCTGGGCTTCCTGCTGCAGGGCCGCGGCCTGGCGGTTGAGATCGGCGACCGCGGCGAGGATCTGCCCGGCGCCGCTGCGGGTGCGTCCGGCCACGTGGTTGACGCCGGCCAGCGTGTCGGAAACCTGGCGGCTGCGGTGGGCGGCGCCGTCCACGCTCTCGGCGATCCTGTGCGTCGCGTCGCTCTGCATGCGCACCGAGCCGGTGATCGCCTGCGACACCGTCTCGATCTGCCCGATCGCCGACGACATCGACTGCGTCGCCTCGCGCACGCCGTCGACGATCCCGGCCACCGCCCCGGTCTTGCCTCGGATGTTGTCGAGGGCCTTGGTGGTCTCGGCGGCGAGCGTCTTCACTTCCTGCGCCACCACCGCGAAGCCGCGGCCGGCCTCGCCCGCGCGCGCGGCCTCGATGGTGGCGTTGAGCGCGAGCAGGTTGGTCTGGCTGGCGATGGCCTGGATCATGCCCGCCACCTGGTCGATCTCGCCGACCGTCGACACCAGGCCGTCGGCGTTGCCGACGGCCACGCCGGCGCGCCGGGTCGCCTCCACCACCACGGTCCCCACATTGCCGAGCTGCGATTCGATGTCGCGCATGGCGGTCGACAGCTCGTCGATGGCGGCCGCGACCGTGTCGGCGACCTCGCTCGACTCCTGCGCCACCACGGCGGCGGCGCCGGCGGAGCGGTCGGATTCCTCCGCGATGCCGCTCATGGCGCGCGCCGAACCGTCGAGCTGAGCCGCCGCCGCCGCGAGCGCCGCCGTCACGCTGAGGATCTTGTGCTCGAAGCTGCGGCCCAGCGCGTCGAGCGCGGCGCGCTTTTCCGCCGCCGCCCGCTCGCGTTCGCGCTCGCGCTCGTGCTGCGCCTCGCGCAGCGCCTCGCCGTTGTTGCGGAACACCTGCACGGCGCGGGCCATGACGCCGACCTCGTCGCCGCGCGCAACGCCTTCGATCGCCGTCTCGAAATCGCCCTTGGCGATGCCGCCGGCCGCCTTCGCCAGCCGCTGCAGCGGCCGCGCTACCGCGAAGTGGGCGAGCAACATGGCAATCAGCACCGCGAGGATGGTGCCACCGACCAGCACGAAGGCCAGCAGTCGGTAGGTCCGCACCTTGCTCGCGGCGGCCTGCGCCATCGCCACCTTGGTCTGTCCGCCCAGGATGTCGATCAGCCGGTTCATGCTGGTGGCGGCGTCGACCAAAGCGGGGTCGAACTTGAATTCGAGCAGCGTGCGCGTTTGCGCGCGGTCGCCCGCCTTGCTCAGCGCCTGCGCGGATTCGGCAATGGAATTGACCAGGTCGAGTCGCCGCCGCATACCGGCGATGTCCTCGTCGTGGCCGGGAAGATAGTCGAGGGCGTTCGTGAGCCACACCTTGGCGGCCGCGTATTCGCCGGCGCGCTCGCTGATCGCTTCCTTCCTAGTGTCGGGGTCGTCGGTGCCGGTCATCTTATAAGTCGCCAGCCCCATCAATTCGACCGCGATCTTCGCTTCCGTGAGCGTCAGCCGCGCCGGCGCCACCCGTTCGGCCACGACGGCATTGATGCGGTCGATCTCGTGCAGGCTGCGCAGGCAGAACCAATTGGCGGCGGCGGACATCAGACCGAGCGCGCCGATCAACAATACGGCTTTGGCCGCGATCGGCAGGCGGATGCGGGGCAGACGAGTCATCGGAATTCCTGAAGGCGCTAACGAACGCCCTGCGTATAGACGGGCAAACGTTCCCGCGGAATTAATGGCGAGGTCACATGAGTTTCATGAGTGCGAGGCCGGCGCCGCATGGCTGCAACGCCAGTCATCGCGTCGTCATACTTGTCACACGGGGGACAACGCGCGCCGGGCGTGCAACACAGCTTGCAACAGCAGGTGGCAAAGGTCGCGTCGATTTTGTGAATTTCGCCGACCGCCTTGAGGCCCTTGCCTTGCCTTGCCTTGCCTTGCCTTGCCTTGCCCCTTCCTTCCCCGGCCCGCCCCGCGCCCGCGCGTCACGACCAGCCGATGGCGAAGTGTGTGGGCATCATCCCGTTGGCATTGCGCGTGAGATCAAGCGGGCTTGAGCACGTCGCCCGCCAGCAAGCGGGATTTGGCTCCGTCGAAAAGCAACGCTTTACCGTTGAGCACGAAGCGGAGCCGGCGGATGCAGGTCGATTGCAGCACGTTATCGCGCTTGAAGGCCGCATTTCGGCCGCATGATGCCGTACCGCGGCGGCGCAAATTCGATCCGATTTTACACCCAATTTACTTGTGAAACGGACACCCGCCCGGTTCACTGTTCACTGTGCGCAGCTGCCGTTTCCTCCCTTATCCACTGAGCGGTGGCCATCCTCCAAATGTGCACGAAAAGGGCCGCGCTTGCGCGGCCCTTTTTTTCGTGTGGGGCGATGGCCTCGATTACGTTTCCCGGGCGCGGCGCGACAGCGGTGCGCTGCAGACCCGGGATCCAGCTCGATAAAACCGGGGGCTCCGGATCTGCGGTGCAACGCTCACGCGCTGAACCGCGTCCGGGGCACACATTCGTCTATTCCAAACCGGTCGGGACGTTCTTGTTTTCCGACTCGAGCTTCATGCCGGCGGCGAGCGCCATGGTCTCCATGAGCGCGGCGAAGTCCTTTTGCAGATAGGCGTCCGGATCCTTCTGCAACGTCGCGGCGCCGAAA
Source organism: uncultured Pseudomonadota bacterium (assembly GCA_963829755.1). GTDB lineage: Bacteria > Pseudomonadota > Alphaproteobacteria > Rhizobiales > Xanthobacteraceae > Pseudolabrys. The sequence goes on along the minus strand of CAWHJV010000003.1, from coordinate 257,104 downwards.
TGGCTTTGCAGCACCTCGCGGGTAGCCGCGGTCACCGGCATCGGCACGTCCATCTCGCGGCCGAGCGAAAGACCGAGGTCGAGGTCCTTGCGCAGGAGCTCCGGCGTGAAGGTGGTGGTCCAGTCGAGATTGACCAACGCCGGCGACTTGTACTTGGTGAACATCGAGCCCATGACGCCGTTGTTGAGGAAGGCGAGGAACGCCTCGCGCGGCACGCCCATCTTGTTCACCAAGAGCGTAATCTCGATCAGGTTCTCGATGACGACGCCGAGCATGACGTTGTGCGCGATCTTGCACACGCGCGCGAGTTCGCCCGCGCCGACGTAGGACACGCCCTGCGGCGCGATCACCGCCACCAGCGGCATCGCCGCCTTGCAGGCCGCTTCATCGCCGGACAGAACCGCCGACAGCCGGCCGGCCTTGATCACCTTGGCGTTGCCGGAAACCGGCGCCGCGACGTATTCGCCGCCGGCCTCTTTCAGCTTGGCGCGAATCTTCACGGAGTCCTCGACGGAAATGGTCGAACAGTCGACCACCACCTTCGGCGTCTTGCCCCCGGACACCACGCCGTCCTTGCCGAACAGCACCTGGTCGAGATCCTTGCCGGTGGAGACGATGGAGAACACCACGTCGCAGCCGGCCAAGTCCGAGAGCTTGTCGACCACCTTGGCGCCGCTCTTGGTCAAAGGCTCCGCCTTGGCGCGCGTCCGATTCCACACCGACACGTCATGGCCGGCCTTGAGCAGGCGCTCCGCCATGGGCAAGCCCATGCGCCCGGCGCCGATCCAACCGATCTTCTGCGTATTCTTCGACATCCAGAAACTCCGTCTCGACCCTGACTGTTATTCATAAGCTCGTCGGGGCTTTACCGGTTCTGCGCACCATCCGCCAGCGGCAATCCGGCGATGGCGGTCACCCCAACCGCTTCACGCGCTTGCGCGCCTCGATGATCACCGGCGGCACGGCTTCCGCGTGGTTCGGCGCCATGATGTGGCAACCGGCGACCTGCGGAATTTCGGCGAGTTCTTCGATGATGTCGACGCAGATGCGGCGGCCTTCGGCGGCCTGATCGGACGCCTGCTCCAGCCGCGCGACGAAGGCGTCGGGGATGATGGCGCCGAAGAGCTTGTCCTTGATCCAGCGCGCCGATCCGGCCGAGCGCAACGGCGCGATGCCGATCAGCACATGGAGCTTGTCGGCGAGACCGTGTTCGGCGAGCCGGTGCATGTAGCGCCGCACGATACCCGCATCCATGCAGAACTGGGTCTGCACGAACTGCGCGCCGGCGGCCTGCTTGGCCGCCAGGCTCTTGGGCTCCCACCCATCCGGCGGATCGATGGGACTGTCGGCGCCGCCGAGGAAGAACTCCGCGCGGCCGCCGACCTTGCGCCCCGATGGCAGTTCGCCGGAATCGCGCATCGCCCGCGCCATCTCGAGCAACTGGCGTGCGTCGAGATCGAACACCGCCTTGGCGTCGGGCTGGTCGCCGGCCGACGGGTCGTCGCCACGCAGGATCAGCAGGTTGCGCACGCCGCTCGCCGCCGCGGCCATCAGATCGCTCTGCAGCGCAATGCGGTTGCGGTCGCGGCAGGTGAATTGCAGGATCGGCTCGATGCCTTCCGCCACCAGCATGGCGGCGGCGGTAACCGCGCCCAGATGCGGCCGCGCGCCGGCGCCGTCGGTGACGTTGACCGCGTCGGCCAAGCCCTTGAGCGGCAGCGCCTTGGCGAGCATGTCGCCGCGCTCGAAGGAAACCGGCGGCGTGACCTCGGCGGTGAGCACGAAGCGGTGCGCCGCCAGCTTTTCCTGTAAGTTCATGAGCGTTCAGGTCGCAGAAACCGGTGGACCTGGCAAGCGCAACAGTGAGACATTCACGAGCCGGCATAACTGCCGTGCAATGGGCAGAGCGGGACATTTCCCATGGCGACAACACTCGACGAAGCGCTTTCGGTCGTCGCCGACGGTTGCATGCTGGTGGTGCCGCGCGAGGTGTGCGGCGCGCCGATGGCGGCGACGCGGGCACTGATCCGGCGCGGGGTGAAGAACCTGCATCTGGTGGCGCTGCCGACCTCCAGTCTTCAAGCCGACTTGTTGATCGGCGCCGGCTGCATCGAGACGCTGGAAACGAGCGCGGTGAGCCTGGGCGAATTCGGCCCGGCGCCGCGCTTTTCCGACGCCGTGCGCAACGGCGCCATCGTCATGAAGGACGCCACTTGCCCGGCGCTGCACGCGAGCCTGCAGGCGGCCGAGAAGGGCGTGCCGTTCATGCCGCTGCGCGGGTTGATCGGTTCCGACGTTCTCAAATACCGCGACGACTGGAAGGTGATCGACAGCCCGTTCGGCAACAGCGACCCCATCGTGCTGCTGCCGGCGCTCAGGCCGGACGTGGCGCTGATCCACGCGCCCATGGCGGACCGCTTCAACAATGTGTGGATCGGACGCCAGCGCGAGCTGGCGACGATGGCGCACGCGGCGGCGAAGACGGTCGTCACCGTGGAGAAGATCGTCGACGGCGACCTGCTGGCCGATCCGGTGCTCGCCGCCGGCACGCTGCCCGGCTTTTACGTGGAGCATGTCGCCATCGCGGAACGCGGCGCCTGGCCGCTGCCTTTGCCGGATCATTACGGTGTCGATGCGGCCCATCTGGCGGAATACGCGCGCATGGCGGCGACGGTGGACGGATTCGTTGAATACCTGGACAAGCATGTTCATGAAAAGCAGGTGGCGTAAGATGCTTGCGTCCTCGCCCGCCCGAGGGGGAGGTGAGCCGTGCCCGATTTCCGCCCCGAGGAACAGCTCGCCGACGTCATCGCTAATCTGATCGGCGACGTGCGCCATGTCGCGGTCGGCAACGCCTCGCCGATCCCCGCCACCGCCGCGCTGCTGGCGCGCGAAAAGAACGGCACCGGGCGGCCCTACGTCTCGCTGCTCGGCAGCGCGCAGAACACCTTCTGGACCGACGGCGGGCGCGAACTGTTCGACTGCGCCGGCCAGGGCCGCATCGACGTTTTCTTCCTGTCGGGCGGGCAGATCGACGGTGAGGGCAACATCAACCTGGTTTCGATCGGCGACTACGCGCACCCAAAGGTGCGCTTTCCCGGCTCGTTCGGCTCGGCCTATCTGTACTACGTCGTGCCCAAGGTCATCCTGTTCCGCACCGAGCATTCGCGCCGCACGCTGGTGCCGAAAGTCGACTTCATCAGCGCGGCGGGCACGAACGAGCCGAACGTCTACCGCCCCGGCGGCCCGGTCGCGCTCGTCACCAACCGATGCCTGTTCTCTTTTCAAGACGGACGCTTCTCGCTCGAAAGCGTGCACCCCGGCCACACGGTCGAGGACGTGATCGAGAACACCGGCTTCGAGTTCTCGCGTTCCGACACCGTGCCGGAAACGCCGCCGCCCGCGCCCGAGACGCTCAAGCTGGTGCGCGAACTGGTGGCGCCGCAACTGGCCGGCGTCTATCCGCAGTTCGCAGCGCAAGTGTTCGGGGTCGGCGACGCCGCTTTCGCGCGGTGAAATTTGCGCCGACCGTGAAGCGCCCGCGTTTCCCGACCCTCTTCCGCGCCGAAGCAACAAGTGGCTACTGTTCGCGCGCGTTGTCGATTGGTGGCGTAACACAAGAGCAATCGCAAAGGGGGAATCGTCCCGGTGAAAACGATTGAAGCCGCGGTGATCGGGGTCGGATGGGTCGGGGGTACGCGGGCGGAGACGCTGTCGCGCACGGCGCTGGTCGATAAACTGCACCTGTGCGACATCCGGCCGGACCGGCTGACGGAAGTGAAAGCGCTCTACAAGCCGGCCACCGCCACCGCCGACTACAACGACATCATCGGCAACCCGGACATCTCGGTGGTCTACATCTCGACCACGCCGGAGACCAACCACTATCCGATCTGCCGTGACTGCCTGAAAGCCGGCAAGAACGTGATGCTGGAAAAGCCGATCGCACTGGAGCTGTGGGAAGCCGACGAGCTGATCGAACTCGCCAAACGCAACAATCTGAAATTCACCATCGGCTATTCGCAGCGCTTCAACACCAAGATCGCCTACGCCAAGAAGAAGATCGCCGACGGCACGCTCGGTAAGGTGGTCTCGGTGCTGGTGAGCCGGCATCTGTCGCGCTCGCTCGGCCAGAAGATCGCCGGCCGCGTGCGGCTGTCGCCGGTGGTCATGGAATCGACCCACGACCTCGACTTCGTGTTCTGGCTCTTGGAGCCGGCCAAGCCCGTGCGGGTCTACAGCCAGGGCGCCTACGGCTATATGAAGCCGGTGAACGGCTCGCACGACGTCATGTTCACCAACGTCACCATGGACGACGGCACCGCGGTGATGATCGCCGGCGGCTGGAACCTGCCGCCAAGCTATCCCAACTACTGCGCGACCTGGATCGAGATCACCGGCACCGAGGGCTCACTGTTCCTCGACGACACTCAGCGCGACAACTGGCTCAACACCATGACCGACGGTCAGGTTTTTCCGATGTCGACCATGCCGGGCGAGCAGGTCGGCGAGGTGTTCGCCGGCGGCATGGGGCCGGAGACAATCCACTTTCTCGAGGCCTGCATCCGCGACACGCCCGTCATGGTGACGCCCGAAAGCGCCCGCATGGTGATGGAGACTTACAGCGCGGCGGACCTCTCGGCCGACATCAACGCGCCGGTCGACCTGCCGCTTTCCAACCAAACGATCTCGGCGATCGCCGAATTCAAGGAGAAGCACCGCTCGGGCGCCAATCCGGGGTGACGGCCACTTCGGCAGCCTCACGCGCCAGCGACGAGTTCGCCGAGCGCCGCGCGCACGCGCGCGATGACGCCGTCCCAGTCGCCGGCTTCATTCTGGCGGAACAAGCGGGCGGTCGGATACCAGGGGCTGTCCTCGCGATCGAGCAGCCAGCGCCAGTCGGCGATGAAGCTCAGCAGGATCCACGTCGGGCGGCCTAAAGCACCAGCGAGGTGGGCCGCGCTGGTATCCACCGTGATGACGAGATCGAGGCCGGCGACGAGCCCGGCCGTCTTGGCGAAATCGCCGAGCTCGCGGCCGAAATGCATGATTTCACCGTGGTCCCGCAGCACGGCGGCATCGTCGTCGCCGACCTCCATCTGTAGGCTGACGAAGGTCGCGTCCGCGTCGATGAGCGGCAACAAGGTGCGCAACGGCATCGAGCGCGTGTGGTTGAGCTCGTGCTTGGGATTGCCCGACCACATGAGGCCGATGCGCGGGCGCGTCTTGGGTCCCAGCCGCGCCTGCCACGCGGAGGCCGTTTCGGCCCGCGCGTGCAGATAGGCCGGTTCGGCGGGAATCGTATCGAGGCGGGTATCGAACGCCAGCGGCAGGCTGAGCAGCGGACAATGCAGGTCGAAGCGCGGCAGGTCAGCCCCTTTGGCGATGACCCGCGCGCCGGGCACGAAATCGGACATCAGCGCGTGCAGGGGCGGCAGCACCTCGAACACGACATCGGCGCCGGCGGCAATGAGCATCGGCACGTAGCGGCAGAATTGGATCGCGTCGCCCGCGCCCTGCTCGCTGTGCACGAGGACCGTCTTGCCCGCCACCGGACCATTGCCGCGCCACTGCGGCTGCCGGAAATGGCGTGCCGCCGCGGCCACCGAGTCTTTCTTCCAGCGCCACTCGTAATGCGCCCAGCCGCGCTCGAAATCTCCGGTCACCAGCCGCAACGCCGCGGCGTTGCAGTGCGCGGCGACGTGATCGGGATCGGCGGCGATCGCGGCGTCGTAGCTCGCCAGCGCCTCGTCGTAGCGCAGCAATTCCTTCAGGGCCTGGCCGCGGTTGTTGAGCGCGTCGGCATGATCGGGGCGCAAGCGGAGTGCGCGGTCGTAGCTCGCAATCGCCTCGTCATAGCGCCCGAGCGCCTTCAAGACATTGCCGCGGTTATAGAGCGCGTCCACGAAGTCGGGCTTCAGCGCCAGCGCGCGGTTGTAGTTGGCGAGCGCGGCATCGTAGCGCTCGAGCCGCTCCAGCGCGCTGCCGCGATTCGAAAACGCCGCGGCGAAGCGCGGCTCGGCGGCGATGGCGCGCTCGTAAGATTGCAGCGCCGCCTCCGGCCGGTCGAGGGCGATGAGCGAAGCGCCGCGGTCGTTGAGCACGGCGGCCGCGTCCGGCCGCAGACGCAGCGCACGGTCGTAGCTCTCGAGCGCCTGTTCGTGCCGGTTGAGGCCGGCCTCGGCCAGGGCCAGCACGTGGCACGCTTCGAAATGGGCCCGGTTCGCCAGCAGGACCTGCCGGCACAGTTCTTCGGCATCGCGAAACCGTCCCGCCCGGTAGGCCGCAAGCGCCTGCGCAAAATTGTCGGCCGGGGCATGGGCGGGGGCGGAATTCGTCATTCGGAAGGCCTCAGGCGCCGGCGGCGCGAATCGATCCGTAATAATGCCGCCAACCGGCTGCGTTGCGCTACCAGGAGCCGGCGACGGCGCGCGCGGGCGACGCACAGGTGGGGTGACGCAAGCCCCTCTCTGCCCGTAATCTCGGGGCCGTAAACCGAACCCCCGCCTCCTCTTAAAGCCGGAATTCCCTGCATGAACGCGACCCCTCCCGCCCGCACCAAACATGAGCCGCGCGTCGAGGACGACGCGCTCATCCGCGGCGCCGGCCATTTCGCCGACGACCCGCGGCTGCCGAACCAGACCTATGCCGCCTTCGTGCGCTCGCCGCACGCGCACGCCCGCGTTGTCTCGGTGAACACCGACGCCGCGCGCGCCGCCAAGGGCGTGCTCGCGGTGCTCACCGGCACGGACATCAAGGCCGCCGGCATCGGCGGCATCTCGCGCCACCCGCCCATGGTCGGCCGCGGCGGCACCAAGATGGTGGTGCCGTTCCGCCCGGCGCTCGCGGCTGAGAAGGTCATGCATGTCGGCGATCCGGTCGCCATGGTGGTGGCGGAAACCGCCGCCCAGGCGCTGGACGCCGCCGAGCTGGTCGAAGTGGACTACGAGGAGTTGCCGGCGGTGATCGACCTCGACACCGCCATGAAGGCCGACACGCAGCTCCACGCGGAGGTGCCGGGCAATCTCATTGTCGACTGGCCGGGATGGACCGAGAACTCGGAGAACGAACGCGCCGTCGACGACATTATCGCCAAGGCGCCGCATGTCGCGCGCGTGTCCGTCACCCATCAGCGCCTGGTGGTGGCGTCGATGGAGACGCGCGGCGCCACCGGCGACTACGACGCGGGCAACGACAGCTACACGCTGCACGCCTGCTCGCAGAGCGCCAACGCCCTACGCGGCCAGACGGCCTCCATCATGGGCGTGCCGGACGAGAAAGTGCGGGTGATCACCGAGGACGTGGGCGGCGCCTTCGGCATGAAGACCACAGTCTATCCCGAATACGTCGCCGTGCTGGTGGCCGCCAAGAAGCTCGGCCGGCCGGTGCACTGGCAATCGACGCGCTCGGAGGCCTTCGTCTCCGACGCCCAGGCCCGCGACGCCGTGAGCCATGTCGAGCTCGCGCTCGACGACAAGGGCAAGTTCCTGGGGCTTCGCGTGAAGCACCTGTGCAACCAGGGCGCCTACATCGCCAATGCCGGCGTCAACATCAACACCAACAACTTCGCGCGCTGTTTGCCCGGCATGTACCGGGTTCCGAAGATCGCCGTGGGCGTCGCCTGCTACGCGTCGAACAAGGTGCCGATCGCGCCCTATCGCGGCGCCGGACGCCCCGAGGCAAACTACGCGCTCGAACGCGCGGTGGAGGAAGCCGCTCGCATCTTGAAGATGGACCCGGTGCGGCTGCGCAAGAAGAACCTGATCCCGAAGTCGGCCATGCCGTTCAAGACGCCGATCAACACCTACGACAGCGGCGATTTTCCCGGCATCGTGGATGCCGCGCTCGAGCTCGCCGACTACGCCGGCTTCGCCAAGCGCAAGCGCGAGGCGGCCAAACGCAAGAAATACCGCGGCATCGGCATCTCCTGCATGCTGGAGCACGCCGGCGCCACGCCGATGGAGATGGCCTCGGTGGCGTTTCCCGAAGGCGACAAGCTGATCCTCGGCTTGAATGTGCAATCGACCGGACAGAGCCACGCCACCGTGTTCGGACGGCTGCTCGCCGGTAAGCTCGGCATCGATCCGGCCAGTATCGAGCACCGCCACGGCGACACGGCGCTGGGCCTCGGCGGCGGCGCCTCGGTCGGCTCGCGCTCGGCCATGTGCGCGGGCACCGCCATCCTGGTCACCGCCGACACCATGCTGGCTAAGGGCAAGAAGATCGCCGCCTCGCTCTTGGAAGCCGGCGAGCAGGACATCGAATATCGCGACGGCGCCTTCGGCGTGGTCGGCACCGACCGCAGGATCACGCTGTTCGAGACCGCGCGACGGGCGAAGGAGCTGGGCGAAAGCCTCGACACCAAGGACAAGGCGGAGGCGCCGCTGACCTTCCCGAACGGCTGCCACATCGCCGAGGTGGAGATCGACCCCGAGACCGGCGCGCTCGACCTCGTCACTTATACGGCGGTGGACGACTGCGGCAATCCGCTCGACCCCATCATCGTCGAGGGCCAGGTGCACGGCAGCCTGGCGCAGGGCCTGGGCCAGGCGCTGACCGAGGACGCGGTCTACGACGCCGACAGCGGGCAGCTCGTCACCGGCTCGTTCATGGACTACGGCATGCCGCACGCCGAGATCATGCCGCTGGAACTGCGCGAAACACTGCGCCCGACACCGGCGACCACCAACCCGCTCGGCGTCAAGGGCACGGGCGAGGCCGGCACCACGGCGGCCATCGCGGCGGTGATGAACGCGGTCTCGAACGCAATTCCCCACGGCGCCGCCGATCATATGGAGATGCCCGCGACGCCGGCGCGGGTGTGGGAAGCATGCCGGAAGGCAGAGGGGAAGTAGCCTGCAAGGAAGGCAAGAGCGTCGAGCCACCCACGCTTCCCCCTTGTCGCAGAGGAGAAGTCAGAATGCCGGCACCTCTCGACAAACAAAAATGGCCGGGCAATGCCCGGCCATTTTCATTCCAAACGCGAAATCTCACCCCTGCGAGATGAACTTCGTGTTCAAGTAGGCGCTCAGGCCCTCGACGCCGCCTTCCGAGCCGTAGCCGGACTCCTTGACGCCGCCGAACGGCGTCTCCGGCGTCGAGATGGCGACCGAGTTCACGCCCACCATGCCGGACTGCAGCGCTTCGCCGATCATGGCGGCGTTCTTGTCCGAGGTGGTGAAGGCGTAGGCCGCAAGCCCGAACTCCAGCGAGTTGGCGCGCTCGACCACCTCGTCCACCGTCTTGAAGCTGACGATCGGCGCCACCGGCCCGAACGGCTCCTCGGTCATGATCTTGGAGTCGTCCGGCACGTCGGTCACGATGGTCGGCTGGAAGAAGAAGCCCTGGTTGCCCTCGCGCGAGCCGCCGGTGACGACCTTGCCGCCGCGGCTCTTGGCGTCAGCCACGAAGCTGTCCATGGCGTCGAGCCGGCGCGGATTGGCGAGCGGGCCCATGGCAACGCCTTTCTCCAGGCCGTCGCCGAGCTTCATGCCCTTGGCATATTCGGTGAAGCGCGCCAGAAACTTTGGATAGTTCTTCTCGTGCACGTAGAAGCGCGTCGGCGAGATGCAGACCTGGCCGGCGTTGCGGTACTTGAAGGCGGCGATGGTGTCGGCGGCCTTCTCCGGGTCGGCGTCCTCGAACACAATTACCGGCGAATGACCGCCGAGTTCCATGGTGGCGCGCTTCATGCCCTTGGCGGCGAGCCCGGCGAGGTGCTTGCCGACCGGCACCGAACCCGTGAATGACACCTTCTTCACGATCTTCGACGGGATCAGGTACTCGGACACTTCCGCCGGCACCCCGAACACCAGGTTGACCACGCCCGCCGGCACGCCGGCGTCGGCGAAGCACTTCACCAGTTCGACGCAGCCGCCGGGCGTTTCTTCCGAAGCCTTGATGATGATCGAGCAGCCGGCGGCGAGCGAGCCGGCGATCTTGCGCACCGGCGTCAGCACCGGAAAGTTCCAGGGCGTGAACGCGGCGACCACGCCAACCGGCTCCTGGGTCACGAGTTGGCGCACGCCGGCCTGCCGGCCCGGGACAATGCGGCCGTAGGCGCGGCGGCCTTCCTCGGCGTACCAATCGATAATGTCGGCGGAGACGAGCACCTCGCCGCGGGCTTCCGCAAAAACCTTGCCCTGCTCCTGCACCATCACCTTGGCGACATGCTCGCTGCGCTCGCGCAGCAGGTCGGCGGCCTTGCGCATCACCTTGGAGCGCTCGTAGGCGGACGTGGCCTTCCAGGTTGCGAAACCCTTGGCGGCGGCGGCGAGCGCGGCGTCGAGATCCGCTTTGCTGGCGTGGGGCAGGTGCGCGAGCGGCTTTTCCGTCGCGGGATTGATGACATCCTCGCCTTTGCGCCCCTTACCGTCGAGCCACTGGCCGTCGATGAAAAGCGCGAGATCGGTGTACATGCGGAGCCTCACTATCATTACCCGGATATGACCCGGAAGAATTGGCGAGCGTTGGACTAGCACTTTCGCCGCGGCGCGGCCACTCGGGGGCGGCCGCCGGCGGCGAAAATGTCGTCCTCACCCCGCGCAAAGCTTTGTGTGCGCTGCACACAAAGACGGGAACACCGCGGTCAGCCGGCCTCGGCGACCCCTTCGAGAAGGCGGGCAACGCGGTGGCGGCCAGCCCAAGGAAACTGCTCAAGAAAACTGCTCAAGGAAACCACTCAAGAAAACTACAGCCGCCGGCATGCGCGCGGCGCGGGTCGCGGCCATAGGTCTCGGAAGGCAACAGGTCTCGGACGATAGGTCGCGGATTGTCGATAATGTCGATGACGCGAAAGCGTCTTTTCAATTGGGATTGGCTTTCGCCGATATTCTGATGTTATTATTGTTGTTGGGCGGCGTAGCGACGCAATAACCGCAGCGGGGCGGCTACTTCGCGTTTGGATCGGATCGCAAGACCGGTCTTGAACGCCGCAACACGGAGGAAACAAACAGACCTGGGAGGTCAAAGTGATGCGTTCACCCATGACGCTCGCGCTCGGCGTTGCCGGCGCGATTCTCGCCTACAACGTGGCTTCCGCCGCCGACGTCATTACGCTCGGCGCGGCGGTTTCCGAGACCGGCAAGTATTCGACCAACGGCGTGTTCACCATGAAGGGCTACGAACTCGCGGTCGACAAGATCAATTCGCAAGGCGGCGTGAAGGTCGGCGGCAAGACCTACAAGCTGGCCGTCAAGTTCTATGACGACGAGTCGAGCCCGGCGCGCGGCGCCGAACTGGTCGACCGCCTGGTCAAACAGGACGGCATCAAGTTCATTCTCGGTCCCTACTCCTCCGGGCTGACCAAGGCGATCGCGCCCGAGACCGAGCGGCTCAAGGTGCCGATGGTCGAAGCCAACGGCGCGGCGCGCTCGCTGTTCACCAACGGCTACAAGTACCTGTTCGCCACGCTGACCACCGCGGACCAGTATCTCGCCAGCGTGATCGACCTCGCCGCCGAGAATGCCGGCGCGCTCCACAAGAAGCCGGGCGATCTCAAGGTCGCCGTGGTTGTCGAAAACGACCCCTTCAGCAAGGACGTGCGCCGCGGCGTCGTCGACCGCATGAAGAAATACGGCATGAAGCTGGTGGTCGACGACCAGTTCCCGCGCGACCTCGGCGACATCACCCCGACCCTGACCAAGGTCAAGGCGCTGAAGCCGGACGTGCTGATCGTTTCCGGCCATTCCAAAGGTGCGGCCACCGGCATCCGGCAGATCGCCGAGCAGCATGTGACGACGCCGATCGTCGCCATGACGCACTGCGATTCAGCGAAGATCATCAAGAAGTTCGGCGACCAGGCCGCATATACTTTGTGCGCCACCCAGTGGGCACCGACGCTGACCTACACGGGCAAGGCGTTCGGCTCGGCCGGCGACTACGCCAAGCAGTTCAAGGCGAAGTACAACGACGATCCGCCCTACCAGGCGGCCGAGTTGTCTGCCGCGGTCCTCGTCTATGCCGACGCCCTGCAGCGCGCCGGCAAGCTGGACAAGGACGCGGTGCGCGACGCGCTGGCCAAGACCGACATGATGACCTTCTACGGCCCCATCAAGTTCGACGCGACCGGCAAGAACGCCGGCAAGCCGATGGCGCTCTACCAGGTCCTCGACGGCAAGTACGTGGTCGTGTCGCCGTCGAAATTCGCCGAGAAGAAGGCGGTCATTCCGCGGCCCGCGATGAACTGACGCCGTCGCGCGGCACGCAGCCGGGGCCCGCCAAGCGGCCCCGGCTGACGCCGCCCGATTCTTCCGGCGACACCACGACAACGATTGCAACGCGGCGCGCGACGCGCGCTCATGGGGCGGGAGCCTTCCCTTGCTCGACAACCTGTCTTTGCTTTTCCAGGCTCCGACGATCGGCGCCAATCTCATTGTCAACGGGCTGCTGATTGGCTCCATCTTCGCGCTGGCCGCCTACGGCATGGCGCTGGTCTGGGGCGTGATGAACATCATCAACATCGCCCAGGGCGAATTCGTCATGCTCGGCGGCTACGTCACCATGGTCCTGTTCTGGAACGGCATCCACCCGCTGTTCGGCGTGGTCGTCGCGCCGGTCGTGCTATTCTTCATCGGCTACGCGCTCTACCGGCTGGTGGTGTTCCGCGTGGTCGACCGCGACCTGTTCGTTTCGCTGCTGGCCACCTTCGGCCTGTCGATCCTGCTGCAGCAACTGATGAACACGGTCTTCACCGGCAACGTGCAGACCGCGCGCTCCCATCTCGGCGACACCCAGTTCTTCCACGGGCAGATCGCGGTCGCCAACGTCAGGGTGCTGGCCTTCGTGCTGGCGATCGTTCTGGGCGGCTGCCTCGCCGCCTTCATGCGCCGGACGCGGCTCGGCCAGGCGATCCGCGCCACCGCGCAGAACCCGCGCGCCGCCCGCGTGCTCGGCATCGACACCGACCGGGTCTACGCCATGACCTTCGGCATCAACGCGGCGATCTGCGGCGCGGCCGGCGCGCTGGTGGCGATGGCCTACACCGTGCATCCCTATATCGGCCTGCCCTACACCATCCGCGCCTTCATGATCGTGGTGGTGGCCGGCCTCGGCAATATCGCCGGCGTCATCATCGCGGGGCTCGGCCTCGGCGCCGCCGAGGACGTCGCCGGCTTCGTCCTCGGCAGCCAGTTTCAGCTCGCCTTCGTCTTCAGCCTGCTCGTCGTGGTGCTGATCTGGCGCAACGCGCGGCTTTCCGCCAAACGGCAGTACCTGCGATGACCCCGTCCACGCGAAAGCTCGCCGGCTACGGCGCCATCGTCGCGCTTGGCCTAGCGCTGCCCTTCCTGATGCCGGCCTATCATTCGCAGCTCACCGAATTGTGGCTGTTCGTCGTGTTCGCCCTAACCTGGGACCTGATCGGCGGCCAGGCGGGCTACAATTCGTTCGGCAACGTGCTGTTCATCGGCGTCGGCACCTACGCCTGCGCGGTGACGCAGATCGGCCTGGTCTACAGCGTCTCCCAGTACACCGCGGCGGAAGGCGGCCACGCCACCGTCTTCGTCTTCACCGTGCCGCAATACCTCACCGGCCTCGGGCTCGGCCTGGCGGCCGGCGGAATCGTGGCGGGACTGGTCGCGCTGGTGTTCGGCCGTCTGGTCCTCGGCATGCGCGGGCACTATTTCGCCATCTGTACGCTCGGGCTCGGCATCGCCGCCGGCCAGCTCGCCGCCGGCTGGCAGTGGATCGGCGCCGGCGACGGGCTTTCGGAGCCCAACGTGCCGGCCGCGCTCGGCGACATGAGCGATATGCTCTACTACCTCGCCTTTGCCTTGGCGGCGATCACGTTCGCCGTCATCCGCTGGCTGCTCTCGACACGTTTCGGGCTCGCGCTCAACGCCATCCGCGACGACGAGGACAAGGCCGAGGCGATGGGCCTGCCGACCACCTGGATCAAAATCGCGGCCTGGTGCATCGCCGCCGTGCTGCTCGGCATGTCCGGCGGCATCCTCGGCAATCTCAAACGCTTCATCGACCCGATCGACGTGGCCTTCGCCGGCGAGACCTACGGCGTGTGGATGGTGCTGATGGCCATCCTCGGCGGCAAGGGCACGATCTGGGGCCCGGTGATCGGCGCCGCCATCTTCCAGGTGCTCAAGGAAGTGTTCTGGATCTACCTGTTCGGCTGGCAGCGCGTCGCGCTCGGCCTGATGATCGTCGTCATCGTGGTGTTCTTCCCGCAGGGCATCCTGGGCTGGATGCGCGAGAAATTCCCCGAATGGTTCGGCCTGCGCGTCGACAGGGCGCGCCCCGGCGGACCGGCGGCGGCGCGGGAGGCGGCGGAATGAGCATGCTTCTCGAAGTGGAAAAGGTCTCCAAGGCCTTCGGCGGCGTGCAGGCCAACAACAGCATCTCGCTGGAGGTGCCCGAAGGCTCGATCGTCGGGCTGATCGGCCCCAACGGGTCCGGCAAGACCACGCTGTTCTCCTCCGTCGTCGGGCAATACCCGATTGACAGTGGCTCGATCCGTTTCGAGGGCAAGGAGATCTCCAGGCTGCGGGTGCCGCAGATCGCGCGGCTCGGCTTGCTGCGCACCTTCCAGCAGACCCGCATCTACGGCCAGATGACCTGCATGCAGAACATGGCCATCTCGGCCTCGGTGCGAAAGCACGGCTTCGGCCAGCTGTTCCACGGCCAGCACGACACCGCCGTGACAAAGCACGCCGAGGATATGCTGGAATTCGTCGGGCTCTACGAAAAGCGCTTCCTGCTCGCCGGGTCGCTGTCGTTCGGCCAGCAGAAGCTCCTGGAATTCGCCATGGCGCTGATGAACGAGCCGCGGCTTCTGATGCTCGACGAGCCCACCGCCGGCATCAACCCGACGCTGATCAACGGGCTGATCGACCGGCTCAAGCGCGCCAACAAGCAGTTCGGCATCACGCTGTTCGTCATTGAGCACAACATGCGGGTAATTATGAATCTGGCCGAGCACATCTATTGCCTGGCGCACGGCGAACTGCTGGCGGCGGGCACGCCCGACCAGATCCGCAACGATCCGAACGTGCTCGACGCCTATCTGGGAGCCCACTGACGATGAGCGAACGGGACATCCGGGGCTACGGCTACGGCGAGGTCGACTCGATCATGTCGGTCGACGCCGTGCAGCGCGAGGCGGAAGCCATCGCGGAGAACGCGCCGTCGATCGGCGAGATCGAGAAGCTGGTCAAGGGCGAGAGCTTTCTCATCATCGACGACCTGCGCGCCGGCTACGGGCAGATGGAGATCCTGCACGACTTCTCGCTACGCGTCGGCAAGGGGCAGTCGCTCTGCCTGATCGGCCCGAACGGCGCCGGCAAATCGACGGTGCTGCACTCGATCTTCGGCTTCGCCACGGTGATGAGCGGCAGCATCCAGGTGAACGGCAAGGAAGTCTCGCGGCTCTCCTCCAACGACAAGCTGAAACACGCCGGCATCGCCTACATCCTGCAGGACAACTCCGTGTTCCCCGACATGACGGTGGAGGAAAACCTCTGGATGGGCGGCTTTCTGAAGGCCAAGCCGGCGGAGGCACACGCGGCCGCCGACAAGGTATTCGCCAAATACGAGCGCCTCGCCCAGCGGCGGCATCAGCCGGCGCGCGTGCTGTCGGGCGGCGAGCGGCGGCTCCTGGAAATCTCGCGCGCGCTGGTGATGGAGCCGGAGATCCTGCTGGTGGACGAGCCGTCGATCGGGCTCGAACCGCGCTACATCGACATGGTGTTCGAGATCCTCGACGACCTGCAGCACAACGAAGGCAAGACCATCGTCATGGTCGAGCAGAACGCCAAGAAGGGCCTGAGCTTCGCCGACATCGGCTACGTGCTGGTGTCGGGCCAACTCGCCAGGGCCGGCAAGGGCGCGGAACTGCTCGAAGACCCGGACGTGGCAAGGCTGTTCCTGGGGGGATAGCCCTACCCCAAAAACCCGCCGCCGTTGATGTGGATCGCCTGGCCGGTGATCGAGCGCGCCGTTGGGACCGCACAGCAGCCGCACCATGGCGGCGACATCATCGGGCCGGGTGCGCGCGCCGGTGAGCGTATGGTGGGTGAGATGGGCGGCCGGATTGGGCGACGACTCCGGCCGCGTGGTGTCGACGGCGCCCGGCACCACGCAATTGGCGGTGACGCGATCAGCGGCCAGATCGTGCGCCAGCGCGCGGCTGAAACCGACCAGCGCCGCCTTCGCGGTGATGACGTGGGCGCGGTTCTTGGCGCCGATATGCGCGCTCATGCCGCCCATGTTGACGATTGCGCCCGCGCCGCTCTCTTTCAGCGCCGGCAGGCAGGCGGTCACGCAATGGAAGGCGCCGTCGAGCGTCACGTCCATCACCTCGCGCCAGTCGGCGTAAGTCATTTCGCCGATCGGCTTCTCGCGCCGCAGCGCCGCGTTGTTGACGAGAATATCGATGCGGCCGAAGCGGCTGAGCGCTAGCGCGGCAAGCCCGCGCGCGGTTTCCGGATCGCCGATGTCGCCGATATGCGCCGCCGCCTTGCCGCCCGCGCCTTCGATCTCGGCCGCCACGCTGTCGGCTTCCGCCTGGTTCGAGCGCGCATTGACCACCACCGCAGCGCCATCGACGCCAAGCGCCAGCGCGATGGCGCGGCCGATGTTGCGGCCCGCCCCCGTCACGATGGCCACTTTTCCGGCGAGCGCCTTGCCGTCGGTCATGGCGGGGCGGTCACGTCCCGGTGAACTGCGGCTTGCGCTTCTCCATGAAGGCCTGACGGCCTTCCTTGTAGTCGTTGGAGGCGAAGCACTCCGACACCAGCGCGTCGCAGCGGTCGAGGTCACGCTCGCTGTCCGGCTTCACCGTCTCGCCGACGATGACCTTCACCGAATGGACCGTGAGCGGGGCGTTGCCGCCGATGGTGTCGGCGTAGTTCTGCACGTAGGCTTCGAGCTCGTCGGCCGGCAGCACGCGGTTGACCAACCCCATGGTGCTCGCCTCCTCGGCCGTGAACTGGCGCGCGGTGTAGAAGATCTCCTTGGCGAACGATGGCCCGACCACGTCGACCAGCTTCTTGATGCCCTTGTAGCCGTAGCCGAGACCGAGCTTGGCGGCAGGCACCGCGAACTTGGAATTGTCCGAGCAGATGCGCAGGTCGCAGCACAGCGCCAGCCCCATGCCGCCGCCGATGCAATAGCCGCGGATCATGGCGATGGTCGGCTTCGGGAACTCGTAGATCGCGGTGCTGGTCTCGTCCACCACGACGTTGTAGCGGTCGATCGCCTCCTTGCTGGAGCGCTCCTTCTCGAACTTGGAGATGTCGGCGCCCGACACGAAGGCCTTGCCGCCGGCGCCGGTCAGCACCACCACGCGGATGGCTGTCGTCCTTGGCGAATTCGGCGAGGATGCCAGCCGCGGCTTCCCACATCTCCAGCGACACGGCGTTGTGGCGCTCGGGGTTGTTGAAGATGAGATAGCCGACGCCGCCTTCCTTGCGGGACAGCATCTTGTCGGTCTTTGTCGCCACGTTCATGGTCACGTTCCTTCTCTGACTGTCTCCGCCATCCCGAGACGCGCAGCCGCCATTGCGGCCGAGCCTCCAAGGACGATGGCCGCCACCCTTCGAGGCTCGGGCGCCTTGCGCCCTCGCACCGCGGGGTGACGGATTGAATTACACCGCCTTCGCCTTGTGCAGCTCTTCGATCTCGGCGTCGGAAAAGCCGAATTCCTTGAACACCTCGTCGGTGTGCTGGCCCTGCTCCGGCGGGGTGGCGACGATCTTGCTCGGCGTGCGCGACAGCGTGAACGGCTGGCCGACGAACACCTGCTCGCTGCCGTCCGGCCGCGTCGCGCCCTGCGCGATGCCGAGATGCTGCACCTGCTCGTCGGCGAACACCTCGTCGATGGAATAGATCGGCCCGCAGGGCACGCCGACCTTGTTGAGGATGGCGATCCATTCGGCGCTGGTCTTGTCGACCGTGCGCTTCTCGATCTCGGCGTTGACCTCGTCACGGTTCTTGGAACGCGCGCTGTTCGAACTCGAAGCCCTCGCGGTCGATGAGCTCCGGCGCCTCGATCGCCTGGCACACGCGCTGCCACATCACCTCGCCGGCGGCGGCGATGTTGATGTAGCCGTCCTTGGTCTTGAACACGCCGGTCGGAATCGAGGTCGGGTGGTTGTTGCCCGCCTGCTTGGGCACCTCGTGCGCCTGCAGCCAGCGCGCGGCCTGGAAATCGAGCATGAAAATCTGCGCCTGCAGCAGCGAGGTCGAAACCCATTGGCCCTCGCCCGAGACGTCGCGTTCCAGCAGCGCGGTGAGGATGCCGATGGCGCAGAACAGGCCGGCGGTGAGATCGGCGACCGGAATGCCGACGCGCACCGGGCCCTGACCCGGCAGACCGGTAATCGACATCAGCCCGCCCATGCCCTGCGCGATCTGGTCGAAGCCGGGCCGGTCGCGATAAGGACCGTCCTGGCCGAAGCCGGAGATGCTGGCGAGCACGATGCCCTTGTTGATCTTCTTCAGGCTCTCGTAGTCGATGCCGAGCCGGTTCTTCACGTCCGGCCGGAAGTTCTCGACCACCACGTCGGCCTTCTCCACCAGCCGCTTGAAGGCGGCGAGCCCCTGCGGCGATTTCAGGTCGACGGTGATCGAGCGCTTGTTGCGGTGCAGGTTCTGGAAGTCGGACCCCTGGCGCGGGCCGCCCGGCCCCTCGGCCTTCTCCAGATGCGGCGGGGTCTCGATCTTGACGACATTGGCGCCCCAGTCGGCGAGCTGGCGCACGCAGGTCGGCCCCGAACGCACCCGCGTCAGGTCGAGGACGGTGAAGCGGGAGAGAGCCTGGGAGGCCCGGGAAAAGGGCATAAACGACCTCCGGACGGAAGTTGGTTGGCACGGCGTTAAAGCCGAAAAACGCGCGCCGCGCCATCCCCCCGCGGTCGGTCCGGCGCCCGGGCAGGCCGCCGACGCCCGCACAATTCGTTCATCATGCACCCGAATTCCGTGCGAACGGCCTTGAAAAGACCGTGGATGGCTGTCATATGACCCATGCGGATGAAGAGACCTGATTCTGAAAGGTCAGCGGGCCGCGTGCACGAAACCGGTCGTCCACGACCATTTTCGCCCCGCCCATCCGACTTCTCAAGCGAACGACAACCCTGGCCACGCGGGATGTCTAGAACCCCGCGATTCCGCCGTCCGCATCCGCGGCCCGGCCGTCTCGCTTTATAAGAAAGAGACTCTTTGACTTCGTTTCACGATTTCGGCCTCGCAGAGCCGATCCTTCGCGCCATCGCCGAAGAGAAATACGAGACCCCCACCCCGATCCAGGCCCAGACCGTCCCGCTCGCGCTTTCCGGCCGCGACGTCATTGGCATCGCCCAGACCGGCACCGGCAAGACCGCGTCCTTCGCGCTGCCGATCATCAACCACTTGCATAGCCAGCGCCGCCGGCCCGAGAAGAAATCGACCCGCGTGCTGGTGCTGTCGCCGACGCGCGAGCTCTCCGGTCAGATCGCCGACAGCTTCCGCACCTACGGCCGCCACATCCGCCCGCTCGCCGTCGAGCTCGCCATCGGTGGCGTGCCGATCAACCGGCAGGTACGCGGCATGTCCCGCGGCGCCGAAGTGCTGGTGGCCACCCCCGGCCGTCTGCTCGACCTGGTGAACCAGCGCGCTGTCCGGCTCGATCAGATCGAGGTGCTGGTGCTGGACGAAGCCGACCGCATGCTCGACATGGGCTTCATCCACGACATCAAGAAGATCGTCACCATGGTGCCGAAGGACCGCCAGACCTTGTTCTTCTCGGCCACCATGCCGCAGGAGATCACCAAGCTCGCCAATCAGATGCTGCGCGACCCGGCCCGGGTGTCGGTGACGCCGCAGGCCACGACAGTCGAGCGCATCGCCCAGCGTGTGATCCACACCGAAAAAGCCTCGAAGCAGGCGCTGCTCGCCGAATTGCTCAAGAGCGAACAGGTCGATCGCGTGCTGGTGTTCACCCGTACCAAGCACGGCGCGGACAAGGTCGTACGCGGCCTGCAAAAGGCCGGGTTCACGGCCGATGCGATCCACGGCAACAAGTCGCAGAACCAGCGCGAGCGCGTGCTCGCCGACTTCCGCAGCGGCAAATTGCGCACCCTTATTGCCACCGACATCGCCGCCCGCGGCATCGACGTCGACGGCGTCAGCCACGTGTTCAATTACGACCTGCCTAACGTGCCGGAATCCTATGTCCACCGCATCGGCCGCACCGCGCGCGCCGGCGCCGAGGGCGTGGCGATCTCGTTCTGCGACCACGAGGAGCGTGCCTATCTGCGCGATATCGAGCGGCTGATCCGCATGGCGATCCCGATGACGGACCGGCGCACCGGCAAATCCAGCGGCCAGCCGATCCAGGCTCATCCTCATGCGGCAGCGCAGCATCGCAACGGCAAGGGCGGCGAGAACGGCAGTAACGGCGAGAACGGCAACACAGCGGGCGCCCGCAGAACCGCGGCAAGAAAAAGCGGCGGGTCCGCTATGGCGAGCAAGCCGAAAACGGTGAGCACCGCCACCACGGCAAGCGGACGAATGGCGGCCGTCCCGAGCATGCGAAAGAGCAGCCAAAGACGCTCGAAAATGTTAACTTCATGCAGCGCCCGGGCGCGCGGCGCCAGATGGCCGGTCAGCGCGCGCCGCGCTGACCACGGCCAAACGCGCTGATTCAACTGGAGAGGACTGGATGGCGAAAGAAGAAATGCTGGAGTTCGACGGGACCGTCACCGAGGTGCTGCCGGACGGCAATTTCCGGGTCAAGCTCGACAATGACCACGAGGTGCTGGCGTATACCGCCGGCAAGATGCGCAAATTCCGCATCCGCACCGGCGTCGGCGACCGGGTGATCGTGGAAATGTCGCCCTACGACCTGCAGCGCGGGCGCATCAGCTTCCGCCACCGCGGCGAGTTGGCGCCACCGCCGGGCCAGCAGCGCCGTCCGAACTTCCGCCGCCGCTGAGCGCCCGGCCCTCCGGCCGCAAAGCGGTCCGGGGGGTAATTGTGAGGGCGGTTCGTCATCATTCCGGCGGTTTTTGCCGGGATTGACTCGAAGCGGGGGCTCGGAGTTCCAACACGTTGGAGTGCCCGCCTGTCATGACCATCACCACCTTTTTGCGCGCCGGGTTGGTAGCGCTCGTCGCCTGCGGGCTCGGGTCCGCCGCCGCGCAGCCGCACCGGCCGTCGCCGGAACGCCATGAGACGTCCGGCGGCAAAGGCGTGCTGCGGCTGCTGCCGGCCGACAGCGTCACCCAGCACACGATCCAGACGCAGGACGGCAAGCTCGCCTATACGGCGACCGCTGGCACGCTGCCGCTCTACGGCCAGTCGGGCGAACAGATCGGCTCGATCTTTTATACGGCCTATGTGAAGAAGAACGCCGGAGCGAACCGGCCGCTCACCTTCGCCTTCAACGGCGGTCCGGGCGCGGCTTCCGCCTTCCTGCATCTGGGGCTCGCTGGCCCGCGCATCCTCGACCTCGGGCCGCGCGCGCGCGACGCCGCGCGCGCCAAGCTCGTCGACAACCCCGATACCTGGCTGCGCTTCACCGATCTCGTCTTCATCGACCCGATCGGCACCGGCTGGAGCCGCACCGTCAAGCCGGATACGGCCAAGGCGTTCTGGAGCGTCGACGGCGACGCCGAGTCCATGGCCAAGGCGGTGGCGCTCTACGTCTCAAAGAACAACCGCGACGGCTCGCCGAAATATCTGCTCGGCGAGAGCTACGGTGGCTTCCGGGCGGCCAAGGTGGCGCGCAAGCTCGAAAGCGAGCAGGGCATCATCCCCGCCGGCATCGTGATGCTGTCGCCGCTCTTGGAAGGCTGGCTCACCTTCGGCGACGACCAGTCGGCGCTCAATTCGGCGTTGCTGATGCCGTCTCTGGCCGCAACAAAGCTCGAACGCGATCACGCCTTCACACCGGAGAAATTGAAGGCGGCGGAGAAGTTCGCGCTCGGCGATTACCTATCGACGCTGGCCGGCGCAGCCCCAGAGGGCGCCGCCGCCAAGGGTTTCTACGAGAAGGTCGCCGCCGTCAGCGGCCTGCCGCTCGACGCGGTCACGCGGCAGCGCGGTTTCGTCACCCGCGGCGTGGTGAAGAACCTGCGTTCGAGTGACAGCAAGATCGTCAGCGCCTACGACGCCACCTACGCGGTGGACGACCCGTTCCCCGAGCGGCGCAGCTCGCACGAACCCGACCCGATCCTCGCCGGTGTCGCGCGCGCCTATGGCGGCGCCTTCGCGGCCTACGCGCGCAACGAGCTCGGCTTCAAGACGCCGATGACCTACAAGCTTCTGGCGGACGACGTCACCCGCAACTGGAAATGGGGCGGCAGCCGCCAGGGCATCGGCGTCGAGGGCGACCTGCGGGTGCTGCTCAGCTTCGACAGCAAGTTCCGCCTGCTGATCGGGCACGGGCTCAGCGACCTGGTGACGCCGTTCGCGGCGACGCAATACGTGCTCAATCACCTGCCGCCGCTGCCACCCAAGGGCCACGTCACGCTCAAGCTCTATCCCGGCGGCCACATGATCTATCTCGACCCGGCCTCGCGCAAGGCGTTCACCGCCGACGCGGCGGAGTTCTATCGCGCGGGGGAGAAGAAATAAGGGCCGGCGCGGCCTCGCGCTCCCTCTCCCCGCACGCGGGGAGAGGTGAAAGCCGGCGCGGTCCGACCCGCTACCCCTCGCCCGGCACGTACTGCTTACCGATACTCGGCTTGCTGCGGCCGAGGCCGGGCAATTCCCAGATGCCAGCGCCTGCCGGATTGGTGTCGGCGGCAATGTCGACGTCGATCAGATAAGGCTTGTTGGCGGCGATGCCCTTGCGGATGGCTTCGGCCAGATCCGCGGCACGGTCGACGCGCACGCCTTCGACGCCGGCCGAGCGCGCCATGGCCGCGAAGTCGGGATTGTAGCGCTGACCGGTCACGGGATCGTGGAAGTCGGTGGCGAGTTCGCGGCCCTCGAGATAGCCGCGCTGCAGGCCGCGGATCGAGGCATAGGCGTAGTTGTTCCACACCACCCAGACGACCGGCAGGTTATATTCGACCGCGGTGCCGAGCACGTTGGCGTGCATGAAGAAGGCGCCGTCACCACACACCGACACGCACGGCCGATCCGGCGCCGCGAACTTGGCGCCCAGCACCCCGGCGACGCCGAAGCCCATGGCGCCGAAGCCCATGCAACCGATCAGCGAATCCGGCCGCCGCGGCTTGCAGTAGCCGAGCAGCCAGTTGTGGTGCACGCCGATGTCGCTGACCAGAATGGCGTCCTCCGGCAGGCCCTTATCGATCTCGGCCGCCGCGCGCTGCGGGTTGATCGGCTGGGTGTCGTCGGTAAAGCCGGGCGCGACCAGCTTGTCCCATTCCTGGCGGTAGCCGTCGATCTGGCCCAGCCACTTCTTGCGGGCGTCGAGTTTCTTCTCGAGGTCCGGGCGGCGGTCGAGCTCGGCATGCACCTGGCGCAGGAAGGTGCGCACGTCGGCCATCAGCCCGAGCGCCACCGGATAGTTGCGGCCGATCTCCTCCGGATCGATGTCGACATGGATGAGCTTGGTCGGCGGAATGGTGAAGGAATAACCCGGGACCCACGAACTCGAGGTGCGGTCATCGAAACGCACGCCGAGCGCCAGCAGCACGTCGGCCTGGCGGGTGGTGTGGTTGGCCTGGTAGTGGCCGCCGCGCGCGACCATGCCGACCGCCAGCGGATGTTGCGTGTCGATGGCGCCAAGCCCGCTCATCGACGCCGCCACCGGAATCTGCAAGCGCTCGGCGAGCTTCACCAGTTCCTCTGAGGCGCCGCCGTAGCGCACGCCCTGGCCGACGAAAATGCAGGGGCGCTCCGCCGACAGCAGCATGTCGACCGTCTTCACCACGCCTTCCGGATCGGCGCCGCAGCGGCTGGAGATGTTGGCGCTCCATTCCTGCGGATTGGGCGACTCTTCCGCCGCCGTTTCCATGAACACGTCGAACGGCACGTCGAGCACCACCGGCCCGGGCCGGCCGGTCGTCATGGTCTTCCAGGCCTGCCGCACGGCGAGCGGCACCATCTCGCCGCGCGTCGGCTGATAGACCCGCTTGCAGGAAGATTTCACCATGGACGGAAAGTCCGCTTGGTACTGGCGGTACATCTCCTGGAAGGCGCCGCGGTTGAATTGGCTGGTCGGCACGTTGCCGGTCACCGCCAAGAAAGGCACCGAGTCGAGATAGGCGGTGGCGAGCGAGATCGGCATATTGGCCGAGCCCGGGCCGCAGGACGTAAAGGTCGCGATCGGCTGGCCGGAGACGCGGTAATAGACGTCGGCCATGAAGCCGGCGACGGTCTCGTGGTGCACCGAGATGGTCTTGATGTCGTCGGAGCGTTCGTAGAGCGCGTCGATGAACTGGATGTTGCCGTGACCGCAGAGACCGAAGGCGTAAGGCACCTTCTCCTTGATGATGTAATCGACAATGACTTGCGCGCCATTGAGCGCGTTGCGGCCCGACATCGGCTCGGTCTCCTTGAAAGGACAAGATTGAGCACGCCGGCCGGCCGGCCCGCGCGGCCGGTCGTCCAGGCCCCTTCGGGGCCCCGCGCGCTGCCCCGGCAAGCAGCCCGGAAATGAGCGTCGTTAATGGCCTCCACCCTATTTTGCGAGATTGTGGGATGTCAACTCATACCGTGAAATACCGTCAAATTGCCTAAAAAGCCGGCAGGGATGCGACGCATGGCAGAAATGCCGCCGCCGCGTATCGCATCGCGCACTTACAGGCGACATTGGGCACACGCGCGCCGCAGCGCGGAAAACCTTTCGCTTACGCACAACGAGAATTGCCGTGAATGCAGAGCAAACGGCCTGTTCTCACACCGCGATTCGTGCATAACCGAAAGCCGAGCAGGCAAGCGAACGGCGTTCTTGGAGTCCGCGCCGGGCGGAACAGGAACCGCCGGTGCATTCGACGTCACCGGCCACGGTTCCGACCGCTGCCGCACGTTTGCCGAACGACCCAGGAAATCGCATATCGCGGACATGTCGCAGCCGAAACAGCAAATCGAATCCATCGCCATTCCCGATCCCGACAGCCCCGCCGGTGAATTGCGCGCCGCGATTCTCGCCAAGCTCACCTATGTGCTGGGCAAGAAGCCCGATGCCGCAACCGACTACGAATGGTACCAGGCGACGGCGCTGGCGGTGCGCGATCGGCTGGTCGATATCTGGATGGCGACGCGCAAGGAGACGAAGCTCAAGAAGAAGAAGCGCGTCTATTATCTCTCCATCGAGTTCCTGATCGGACGGCTGCTGCTCGACACGCTGACCAACCTGCGGCTGGCGCAGCCAGCGCGCGACGCGCTGGCGAGCCTCGGCGTCGATTTCGATCGCTTGCGCGAATTGGAACCCGATGCCGCGCTCGGTAATGGCGGACTCGGGCGACTCGCGGCCTGCTTCGTCGACAGCATGTCGGCGCTCGCGATTCCGGCTTACGGCTACGGCATCCGCTACGAGAACGGCCTGTTCGAGCAGCGCGTCAAGAACGGCTGGCAGCAGGAAGCGCCGGAGGACTGGCTGGCGCGCGGCAATCCGTGGGAGTTCGGTCATCCCGACCGGGCCCTCACCGTCAAGTTCGGCGGCATGGTCGAATATCTCGGCGGCGATCACTCGACCGCGCGCGCCACTTGGCACGCCAATGAGACCGTGCTGGCGGTGCCATACGATACGCTGATTGGCGGCTGGCGCGGACGCCACGCGAATTCGCTGCGGCTGTGGTCGGCGCGCGCGCCGTCGCCCATTCAGCTCTCGGCGCTCGATCAGGGCGACGTGGTCGGCGCCACCGCCGCCCGCGCCCGCGCGGAAGCGATCTCGCGCGTGCTCTATCCCAACGACGCCACCGAGGCCGGACAGGAACTGAGGCTCAGGCAGGAATACTTCTTCACCTCCGCGTCGCTGCAGGACATGCTGCGCCGCCATCTGCATGACCACGGCACCCTCGACACGCTTGCCGACTATGCCGCGGTGCAGCTCAACGACACCCACCCGGCGATCGCGGTCGCCGAATTGATGCGTCTCCTGGTCGACGAGCACAACATCGTCTGGGAGAAGGCCTGGGAAATCACGCGCGCGACGCTCTCCTACACCAACCACACGCTGCTGCCGGAGGCGCTGGAAACCTGGCCGGTCGACCTGTTCGGCCGCCTGCTGCCGCGTCATCTGCAGATCATCTATCTGGTCAACTGGCATCACCTGCAGGACACCGAAAAGGCCGGGTTCACCGATCCGGAATTTCTGTCGCGCGTGTCGCTGGTGCACGAAAACGGCGGCAAGCTGATCCGCATGGCCAACCTCGCCTTCGTCGGCGCGCATTGCGTCAACGGCGTCTCGGCGCTGCACACCGATCTCCTGCGCAAGACCGTGTTCCACGACATCGCGCGCACCACGGACACCCGCATCGTCAACAAGACCAACGGCATCACCTTCCGCCGCTGGCTCTACGACGCCAACGAGCCGCTCACCGAGCTCTTGGTGCAGACGCTGGGCGAACGCGTGCTGGACGATCCGGATTGCCTGAAGGAACTCGAACCGCTCGCCAGCGATCCCGATTTCGTCGCCCGCTACCAGAACACGCGCGCACGCAACAAATGGCGGCTCGCCGACACCCTGCACCGGCGCACAGGCGTGCGCATGCCGCTGCAAGCGCTGTTCGACGTGCACGTCAAGCGCATCCACGAGTACAAGCGGCAGCTGCTCAATATCCTGGAGACCATCGCGCTCTACCAGGAGATCCACGCGCGGCCCGACGGCGATTGGGTGCCGCGGGTGAAGATATTCGCCGGCAAGGCGGCGGCGAGCTACCAGCGCGCAAAGCTGATCATCAAGCTCATCAACGACGTCGGCGCCAAGATCAACGCCGACCCCGCCGTTGGCGACCGGCTGAAGGTGGTGTTCGCGCCCAATTACAATGTGAGCCTCGCCGAACAGATTATCCCGGCCGCCGACGTCTCCGAGCAGATTTCCACCGCGGGCATGGAAGCCTCCGGCACCGGCAACATGAAACTCGCGCTCAACGGCGCCATCACTATAGGCACCCTCGACGGCGCCAATATCGAGATGCGCGAGCACGTGGGCGTGGAGAACATGGCGATCTTCGGCCTCACCGCACCGGAAGTCGCGGAGCGTCAGAACGTGCATTTTGCGGGCGCCGAAGCGGTGAAGGCCTCGCCGCGGCTGGCGGCCGTTCTGCACAGCCTCGCGGCCGGCGAGTTCTCGCCCGACGATCCGCATCGGTTTGCGCCCATCGTGCAGGCGGTCAGCGACTACGACCGCTTCATGGTGGCGGCCGATTTCGAAGCCTATTGGAAGGCGCAGCGCGACCTCGATTCGCTCTGGCGCTCGCCCGCCGACTGGTGGCGCACCGCGGTCCTCAACACCGCACGCATGAGCTGGTTTTGCGCCGACCGCGCCATCCGTGAGTACGCGGAGGATGTGTGGGGCGTGCCGGTTTCCTGAAGCCTCGTGTCCCGGGCGCGGCGCCTCAAATCCCCCGCCCCGCGCCCGCGAACGCCGCGCCGACACGGCGCAGGGTGTCGTGGCCTTCCAGCTCTTCGATTGGCACCGCCTGTTTACGGCGCCAGTTCGGATGCTGGTCGGTAGTGCCGGGGATGTTCACCTGCTCGCGCTCGCCCAGGATATCGTCGAGCGAAATCGCCACCAGGTGCGAGGGCGTCGCCGCCAGGAAGGCCGCCACCGCGACGATGTCGTCGGGCGCCTGATCGGGCACGCGTTCGCTTAAGGTTTCGCCCAGCTTCTGCCGGCCCCATTCGCGCGCGCCGTCGTCCTCGCCGGGATCGAAGCCGATGGCG
Source organism: uncultured Pseudomonadota bacterium (assembly GCA_963829755.1). Lineage (GTDB taxonomy): Bacteria > Pseudomonadota > Alphaproteobacteria > Rhizobiales > Xanthobacteraceae > Pseudolabrys. The sequence continues at coordinate 229,312 of CAWHJV010000003.1, read as the reverse complement.
CGCTTGACCCGCATGTCGTGGCCTTCGGACCAGCCGCGGAAGCTCGCCATGTCGTGGGTGTTGAAGGTGGCGAGCGCCGCCGCCGGATAGGCCTCCGGCGGCTTGAAGCGGCCGTCGCCCTCGCGCTCGAACAGCATCACGCGATAGCTCCACAGGCCCCAGCGCGCGACGTTCTCGCGGAAGTCCGCCGAGACGGTGCCGAGGTCCTCGCCGATGACGATGCATTCGCGGCGCACGCTTTCCTCGGCGATGACGCTCAACAACTGATGGAAGGGAAAGCGCACATAGGCGCCTTCGGACGCCGGCGCCCCGAGCGGGATCATGAACACGCGCTGCAGGCCGAGCACGTGGTCGAGGCGGATGGCGCCGGCGTGACGCATGGCGGCGCGCAACAACTGACGCACGGTCATGAAGTCGTTTTCGGGCACGGCGTGCGGGTTGAGCGGCGCCAGCCCCCAATCCTGGCCGCCCGGGTTGAACGCGTCGGGCGGCGCGCCCATCGATACGCCGTTGAGCACCGCGCCGTGATTGGTCCAGGCATCCGCCCCGTGGCGGTCGATGCCGACGGCGACGTCGACATAGAGCCCGACCGGCATGCCATGCCGGTGCGCCGCGTGCTCGCAGGCGGCGAGCTGGCGGTCGGCGATCCACTGTACGAACTCCTGGAACGCCACCTCGTCATGATGGCGGAAGCGGAAGTCGTGCAGGTCGGCGATCTCCGGGCTTCGCCACGGATGCGGCCATTCGGTCCAGGGCGCCGGCGCGTGCCGGCGGCGCAGCACCTCGAAGCAGGCAAAGCGCAGCAGCGCGTCGCCCTGCTCGGCGCGAAAGGCTTCGAAATCGGCCCGTCGTTGAGGGCTGGCGGCGGTCCGAAAGGTTTCATAGGCAAGCCACAGGCCACGCATCTTGGCGGCGGTCACCCGCCCATAGGCGACGAGCTCGGTCTCGCGCAAAGCGACCACCTCGTCGTCGAGCCCGCTCGCCATGAGCCCGGGAAATTCGGGAATCGCCTCCACGTCGATATAGAGCGGGTTGATGAAAAGCCGGCTGTTGGGCGCGTAGGGGCTGGCGCGCTCGGCGTCGTCCGGAAACAGCGCGTGCAACGGATTGAGGCCGACGCCGGCGGCGCCGCGCGCGGCCGCGCGCGCGACGAGATGTCCCAGATCGGTGAAATCGCCGATGCCCCAGTTGCGGCGCGAGCGCAGGGCGTAAAGCTGTACCGCCAGCAGCCACAGCCGCCGGCCGTCGCCCTGCCAGCAGCGCATCGCAGGTTCCCCGTCCGGATCAAACGCCGCGGGGCCGGCGCGGCCGGCCGAAACGGCCTCGATCAGGCGTCGAAGCGTCACCTCGCTGGCCGCATAGCGCTTGCCGAAAACGTCGAAATAGTCGGTTTCCACGCCCCAGGCGCGGGCTGTCGCCGTCAAGTCATTCATTATTGATACTTTTTGAACGCTGCCAATGGTTTAGGCACCCAGATCCGCGGTAAACAGTAGGGAACTTTGGTCATTTTTTATGGTTCTTCTCATAGTCCATCTGTGGTTCCTTTTGGGGGTCCCGCTCCCAAGACAGGACACCGCATGCAGCAACCCAGCGGAAGGCGTACTGGTTTACGCATGAAGGCGTATCCCTCCAATGACACCCGTCCCTCCCCTGACACCTGGGACCTGTCTCCAGCCGATCCGACCGGTCCGCGTTTCCGCATCGAAGACGTGTACCCCTGCGTTGAAGGCGGCCGCTATCCGGTCAAACGCATTGCGGGCGAAATCTGTCGAAGTGTGGGCCGACATTTTCCGCGAGGGCCACGACGTGCTGGCCGCCGCCCTGCTGTGGCGCCCGGAAGCCGACGGCGACTGGCGCCGCGAGCCGATGCGCCTGCACGCCAACGACCGCTGGCAGGGCCGCTTCACACCGCCGGAACCGGGCTGGTACCTGTTCGCCATCGAGGCCTGGACCGATCAATACGCCACCTGGCGCAAGGAATTCCTCCTCAAGCAGGAAGCGGGCCAGGACGTCGGCCTGGAGGCGCAGGAAGGCCTCAATCTCATCACCGAGTTGATGCCGCACGCGCGCGAGGCGCGCCGAGTGGTCGAAGCGGCGACCCGCAAGTTCACGACGGCCAAGGACTCGGCGGTGCTGCTGGGCGACGACGTTGCGGCCGCGCTCGCGAAGACCGAGAACCGCCCGGACCTCACCCGCAGTCATGTGGTGCCGCTGGTCGCCGAGCGCGAACGCGCACGCGCGGGCGCCTGGTACGAGATGGTGCCGCGCAGCCAAAGCAAGGTGCCCGGCCGGCACGGCACCTTCGACGATTGCATCGCGCGCCTGCCGGAAATCGCCGACCTCGGCTTCGACGTGCTCTATTTCACGCCCATCCACCCGATCGGCCACACCAACCGCAAGGGCAAGAACAACTCGCTGCAGGCGCAGCCCGGCGATCCCGGCAGCTTCTACGCCATCGGCAACGAGGACGGCGGCCACGACGCCATCCATCCCGAACTCGGCACCTTCGACGACTTCCACCGGCTGATCGAGGCCTGCCACCGGCACAACATGGAGGTGGCGCTCGACGTCGCGGTGCAGTGCTCGCCCGACCATCCGTGGCTGAAGGAGCACCCGGAGTGGTTCAGTCACCGGCCGGACGGCTCCCTCAAGTACGCCGAGAACCCGCCGAAGAAATACGAGGACATCGTCAACCCGGACTTCACCTGCGCCGACCGCATCGCGCTGTGGGAAGCCCTGCGCGACGTGATCCTGTTCTGGGTCGGCCACGGCGTGAAGATCTTCCGCATCGACAACCCGCACACCAAGCCGCTGCCGTTCTGGGAATGGCTGATCCACGACGTGCAGGCGCGGCATCCGGACGTCATCTTTCTCGCCGAAGCCTTCACCCGCCCGAAGGTGATGAAGGGGCTGGCCAAGCTCGGCTTCACCCAGTCCTACACCTATTTCACCTGGCGCACCGAGAAGGGCGAGTTGCAGGAATATTTGAGCGAGCTTGCCGGACACCCGGAGCGCGACTATTACCGGCCCAACTTCTTCGTCACCACGCCCGACATCAATCCGGTGCAGCTGCAGAGCGGCGAGCCCTGGCTGTTCAAGGCGCGCGCGGCGCTGGCCGCCACACTGTCGTCGAACTACGGCATTTACAATGGCTACGAGCTGATAGAGCACGAGCCGATCCCGGGGCGGGAGGAGTTCATCAACTCCGAGAAATACGAGCTGAAGACGCGTGACTGGAACAAGCCCGGCAACATCAAGGGCTATCTGCGCGGGCTGAACGTCGCGCGGCGCGAGAACCCGGGATTCCTGCAGACCGCCAACCTGCGCTTCCTCACGATCGACGACGACCACGTCATCGGCTTCGTCAAGGAATCGGTCGCGCACGACAACGCGGTGGCGGTGGCGATCGCGCTCATCGATACGCCGCGCGAGTTCTGGTTCCACTTCGGCGACGTCGTCATCGGCCCCGAGGGCGACCGGAAGCCGGTGCGCGAAATCGAGAACCTGAAGACCGGCGAGCGCCATCTGCTCGAATGGAGCGGCGTGCGGCTGCGCATCGATCCGCAGGACGACCCGGCGCTGCTGTTCCGGTGCCACGCTTGAAGAACACACAAAAGGGTGACGCATGAACGTCAGGCCCACGCTCGAGGCCGAAGACAAGACCGCCGAGACCGATGGCCTCTGGTTCAAGGACGCCATCGTCTACCAGTTGCACGTCAAGGCGTTCCAGGACTCGAACCATGACGGCGTCGGCGACTTCGCCGGCCTGACCGAGCGGCTCGACTATCTGCGCGACCTCGGCGTCACCACCCTGTGGCTGCTGCCCTTCTATCCCAGCCCCGGGCGCGACGACGGCTATGACATTTCCGACTACGGCGATATCAACCCGCAGTTCGGCAACATGCGCGACTTCCGCCGCTTCATGCACGAAGCCAAGCGGCGGGGCCTGCGTGTCATCACCGAGCTCGTGATCAACCACACCTCCGACCAGCATCCCTGGTTCAAGCGCGCCAAGCGCAGCGGCCCCGGAACGAGCGCGCGCAACTGGTACGTCTGGAGCGACAACGACGAGAAGTACTCCGGCACCCGTATCATCTTCACCGACACGGAGAAGTCGAACTGGACCTGGGACGACGAGGCTGGCGCCTATTACTGGCACCGCTTTTTCTCGCACCAGCCGGACCTGAACTTCGACAACCCGCGCGTGGTCAGCGCGGTGCTGCAGGTGATGAAGCGCTGGCTCGATGCCGGCGTTGACGGATTCCGGCTCGACGCCGTGCCGTACCTGTGCGAGCGCGAGGGCACCAACAACGAGAATCTGCCGGAAACCCATGCGGTGCTGCGGCGCCTGCGCGCCGAGCTCGACGCCTACGCGCCCGGCAAGGTGCTCTTGGCCGAAGCCAACCAGTGGCCGGAGGACGTGCAGGCCTATTTCGGCGACGGCGACGAATGCCACATGGCCTACCACTTTCCGCTGATGCCGCGCATCTACATGGCGATCGCCCAGGAAGACCGCTTCCCCATCACCGACATCATGCGCCAGACGCCGGAAATCCCCGACAACTGCCAGTGGGCCATGTTCCTGCGCAACCACGACGAATTGACGCTGGAAATGGTGACCGACGCCGAGCGCGACTACCTGTGGTCGACCTACGCCGCCGACCCGCGCGCGCGCATCAATCTCGGCATCCGCCGGCGGCTGGCGTCACTGATGGACAACGACCGGCGCAAGATCGAACTGATGAACTCGATCCTGATGTCGATGCCGGGCACGCCGATCATCTATTACGGCGACGAGATCGGCATGGGCGACAACATCTATCTCGGCGACCGCAACGGCGTGCGCACGCCCATGCAGTGGACGCCGGACCGCAACGGCGGCTTCTCGCGCGCCGACCCGGCGCAGCTCTATCTGCCCTGCATCATGGACCCGGTCTATGGCTATTCCGCCCTCAACGTGGAGGCGCAGACCCGCTCGCTGTCCTCGCTGCTGAGCTGGATGAAGCGGCTGATCGCCGTGCGCAAGTCGACCAAGGTGTTCGGGCGCGGCACGCTCACCTTCATCCGGCCGCCACAACCGCTCGGTGCTCGCCTATGTGCGCCAGCTCGGCGACGAGGCGATCCTCTGCGTCGCCAACATCTCGCGCTCGGCGCAGGCGGTCGAGCTCGACCTCAGGGATTGGGAAGGCCGCATCCCACAGGAGATGCTGGGCCGCACGCGCTTTCCCCGCATCGGCGAACTGCCCTACCTGGTGACGCTGCCGCCCTACGGCTTCTTCTGGTTCTCGCTCAACCGCGAAGAGGAGCCCATGCCCGAAAAGGTGCTGCCGCGCGAAATCACTACGCTGGTGCTCGGCCCCGGTTGGGACTCGCTGACCGCCGGCTTCACCCGGCGCACGCTCGATCACGACGTGCTGCCGGGCTTCCTGCCGGAGCGGCGCTGGTTCGCCGACAAGGCCGCCCACTCGATTTCGGCCACCTGCTCGGTCACCATCCCGATCGAGCACGATCACAACCATTTCCTTGCGGCCATCGTCGACATCAACGGCGGCGCCAGCCGCTATTTCCTGCCGCTCGTCATCCGCTGGACGCGCTATACCGACATCGACCGGGAGCCGGCGAGCGTTGTCGCCGCCGTGCGGCGGGGGCCCCGCGAGGGCGTGCTGCTCGACGCCACCGCCGAGCGCGATTTCATCACCGCCGTGCTGACGAAGATCCACGGCGGCGAAACCGTGACCGAGAACGGCGGCACGATCGAGTTCCGCCCCACCACGCCGTTCACCGCCGCGCCGCTGCCGGCAATCGAGAACGTCCATCCGATCGCACGCGAGCAGTCGAACTCGAGCGTGATCGTGGACAACAAATACGTCGTCAAGATCCTGCGCCGCATCACCGCCGGCGTTCATCCGGAGGTCGAGGTCGGCCGCTTCCTGGCCGATGTCGCGCATTTCAAGAACGCGCCACAGCTCCTGGGCTCGGTCGAGCTGACGGAGGGCGAGAACCGCAGCGCGCTGGCCGTCGTGCATGCCTTCATCGAGAACCAGGGCGACGCCTGGAGCGTGACCGCCGCCGCGCTTGACCGGCTGATCGACGAACATCGGGTGCTGGCGGCGGAAACGCAGATGGAAAGCGTGGAGCACGCCACCATGCTGCAGCGCATGCGGCAGGTCGGCCGGCGCACCGCCGAGATGCATCTCGCCTTCGCCTGCAGTGACGAGGACCCCGCCTTCCGGCCGGAACCGATTTCCGCCGACGACGTGGCGCACTGGACCCACAATCTGGCCACCCGCACGCAGAACGCTTTCGGCCTGCTCGAGCGCCTGCGCCACGACCTCACGCCGCACACCGCGCAGCTCGCCCAACGCCTGCTCGACAACCGCGAGGCAGTGCTGGCCTATATCGAAAGCGGCCGGCATGCGGCGTACGGCGGCCTCAAGATCCGCCATCACGGCGACTTCCATCTCGGCCAGGTGCTGATCGCCAAGGACGACGCCTACATCCTCGACTTCGAGGGCGAGCCGCGCCGCAGCCTCGAAGAGCGCCGCAGAAAGGCGCCGCCGGCGCGCGACGTCGCCGGCTTCCTGCGCTCCATCGATTACGCGGCGAGCGCGGCCATCGATCGCTCGCCCGACCTCTCGGCGGACGAACGCGCCAATCTCGACCCGCGCATCCGCGACTGGGCCCGCGACATGCGCGACGTCTATTGGGAGAGCTATCGCGAAACGCTGGACGGCGATTCGCGGCTGTGGCCGGCGGACGACGCCGAGACGCACGCGCTGCTCGACCTGTTCCTGCTCGAAAAGGCGCTCTACGAGATCGAATACGAACTGACCAACCGGCCCACCTGGTCGCACATCCCCTTGGAAGCGACGCTGCGCATCCTCGAACAACGCGAGGTGATAGGCCCATGAGCGATACTGAACGAACTTGCTCCCGCCGCCCGCGAGATCATCGCCGGCCATCACGCCGATCCGTTCAGCTATCTCGGGCCCCACACCGAAGGCGACCGCGCCGTGGTGCGCGTTTTCCTGCCCGATGCCGACCGCGTGGTCGCGGTCGACGAAGGTGGCGAGCACGAACTGGCGCGCCTCGACGCCGCCGGGCTGTTCGCCGGCCCGCTCGACGGGACGCGGCATTACCGGCTGCGCGCGCGCTTCGGCGACAACGAGGTGGAGCTGGAAGACGCCTACCGGTTTCCGCCGGTGCTGTCGGACTACGACCTCTATCTGCTGGGCGAGGGCAATCACCTGAGGATGTACGACAAGCTCGGCGCCCATCCGATGGAGATGGAAGGCGTCGCGGGCGTCGCCTTCGCGGTGTGGGCGCCGAACGCCACGCGCGTGAGCGTGGTCGGCGACTTCAATGTCTGGGACGGTCGGCGCCACGCCATGCGCGTGCGCGGCAGCGGCTACTGGGAGATCTTCGTGCCGGGCGCCAAGGCGCACGACAAATACAAATACGAGATCGTCGGCCGCGACGGCGTGCTGCTGCCGCTGAAGTCCGATCCCTTCGCGTTCGCCAGCGAGATGCGGCCGGCCACCGCCTCGGTGGTGGTCGATGCCGCCAAGGTGCCGCACCCGGCGCCGGCGCGCGCGACCGTCAACGCGATCGATCAGCCGATGTCGATCTACGAGGTGCATCTCGGCTCCTGGCGCAAGAAGGGCGAGCACGGCGAATACTGGCTGAGCTACCGCGAGATCGCCGAGCAGTTGCCCGCTTACGCCGCCGACATGGGCTTCACCCACGTCGAGCTGCTGCCGATCGCCGAGCATCCGTTCGACGGCTCCTGGGGCTATCAGCCGACCGGCCTGTTCGCGCCGACGAGCCGTTTCGGCACCCCGGAGGATTTCGCTTATCTCGTCGACGCCTTGCACAAGGCGGGCCTCGGCGTGCTGCTCGACTGGGTGCCCGGGCATTTCCCCGACGACCCGCACGGGCTCGCCAAGTTCGACGGCACCGGCCTCTACGAGCACGACGACCCGCGCCAGGGCCGCCACCTCGACTGGGGCACGCTGATCTACAATTACGGCCGCATGGAAGTGACCAACTTCCTTCTGTCCAACGCGCTGTTCTGGCTGGACCGCTACGGCGTCGACGGCCTGCGCGTCGACGCGGTCGCCTCCATGCTCTATCTCGACTACAGCCGCCCGGCGGACGCCTGGGTGCCGAACAAATACGGCGGGCGCGAGAACATCGACGCCATCGCCTTCTTGCGCCGCACCAACACCGAGGTGTTCAAGGACTATCCGCAGGCCACCACCGCGGCGGAGGAATCCACCGCATGGCCGATGGTGTCGCGGCCGGTGGACTGGGGCGGGCTCGGCTTCGGCTACAAGTGGAACATGGGCTGGATGAACGACACCCTGGACTACATGTCCAAGGATCCGATCTACCGCCGCTATCACCACGGCAAGATCCTGTTCGGGCTGCACTACGCCTTTTCGGAAAACTTCATCCTGCCGCTCTCGCACGATGAGGTGGTGCACGGCAAGCGCTCGATCCTCGGCCGCATGCCGGGCGACGATTGGCAACGCTTCGCCAACCTGCGCGCCTATTACGGCTTCATGTTCGGCCACCCCGGCAAAAAGCTGATGTTCATGGGCGCCGAATTCGGCCAGGACAACGAGTGGAACCACGATATCGGCCTGCCCTGGCACCTGACCGGGCAGGAGAGCCATGCCGGCATCCAGCGGCTGGTGCGCGACCTCAATCGTCTCTATCGCGACACACCGGCACTGCACGCCCTCGACTGCGAGGCGGACGGCTTCGAATGGCTGGTCGCCGACGATTCCGCACACAGCGTGTTCGCCTGGCTGCGCAAGGGCAAGGACCCGACCGACCGCTGCGTGGTGGTGATCAACTTCACGCCGGAGGTATTGCACGACTACCGCGTGCGCGTGCCCTTTGCAGGCACGTGGCGGGAGGTGTTGAATTCAGACGCGGCGATCTACGGCGGCGGCAACGCCGGCAACGGCGGCGCCGTTTCCGCCGTCGCAACGCGCGACACTCCGGAGCTTCATCTTGTCATCCCGCCCCTTGCTGCAGTCTTTTTCGTTCCCGCGCTCTAGCGGGCACATGGGCGCGGGCGCGCCCTATCCGCTGGGCGCGACGTGGGACGGACGCGGCACCAACTTCGCGCTGTTCTCCGCCAACGCGACGCGCGTGGAGCTGTGCCTGTTCGATCGCGCCGGCAAACGCGAGACAGCCCGCATCGCGCTGCCGGAGCGCACCGACAACGTCTGGCACGTCTATCTCACCAACGTGACGCCGGGGCAGCTCTACGGCTATCGCGTGCACGGGCCCTACGAGCCGGCCGCCGGCCACCGCTTCAACCCCAACAAGCTGCTGATCGACCCCTACAGCCGCCAGCTCGCCGGCCAGTTCACCTGGACCGACGCCCATTTCGGCTACCGCACCGGGCACCGGCTCGCCGACCTGTCCTTCGACCGGCGCGACAACGCCCGCAGCATGGTCAAATCCGTGGTGGTCGACGTCGCGCACACCTGGACCCCCGAGCGGCGGCCGCGCGATCGCCTGGGAGGACACGGTGTTCTATGAGGCCCATGTCAAGGGCCTGACGCAGCAGCGCGAGGACGTGCCGCGCGACATGCGCGGCAGCTACCGTGGCCTCGCCGAGCCAGGCATGATCGCGCACCTGCGCAGGCTCGGCGTCACCTCGATCGAGCTGCTGCCGGTGCATGCGTTCCTCGACGACCGCGCGCTGACCGAGCGGAATTTACGCAACTACTGGGGCTACAACACGCTCGGCTTCTTCACGCCCGAAGCGCGCTACGGCAGCAGCGGCAACGTCATCAACGATTTCCGCGCCATGGTCGGAGTGCTGCACGACGCCGGCTTCGAGGTCATCCTCGACGTCGTCTACAACCACACCGCCGAGGGCAGCGAGCTCGGGCCGACTTTGTGCTACCGCGGCATCGACAACGCCTCCTACTATTGGCTTAACGAGGACAACCCGCGCTACTATGAGAACTTCACCGGCACCGGCAACGCGGTCAAGCTGGCGCACCCGCGCGTGCTGCAGATGGTGATGGATTCGCTCAGGATGTGGGTCGAGGCCTTCCACGTCGACGGCTTCCGCTTCGATCTCGCCACCACGCTCGGGCGCGAGCCGGCCTTCGATTCCAACGCGCCGTTCTTCGCCGCCATCCGCCAGGACCCGGTGCTCAGCCACGTCAAGCTGATCGCCGAACCGTGGGACGTCGGCCCCGGCGGCTACCAGGTCGGCGGCTTTCCGCCCGGCTGGTCGGAATGGAACGATTTCTACCGCCACACGACCCGCCGCTTCTGGCGCGGCGACGGCAACCTGATTGGCGATCTCGCCCACTGCATGACCGGCTCGTCGTCGCAGTTCCACCACAGCGGCCGGAGCCCGCGCGCCAGCGTCAACCACGTCACCGTGCACGACGGCTTCACGCTCGCCGACTGGGCGAGCTACAACCACAAACACAACGAGGCCAACGGCGAGGACAACCGCGACGGCGCCGACGACAACCAGAGCACCGATTGCGGCGTCGAAGGCCCGAGCGACGACGCCGAGGTGGTCGCGCTGCGCCGGCGGCTACGGAAAAACCAGATCGCCACCTTGTTCCTGGCGCAGGGCGTGCCGCTGCTCCTGGCGGGCGACGAGGCGGCGAACAGCCAGGACGGCAACAACAACACCTACTGCCAGGACAATGCGACCGGCTGGGTCGACTGGTCGCGGCAGGACACGGACGACGACCTCACCGGTTTCATCGGCGAGATGGCGCGGCTGCGCCAGCGCTTCCCCCAGCTCAAGCCGGGAAAATGGATGGAGGGCCATCGCGCCGACGGCACATACGACGTGAAATGGCTCACCCCGGCCGGCACCGAGATGCAGGAAGACGACTGGAACTATCCCGACGGGCGGTTCCTCTCCTACGTCCTCGCGGCGGCGGAGGCGAACGGCGGGCCGCTCTTCATCGTCCTCAACGGCGCCGAGGAGACGGTGACGGTCACCTTCCCGCAATGGCCGGGGGTGGCGCACTGGCTCTGCCTGATCGACACCGACAACGGCAAGCCGACGTCGAATACGCAGGCACCCGGCAGCACGTGGGATTCAGGCGCGCGCTCGGTGCTGGCCTTCGCGGGGCAGCCATAATGAGGCGACGATGACGAGGCGCGCATGACGCAACAGTACCGTTTCGGCCCGCTCATCTCCGACGCCGGCGTCACCTTTCGCCTGTGGGCGCCGGCCGCGCGCGACGCCGCGGTGCTGCTAGACGGAGCGATGCCCCTGAACCAGATCATGACGCGCACCGGCGACTGGTTCGAGGCGCACGTCGCCGACGCCCACGCCGGCACGCGCTATCGCTTCCGCATCGACGGCGAGCTCGACATCCCCGATCCGATTTCGCGCTTCCAGCCGGACGACATCGCCGGCTCGAGCGAGGTGATCGACCACAGCCTGCACCGTTGGCAGTGCACCGACTGGAAAGGCCTGCCGTGGGAGCGCGCGGTGTTCCTGGAAACCCATGTCGGCACCTTTACGGCGGAAGGTACCTACCGCGCCATGATGGAGAAGCTCGACCATCTGGCGGAGACCGGCATCACCGCGCTGGAATTGATGCCGCTCGCCGATTTTCCCGGGCGCTGGAACTGGGGCTATGACGGCGTGCTGCCGTTCGCGCCCGACAGCGCCTACGGCACGCCGGAAGATCTCAAGGCGCTGATCGATGCCGCCCATGCGCGCGGGATCATGGTGTTCCTGGACGTGGTCTATAACCATTTCGGGCCGGAGGGGAATTATCTCTATCGCCTCTCGCCGCAGTTCTTCGCCAAGGCGCACACGCCCTGGGGCGTCGCCATCGACTATCGCGTGCCCGAAGTGCGGGCCTACGTGATCGAGAACGCGCTGCACTGGCTGCGGGACTACCGCTTCGACGGCCTCCGGCTCGATGCCGTGCACGCCATCGTCGATCCGGGCGAGCCGCACATCCTCACCGCGCTTGCGCAAGCCGTGAACGATCTCGCCGCCGAAACCGGACGGCACATCCATCTGGTGCTGGAGAACGACGACAACGCCGCGCCGTTCCTGGCGCCGGCGGCGAAAGTGTCGGACGGCTTCTACCGCGCGCAGTGGAACGACGACTACCATCACGCCTGGCACGTGCTGCTGACCGGCGAGAACGGCGGCTATTACCGCGACTACCAGGACGCCGCCGCCCATGTCGAGCGCACGCTGGCCGAGGGGTTCTCCTACCAGGGCGAGCCGTCCGCGCACCGCGGCGGCAATTCCCGCGGCGTGGCCTGCGGATATCTGCCGCGCGCCGATTTCGTCAATTTCATCCAGAACCATGACCAGATCGGCAACCGGCCTTTCGGCGAGCGGCTGGCGAGGCTGGTCAAGCCCGAGCCGCTCGAAGCCGCGCTGGCGGTGCTGCTGCTGCAGCCTTCCCCGCCGCTGATGTTCATGGGCGACGAATGGGGCGCGAGCGAACGTTTCCCGTTCTTCTGCGACTTTCACGGCGAGCTGGGTGAAGCGGTGCGCCAGGGCCGCAAGGCCGAATTCGCCGACTGGCACGCGAGCGCCGGCGATGGCATTCCCGATCCCCTGGCGGCGGCGACCAAGAACAGCGCCGTGCTCGACTGGGATGCGGCGGCGCGATCGCCACACAAGGAACGGCTGGCGCTTGTGCGCGCTTTGCTCAAAGTCCGCCGCGACCATATCGAACCGCTATTGCCGGCGATGATAGGCGAAGGAGAAGCGCGCTTGCGCGCGGGCTTGCTCACGGCGCGCTGGCAGGGCGGCAGCAAGGCGCTGATGCTGCTCGCCAATCTCTCCGATACCGCGCGGCCGCGGCCGGATGCGCTCGGCTGGGGCAAGCCCGTCTGGAGCGACACGCCGCCACCGGAATTGCCGCCGTGGAAGGTGTACGTAGCAATTGGCAGCGCCTAGCATGCTCCGCCCACGCTTCAACACACTCCGCTCATTCCCGCGCAAGCGGGGACGAACGGAGAGAATGTTGCTCGCCGTGATCGCCCTCTCATCGTCATTCCGGGACGCCGCGCAGCGGCGGACCCGGAATCCATACTCCGCAGCGCCGGGATTATGGATTCCGGGTTCGCGGCCTTTCGGCCGCACCCCGGAATGACAGGAAATTAGCGGAGCCTCGTAATGCCACCCGCGGTGCCGCGCGCGACCTACCGGCTGCAGCTCAACAAGGACTTCGGCTTCGACCAGGCCGCCGCGCTCGCGCCGTACCTGAAGCAACTCGGCATCACGCACCTCTACGCCTCGCCGTTCCTGAAGGCGCGGCCGGGCAGCACCCACGGCTACGATATCGTCGACCACGACCGGCTCAACCCCGAGCTCGGCGGCGAGGACGCCTTCGCGCGCCTCCATCAAGCGCTGAAAGAGAGCGATCTCGGGCTGATTCTCGATTTCGTGCCCAACCACATGGGCGTCGCGCACGCCGACAACGCCTGGTGGCTCGACGTGCTGGAATGGGGCCAGCGCTCGCCCTACGCGACCTCCTTCGACATCGACTGGGACGCGCTGCCGCACCGGCGCCATCCCGGCGTGCTGCTGCCGATCCTCGGCCGCCCCTACGGCGACGCGCTGCAGGCAGCCGAGATCGAGCTCAAATACGACGCCGACACCGGCAGCTTCGCCGCCTGGTACTTCGACCACAAACTGCCGATCAACCCACAGCGCTACGCCGAAATGTTGCGCACCATCGTGGCGGCGGCGGACGCGGCCGACGGGCCGGCCGGCCGCGCGCTGCTCGCGCTCGCCGACGACTATCGCACGCAAGGCGCGCCCTCCTACCGCGAGGCGCCGGCGCTCAAGCAGCGCCTGCACGACATCGACGGCGCGGCACAGGTGATCGCGCGCGGGCTTTCCGCCTACTCGAGCGACAACGAAGCCGGCGCCGCCGCGCTGCATCGCCTGCTGGAGCGCCAGCATTACCGCCTCGCCTACTGGCGCGTCGCCTTCTCGGCGGTGAACTACCGGCGCTTCTTCGACATCAACGATCTCGCCGGCCTGCGGGTGGAAAACCCGGCGACCTTCCGCGCCATCCACACCTTGGTGGCGCGGCTGATCGGCGAAAACGCGCTGCAGGGCCTGCGCCTCGACCACATCGACGGCCTGCGCGATCCCGTCCAATACGCCCGGCGCCTGGACCGCCTGGTCCAGAAAGCCAGACGGGAGGCGCGCCTGCGCGGGCCGTTCTACGTGGTGATCGAGAAGATCCTCGGCGACGACGAGCCGTTGCCGCACTTTCCCGGCGTCGCCGGCACCACCGGCTACGAATGGCTCAACGTCATCTCGCGCGTCCTGGTCGACGGCAAGGGGCTCGACCCGCTCGAGCGCACCTGGCGCGACTTCACCGGCGAGCACGCCACCTTCGAGGCCATGGTGGAAGCGGCCAAGCGAACCGTCATCAACACTATGCTGGCGGCTGAATTCACCGTGCTGTGCCAGCAGCTGGCGCGCATCGCCGCCGGTCATTTCTCGACCCGCGACTTCACCATCGACCGCCTGCGCGCGGCCTTGCTGGCCTACGTGCTCGCCTTCCCGGTCTACCGCACCTACGTCACCGCGGCGGGCGCCTCCGCGGAAGACCGCAAGCTGATCGAGGACGCCGTGGCCCGCGCCCGCGCGGCTTGGGAAGGCCCGGACCCGGATATTTTTGATTTCCTGCGTGACGCCATCACCCTCGATCTTGCCCATAACCCGAGCTACAGCGCGCCGCGCGTGCGCAATTTTGCGCTCAAGCTGCAGCAGTTCACCGGCCCGGTCACCGCCAAGGCGCTGGAGGACACCGCCTTCTACCGCTATCATCGGCTGATCGCGCTCAACGAAGTCGGCGGCGATCCCGCCCTGCCGGCACTTTCGGCAGACGACTTCCACCGCCGCCAGCAAAGCCACGCGGACAGCGAACCCAACGGCCTCACCGCCACCGCCACCCACGACACCAAGCGCGGCGAGGACGCCCGCGCCCGCATCCTGGCGCTGTCGGAGCTTTCCGGCGAATGGGACGCGGCCGTCCATGAATGGCGCAACCAGAATGCGCCGCTGATCCGCCACGGCAACGGCGAGCGGCGGCCGTCGCTCGCCCACGAATACATGCTGTACCAGACGCTGATCGGCGCCTGGCCGGAGCGGCGCGACCCTGATTTCGCCGAGCGCATGGTCGGCTACGCCATCAAGGCCGCGCGCGAGGGCAAGCAGGAGACGAGCTGGACCAACAACAACCAGGCTTACGAAGCCGGCCTGGAACAGTTCGTGCGCAACCTGCTCGACGAAGGCATCTCGGCGCCCTTTCTCGGCTCCTTCGCGCAGTTCGCCGAGCGCACGGCTCTGCTCGGCGCGCTCAACGCCCTCGCGCAACTGACGCTGAAGGCGCTTCAGCCCGGGGTGCCGGATTTCTATCAGGGCACCGAATTCTGGGACTTGTCGCTGGTCGATCCCGACAACCGCCAGCCGGTCGACTTCGCGGCGCGCGCCGGCGAACTGGCAAGAGCGCCCGAGGACTGGCCAACGCTCGCCGTAAATTGGCGCGACGGCCGCATAAAATTCGCGTTAACACGGGCGCTGCTGCGGCTGCGGCGCGCGCACGGTGAGCTGTTTCGGCGCGGAAGTTATGAGCCACTGGCGGTTTCCGGCCCACAAGGCGATCATGTCATCGCCTTTGCCCGCACCTGGAAGCGACAACAGCTCGTCGTGGCCGTTGCGCGGCATTTCGCCCCGCTCACCGATGGCGGCCGCAATTGGCCGGCCGGCCTCGACGCCGCCATCGGCTTGCCCGCGGGCGGAAATTTCATCGATGTCATCGGGACGTATCCGAACCGTCGCACTGACGAATTAAATCTTCTGCATCTTTTCAGCCAAATGCCGGTTTGTATTTTACGCCGCGTTTGATCCGCCGCCGCAATGTGCGCGCGTCCAAGCGCGGCAACTATCGGAACCGCCGTCCTGGACGCGCGTTAAGTAACTGTCACGGGCAATCGTGACGTCAGCCGCCGGCGGTTACCGGATGTCACGCAATCGACCCGCAAGGGCCGGTTGACGTGGATCAAGGCACGGTTCCACCGGCGACGCCAGATGGAACAATTGTTGTATGTAGCCCGACAATGCAGCTCGGGGAGTGGGGCTTTAGGGTCATGGACATCGTCGTCTCCAATCGGGTGGCATCCATAACGCCCGGTGGACCCATGGTCGGCGGACTCGCCGCCGCACTGCTGCCGGCAGTCAAGAAATCCGGAGTGGTATGGTTCGGCTCCAGCGGCAAGCTGCGTCCCATCGCGCCCGACGATGCCCCGCTGGTCGAGGTCGAAGGCTACGGCCACGGCACCATCGCCCGCGTCGACCTGCCCGAGCAGCACCACGGCGGCTTCTATGAAGGCTACGCCAATTCCTGCCTGTGGCCGCTGCTGCATTCGCGCACCGACATCGCCCACGCCCGCGCCGACGACTATGCCTCCTATTGCGCCGTGAATGCCTATATGGCGCGCACACTGGCGGGCTTCGCCGCGCCGGGGGCCAGCTTCTGGATCCACGATTACCACTTCCTGCCGCTGGGCCGCGAGCTGCGCCGGCGCGGCGTCGGCGAGAAGATCGGCTTCTTCCTGCACACGCCCTGGCCCGAGCGGCGCGTCATGGCGCGGCTGGCAGAGCTCCGCGAGCTGGCCGAGGCAATGCTCGCCTACGACCTGGTCGGTTTCCAGACCGACCGCGACCGCGACAATTTCGCCGCCATCCTGCGCAACGTACTGCACGTTTCGCATGACGGCCTCAGCTTCGAGGGGCCCTACGGCACCTGCCGGCTCGCTACCTTCCCGATCGGGATCGACACCGGCGGTTTCGCCGACAGCGCGCTCAAAGCGGCCGGCGATACCGAGGTGCACCGGCTGCGCGCGAGCCTGAACGGCGCCAAGCTGATCGTCGGCGTCGACCGCATCGACTACTCCAAGGGACTCGGCGAGCGCTTCCAGGCCTTCGACCATCTGCTGGAGCGCTGCCCCAAGCTCAAGGGACGGCTCAGCTTCCTGCAGGTCGGCGTGCCGTCGCGCTCCAACATCGCCAGCTACCGCGCATTGCAACGTGAATTGGCGGCGCAGGTCGGCGACATCAACGGCCGCCACGGCGAGATCGACTGGACGCCAGTGCGCTATCTCAACAAGCCCTTCGGCCAGGCGACGCTCGCCGGCTTCTACCGCACGGCGGCGATCGGGCTGGTGACGCCGCTCAAGGACGGCATGAACCTGGTGGCCAAGGAGTACGTCGCCGCCCAGAACCCGTCCGATCCCGGCGTGCTGGTGCTGTCCAAGCACGCCGGCGCCGCGCAGGAGCTCGACGCCGCGCTGCTGGTCGATCCCGAGGACATCGAGGGCGTGGCACGCCGCATCGCCGCCGGTCTGGCGATGCCGTTCGAGGAACGCCGCGCCCGCTGGCAGCAGATGATGGATACACTGCTGCGCAATTCAATTCATGCCTGGTTCAGCGGATATATGCAGGCGCTAAAAGCGCCGGCAGGCGACAACGTGATTCCGCTGGAGACGGCGCTGGCGCCGCCGTTGCGCACCGATACCCCGCGCAACTCCGCCCGGGCCGCACACTACTGAGCCTCCCGCATGGGATGCGCGCCCACGGCGCACTACGTGGGCGACGACACCCTCCCTCATTACCGATTTTACATGGAACTTCCGCGCGGTGGGGTTGTTGGCTCACTGTCGGGGGAGCGCCGGGCTTTTGCTCTGCCGTTCCGCTCGGCCCACTCACGGCCTGACGGCGGCGTTCGTCGGCGCGGCCGGGCCTGTCTTTGCAATTCTGTTGAAACCTGCACCATGAAATCAATCGAAGCCACCGGACGCGGCACAGCGAACCCGCCGGCCGCATGGCGCACCTACGCGATCGCGAGCATCTGCGCTTCGGCGCTGATCCTGGCCGCCGCCGGCGCCGCGCGGTCGGCGGCCGCGTCGGGCGACTACACGAAGGCGCAGGCCACGGCCGGCCGGCAGGTTTTCGGCCAGCATTGCGCCAAATGCCATGGCAGCAATTTGCACGGCCAGTCGGGGCCGCCGCTCGCCGGGCCGAAATTCAAGTCCAATCTCGAATACAGCAAGATGTCGGCGAAACAGCTCTTCGCGTTCATCAAGACGCAGATGCCGTATGACGCGCCCGGCAGCCTGAAGAAGAAGCAATACCTGCAGGCGCTTTCGTACATCTTGTCGAAGAACGGCTACCCGCAAGGGTCGACGCCGCTGAGCGAGAAGGCGCTCGGCAACGTCAAGCTGCTGCCTTATCCGGGCAAAGGCGGCAAGCAGAAGCACCAGGCCAATTCGCAATCGCAGTAGCTGGAGGGGCGACAATTGTAAGATCCCCAAGGAGGGAAGACCATGACTAAAATCTCACGCAGATTGGTCGCCGCAGGTCACCGGGTTCGCCCATTCGGATTGGTTCTCGGCGTATCGGCGGCGGCGCTCGCCCTGGCAATCCAAACCGGGCCGGTCCGGGCGCAACAACAGCAGAACGAGATCAGCAAGAGCGATACCAGCCAGAACGTGAACGGCACCGTGCCGTCCGGCACGAACGTGGACGTTTCCGACAGCCAGATGAAGGGCGCCGCCGAGGAAAAGGGCAACTGGCTCCTGCACGGGCGCACCTATTCCAACCAGCGCTATTCGCCGCTCGGCCAGATCGACGCCAAGAACGTGGCGAACCTGAAGCCGGTGGCGATCATCCAGACCGCGATGCCGGCGAGCTTCGAGACCACGCCGATCGTGGTGAACGGCGTGATGTACGCCACCACGCCGGTCGTCAACGACAAGATGAAGATCATGGCGTTCAATGCCGCGAGCGGCGACCGGATCTGGGAGACCACCTACGATCTCGGCAACTTCAAGATCTGCTGCGGACCGGTGAACCGCGGCGTCGCGGTCGGCTACGGCAAGGTCTACGTCCTCACCCTCGACGACAAGCTCTTGGCACTCGACGCCAAGACCGGCAAGAAGGACTGGGAAAGCAAGCTCGCCGACCCGCGTGGCGGCTATTCCGAGACGATGGCGCCGCAGCTCTACGACGGCAAGGTGATCGTCGGCTCGT
The DNA here is from genome assembly GCA_963829755.1 of uncultured Pseudomonadota bacterium. Lineage (GTDB taxonomy): Bacteria > Pseudomonadota > Alphaproteobacteria > Rhizobiales > Xanthobacteraceae > Pseudolabrys. Next base: position 210,222 of record CAWHJV010000003.1, on the reverse strand, counting down.
CCGGCGGCGAATGGGCGATCCGCGGCTTCGTCGCCGCCTATAACGCCAAGACCGGCAAGCAGGAATGGCGCTGGCATTCCACCGACCCGAAGTCGTTCGAAGGCGATTCCTGGAAGCAGGGCGGCGGCATGGTGTGGACCACCCCGGCGATCGACGCCAAGCGCGGGCTGGTGATCTTCTCCACCGGCAACCCCAACCCCGATCTCAATGGCACGCATCGCAAGGGCGACAACCTGTGGACCGATTCGATCGTCGCCCTCAACGTCAACACCGGCAAGTTGAAATGGGCCTACCAGGAGGTCAAGCACGACGTCTGGGACTACGACGCGGTCTCCAACGTGGTGCTGTTCGACACCAAGGTCGACGGCAAGACCGTGCCGGCGGCCGGCGAAGCCGGCAAGGTCGGCTGGTTCTTCATCGTCAACCGCGAAACCGGCAAGCTGATCCGCAAGTCGGCGCCGTTCGTGCCGATGTCGAAGAACATGTTCACGACGCCGACCAAGAAGGGCGTCGAGATGCTGCCCGGCGCCAACGGCGGCGCGGAATGGTCGCCGCCGGCCTATTCGCCCAAGACCGACGACGTCTACATCCTCGGTCTCAACCAGCTCATGACCTTCACGCTCTCGGACGCGACCGCGCTGCCCGGCACCATCCGGCTCGGCAGCACGTTCAAGAACGTCAAGGGCGACAAGGCCCAGCAGAGCGGCACCTTCACCGCCATCAACGTCGACAGCGGCAAAGTCGACTGGCAGGTCAAGACGCCGCAGCCGATGATGGGCGGCGCGCTCGCCACCGCCGGCAACCTGGTGTTCACCGGCGAGGGCAACGGCTGGTTCGACGCGTTCAACGCCAAGACCGGCAAGAAGCTGTGGCGCTATAACCTCGGCGCCGGCGTCAACGCGCCGCCGGTCACCTATTCGGTGAAGGGCAAACAGTACGTGGCGGTCGCGGCCGGCGGCAACTTCCAGCTCGGCTACCCGCGCGGCGACGCCATTGCCATCTTCGCGCTCGATTTCGAGCCCGAGCGGGCAGCACGCGAGCATGAAGAAGTAAGATCGGGCGGCATTCAGCCGCTCGCGGAGATGGGCGTCGCGCAAGCGGCGCCCACTTTTTTTCGCGGCTCCGCCCGAGGCCACCTGATGTCGGTTCAGCGCGCAGCCCGGGGCTACGGCCCCGCTTGGTTGCCGCCGCGCGACCAAGAACGAAATCGCCGGGGCAAAGCCCCGGCGATAGCGCATCCAAATGATGTCGAAGCGACGCGCCGCTCAATCCTTGGCCGGCGTGACGCTGCCGCCGGCGGTCGTCGTGTTGCCGGTCTGCTTGGCGATGTAGGCCAGCGCCGCCTTGAGCTGGTTGTCCTTGTCGGTGGCGATGAGCTGCGGCTTGATCGGCGGCGACAGGTCCGGCTTGGCCGTCGGCTTCGCGATATCCTTCGGCGCCACCTTGCCCTTGATGAGCGTGCCGGGATTGTGGAAGGCCCCGTGCAGGGTGCTCTCGCGCGGCAGCACGCCGGCGACCTGCACGTCCTTGGCCGCATCGACGATCACGTTGGGGGTGATGCCCCGGCCCTGGATCGAGCGGCCGCTCGGCGTGTAGTAGAGCGCCGTGGTCAGCCGCAACGCGCCGTGGCCGTCGAGCGGGATGATGGTCTGCACCGAGCCCTTGCCGAAGCTCTGGGTGCCCATGATCGTGGCGCGCTTGGTGTCCTGCATGGCGCCGGCGACGATTTCCGACGCCGAAGCCGACGCGCCGTTGATCAGCACCACCATCGGCGTGCTCTTCGGGATGATCATGCCGCTCGTGTCGGCCTTGTAGGTCTCGTCGTCCGACTTGTGGCGGCCGTGGATGCTCACGACGGTGCCGCCGTCGAGGAAGTTGCCGGCTACCGAAACCGCCGCGGTCAGCAGGCCGCCGGGATCGTTGCGCAGGTCGAGCACCAGGCCGTTGAGATGGCCACCGGCCTTCTTCTTCATGGCCTCGATCGCCTTCTTGAAGTCCTGCGGGGTGGTGCCGCCGAATTCGGTGATGCGGACATAGCCGACGTCGCGCGGCTCCAGCTTCGACTTCACGGTCTGCACCGAGATGATGGCGCGCGTGATGCTGACGTCGAATTGCTTCTTGGTGCCGCGCAGGATGGTGATGGTGACCTTGCTGCCGGGCTTGCCGCGCAGGGTGCGGACGATATTGTTGAGGGTGACACCGCGGGTGTTCTTGCCATCGATGGCGACGATCAGGTCGCCCGGCTCGAGGCCGGCCTTGGCGGCGGGCGTGCCGTCGATCGGCGAAATGACCTTGGGCACGCCGTGCACCTCGGTGATCTCGATGCCGAGGCCGCCGAACTTGCCGGAAATATCGGCCTGCGATTCCTTGAATTCCGCCTCGTCCATGTAGTCGGAGTGCGGATCGAGCCGGGCCATCATCCCCTTGAGCGCGTCGACGGTAAGCTTGTGCGCGCCCATCTTGTGCACGTATTCGCGCTGCACGAGCTGGATGATGCCGTTGATCAGCGCCAGATCGGTTTGCGACGGGCCGCGCTCGGCGCCGACCGCGCCCGATAGCGGGCTGAAGGCAAGCGCGGCGCCGATGACGCCGACGAAGAACAGACGCGCGTTTTTCATGAGATCGACCTCTAAAACCTGTTCGAAACCGGCCCCCGTGTTCGCGGGCCACCGCGCCCCGCGCCACCAGCCATATGGCGCATCGGCCGGGTGGCGGCAAGCCGCCGCGGGCCGGATGCTGCGCTTTTAACGCGCAGCGGGAGGGATTCGGTCGCCCCGGGGGTGAAAATCGCAGCACGCGGCCGAACCAGGGCCGGCTCGCGCGCATTATCGGGAATGCGGAGGCGAGTGGAGGAGCTCTTGCGAGCGGTATTGTGGGCAATCCTGGCGATCGGCGCGGCGACGGGTCCCACCCTGGCGCAGAATTCGGCCGTAATGCAGGGCGCCGATCCGACCGGGCTGTGGCGCGTCGCCGACGGCAAGGCGCTGATTCGCGTGGTCGACTGCGGGAGCGCGCTGTGGGGCGTGGTCGCCTGGGAGCGAAAACCCGGCCGCGACATTCATAATCCGAATCCGGCGCTGCGGCGCCGGCCGACGCTCGGCATGCCGATTCTGCGCCACATGCGGCCCGGCCAGGACCCCGGCCACTGGGACGGCACTATCTACAACGCCGAGGACGGGCAGACCTACGACGCTTCGATTTCGCTCAGTAACGCCGACACCCTGCACGTGGAAGGCTGCGCGCTCGGTATCCTATGCGGCAGCGAGAACTGGACGCGCGCGCGGCAGCCGACGGCGCGCTATGCCGGCAGGGCACGGGGGACAACCGGGCAAGCCGGCCCGGTCACGGCACCCGCCGCCGACATCTGCTCATCGATCGCGCGGGTCCCGGGGCGGCCCCATTAGGATCGGCTGGAACAGCACGGCGGCGGCGAGCGTGCAGGCCAGCGACAGCGCCAAGAGCTTGCCCATGCTCGAGGTCCCCGGGTGGTTGGAGAGCCACAGGCTGCCGAAGGCGGTCGCCGTGGTGAGCGCGCTGAAGAACACCGCCCGCGTCAACGGCGATTGCAGCACCTGGCCGTAACCGGCGCGCCAGGACATCATGTAATAGATCTTGAACGCCACGCCGATGCCGAGCAGCAACGGCAGCGCGATGATGTTGGCGAAGTTGAGCTGCATGCCGAAAGCCACCACCAGCTCGAGCGTCACCACCGCGGCCACCAGCAGCGGAATGATGGTAAGCAGCACGTCGCGCAAGCGGCGCAGGGTCAGCCACAGCAGGATGAAGATCGAGATGAGCGCCCAGAGTCCCGCCTCGAAGAAGGCTTTGATGATGGTGGCGCCGGATTCCAGGATCGAAATCGGCCCGCCGGTGGCGCGCGGCTCCATTTTGAGCACGGCGTCGGCGAACTTGCGGATTTCGGCGTTGCTGTTGAGCTCGCCCTTGGGCAGCACTTCGACGCGGGCGCGGCCGTCCGGCGTGATCCATTTGTCGCGGATCGAGGCCGGCAGGTTCGTCTCGGTGACGGTCTTGGGCTGCAGCGCCTGACGCAAGCCGTCGAGCGCGGTCTCGAGCGGCGTCACGAACGCCGCCTGCGCCCGGGCGCGCATCGGCGGACCGGCGGCCGCGAGTTGGCCGAGGTCGGCGGCAAGACGCTTGGCCGCCTTGGCACCGGCATCGTCATGGCCTTCGGCCGCGCGCGCGAGCGCCTGCTGCGCCGTATGCAGCGCGGCGACGTTCTCGGCGTCGGTCGGCGCCGGCGCCTTGGGGCCGTCGAGCGCGGGCAGCAGCTTCTTGGCGGCGGCCTGAATAAACGCGATCTTGCGCGGCTGGTTGGACGGCACGAAGCTCTCGAGCGTCATCGCGCGCGCGACTTCCGGCAGCTTGGCGAGGCGCGCACCGTCGCCGCGGGCGGCGTCGAGCGACGGCGTCAGCAGGTCGACGGCATTGGTGCCGGCGGCCGGGTCGCGGCTGACGTCGAGATAAGTGGCGATCGATTCGGCGTGCGGATTGCGCAGGTCGATGGGATTGAAATCGAAGCGCAGGAAATAGAGCAGCGGCGAGGCGAGCACGATCACCGCCACCGTGCCGATCAGGATCGGCCAGCGGAAGCGCTCCATGAAGCGGTCGACCGGCGCCAGCGCCGCGTAGCCGAGCGGCTCGCGCTCGCCGGCTGGGTTGAAGATGGTGAGAAGCGCCGGCAGCACCGTCACGCTCGAGACGAAGGCGATGATCATCCCGAGGCCGGCGATCTGCCCGAGTTCGGAGACGCCCTTATAAGCGGTCGGCACGAACGACAGGAAGCCGGCGGCGGTGGCCGCGGCGGCGAGCGCGAGCGGCGTCGAGATGTGCTCGGCGGTGTCGACCAGGGCGCCGCGCAGATCGTCGATGGCGTGGCGCTCGGCGCGGTATCTCACGCTGAACTGGATGCCGAAGTCGACGCCGATGCCGACGAACAGCACGAAAAACGCGACCGAAATCATGTTGAGCGCGCCCACCATCATCAGGCCGAGCGCCGCGGTGATGGCGAGCCCGATGCCGACGGTGAGGAACACGGCGACGATGATCTTGGCCGAGCGCAGCGCCAGCCACAGGATGATCAGCACCACCAGGACGGTGCCGATCGCGTTGGGAACGGCGCCCTCTTGGATGGTGCGGAATTCTTCATCGGAAATGGGCACCGAGCCGGTGAGCCGTACCGTGGCCCCCAGGTCCTGCTTGAGGTGCAGGTCCGCCGCCGCCTGGCGCACGGCGGCGCTGGCCCTTTGGCCGGGCTCGAGCGCGGCGAAGTCGAGTATCGGATGGATGACGATGAAGCGGCGCTTGTCGGTCGCGCTTGGCGGCTGGCCGGCCAGCACCGCCCGCCATGAAAACGCCGGCGGCTTGTCGGCCAGCACGGCGTCGATGGTGGACGAGGCCTTGTTCAGAACGGTCGCCATCGGGTCGAGCGAGCCGCCCTCGCCGGCAACGCCCATGACGGCGAGCTGCAGCGAGCGCGACAACCCGCGCAGGCTTGGATCGCGCGCCATCTGCCCGATGAGCGGGGCGGCCTGGCCCAGCCTGCCGGTAATGACGGCGACCTGGTTAACCGGCGGAAACAGGAAGGCGCTGTGGGCGAAGAACGGGGTCTGGCTCACCGGATCGACGGCCCGGAACAGCTTCTTCCGGCCCTCCAAGGCATGGGTCAGCGACAGCGTGGCCCGGCTGGCGGCTTCCGAGGTCGGCGCATCGACGACCGCCAGGATGATGTTGGAGCTCTGCGGGAACGCCTTGTTGAAGGCGATCTCGCGCTGGCGCCAGGGCAGACTGGGCGAGATCAGCTTGCTGATGTCGGTGGTGATAGCGAAATGATTGACGGTGTAGAGGCCGGCCAGCCCGGCGAAAACGACACTCACCGCGAGGACCAGCCACGGCCAACGCGTGCAAAACTCGATTGTCGTCTTGATAATGGACTTGATCATCGGAAAACGGGGCTTACCGCAGGTTTGTCACCACCAGGTTCACATCCCACCCGGGGAATTGGCGTTCAGCCCGACGCTTGAGGTCAAATGGGGGCCGGCTCGGTAGCGGCGCGACGGCCGGCCGCTCCGCCCCACCGGCCAACGAATTTCAAGGAAGGCTGGTTCAGTTCCGGCGCGATGCTTAGACCAGGACCCTGTCTATTTCAAAGCCGGCGGAGATATGACGCGGCAAGACGGGTGCCGCCGGCGGCGCGATTGGGCCGAATTCGGGCAATATCCACCCGCAGCGCCGCGAAAAGGCGCCCGACGACACGATGGCGACAGATGCCTGATTGTGAAAGACTGCCGGCGCAATCAACTTCCTGCAATGGATACCGTCCGCCCGCATGGCGTATTTCTGGCCGAAAAGGGCCTCCGGACATGGCATTGGCCGCGCAATCAGCCCTGACTTGCGGGCCTTTCTGCGCGAACTGACCCGTTTTGCCGGCCGCGGCGGCGCCGTCACCGCGGCGCTGATCGCCGGCGGCTCCCTGGTCGAGGGGCTCGGCCTGGTGCTGCTGGTGCCGCTGCTGATGATCATCTTCGGCAACGCGGCCCCGGCCGGCCGGCTGGAGCGCGCCGCGGCCGCGGTCTTCGCCTGGGCCGGCGTGGAGACGCCGCTCGCCAAGCTCGCGCTGCTGCTTGCCGCCTATGCCACGCTCACCATCGTGCGCTCGGTGGTACTCTACCTGCGCGATATCCGAACCGCCGAGCTGCAGAGCGGCTTCGTCGAAGACCGGCGCGCGCACATCGTCGTGCGCCTGGCGGCGACGCCCTGGCAGCGGCTGGCCAAGCTGCGCCACGCCCGCATTACCCATGTCATGAGCGGCGACATCCAGCGCGTCGGCATGGCGACGCACACGTTGCTGCGACTGAGCGTCTCCATCGTCATGCTGATCGTACAATGCGTGCTGGTCTTCCTGCTGGCGCCACTGCTCGCCACCGTCACGCTCGCGCTGCTGGTGCTGACGGGACTCGCCTTCCTGCCGGTGACGCGGCGCGCGCACGCCGTCGGCGGCATGGTCGCCGACCAGAACCTGACGCTGCTCAACGACACCACCCAGTTCCTCGGCGGGCTGAAGCTCGCGATCGGCGCCAACCTGCAGGGCAGCTTCGTCACCGAGTTCCACGAAACCTTGCGCAAGCTCACGCGACGCCAGATCGACTTCCAGCGCCAGGCGATCAAGGCGCGGCTGGCGCTCAACGCGCTGTCGAGCTTGCTCGGCGGCCTGCTGGTGTTGATCGGATTCGGCGCGTTTCACGTTGCCCCGGCGACGCTGATCACCCTGCTCTACGTCATCCTGCGCATGAGCCGCCTGGCCGGAAACGTCCAGCAGCAAGTCCAGCAATTCGCCTTCGCGCTGCCGGCCTATGGCGTGATCAAGCGGCTGGAACGGGATTTGGCGGAAATACCGCCGGAGCGCACCGGCCCCGACGCGGGCCCGGCGCCCGCCGACGGCGCCATTGTATTCGACGATGTCACCTTCCTGCACGAGCCGGACGATACGCAGGACGCCGACGGCGCGCCGCGCGGGGTGCGGGCCTTGAGCCTCACCATCGCGCCCGGCGAGTTCATCGGCATCGCCGGCGCCTCGGGCGCGGGCAAGACCACCTTCGCCGATCTCCTGGTGGGACTCGCGCAGCCGCAAAGCGGCCGCATCACGGTCGCCGGCGTGCCGCTCGCGGGCGCCGCGCTCAATGGCTGGCGCGAGCGCGTCAGCTATGTCGCGCAGGATCCGTTCCTCTTTCACGACACCGTGCGGCGCAACCTGGCCTGGGCCAACCCACAAGCGAGCGAACCGGACATGTGGGCGGCGCTGGCGCTCGCCGGCGCCGAGGCGCTGGTGCGCGGCATGGCGCACGGCCTCGACACCGTGGTGGGCGAGCGCGGCACGCTCGTTTCAGGTGGCGAGCGGCAAAGGCTGGCGCTGGCGCGCGCCATGCTGCGCCAGCCGCATCTCCTGATCCTCGACGAGGCCACCGGCGCCATCGACGTCGCCGGCGAGCACGAGATCCTCGCGCGGCTTGCGGCGTTGACGCCGCGGCCGACCATTATCGTCATCGCCCACCGCGGCGAGAGCCTGGATTTCTGCACGCGCGTGCTGCGCTTCGAGGCCGGGCGGGTGGTCGAGGACGGCGCGGCGGCCGCGACGGCGGCGCAGTAGACCGCCGAATTCGACGAATCGGCCCGTTCATGCTTTGTGCATTGTTCTCGCAGCAAGCCGGGCAACACGAACAACAATGACCGCCGCCGCCTCCTTCGCCACGCTCAACGACGCCCAGCGCCGCGCGGTCGAGCATGGCGGCGCCGGCCCCGAGGCCCCGCCGCTCCTGATCATCGCCGGCGCCGGGTCCGGCAAGACCAACACGCTGGCGCACCGCGTCGCGCACCTGATCGCCGGCGGCGCCGACCCGCGCCGTATTCTCCTGCTCACCTTCTCGCGGCGCGCCGCCAACGAAATGCAGCGGCGGGTGGCGCGCATCGGCGCGCAGGTTCTGGGCAATGCCGGCCTGGCGGCGCCGATGACGGACGCGCTCGCCTGGTCCGGCACCTTCCACGCCATCGGCGCGCGGCTGTTGCGCGAGCACGCCCGCGACATCGGGCTCGAGCCCGCCTTCACCATCCACGACCGCGAGGATGCCGCCGACCTGATGAACCTGGTGCGGCACGAGCTCGGCTTCTCCAAGACCGCCAAGCGCTTTCCCATGAAGGGTACGTGCCTTGCTATCTATTCGCGCGCCGTGAACGCGCAAATGCCGCTTGCCGAGATGCTGGAGCGCTTCTTTCCCTGGTGCGAGGAATGGGAAGGCGAGCTACGCCAATTGTTCGGTGCCTATGTCGAAGCCAAGCAGACGCAGAACGTGCTCGATTACGACGACCTGCTGCTGTACTGGGCCGAGATGATGGCGGCGGGCGCGATCGCCGAAGCGGTCGCCGCGCGTTTCGATCACGTGCTGGTCGACGAATACCAGGACACCAACCGGCTGCAGGCCTCGATCCTGCTGGCGCTGAAGCCGAACGGCAACGGCCTCACCGTGGTCGGCGACGACGCGCAGTCGATCTACTCGTTCCGCGCCGCCACCGTGCGCAACATTCTCGACTTCCCCGGCCATTTCTCGCCGCGCGCCGAGATCGTCGCGCTGACGCGCAATTACCGCTCGACGCAGACGATCCTTGAAGCCGCCAACGCGGTGATCGAGCTGGCGCCCGAGCGCTTCGCCAAGAAGCTGTGGTCGGAGCGCGCCTCCGGCGACAAGCCGCGGATCGTCGCCGTCGAAGACGACACCATGCAGGCGGACTACGTGGTCGAAAGGATCCTGGAAAACCGCGAAGCCGGCACCGCGCTCAAGTCGCAGGCCGTGCTGTTCCGCGCGTCGCATCACAGCGCCGGCCTCGAGATCGAGCTCACCCGCCGCAACATTCCCTTCGTCAAGTTCGGCGGGCTCAAGTTCCTGGAGGCCGCGCACATCAAGGACGTGCTGGCGGTGCTGCGCTTCGCGCAGAACATGCGCGACCGCGTCTCCGGCTTCCGCGTCGCGCAGCTCATGCCCGGCATCGGGCCGTCGTCGGCCGGCAAGCTGCTCGACCGCATGGCGGAGATGGGCGACCCGCTGCTGGCGCTCGACGAATACAAGCCGCCGGCGGCGGCCAGCGCGCACTGGCCGGAGTTCGTCGAGCACCATGGGCACGCTTGCGGCTGAAGGCCGCCGGCTGGCCGGCCGAGCTCGATCTCGCCTGCCGCTGGTACGAGCCGCATCTGGAACGCATGCACGAGGACGCCGCCGTGCGCCAGGCCGATCTCGCCCAGCTTGCGCAGATCGCGGGCGGCTATCCGAGCCGCGAGCGCTTCCTCACCGAGCTGACGCTCGATCCGCCCGACGCCACCAGCGACGAGGCCGGCGTGCCGCTCTTCGACGAGGATTATCTCATCCTCTCCACCATCCATTCCGCCAAGGGCCAGGAATGGGCGAGCGTATTCCTGCTCAACACCGTGGACGGCTGCCTGCCGTCCGACCTCGCCACCGGCTCGACGCCGGAGATCGAGGAGGAACGACGGCTGCTCTACGTGGCGATGACGCGCGCCAAGGACCAGCTTCATCTCATGGTGCCGCAGCGCTTCTACGTCCATAACCAGCGCGGCGGCGGCAACCGCCACGTCTACGCCCAGCGCACGCGCTTCATCCCGCCGGCATTGCTCAAGCACTTCGAGCGCGCGGTCGTGGCCGCCGGCCAAGCCGGCGGACGCGAGCCACGGGCCGGCGCGCACCCGCGGTCGACGTGCGCGCCAACCTGCGGCGCATGTGGGGGTGAGCCCTCAATAATAATTATAAAACGCGCGGCTCATCTCGGCGCCGTCGCTCAGCGTCGGCGCCATCACGAGCGAGCGGCGCGGACAGGCCCTGCGCGCGGTCGTCGTCGTACTTGCTGAACAGGCGGTAACGTCCCGGCTTCAACTTCAGCTTCAGCATCGCCGTCTGGCCGGGCGCCAGAAGCCGGGTCGCGGCGACGACGCGCGGCCGCGCCGAGCCGGCGGTACCGCGACTCGCCACCGCGAGATCGTGCTTGTGCTCGCCGCGGTTGGTGACCTCGAGCCGGACCTTGGCGGCGCGAATGCCGATATTGCGGAAGCCGAAACCGTGGTCGTGAAGCGCGATATGAACGGAGAATGGACCCGGCGCCGCAATTGCGCCGCCTGAGATCAGCGCGACGGCGGCCAATGCCGCCGGCAGGGTTCGTAACCTCATCTACTTCGTCCCTGTTGTCTGCGCCCCCTTCGTTTGGGCGACCTGCAACGGGCAGGTGCCGAGCTTGGCGTTCTTCGGTTCAACGCCCGACTGCGGCTTTAGTGCCGTGTGCTTGAGCCTGGCCGTGTTCTTGGTCGGGAACTTTGTCGTGCCGGCCGGATAGCAGTTGTCGGCCAGCAGATAAGAGAGCACGTTGGCGTATTGTTCCTTCGTCAGCGAGCCGGGGTTGTTGCGCGGCATGGTGCTGGTCACGATCGTGCGCAGATTGCCCACGGTCCAATCCAGCGCCTTGGCTTTCTTGAGAAAGGCGGAGCCGGCGATGGCCGGCCCCGATTTTCCTTGCAGGTCAGGCCCGTGGCAGACCGAGCAGATATGCTTGGCAATCTGCTCGCCGGCCTTGGCCTGCTTCTCGGTGTAGAGCCTGGGCGCGCCGCCGCCGGCCGACGATTTCGGCGGATCGGCCGCCGCCGTGTGGCGGCGGCCGGTATCGTCGTTCTTCGCGTGCGGCGGGCACAGGTGCTTGGTCATCGGCTGCCGCGGCGGTGTGCAGCACCACCATGCCGTTGCCGACCGTCACGCCGCCGACGCCGAGCGATTGCGGCAGCTTGGTGTCGCCGCCCTGTGCCGGCAACGCGACGTAGAGCAGATAGCCCTTGGTCACGCCGTAAGCCGCCCCGTGGGCCGGCGCCTTCGCCGGCAACGCGCAGCCGGACACGGTGTTGGCGCCGTCCGGCACACCGAGCGCGGTGGTCGCCAGCGCGCCCTGCAAGCCGCCGAGCGCGCCGGTCGCGGAATCGCGGCCGACCGCCACGTCGAGCGCTTCCAGCGCGCCGGTCATGGCGACCTGGAAGTCATCGAGTTCCTTGACCGCGAGCGTATCCAGCAACCGCGACTGGGCGACGCTGGCGTTGACCAGGGCGCCCGCCACGCCGGATTTCCAAGGCGCATCGCCGGCCTCGTGCAGCAACGCGTTGAGATGGCCGAGGGCCCCCTGCGCGTCGCCCGGATTGCCGGCCTTCGCCTTGAAGTCGCTGTCGTCCTTGCCGACGACGGCGTTGAGCGCGCGCTGCGCCGCCGCCTTGTAGGGCGCTTCGTCACTGACGGTGAGGCTGGACGCCCGGTTCAGTTCGGCGATCGCGGCCTGCAGATCGTGCAGCGCCGCCATCGCTTGGGCATGATGGCCGTTGCCGGCGGCAACGGCCGGGCCGGCGCCGAAGAAGGCGACGGCGACGAGGATGCCGGTGGCCGCACCCAAGAAGGGGCGAAGCCACCGGCCGCTTTCACTACGGATCACGCGTCGGTCCTACTTCGAGGCGTGCGACTGCGGGCCGCCCATCACGAAGGCGGTCAGCACGCCGGGTCCGATGCGCTTGAGCTCCGGCACCTTGAGGAAGCCGGGATCGCCGGCCGCCACCACGACGTAGCGCGAACCGTTCATGGTGAAGGTCGCCGGCGGGGCCACGATGCTGGCGCCGGTGTCGTGGCTCCACAGCAGCTTGCCGGTCTTGGTATCGTAGGCATTGAAGTGACCGTTGAGCAGGCCGGTGAACACCAGCGACTTGCCGTCCTTGTTGTCCATCACCAGCGCGCCGCCATTGGCCGGCAGGCCGAGATGATGCCGCCAGGTGAACACGCCGGAGGCGACGTCGACCGCCGAGAACCAGCCGCTGTTCGGGCCGGTGAGGCTCGGGAAGGCGCCGCCGAGATAGAACTGGCCGGCGATGTATTCGGCCTTGTTCTTGGCGCTCCACTTGCCGCACTGGTTGGTGCTGGGCACGAAGAACGTGCTGGTGGCCGGATCGAAGGCGCCGCCGTTGTACTCGACGCCGCCGTTGGTGTTCGGGCAGGCGTAGTTGTGGCCGTGCTTGGGCGGCTTGGTGTTCTGCCCCATCTGGTAGCTGACCGGCGTATGGTCGACGAGATGGCCGTTCTCGGCGTTGAGAACCCAGAAGTTACCGGCCTTGTCGCCGGCCGCCGCCAGTTTCATCTCCTTGCCGTCCACCTTGGCGCTGAACAGCACCGGCGGCATGGCCGGATCCCAGTCGTGGGTGTCGTTGGCGATGAACTGGTGGTACCACTTCATCTTCGGCTTGTTGCCGGAGATGTCGAGAGCGACCATCGAGTCGGTGTAGAGGTTCTTGCCCTTGCGCACCGAGCCGAGGAAGTCGGGCTGCGGGTTGCCGGTGTCGACGTAGAGCGTGTCGGTCTTGGGATCGATAGCAACGCCGCTCCAGATGGCGCCGCCGCCGCGCTTCCAGGAATCGCCGCTCCAGGTATCGTGGCCGGGCTGGCCCGGACCAGGCACCGCGTCCCACTGCCATTCGCGCTTGCCGGTCTTGGGATTGAAGGCGCTGATATTGCCGATGCCACCCCAGTCGCCGTTCGACACGCCGAGCAGGATCTTGCCCTTATAGGGCACCGGCTGCATGGTGTAGAAGCTGTTCTTCTTGTTGGCGACGGTCTGCTTGTCCCACAGCTTCTTGCCGGTCTTGGCGTCGAGCGCGAGCAGATGGCCGTTGATCATGGCCTCATAGAGCACGCCGTTGTAGATGCCGACGCCGCGGTTACGCGAAAAGCCGACGAGCTGGGTCGGTCCCGGCTTGTACTGCCATTCCATTTTGCCGGTCTTGGCGTCGATGGCGTAGACGTCGTTGTGCGACGAGGTGATGTAGATGGTGCCGTTCCAGACGATGGGCGAGGCCTCGACCGGCCCCTTATCCGGCACCTTGAAGGTCCAGGCGACCTTCATGTTGTTGACGTTGTCCGGCGTGATTTCGCTTTCCTCGACCTGGCGGTTGCCGCTGTAGCTGCCGGCGGGCAGAATCCAATTGCTGCTGTCGCTGCTCGACTTGAGCAGCGTGCTGGAAGACGGCCCCATTTGTGCAAGACTGAGCCCCGGCAAGGCCAGGGCAGCGGCGCCGGCGAGCAGCGCGGTCGCCAATAATCGTGTCGTCGATGGTGTAGACGGCATGAATTCCTCCTCACTTCCGAACGCCTTCTGCGGGCGTTCGGGAATTGCTGACAGGATAAATTCGTCGCCCCCTGGGAAGTCGTCCGTCGAGTGCACGACGGCCAACCGAAAATGACATTAGCGCAAAATAGTTCCCTGACAAAGTGCGGATTGCAAATAGACTCGCCCAACCGCACCGCAATAATTGAAGATGGGCAAGCGAGGCGCAACACAAACTAAGAAAGTCACAAGTGAATCCGACAAGTGAACCTAACAAGTGAATCGAATTAGTCGCAAACGCTTCTATCGTGCCCACGCATAAACTGACGAACACGACGACAACGACAAGCGGTAATTGGCTATGGCGACATGAAAAGCGCAGACGAGATATACGACGCAAGCGTGTAGTAGGCCGCCGAAAGATTGCACCAATGCCTTTTCTGTCTCCAGCTTCGGTGACTCGTCCATGAAAACCCGTTCCCTGGCGCTGCTGCTTCTGGCCGAAGTGGCGGCGATGTCGCTGTGGTTCGTGTCGGCGGCGGTGCTGCCCGACATGCTGCGCGAGACGGCGCTGTCACCGTTCCGGCAGGCCGCGCTGTCGAGCGGGGTGCAGGCCGGCTTCGTCGTCGGCGCGCTCGTCTCGGCGGTGCTGGGCCTTTCCGACCGCTTCGATCCGCGCCGCCTGTTCGCCGCGGCGGCGATCGGCGCCGGCCTCATCAATCTCACGCTGCTGATCGACACGCCGGGCGGCGCGGCGGCCATCGCCGCGCGCGTTGCGACCGGCGCGCTGCTTGCCGGGGTCTACCCGGTCGGCATGAAGATCGTGGTGGGCTGGGGCGAGAAGGACCGCGGCTTTCTGGTGGGCGCGCTGATCGGAGCGCTGGTCATCGGCACGGCCTCGCCGCACCTGATCGCACTCGTCGGCGGCGCCGACTGGCGGCTGACCGTCGCCGCCGCTTCCATCGCGGCCATCGCCGGCGGCGTATTGAGTCTCGGCGTCGCGCTCGGGCCCCATCACGGCGTCGCGATGCGCTTCGATCCCCATGTCGTGGTCACCGCCTGGACCAACCGGCGGGTGCGGCTCGCCTATGCCGGCTATCTCGGGCACATGTTCGAGCTCTACGCCATGTGGGCGTGGATCGGCGTCGCCACCGCCGTCTCCTATCGCGCCTTCATGGCGGCGCCGCAGGCCGAGCAACTCGCCAAGCTCACCGCTTTCTGCGCCATCGGCATCGGCGGCGTCGCCTCCGCCATCGCCGGCCGCTGGGCCGACCGCATCGGCAAGGCGGAAGTCGCGATCGTCGCCATGGTCGTCAGCGGCGCTGTCGGCCTTGTTGGCGGCGGCGACCTTCGGCGGGCCGGTGTGGCTGACGTTCGCGGTCGTGCTGATCTGGGGCGCATCGATCGTGCCGGATTCGGCGCAGTTCTCGGCGCTGGTCGCCGACGCTTCGCCCCCGCATCAGGCCGGCAGCCTGCTGACCTTGCAGACCGCGCTCGGCTTCGCGCTGACCTTCGCCACGGTGCAACTCACGCCGGTGCTGGCGGCAAAGCTGGGATGGCCCACGGTGATGGCGGGGCTGGCGCTCGGGCCCGCATTCGGCATCGTCGCCATGCTGCGCCTGCGCGCGCTGCCCGACGCGCCGTGAAATTTGGTGGTCCCGAGAGGACTCGAACCTCTGACCTTCGGTTTAGGAAACCGCTGCTCTATCCTGCTGAGCTACGGGACCGCTGGAGGGCTTCCGAGGTGGAAGCCGCTAGTGTCCCGAATCCGAAGTTCGTCAGGTTATTCAGCTTGCTCTGGACGAACTTCGGATTCGAAAGGACACTAGCAACTCTATGATTCTAGTGCGGTTTCGGATTTGAAGTTCGTTTAAGGACTCGCTGCAAATGATGTAACGAACTTCAAATCCACCGCACTATAGCCGCCCTTTAGCACAACGAAAAAGCACGCGCAGCAACTCCGCGCGTGCTGGGGATGAGCGGCAACAATGGCGCCGCGGCGCGCGGCCAGCGCTAGTTTCCGGAGGAGCTTGGCGCCTTGTCGGCTGGCGTCTTGCCGCCATCCTTGGAGCCACCCTGAGGCACCGGCGGCTGGGGCGCGCCCGGCGGCGGGTTCATGCTCGACACCTTGTCGATCAGCGTGCTCGCCGCGCTGACGCAATCCTTGACGCTCTGGTTGGCCGGGCACTGGATGTCGATGCGGGCGTTGCCGCGCTGGAAGACGAAGTGCGCGCCGCGCGGATGACGATGCCGCCGGCCGGCCCCGCGGCCCATCCACCCGCCTCGCGGACCCATCATCCAGCCGGCGTGCGGCCCCATCATCCAGGGTCCCATATGGCCATAGCGGCCGCGCTGCCATTCGCCATGCCGGTACCAGTCGCGGTCGCGGTCCCAATGCTGCCAGTCCGGGTGCGTGGGCGCGTTCATCCCGGAACCGGATTGTGACGAGTTGCCGGATTGATCGCCGGCGGACTGCGCGTACAGCGGCGCCGATCCGATGACGGCCGCAACCGCCGTCGCCAAGACGAGGGAAACGATTTTCATGACGGTGCCCCTGTGGTGCTTTCGGGTTTGGCGCCCCTTTGACGCCCCCGTTGTGCCTAACACGTCCGGCGCGGTGCCGTTCCTTGTTCCTTTATGACATGCTGGCGGACACCCCCATGTGACGCAGGCGCGCGCCATGACACGGACGACCGGAAAAAGGGCCGCCATGCCGCCTCGGATTGCCGTCTTCACCAAGAACAGGGTCAATCCCGGCTATGAGGCGGCCCGCATCGGCGCCGACCGCGCGGCAAAGCGTCTCGGCGCGTCCGTGATCCATTACGTCCCGGAGCGGCCGGACAATATCGACGAGCAGATCGCGCTCATGGAACGCGCGGTCGGCGAACGGCCCGACGCCGTGCTGTTCGTTCCCGTTCACGAGACGGCCGTCAATGACGCGATACGCGCGTTCGACGCGGCCGGCATTCCGCTGTTCAACATCATCGCCAGGACGACGGCCGGAAGGCGGATATGTTTCGTCGGCGCGGACGATCGGGCCTTGGGTTTCGATATTGCAAACCATCTCTTCCATAAGATGTCGGGACGCGGCGAAATCGCCATTGTCGAAGGCACCCCCGCCTCGCCCACGAGCCGCGACCGGCTTGCCGGCTTCCGCGACGCGCTCGCGCAATTCCCCGCTATCGAAGTCCGGATGTCGCTGCGCGGCGAGTACCTGCGTACGGTTGCCAGGCACGCCTGGACCGAAGCCGCCGGCCGCCTTCACGGGATCGACGCTGTCCTGTGCGCGAACGATCACATGGCGCTCGGCGTCCTGGATGCGCTGGACGCGCTTGCCGCAAGAGAATTGCCTCTCGTCGCGGGGGTGAACGCCGTTCCTGAAGCCATCGCGGCGATCGCGTCCGGACGAATGCTCGCCACGGCGAATTTCGACACCATGACGATGAGCGCCATTGCGACGGAAGCCGCCGTTCGCTTCCTGGACGGAGAACGGGTTCCCTCCGAGATCATGCTCCCCGTTCAAATCGTCGACGCGGAGAATTGCGCCGACTGGAATCGTCCCTTCGACGCGCGGCCGTGCCGCGCGTGGCACGACGCGGTCGGCGGCTGAAAGGCCATGCAAGGTGGACGTATTGACGCCACCGACCGCCGCTGCCGACAATTCGGCGTCATGATCCGCTCGCTCCGCCTTGCCACGGTCACCGCCGCGCTGTTTGCCGGCCCTGCGTTCGCGCAATCGGCCTGCAAGCCGGCGCCGATCGGCACCGCCACGGTCGCCGCCGTGCGCGACGGCCGCACGCTCGCGCTGGCCGATGGGCGGACTTTGCGGCTCGCCGGCATCGAGGTCACCGCCGCCAGCAGCGCCGCGCTGCGGCGTCTCGCCGCCGGTAAAATGCTGCGGCTCGGCAAGCTCGGGCCCAGCCACGACCGTTACGGCCGGCTACTGGCCTTCGCTTACGCCGGCGACGCGCGCCAATCGCTGCAGCAGGCGCTGCTGGCGGCGGGCGAGGCGCGCGTGGGCCCACGCGTCGGCGACATGGCCTGCGCCCGGCGGCTGCTCGCCGGCGAAAAAGCCGCCCGCGCCGCGCGCCGCGGATTATGGGCAGATCCGCGCTTTTTGCCGATAAACGCCGGCGATATCGGCCGTTTACGCGCCGAAACCGGCCGTTTCACCCTGGTCGAAGGCAAGGTCTTGTCGGTGCATCCGACAGGCGGCACTATATATTTGAATTTCGGGCGACGCTGGACGCGCGACTTTTCAGTCATCATCCTGCGCCGCCGGCGGCGCAGCTTCGCGGCCGCCGGCATCGACCCGATGCAGCTTCGGGGCCGTGAGCTGCGCGTGCGCGGCTTCATCGAAATGCGCCGCGGCCCGGTGATCGAGGCCGAGGGCCCGGAGCAGATCGAGCTTGCAAACGATGTGTTAAGTTCGGGCACGGACAAGTGAGCGGTGGCGACGGTTGAGATGAGTGCGGAACGGACAGCGGCGGTGAGGGCCGGAGCGTTTCCGGGCGAAGTGGAACCCGGTTCGCCGTCCGGAGACGCGACGGAACAGAAACTTGGACACGTTCACCTTTTCTGCGGAACGGCGAACGTGTCCAAGCGCTTTGCCGCGTTGCTGCTGGCGGCGCTGCTCGCCGGCTGCTCGTCGCTCCCCAACGGCGGCAAGGTCTCGTTGCGGCTGCCGGCGGCTTCGCCCGCCGCCTCGTCCATGTCGGCGGCGGAACAGCGCGAAAATCAGCGCATCCTCGCCTCCTATGGCGGCCGTTACGACGACGCGCGCATCCACAAGGTGGTGCAGGACACCGTCAATCGCTTGACCGCGGCGTCGACGCGGCCGGACCTCAAATTCCGCGTCACCATTCTCAACTCGCCGGCGGTCAACGCCTTCGCGCTGCCGAACGGCCGTCTCTACATCACCCGCGGCCTGGTCGCGCTCGCCAACGACCAGGCCGAGCTCGCGTCCGTGCTCGGGCACGAGATGGGCCATGTAATCGCGCACCACGCCCAGATCCGCGAGCAGAAGGCGCGCCAGACCGCGCTCATCGGCCACGTGGTGAGCGACGTGCTCAGCGATCCGCAGGTGGGCGCGCTGGCGCTCGCCAAGTCGAAGCTGGCGCTGGCGAGCTTCTCGCGCGCCCAGGAATTCGAAGCCGACGCCATCGGCATCAAGACGTCGGCGCGCGCGGGCTTCGATCCTTACGGCGCCGCGCGCTTCCTCGCCGACATGCAGCGCAACGCCGACCTCAAGGCCCGCGACCGCGACGCGCACGCCGTCGACTTCCTGTCCGATCATCCGTCGACCCCCGACCGCGTGAGGAAGGCGCTGATCGACGCGCGCGAGTTCAGCGGGCCGGGCATCGGCGCGCGCGACCGCAATGCCTATCTCAACGATCTCAACGGCATGGTCTACGGCGAGGACCCGAGCGAAGGCTTCGTGCGCGGGCGCCGCTTCGTGCATGCCAAACTCGGCTTCACGTTCACGGCGCCGCCGGGCTTCACCCTCGACAACACCGCGCAGGCGGTGCTCGGCCTCAAGGACGGCGGCGACGAGGCCATGCGGCTCGACGTCGTAAACGTGCCGGCGAAGCAGTCGCTGGCGCAATATCTCGATTCCGGCTGGATCGAGAACGTCGACCGCGCCACCTTGCGCGCCTTCACGGTCAACGGCTTTCCGGCGGCCACCGCCCGGGCCAGCGGCAAGGACTGGACGTTCCGGCTGTTCGCGGTGCGCTTCGGCAGCGACGTCTACCGCTTCATCTTCGCCGCCAAGACCATGACGCCGGCCGCCGACCTCAGTTTCCGCGCCTCGGTGGCGAGCTTCCGCCGGCTGAGCCTGAAGGAGCGCAAGCGGGTGCGGCCGATGCGGGTCAAGATCGTCACCGTCGGCACGCACGCCACGGTGGCGTCGATGGCGCGCCGCATGGCGGTTTCCGATCACCGCGCCAAACGCTTCCGCGTGCTCAACGGCCTCGGCAACAAGGCGAAGCTCAAGCCGGGCGAGCGGGTGAAGATCGTGGTGGAGTGAGGGGGCGCCGCGGGGCGCTGCTCCTCCGTCGTCATGGCCGGGCTTGTCCCGGCCGTCCACGTCTTAACGGCTTTGCCTGGGCGCCAAGACGCGGAGGCCGGGTATGACGACGCAGACGTATGCGCTCAGCTCTCGCCCGCCTCCGCGTTGAGCGTGAACTCGCGCGGCACTTCCGGGCCCCAGAGGTAGAACGAGTTCCTCCGGCGCGTAGTCGCCAGACGGCCAGCGCTCGGCCTTGGGGATGTAGTCGATGTCGCAGGAATACTCGGAGAAGCTGCCCCAGGGATCCATGATGTAGTGGAAATAGTTCGAGCCGAGCACGTGCCGCCCCAGGCCCCAGCCCTTCTGGAAGCCCTTGTCGTGCATGTGCATGGCGCCGAGCCCGATGTCGTTGACGCTGGCGGTATCCCACGAGCAATGGTGGAAGCCGGGCGCGCTCGACTTCACCAGCGCCAGCAGGTGATGATCGCTGCCGTGGATGCCGTGCATGAAGGCGACGATGTCGGCGGCGCGGTCGGACAGGCGCAGGCCCAGATTGCGCGCATAGAAGTCGAGCGAGGCGTCGATGTCGCGGGTGAAGATCAGCACGTGCGACAGCCGGCGCGGCCTGACCGCCGGCACCTTGTCGCGGGTGCAGGCGGCGGCGACGCCCGGGCCGACCGTATTCCACTCGCTCTGGGCCTTGTCGTCGGGCGACACCTTGGGCGCGACCTTGATCTCGATCAGCACGCCCTCGTGATTGCGGAACCAGAAGCCGTTGCTGTCGAAGCCGGGGGGCGCGTCCATCAGCTTGACGCCGTTGCCTTCGATGCGTGCCTTCAGGCGGTCGATGTCCTCGGCGTAGCAGCCGAACGAGAGATGATGCAGCGCCTTTTGCTTGGCGCCCTCGACCACCGAGCCCCAGCGGTGTTCATGACCGAAGGTCTTGATTTCGAGCGTGCTGCCCTTGGTGTGAACATCCAGCCCGAAATTGGAATAGAAGTTCTCGGCGACGCTGCCGTCGGGAACCGCGAGAACGAACTGGTCGAGCGAGTGCACGCCGAGCGCATCGGCATCGGTTGTCGCCGCGACATGGCCACGAATGGCGGTCATCGTTGATCTCCCTAGAAGCGTTCTTTGTCGGCCGATTTGGGGCGTATCTTAGTCTTCTGAACGGGCGCGGCAACCGCGCTGCGGCGCCATGACACGTGGTGGATCGCCTGCCGGCGCCCGCCCACATTGGGCCCCGCCGGCTTTCATCGGATGCAAGCGGCTGCCCACCGCGGGACGTGAATGGCACCGTGGCGTCGAAGCCTCACCCTTGCGTCTCCCGCGCCAACAAAAAAAGCCCGGCATCGCTGCCGGGCTTTGATGTATTCGATTGTTCGGAGCGAACCGGATCAGGCGGCCGCGGCCTCGTCCCCTTCTTCGCTGCTCGCTTCCTCCGCGGGCTTCGGCCCACGGCGCGGGCCCTTGGCGAGCGCCGCCTCGATCTCCTTCACGGCCTCGGTCTCGGTGATCTTCTGCACCGCCGAAATCTCGCGCGACAGCCGGTCGAGCGCGGCCTCGTAGAGCTGGCGCTCGGAGTAAGACTGCTCCGGCTGGGTCTCCGAGCGGAAGAGATCCCGCACCACCTCGGCGATGGCGACGATGTCGCCCGAGTTGATCTTGGCCTCGTATTCCTGCGCCCGGCGCGACCACATGGTGCGCTTGACGCGCGCGCGACCCTTCAGCGTCTCGAGCGCCTTCTTGACCAGCGGCGGCTCGGCCAGCTTACGCATGCCGACCGTGGCGATCTTGGCGGTCGGGACCCGCAGGGTCATCTTGTCCTTGATGAAATTGATGACGAACAGCTCAAGCTTGGCGCCCGCGATTTCCTGCTCCTCGATGGCCAGGATCTGGCCGACACCGTGGGCCGGATAGACGATGAACTCGTTGGTCTTGAAACCTTGTCGTTGGGTAGTCTTCTTATTGCTCGACATTCCGGGCATCGCTCCTTCTCCGGCACCTTTGCGGGTGCCGGCCGATTTGGCTGCGGGAGCCGCGCGCGCCGTGCCGCGCGAGGCCTGCGGGGTCCGCCGCGGGGCAGCGGATTTCTTCGTCCGCCGGCTGCTGGCGCCGGTGGAGCCCTTCTTCGACGACTTCGACTTCTGACGCGCTTTTCCTGCCACTGCTTGACGCGTGGAATTCACGCCCTCTTATCCGAGACAGATGGAACAAGCGTCGCTAAAAACAACGTCCCCCGAGACGGGGGAGCTCCCTTGGCGACGGCACCCTCACATTATTCCGGTGTTTCAATGCTATATAGCACATTTTTGGGCAGAATCAAAGCGTTATGGCGTCGCAATAGCGCAATTTAGCGGTCATAATTCCGCAATTCGCGCCTGCGGTTAACGCAAGGCCCGGCCTAAGGCACGAATTTTAGTGCTCAATCTACCGACCAGGCGGCAGGCGCCCGGCTCAGTCGCCCTCACCCGGCTCGGGCGAGAAATATTGCTCGTACTTGCCCGCCTTGCCATCGAACAACTCGGCGTCCGCCGGCGGATCCCGCTTGACGGTAATATTCGGCCAGGTCTTGGCGTATTGGGCGTTCACTTCGAGCCATTTCTCCAGCCCCGGCTCGGTATCGGGCTTGATCGCCTCCGCCGGGCACTCGGGCTCGCAGACGCCGCAATCGATGCATTCGTCCGGGTGGATGACGAGCATGTTATCGCCCTCGTAGAAGCAGTCCACCGGACACACTTCCACGCAGTCCATGTACTTGCACTTGATACAGTTTTCGACGACGACGTAAGTCATCCCACCGAGCTCCGGACAATTAAGAAACGCGCCATGCTGCCTATCCCAAGGACAAATGGGCCGCAAGCGGCTTCGCGGCCGTCGGGGGCGGCTATTCCTCCCAGGGCGGAACCTTGGACAAATCGGCCGCCGTCACGCTGGCCTCAACCCCGGAAGGGCTTGTCAGATCGCGGTAAAGCGCCCGCGCGGCGGGCGCCGCCCCGCGGCGGTCGCTGAAGCCGGCCACTTCCACCACCCGCACCGCGCGGTCGAGCGCCACCGTCAGCACGTCGCCGATGCGAACCGGATGGCCGGCCGCCCGCATCCGCTTGCCGTTGACCCGGACGTGGCCGGCCTGCGTCAGCGCCGCCGCGTCCGCCCGGGTGCGCACTACGCGCGCGTGCCACAGCCATCTGTCGATGCGCTGGCAGTCCACTAACGGGCCCTCCCCGCGCCGGGGAGGCATGGAACCCGCTGCAGCGCCCGGGCGATCAAGACCCCTCGTTGCCGTCCTGCTCGAGCTGCTGCTTGAGGGCGGCGAGCTTGGCGAAGGGCGAGTTGGGATCCGGCTGCTTGTCGCGCCGCTGGCCGCCGCCATGACCGCCACCATGAGGCTTGGCAAAATACTTTTCGCGCTCGGCACGGTCGACGCCGCCGCCGCCGTCGCGGCGCGGCCGGCGCGGGCGGTCGCCCCGCTCACCACGTCCTTGATGCCCTGACCGGTCGCCGCGGCCAGCGTCGCGGTCCTTGCGCTGCTGGCGGTCCTGACGCGCCTGATGCTCGCCGCCGTCGGGACGGCGATGACGGTGACGCCGCGATGGCTCACCGTCGGCCGGCGCCGGCGCTTCGCCGGATGCGGCGGCCGCTTCGCCACCCTCGGCCGGCGCCGCCGCTTGCTGCGGCCGATGCGGCCGACGCGGCTTGTGGGGACGGCGTTCCGAGCGTCCGCCCGGGCGCCAGACCTCGATCATCTCCGGCTCTTGCGCCGCTTCTGCGGTTTGGGCGCCCTCTTCGCTACCCGCCGCTTCAGCCATGGCGGGCGTTTCACCTTCCGGCGTTTCGGCAGGCGCCTCGGCAGCAGCTTCGATAGCAGTCTCTTCCGGCTTGGCCTCCTCGCTTTCGGCCGACTCAGCCGACTCGGCCGAGGCCGCTTCTTCCGCCGGGGGCGCCTCGGCGGGCGCGGCTTCCGCGGCGGGTTCGGCCGGCGCTTCGGACTCGGCGACATCGACCGACAGCGGCATCAGTTCGGCTTCGGGCAGGACTCCGACGATTTCGTCGATCGAGGCGGTCTCGGCCGGCGCTTCGGCGGCGGCCGGCTCCGGCGCAGCTTCACTTGTGGACGCGGCGGCCGGCGCAGTCTCAGCCGGCGCCTCACCCTCCGGCGGCTTGTCGGCCTCCGGCGGCTTGGGCCGCCGCTCCATGCGATAGCCGAGCGCACGCAGGATCGAGGCGAAGTCCTCGCCAGACGCGCCGGTCAGCGACGTCATGGCGCCGGTGACGGTGAACGAGCGCCCGTCGACCGCGCCGTCCGGCCTGGGGCCGGCGGCGTGCTCGCGCCACGACAGGGCCGGGCGGATGAGATCGGCGAGCCGCTCCAGGATATCGACACGCACGGCGCGGTCCCCGCACACGCGGTAGCCGGCGATGCGGTAGAGCGCCTTCGGCGTTTCCCTCTCGACCGGAATGGAGGTGCGGCCACTGGCGGCGAGATGCAGCAGGTCGGCCACGCCCTTGGCGTCCGGCGCTTCGTTCTTCAGCGCCCAGAGTTGCGTCGCCAGCGCCCGCGGCGCCGGCTTCAACAGCGCCGGCAGGTAGATGTGATAGGCGCCGAAGCGCACGCCGTACTTGCGCAAGGTGGCGCGCTGCGGCTGGTCGAGGCCCTTCACCTCGTCGGAGACGCGCTGGCGCTCCAAGACACCGAGCGCCTCGACGAGCTGGAAGGCGACGCCGCGGGCCATGCCGGTGATATCCTCCGCCGCCGACAGCGAGAACAGCGGTGCCAGTTGTTTCTCGATATAGGTCTTGAGCCAGAGATCGAGCCGGGTCTGCACCAATTCACGCGCCGCGCCGGTGAGATGCTCGTCGGCGAGAATCCTCAGGCGCGGCCGCAACGCGTCATCGCCGGCGACGAGCTTGCCGACCGCGTCGCCCATCCAACGCACGATGCCGTCGTTGGCCAGCACGATCTGCTCGTTGGCGCATTGCGACAAGCGAGTGGCGCGCGCTTCGATCTCGCCGGCCAGCGCCTTCTGCGCCGCCGCGTTGAGGGCCTTCGCCTCCGAGCCCGCCGTGGCGGACGCGTCGGGCGCGAACATGAATCCGTCGAGCCGGCCGATGGCGTGGCCTTCGACGACGACTTCGCCAGTTTTTCCGATTTCGGTATCGAGCATCGCGTTCTCTCGCAGCCGCCGCATCAGAACGCTGGTGCGGCGATCCACGAAGCGCTCGGCGAGACGTTCGTGCAGCGCGTCGGAGAGCTTGTCCTCGATCGCGCGGGTGACACCCTGCCAATGCTCAGGATCGGCGAGCCAATCGGGCCTGTTGGCAACGAAAGTCCAGGTTCTGACATGCGCGATCCGGTTGGAGAGAGTGTCGATGTCGCCCTCGGTCCGGTCGGCCTGCGCGAGCTGGCGAGCGAACCAATCGGTGGGGATGTTACCCTCTCGCATCAGGAAACCATAGAGGGTCACCACCAATTCGGCGTGGGTGGCCGGCGCGATCTTGCGGTAGTCGGGGACCTGGCAGGCGTCCCACAGCCGCTCGATGGCGCCCGGATCGCGGGCGATGCCGCGCACGTCATCGTCGCGCGCGGCGTGGTCCAGCACCAATATGTCCTCGCCGGTGGGCGCGCGGGTGAGGCCCGCTTCGCTCGGCACCATCGCGAGCGAGGCCTGCAGCGCGCCGAGCGAGGAAAAATCGAGGTTGGCGTTGCGCCATTGCAGCATCCGGATCGGCTCGAAGCTGTGGCTTTCCAGCGCCTGCACCAGCTCGGGCTCGAAGGGATCGCAACGCCCGGTCGTGCCGAACGTCCCGTCACGGGTGGCACGGCCGGCACGGCCGGCAATTTGGGCGAGTTCGGCCGGATTGAGCCGGCGGAATTGATAGCCGTCGAACTTGCGGTCGCTGGCGAACGCCACGTGATCGACGTCGAGATTGAGGCCCATGCCGATGGCGTCGGTCGCGACGAGATAATCCACATCGCCGTTCTGGTAGAGCGCGACCTGGGCGTTGCGCGTGCGTGGGCTGAGCGCGCCCAGCACCACGGCGGCGCCGCCGCGCTGGCGGCGGATCAGTTCGGCGAGGGCGTAGACCTCTTCCGCCGAGAACGCGACCACCGCCGAGCGGCGCGGCAGGCGGGTCAGCTTCTTCTCGCCGGCATAAGCGAGCATCGACAGCCGCGGCCGGCTGACAATGTGGGCGCCGGGCAGGAGCTTCTCGACCATGGGCCGCATGGTGCCCGCACCCAGGACCAGGGTCTCCTCGCGGCCGCGGCGGTTGAGCATGCGCTCGGTGAAGACGTGGCCGCGGTCGAGGTCGGCGCCGAGCTGAATCTCGTCGACCGCCAGGAAGGCGACGTCGAGATCACGCGGCATGGCCTCGACCGTGGAGACCCAGTAGCGCGCGTTGGGCGGCTTGATCTTCTCCTCGCCGGTGATGAGGGCGACGTTGTCGGCACCCGCCCGGTCGGCGACCTTGTTGTAGACCTCGCGCGCGAGCAGCCGCAGCGGCAGCCCTATCATGCCGGACGAATGCGCCAGCATGCGCTCGATGGCGAGGTGGGTCTTGCCGGTGTTGGTGGGCCCGAGCACGGCGGTGACGCCGACGCCACGGGCGCGCGCGGCGGCGCGGGAGGCTTGCGGAGAAAAGGAAAGGGTCATTACGCGTCCAGACTGGCGGCCCGCTCGAGGCGCAGGCCACTTGGCTTTTGTATCACAATGCGACGGTCCGGGTGACGGTCCCGCGGGTCAGCGTTAAGGGCTGGAACGAGTTTGGAACGAAAGCGGCCCGAATCGCTGACTCGAGCGCAGTTCGGATTCGTTCACGGCGACATCTGGCCGGCTTGCCGGCTCCTGCCACAACATAAGGTGGGAATCGGGGATTCAAACGGCTTAAATTCCCTTGCGAAGCTTAACCGGGAGCAGAATCGGCCTGCCGCCAAGAGTCAAGTGTCAAGTCAAGCGAAGGTCGGCGCACCAAGGTTTGCTCTTGTCGCGTTTCAGGGCGGCGAACCGGTTTCCACTTCGCCTGGAAACGGGCTTTTTTCTTTTGCCGCATTTCCGGACGGCGAACCGGTTTCCACTTCGCCTGGAAACGCTTCAGTCGTTGTGCGCGCGCTTGAGCGACGCCCGGCTCGGGGTGGCGGTGGAGACAAACTGGTCGGCCTCCAACACAGCCTCGCCGATCGGGGTCGGGGTCTGGGCGCGGAACGGCACCAGCACGCGGGTGCCGGCGATCGGCGCCAGCCAGACCTCCATGTCGTGCTGGTTCTTGATGTACCTGATGGCCGTGCGCGTGGGATCGAACCCGGCGACGGGCACGAACCGGACCGTGCAGACGACCACCGGGCCGGCATAGCCCTTGTCGGCGTGCACCTCCGCCATGCGCTTGTAGGTGAGCTTGAGGTCGTAGCGCAGCCGGCCGTCGAAGACCGATACCTTGTAGTCGCAGGCCTCGGGCGTCAGCAGGCGGCCCTCGCCCGGCACCCGCAGCAGCGAGCCCGTCATCGGATCGAAAATCCCGCGCTCGTGGGCCTTGGTGATCGGCACCCGCTTCGGATCCTTGTCGCGGGGCGGGTCGAGCTTCACGGTGGCGAGATTGCCGTCCTTGATGGCGACGCGCGACTCGGTGGTCTTGTCGCGGGTGGCGATGGTGGCGGCGTAGATCGAGGACGCAAACTTGTCCTTGCGGCCGAACGTGCCGTGCGCGGCGCTGGTCCCCTCCCCGCCGATGAACAGGCGCAACAGGCCGGTGGTAATGCCGCTCGCGGCGGCGCTGTAGTGGGTGTCGCCGATGTCGATCACCCAGTTGCCTTTACCGATGGGGATACCGGCAAGCGAGGCGGTATAGTGTGCTTCCAGCCTGCCCTGCGCCCGGGCTGGGGCGGACAGCGAGACTACCGCCGCCGCCAGGCAGACCGCGGCCAGCGGCATGCAGCGAACGGTTTGCCTCAGCGACAGCACCAGCCGAACCTCCTGCGCCGGCCACGGCGGTATTACGCCCCGGTCGCGGCATTAGATGGACAGCGGGGCCGGTGGCGCAAGGGGTGCCGGCCCGGGAGAGCGGAATTCCCTCCGGAATCGGCACCATCCGCCGCCTTCGCCTGTGGTCGGCGAAGAGTTGGTCGAATCTATGATCCCTTGGCCGCCTGCGCGGGCCGGGTCGCGGCGAAAGGACGGATTCCGGTTCCCGATCCGCGGCTTGACGCCTCTTCCGCCGCTCTCTATACGTGCCGCCAATCATGCATGAGCGGATACGCCGACCGGCGCCTAGGTGCCTGCGCCGGCGCTTTTTTCGAGGATTTAGCCATGTCCTGGCGTTGCGAGCTGACCGGTAAGGGGCCCCTGGTCGGCCACAAGGTGAGCCATTCCAATATCAAGACCAAGCGCCGGTTCATGCCGAACCTGGTGAACGTGACCCTGCGCTCGGACGCGCTCGACCGCACCGTGAAGGCGCGGGTCTCGGCGAATGCCCTGCGCACCGTCGACCATCGCGGCGGGCTCGATGCCTTCCTGCTGAAGGCCAAGGCGGAAGAGCTGGCGCCCAAGATGCGCGTGCTCAAGCGCGAACTCGCCAAGAAGCTGGCCAGCGCCTAATTTCTCCGGTCATTCCGGAACGCGAGTGAAACGAGCGGACCCGGAATCCATACTCCGCAGCGCCGGGGTTATGGATTCCGGGTTCGCGGCCTTTCGGCCGCGCCCCGGAATGACAGCTAAGAGGCCAACCTGAACTGCAGCAGCAGCGTGCGCTGTAGGGCCGAGAAATTATCGTCCGACACCAGCGTCAGGATGGTGTCGCCGTGGGCGTCGCGCGAGACGCCGATGCCTTCCATGTTGTCGATCTGATAGGCGAGGTTGGCGCTGATCAGCGCCGCGCCGTCGACCCGCGCGCCGGGCTTGATGCTGCCGAGCGGAATACGGCGGATGCGCATGGCGACGCCGGCGAGCGGCGAATAGCTGCGCTCCAACAGCAGCAGGTCGCCCGGCGGCAGGATGGCGCAGTCGCTGACGTCGAACCCGCCGCTGCGTTTGACGCTGAAGCGGCCAACCTGCTTTCCCTGCAACAGAAAGGCGCGGTGATCGCCGCCCTCGTCCAGGCTGTGCTCGGTGACCGCGATCAGTTGTCCGGCGAGCGGCGAGCCCTTCGGCGCCACCGCCAGGCATTCCAGGCTCTTGTTATTGCCGAGCGTCTTGAAATCGGCCGGCACCGGAACCGGCTCGGCCCGCGCGCGCAAGCCCTTCTTCAGATCGAAACGCACGATGCGCTGGACGCGCTCGATGCCGACATAGGCGTGGCCGGCGCCGTCTTCCGCGAGCGACTCGGTGTCGTACCAGCCGTGCTTCGCCAGCGGCTTGCCGTCCCAGGCGAGCATCGGCGCCATCTCGACGTCGGCAATGCCGGCGGGGCGGCCGCCGCGATAGACGATCCGCGCTTTCAGCCACGCGCCGCGGTCGCTGAGCGCGAGGAAGCGGCTGCCGTCCGCCGCCATGTGCAGGGCGGAGATGCCGCCGAAGTCCTGATTCTTGGAGGTGAGCTCGAGGCCGCCAAGGAACTCCAGCGCGCCGAAGCGCGTGCGTTCCGGATGATCGGCGTCGAACGCCGCGATCGGCTCGGCGTGAACGGCGATGCGGACCGGCTTGGCCGGATAGCGTTTGGCGGCGAGCGCGAGCGGAACCGCCGCGGCCAAACACGCCGCGAGCAGTAACCCCGCGATCAGCCGGCGGCGACGCGCTAGGAATGATCTTGAGGATGCCAACTCATTCCCCGTTCGTTCCCGTCCCCGCCTGCGCGGGGATAAACTCCAGCGGAAGCCCGGCTTTTTGTTTTCTTGTCTCTTGCTTTTTCTTGCGCGGGGACGAGCGGATAGAGATCAAGCAACGCGCCTGCGCATGCGGGGCGCCGGCCGCGCCTCGGCGGCCTGCTGCTCCTCGAACAGCTCGGCGAGCTTCTCGGTCATGACGCCGCCCAGTTCCTCGGCGTCGACGATGGTGACGGCGCGACGATAGTAGCGCGTGACGTCATGGCCGATGCCGATGGCGATCAGTTCGACCGGCGAGCGGGTCTCGATCTCCTCGATCACCCAGCGCAAGTGGCGCTCGAGGTAGTTGCCGGGATTGACCGACAGCGTGGAGTCGTCGACCGGCGCGCCGTCGGAGATCATCATCAGGATCTTGCGCTGTTCGGTGCGCGCCAACAGGCGCTTGTGCGCCCAGTCGAGCGCCTCGCCGTCGATGTTCTCCTTGAGCAGGCCCTCGCGCATCATCAGGCCCAGGTTCTTGCGCGCGCGCCGCCAGGGCGCGTCGGCCGATTTGTAGATGATGTGGCGCAGATCGTTGAGCCGGCCCGGATTGGCCGGCTTGCCGGCGGTCAGCCAATGCTCGCGCGACTGCCCGCCCTTCCAGGCCCGGGTGGTGAAGCCGAGGATCTCGACCTTGACGCCGCAGCGCTCCAGCGTGCGCGCCAGGATGTCGGCGCAGGTGGCGGCGACAGTGATCGGCCGTCCGCGCATGGAGCCGGAATTGTCGAGCAGCAGCGTCACCACGGTGTCGCGGAACTGGGTGTCCTTCTCCCATTTGAACGACAGCGGATGCATGGGATCGATGACGATGCGCGACAGCCGCGCCGGATCGAGCACGCCCTCTTCCAGGTCGAACTCCCAGGAGCGGTTCTGCTGCGCCATCAACCGGCGCTGCAGGCGGTTGGCAAGCCGCGCCACCACGCCCTGCAGGTTCGAAAGCTGCTTGTCGAGATAGCCGCGCAGACGATCGAGCTCTTCCGGCTCGCACAGGTCTTCGGCGGCGATGGTCTCGTCGAACTTGAGCGTGAAGGCACGGTAGTCCGGCCCGCGCGGCTCGTTGGCGCCGAACTGGCGCGGCCGCTGCGGCTCGCCGGGGGTTTCGGCGTCGCCCATCTCGCTGTCGTCGGCCATGTCGGACGTCGGCGCCTCGACCGCCTCGGCGGACGCGTCGGGCAGGTCCTCGGCGGAGACTTCCGTGTCCTCCATGCTGGAGCGCTGCATGTCGTCGGACTCGGCGGATTCGCCCTCCTCGCCGGACTGCTGCGGGCTGCGGTCCTCGTCGCCTTCCTGCTCCTCCTCGTCGTTGTCGGAGGAGCGGTCGTCGCCCATTTCGAGCGAGTTCGAGCAGGTCGTGCACGGCGTCGCCGAACAGGCGCTGGTCCTCGAACAGGTCTTCCAGCCGGTCGAGATCGCGGCCGGCCCGTTCTTCGATCAGCGGGCGCCACAGGTCGACCAGGTTACGCGCGGCCGGCGGCGGCAGCGCGCCGGTCAGGCGCTCGCGCACCATCAGCGCCAGCGCTTCCTCGATGGGCGCGTCGGCGCGCTCGGTGATCTGGTCGAACTTGCCGCGGCTGTAGCGCTCGTCGAGCATGGCGCCGAGGTTCTGCTTAACGCCGTCCATGCGGCGGGCGCCGATCGCTTCGACGCGCGCCTGCTCGACCGCCTCGAACACCGCCCGTGCCTGCTGCCCGATCGGCTGCAGGCGGCGATGGACGGCCGCGTCATGGCACGCGAGCTTGAGGGCGATGGAGTTGGCGTTGCCGCGCACGATCGCCGCCTCGCGCTTGCCGAGCTTGCGCGGCGGCTCCGGCAGCCGCACCTTGCCGCCCACCAGTCCCGGCCGCTCGGCGGCGAAGGAAACCTCGAGCTCGCTGTTGCGCGCGATGGCGCGCAGGCAGCCGCCGAGCGCGCGCTTGAACGGCTCGGTCGGGGATTCCTTGGCCGGGGCCTTGGGTTTGCTGTTGGACGCCATGGCGGTTCTGGTTTCGCTGGTTGATCGCTAGGGAGCGGTTGCGGGCGCGTCGGTGAAATCGGGAATGCCGGCATAATGCGCCGGCTCGATCTGCAGGGGCACGGCATAGGCGGCTTCGACGAGGCCGCGCTCGCCGGGCGCACCGGCATGGTCGCCTTCGGCCCAGCGCCCATAGGCCGCGTCCGCCGCCGCTTGCAGGGCGTCCCGCGTGGCCAGCCAAGCGGCGGAAAACCGCGGATTGGCTTCAACATGGTCGCGGGCGCGAATCTCGAAATAGAGCGTCAGCCGGCGCCCCGCGACCCCGAGCGGCGCTGAGCCGTGCAGGGTCATCACGTCGTGTACCAGGATATCGCCGGCGTCGAGATCGGCGCTTGCGGTCGCCGCGGACGGCTCGCCGGCCTGCGGCGCGTACTGACTGCCCGGAACGAAGTGCACCCCGCCGTCGTCGGCGCGCGAGGCGGTGAGATAGACGCCGACCGTGGCGACACGGCTCGTCCGGTCGTGGATCATGTCCCGGTGCCAGCCGATGGTCTGGCCGTCGTCCGGCTGCTTGACCACCAGCCGCTCCGACACGATGACATGGTCCTCGCCGCACAACGCCGTGCCGATGGCGCGCACGCCCGGCAGCCCGGTGAGCGCCAGCGAGGCCGGCGCCAGATGGCGATGCAAGTTGTTCATGGCGATCAGCGAACGGGCGCCGCGCGCTTCGGCCCAGCAGAAGTCGGCGCCGCCGGGCCCGGCCGCGCCGATGTCGATCGCCGCGTTCAGCCGCGCGATCAATTCGGCGGGAACGACCTGCCGCAGAACGACGAAGCCCAAGTCTTCGAAGGTGTCGATCTGCGACGGGGTCACGTCCACGTCGCGGCGCCGTTGCCGTGCGCCGCGCCCTTTCAGCTCAGCGCCACGTTGACCGCCGATTCCGGCAGCTCCTGGCCGAAGCAGCGTTGATAGAACTCGGCCACGATCGGCCGCTCCAGCTCGTCGCACTTGTTGAGGAAGGTGAGCCGGAAGGCGAAGCCGACGTCGTTGAAGATCTCGGCGTTCTCCGCCCAGGTGATCACCGTACGCGGGCTCATGACGGTGGAGATATCGCCGTTCATGAAGCCGTTACGCGTGAGATCGGCGACGCGCACCATCTTGCCGACGATGTCGCGGCCCTCTTCGTTCTGGTAGTGCTTGGCCTTGGCCAGCACGATGTCGACCTCGTTGTCATGCGGCAGATAGTTCAGCGTGGTGACGATCGACCAGCGATCCATCTGCGCCTGGTTGATCTGCTGCGTGCCGTGATAGAGGCCCGAGGTGTCGCCGAGGCCCACCGTGTTGGCGGTGGCGAACAGGCGGAACGACGGATGCGGCTTGATCACGCGGCTCTGGTCGAGCAGCGTCAGGCGGCCCGCGGATTCCAGCACGCGCTGGATCACGAACATCACGTCCGGGCGGCCGGCGTCGTATTCGTCGAAGCAGATCGCGACATTGTGCTGATAGGCCCACGGCAGGATGCCGTCGCGGAATTCGGTGACCTGCTGGCCGTCCTTGATGACGATGGCGTCCTTGCCGATCAGGTCGATACGGCTGATGTGGCTGTCGAGATTGACGCGCACCATCGGCCAGTTCAGCCGCGCCGCGACCTGCTCGATATGGGTCGACTTGCCGGTGCCGTGATAGCCGGTGACCATGACGCGGCGGTTCTTGGCGAAGCCGGCGAGAATGGCGAGCGTGGTCGGACGGTCGAAGCGGTAATCGGGATCGACGTCGGGCACATGCTCATCGGCCTCGGAATAGGCCGGCACTTCCATGTCGCTGTCGATGCCGAACACCTGCCGGACCGACACCTTCATGTCCGGCAGACCGGCGACTTCTTCAGTTGCGGCAGTCATTGATCCTCCATGGCTTCGGCCCTCCCGAAGCCTGATACGGTCCGATTTCCAACGGTCCGGCTGATATCGCGGCAACTTAGCAGACCGCCGCGGGCCGAAAAACCCGCCCGCCGCGAATGGCCGCATCAAAGATATCAATAAGATAGGGATGCGGAGGGTCGCACGGAAGACGGGTCAGCCCCGACTTTGCCATTTTGTCGCGCCCCAGAAAGACGCGCGGAGCGTCAGCCGAAACCCACGGATTTCAGGTAGTTGTAGGACTGGATGATTTCCACCAGCTTGTCCTCGGTGGAACGGTCGCCGCCGTTGGAATCCGGATGGTGGCGTTTCACCAGTTCCTTGAAGCGGGTCTTCACCTCGACCGCGGTGGCATCAATATCCAGGCCCAGCGAATTGAGCGCCTTACGCTCGGCGTTGCGGATGACCCGGGTTTCCGCCCGCTTCTGTTCCTCGCGCTTGGCGTCCTCGCCGAACAGGCCGAAGGGGTCGGCCTGGTCGGCGAAGGTATGGGTTTCCGGCTTCGCCCCGCCCTTGCCGGAACCCATCTTCCAGGTCGGGCGGTGACCGGTGAGGGCGTCCTTCTGATACGCCATCACATCGGAATCGCTCATGCCGGCGAAATAGTTATACGACTGATTGAACTCGCGCACGTGGTGCAGGCAGTAGCGCCAGTGTTCCTTCTCGCGGCCCCGTCCCTTGGGCGCGCGATGGGTGGCGGCTTCCGTGCAGCCGACCCATTCACAGGTCGGCCCGCCGGTTTTGCGCCGGCGGTCCTTGTTGGGCTTGACGCGGATGCGATCAAAGAGGGGCGAGTTGAATTTCATAGCCGGTTATTATGCGCTCTTCTCGGTGACGCCTTCAAGACTTGACAGCAGCGACGGCGCGTTTGAGTGCGATTGCCGCAGAATCGCCGACGTTGACTTACGCCGCCCGGCTACTTAAAGCCCAGCAGCATGCGAACCGCCGACTTGATCACACAGAAGTTGACCGAGGCTTTCGCCCCGCAAAGCCTCAAGGTGGAAGACGAATCCCACCGCCACGAAGGCCATGCCGGGCACCGGCCGGGCGGCGAGACCCATTACCGTGTTTATATCGTGTCGGACGCCTTCAAAGGGAAGACCCGGATTGAGCGCCACCGCATGATCAACGAGACGCTGGCCGGGGAACTCGCCGCCGGCGTGCACGCGCTCGCCATCCACGCGTCGGCGCCGGGCGAAGGCGGGGCTTAGGCAGGCTGTGTGGAAAGCGTGCCGAGAAATCGGCACGGGTCTCGCGGCCCCTCACAAGCGAAGTTCTTGACGTCGTGCGGAGTTGCCGGTTTGCTCGGGTTATGTTTGGACCACCCAGCGCCGTTCAACTCAGGATATCCATCGATGGGATCGAGCCAGTTGTCTGGCGGCGCCTTGTCGTGCCGAGCGAGTGGAACCTCGAGCAACTTCATCTCGCGATCCAAGCGGCCTTCAATTGGTGGAACTATCATCTCCACGAGTTCGAAATCGGGGGACTGCGCTACGGAGATGCCGTCGAGGCCGCGGAGTGGTCGGCCGTCGGCGATCCGCAGGTCTTCGACGAGCGCGAGGTCCGGCTGCGCGATTTCCGCAGCCCGGGCACGGCGTTCACGTACCTCTACGATTTTGGCGACGACTGGCATCATACCGTGGAAATCGAAGAGCTGCTTTTCCTCGAAAGCGCCCCCCGGCACGCGACCTGCGTTGACGGCGCGCGTGCCCGCCCGCCCGAGGACGTCGGCGGTATTCCCGGCTATGAGCGGTTTTTGGAGGTGATCGGCAATCCCAAGGATCCCGAGCACCGGGAAACCAAGCGCTGGTGCGGCGGCCACTTCGATCCCGAATGGTTCGACCTTGCGACCGTCGACAAAGATGTCCGAAGCGCCTTGAAACCGAACGTGAAGCGGAAGCTTCATCAGTCAAAGCCGAAGAGGCCTCAGTCGTAGGCCTCGCCGATAAATCGAACATGTTTTGGCGTAGAGATCGAAGTCCTTGGTCGGGGTCGGCTGCGGAATATGCTACGCTCCGTGACGTTGCAGCGTCAATCTGCAAGCCGCCCCAAATTAAGGCGAACACACCTTCGCCCTGGCCAATCATGTCAAGCAGCACGGCAGTGCGTTACTACCGTGCCGATTTCTCGGCACGCTTTCCGCACAGCCTGTTAGGGCGCCGCCGGAGCGTCGGCCCCTTCTATTTCAGCGGCAGGTAGACGTCCGTCAGGTGCGCGTGTTGCGGCGTGTCGTGGTCCAGATTCAAGTAGTGGAAATAGACCGGAAAATCGCGCAACTCTTCGCCGCTGCCCGGCAGCCAGTCGCGGTAGAGAAAATACACGCTCTCGCCGATCCGGTCCCGTGAACCGGCGTGGCGAACCACCGCGCACCGGCCACCCGGAATCGTCTTGGTCGCGACGGCTTGCGGATTGTCCGGGACTGCTTCGGTGACGGAACCGCAGATGCCGAAGCGAAACGCGTCGGCCGGCGTCGTATCCGGATTGTCATAGGCAATGCCGTAGGTCCGGCTGCTGGCGACGGGCGACAGGCCGCTCGTCTGGCGCCATTCGATGAAAGCCTGCACCGAACCGTTGAGCAAGGCCGGCGCGCCGCGGTGTTCGAGCTCGCCGATCATGGTCGGCTCGACGTGAACGATTTTGACATCCATTTTGTTCGTCCTTTCTCGGCTTGGAATAGGAAACTGGCAGCGCCCACTCCATGACGCCCAGGCCGGCTCCTTGCGGAATTCGCTCGGCGTCTGGCCGAACGCATTCTTGAAAGCGCGCGAGAACGATTCCGGATTTTCGAACCCGGCATCCAGCGCGATGTCGATAACGCGATCCTGATGATTGAACGCCAACCGGTATGAAGCCCGCTTGAGCTTCATCAGTTGAATGTAACGTCCGATATTGATGCCGCAGTATTCGGAAAACTGCCGGTGGAAGTGAAACTTGGAGAAATTCGCGACCTTGCTCAGTTCCTCGACCGTCAGGGCGTCATCGAGATGCTTATCGATATGGTCCAGCACGCGGTTGAAACGCCGCGCATAGCTGATTTGCGTCGGAGTGGGGTTGGGTTTCATCGGCCGGTTATGTGCCCGAAGCCATGGCGGGCGTCCTGACCAAAATTGCTGATCCGCGCCGGTGCAAGGACGGCCCGGGCCGGCGGCCGCCCTACTCCGCCGCCGCCCGCGGCAGCGGCTGGATGCGCAGCGACGTGATGCGGTTGCGCGCGCGGCGCAGGACGCGGAAGCGGAACCCGTGGAAGGTGAAGCTCTGCCCCACTTCGGGGATCGAGCGCGCCTCGTGGATGACCAGGCCGGCGATGGTGTTGGCCTCCTCGTCCGGCAGGTTCCAGTCCATGACGCGGTTGAGATCGCGGATCGATACCGCGCCCTCGACGATGACCGAGCCGTCGGGCTGACGCCGCACGCCCGGCATGGCGACGTCGTGCTCGTCGGTGATGTCGCCGACGATCTCTTCCAGGATGTCTTCCAGCGTGACGAGGCCTTCGACCTCGCCGTATTCGTCGACCACCAGCGCGAACGGCGTCTTGCGGCGGCGGAAGGCCTTGAGCTGCTCCGACACGAGACGCGTGTCCGGCACGAACCAGGGCGGCGTCAGCAGCGCCAGGATGTTCACCTTGGCCGCCTCGCCGTCGACCGCATGCAGCGCGCGCAGCAGATCCTTGACGTGCAGGACGCCGATGATGTTCTGCGGATTGCCCTGCCAGAACGGGATGCGCGTCACCGGCGAGGCGATCACCGCGTTGACGATCTCCGCCGGCGGATCGTCCGCCTTCATGCTGATCATGTTGGTGCGGTGGACCATCACGTCGGAGACGTCGAGCTCGCGCAGGTCGAGCACGCCGCCGAACATGTCGCGATCCTGCTTTTCCACGCCGCCCTCGCGGGCGAGCAGATCGACGGCGCCGCGCAACTCCTCGTGCGGCGACAGGATCGGCTGGTTCTCCTCGAGGTTGACGCCGACGAGGCGGAAGAGCATGCGCACCAGGAATTCGATCGCCATCAGGATCGGCGCCAGGAGCTTGACGACCCACTGCATCGGCCGCGCGACCAGAAGCGCGATGCGGTCGGGCGCGTTGAAGGCGGCCGTCTTCGGCATCACCTCGGAAAAGATCACGATCACCGCCGTCATCATAACGGTCGCGTAGACGATGCCGGCATTGCCGAACCACGTGAGCAGCAGGCCGGTCGCGAGCGCGGAGGCCGCGATGTTCACCGCGTTGTTGCCGAGCAGCAGCGCGCCGATCAGCCGCTCGCGCTGCTCGAGCAGGCGGTTGACGAGCGCCGCGCCGCGGTTGCCCTGCTTTTCCAGCCGCGCCATGCTGGCGCGCGACGACGCGGTCAGGGCCGTTTCGCTGCCGGCGAAGAACGCCGACAGCAGCAGGCAAACCAGCACCACGCCAAGCGAAATCCAGTCGTTGGTGGTCATCGGTTACTCTCTGCGCGTGATCTTATCCGAAAACCGGTACCCACTTTTCGGGATCACGCGCTTGCGAGCTTGTCGGTGAGGAACGCGCGCACGTCGGCCGCGTCGACACCGCTCTCGACAAAGGCCTGGCCGATGCCGCCCGCCAGAATGAAGGTGAGCTTGCCGCGCTTCACTTTCTTGTCTTGGGCGATCAGGTCCATCAGGGCGTCGACGCCCAGCACGCCGCCGGGCACCTGATTGACATGGGTGGGCAGGCCGACCGCCGCAAGATGCGCGGCCGCGCGCGCCGCCTCGGCCTCGCTGAGAAGGCCCTTGCGGGCGGAGAATTCGAACGCCAGCGCCGTGCCGAGCGCCACCGCCTCGCCGTGCAGAAGCCGGTCGGAGTACCCGGCGGCGGCTTCGAAGGCGTGGCCGAAGGTGTGGCCGAGATTGAGCAGCGCGCGCTCGCCGCTCTCGCGCTCGTCGCGGGCGACGACGCCGGCCTTGCCGCGGCAGCTTACCGCGATGGCGTGCTCGCGCGCCGACGATTGCCCGCCGGAAAACACCTCGCGCCAGTTCGTTTCCAGCCAGTCGAAGAACCCGGCGTCGCCCAGGAGCGCGTACTTGGCGACCTCGGCGTAGCCGGCGCGAAACTGGCGATCCGGCAAGGTGTCGAGCAGCGTGGTGTCGGCGATCACCATGATCGGCTGATGGAAGGCGCCGATCAGGTTCTTGCCCTGCGGCGAGTTGATGCCGGTCTTGCCGCCGACCGAGCTATCGACCTGCGCCAGCAGCGAGGTCGGCACCTGCACGAAATCGAGCCCGCGCCGGACGCAGGCCGCGGCGAAGCCGGCGAGATCGCCGATCACCCCGCCGCCGAGCGCGATGACCAGGTCGCCGCGCTCGATGCGCGCCGCGATGATTGCCTCGCAGACCTTCTCGAACGTGGCGTAGTTCTTCGAGCCCTCGCCGGCCGGCACGATGATGCGCGCGCTCTCGATGCCGGCCGCGGCGAGCACGGCTTCCGTGGCGGCAAGATGATGGCCCGCCACGGTCTCGTCGGTCACGATCGCGGTGCGCGCGCCGGGGCGCAGCGCCTTGACCGCTTCGCCGAGCTTGGCGAGCACGCCGCGGCCGATGACGATATCGTAGGCGCGCGCGCCGAGGGCGACCGGCACGACGATCGGCTTATGCGCGGGCAGCGGTGCGTTCATGACGTCTCCTCCGAATGGCCGGCGACGCCCAGATGCTTCGCCACGCCCTCGATGACTTCTTCGACGATGGTGTCGTGCGGCTCCTCGCGCGACTGCACGACGATGTCGGACTGGGCATAGATCGGCTCGCGCTGCGGCAGCAGCTCCTTCATGCGCTCGGCGAGCGGCCGATCGCCGCGCCGCCGGGTGCGGCGAAGCAGCACCTCGACGTCGGCCTTCAGCCAGACCGAGATGCCCTTGATATGGATGAGATCGCGGGTCTGCTGGTTCATGACGGCGCCGCCGCCCGTGGCCAGCACCTGCGGGCCGCCGTCGAGCAGACGCGCGATCACGCGCGCCTCGCCGGCGCGGAAATAGGGCTCGCCATGCTCGGCGAAGATCTCGGCGATGGTCATGCCGGCGGCATCCTCGATTTCGGTGTCGGCGTCGACGAAGGGCAGCGCCAGCCGCGTGGCCAGCCGGCGCCCGACCGACGACTTGCCCGCCCCCATCATGCCCACGAGCACCACCGACCGGGACCCGAGCGCCCTGACGATGGCCGATTCCAGGCCCTTTTCGGCGGTCTTTTGAGCGGCGGTGTTAACCATGCTTAGGTTTCACGGGCGAGCCCACGCGTGCCATATACACGCGTCCCATATACCAGCATTCGAGACAACCGCGAGAGCGGCTTGTCTTGCGGCGCGGAACGTGGTCGGTAACGCGCGAACTCACCCGCCCGCCGTTCGCGAGCGCCCGGAGCGTAGCTGATCAAGCGTCCCTGACAATGCCGAGCCTATTCCGACTGCTGGTATTCCTGGGCCTCCTGGGCGGGTTGGCCTACGGCACGGTTTTCTCGCTCGCCAACTTCGTCCAGCTGCATCCGCGCGAGATCGTGGTGACCATTCCGCCAAGCAAATACTTCAAGCAGCCCTGAGCGGCATCAGCGCGCAAGCGCAAGCAATCCGTTACCCAAAACGTTACCAATGGCAGGCCATGCTGTCCCGCATGGACTGGGTTCCGACCAAAGGCAAGGCGATGGCGCGCCGGCCGAACGCTTCCGACGACGGCTTGATCGAGCTGTTCCTCGACATGCTGGCGGCCGAACGCGGCGCCGGCGAGAATACGCTTGCCGCCTATCGCAACGATTTGTCGGACCTTGCCGCGCATCTGCGCGCCACCAACAGCTCAATCGCGCGCGCCGATACCGATGACTTGCGCGGCTTCCTCAAGAGCCTGAACGAACGCGGCTTCAAGCCGGCCTCTTTGGCACGACGCTTGTCGGCGGTGCGCCAGCTCTATCGCTTCCTGTATGCGGAAGGAAAACGCGGCGACGATCCCGCCGCGGTGCTGGAAGGCCCCAAGCGCGGGCGCAGCCTGCCCAAGGTGCTGAGCATCGCCGAAGTCGATGCGCTGCTGGCCCAGGCGCGCGCCAACGCCGACGACGCCACGCAGCCGTTGGCGCGGCGGCTGCGCGCGGTGCGGCTGCTGTGCCTGCTGGAAGTCGTCTACGCGACGGGTTTGCGCGTCTCCGAACTGGTGGCGCTGCCGGCGTCCGCCGCGCGCCGCGACCAGAAGATGCTGGTGGTGCGCGGCAAGGGCGGCAAGGAGCGCTTGGTGCCGCTCAACAAGGCCGCCAGGCAGACGATGACGGAATACCTGAGCCTGCGCAGCGAGGCGGCCAAGGCGGACGAGAAATCGAAGAAGCCGCCGGAGTCGAAATGGCTGTTTCCGTCATTTGGCGAGACCGGCCATCTCACCCGCCAGCATTTCGCCCGCGACCTGAAGGCGCTGGGTGCGGCCTGCGGCATCGGCGGCGAACGGCTCTCGCCCCATGTCCTGCGCCACGCCTTTGCGAGCCATCTGCTGCACAACGGCGCCGACCTGCGCGTGGTGCAGACCCTGCTCGGGCATGCGGACATCTCGACCACCCAGATCTACACCCACGTGCTGGAAGACCGGCTGAAAACGCTGGTGCGCGACCTGCACCCGCTGGGGGAGGGGTAAACGGCCGACATGCGGCTGCTGATGCAAAGTCCCGTCGTTTATGATAAATTTTGTCCATGCAACGCGATGAAGTCATAGCCATCCTGAAGGCGCACGAGAATATGCTGCGAGCCCGTGGCGTGGAGCATGCCGCATTATTCGGTTCGGTGGCCCGCGGCGATGCGCGATCGGATAGCGATATCGATATCATGATTGAATTGGCACCGGACAATTCATTGGATCTTTTCGCTTACTCGGGCTTGATGAACGAAATCGCAAGTCTGTTTCCCGTTCGCACCGATGTCGTCGATCGCGACGCGTTAAAACCTTACCTCCGTGCACCAGCCGCACGTGATGCGATCTATGCCTTCTGAAGCTGACTTTGGCCCATTGTCGGACATCGTGCGCAATATCGCGTTGGCGCGCGAATTCGTGTGTGGGCGTTCTCTTGCCGAGTTCCGAGCCGACGTTAAAACCGTCTATGCGGTCACGCGAAGCCTAGAAATCATTTCGGAGGCGTCGCGGCGCCGTTCACCCGAGATTAAACAACGCCACCCTGAGATTACCTGGGACGAAATGGCGGGCGCTGGCAATATCTATCGGCACGACTATTTGGACGTGCGCGAGGATGTTCTCTGGCGAACGGTCCAGGAGTTCTTGGAGCCGCTACTTGCTGCTGTAGAGCAGGAACTGGCACGAAAAAATGCCGGCTGACCGCCGGTTTGCCCTGCGCTTGACTCTTTCCCCGCTCCGGGCCACTTCCGGCCCATGCTCAGCCCATCGAACATGCGCAGCTATCTCGATTTCGAAAAACCCGTGGCCGAACTCGAGGCCAAGGTCGAGGAACTGCGCGCCATGGGCGAAACCGGCGACGCGGTGGCCATCGGCGACGATATCACCCG
This sequence comes from uncultured Pseudomonadota bacterium, assembly GCA_963829755.1. Classification (GTDB taxonomy): domain Bacteria; phylum Pseudomonadota; class Alphaproteobacteria; order Rhizobiales; family Xanthobacteraceae; genus Pseudolabrys. The sequence goes on along the minus strand of CAWHJV010000003.1, from coordinate 168,369 downwards.
CCTGGAGGCCAAGGCGTCGGCGGCGCTCAAGGAACTCTACGCCACCCTCACCCCCTGGCAGAAGACGCAGGTCGCCCGCCACCCGCAGCGGCCGCACTGCCTGGACTACGTGGCCGAGTTGATCACCGATTTCGTGCCGCTCGCCGGCGACCGCAAGTTCGGCGAGGACGCGGCCATTATCGGAGGCTTCGGCCGCTTCCGCGGCGAGAGCGTCTGCCTGCTCGGCCAGGAGAAGGGCGCCGACACCGAAAGCCGGCTCAAGCACAATTTCGGCATGGCCATGCCGGAGGGCTACCGCAAGGCGGTGCGGCTGATGGAGATGGCCGACCGCTTCGATATCCCCTTGATCATGCTGGTCGACACCGCCGGCGCCTATCCCGGCATCGGCGCCGAGGAGCGCGGCCAGGCCGAGGCCATCGCGCGCTCCACCGAGGCCTGCCTCAATCTCGGCGTGCCCAACGTGGCCGTGATCCTGGGCGAAGGCGGCTCCGGCGGCGCCATCGCGCTCGCCACCGCCAGCCGCGTCCTCATGCTGGAGCACGCGATCTACAGCGTGATCTCGCCGGAAGGCGCCGCCTCGATCCTGTGGCGCGATACCACCAAGGCGCAGGAGGCGGCCACCAACATGAAGATCACCGCCCAGGACATGGTCCGCTTCGGCGTGATCGACAGCATCGTCGCGGAGCCGACCGGCGGCGCCCACCGCGCCCCGTCCGAGGCGATCGCGGCCACCGGCGAGGCCATCGCCAACGCCTTTGCCGAGCTCAAGGCGCTCGACCGCGATACGGTGCGCCACCAGCGCCGGGAAAAGTTCCTCAACATGGGCCGCGATCTCGCCCGCCCGGCCGGCTGAAGACGCGCCGCGCGAGGCGCCCCGTCCGGCGGCGCCAAGCCCGTCTCCCGGTGTCGCCGGCACTGATTTACCCCCGATTCACCATAGACTTAACGCAAGTGCGCGATCCCCTCATATGCCTTGCGGACGCCACATCTTATGGATAACGATTGCTGAATAAGGGACCCGGTCCTCGCGGCGTCCTTGGGGAGTACCGCGTTTGATCTCACGGTTCGCACGCGCGCTGCTGGCGCCGGCGGCTGTCGCCGCCGCGATTGCGCTTGCCGGCTGCAATGGCGACACGCTCTCTCCCACCGGCCGCGCGCTCGCCCCCTTGTCCGACCAGATGATCGCGCTTCTCAATGAGAAGCACATGGACAAGACGTCGCCGATCCTGCTGCGCATCTACAAGGAAGATTCGCAGCTCGAAGTCTGGAAGGTGAACCAGGACGGCCAATACGCGCTCTTGAAGACCTATCCCATCTGCCGCTGGTCGGGCGCGCTCGGCCCGAAGAAGAAGGAAGGCGACCGCCAGGCGCCCGAGGGCTTCTACACCATCACCAAGGCGCAGATGAATCCGAACTCGAACTACTATCTCGCCTTCAACACCGGTTATCCGAACGCCTTCGACAGCGCCTGGGGCCGCACCGGCTCCGAGCTGATGGTGCACGGCGACTGCTCGTCGCGCGGCTGCTACGCCATGACAGACGGCCAAATCCAGGAGATTTATGCTCTTGCGCGCGAGGCGTTTTTCGGCGGCCAGAAAGCGTTCCAGCTTCAGGCCTTTCCGTTCCGCATGACCGCGCTGAACATGGTCAAGCACCGCAACAATCCGAACTACGGCTTCTGGAAGCAGCTCAAGCGCGGCTACGACGATTTCGAGGCCACCCGCCAGGAGCCGACGGTGGCGGTGTGCGACAAGCACTACGTGTTCGACGCGGTGGCGCGCGACGGCGCGACCCGCCCGCCGCGTTTCTACCCGCGCGGCAAGTGCCCCGAATACCGGCTCGACCCGACGGTCGCCAGCGCGGTTCTCGATTATCGCCGGCAACAGCAGCTCAAGATGGCCCAGTACATCGCCGACGGCGTCGGCACCGTGCCGATTGCCAAGAATTCCGACGGCGGCATGAACGAGGTGTTCGCCGGCAGCGGCAAGTTGCGGCAGGGCCAGGTCGACAAAGACGGCCGCGTCTACAACACCGCGAGCCTGCCGAACGCGGCGCCGCAGACCGCGACACAGCAGGCCGCACCGGCGGCAACGCCTGCGAACGTGAAAACGGCGATGGTGCCGCTGCCGCAGCGCTCGCCGCTTGAAGCGCCCGCGCCGAAAGCGAAGGTGACCGGCATCGCCGGCTTGATCGACAATATCTTCGGCGGCAAGGCCGCAGCCAACGCCGCGCCGGCGCAGGCGGAAAGCGCGCCGGCGGTTGTGCATACCGAAATGGCGGCCAAGCCGAAGCGGGCCCATAAGACGGTCCATCAGCAGACGGCGCACAAGCGCCCCACCCACGCGAAGGTGCACTTGCGCTCGAGCGTGACGGCGAGCGGAAAAGACAAGACGGCGGCGCGCAGAGCGGAGGCCCGCAACGCGCCGGCGCCCGCACCGGCCGCGCAGCAGACCGCCGAGGCGCCGCCGGACGCCATTCCGTCGGCCACGAGCGCCTACACGGCGCCGGCGGCCACCTCCGGCGACGGCATGTTAAACGGCGCCCAGCCCGTGGTGCAGACCCGCTCCTTCGACGCCCGCTGGCAAGCCATACGCTGAGGCGCCCTTCCACGGCCGAAACCCTTTAACAATCTGCGCTATCAAGGGCGCATGGACTGCTTCGTCTACGTGCTCGGCACCGTCGCAGGCGCACGCCGGCTGACCTATGTCGGCTGGACCAACGACGTCGACCGCCGGCTTGCGCAGCACAACGCCGGCAAGGGCGCGCGCTTCACGCGCGGGCGCACCTGGGTGCTGCTGCATTGGGAAGCCTGCGCCGACCGCCGCGCCGCCATGAGCCGGGAATGGCACCTCAAGCGCGACCGCGCCTTCCGCAAGAAGCTGGCGGCGAAATTGCGCGCGCCGCGGCGCAAGAAGCAGAGAGGCCGAAAGCACGCCACAAAGCACGCCACTTGGAAGCCGTCCTGAAGATCAAGGCTTTCCGCCGGCCGCGATCTCCCGTGAAACGTCGACGATGGCCTGTTCCACCTCGGCCAACCGGCCGGTACGCTCCAGATAAAGCTGCGTCGAGGCCCCGTCGGGGGCCCAATCGCCAGACTGGCGCTGTTCGACGGGCGCGGCGGCCATCTCGCCAATCATCCCTTCGATATCCGCTTCCAGCGCGTCGCGCTCGCCCTTCAACGCGCTCAGCAGAACCTCGAGCTCATCGGTCTTCTTCGTCATGGCCCCTCTTTAGCGCGAATTGCCGCGCGGTCCAGTTATTCACACCCCGCGTTTGACGGGCGGCGGGAACTCCGAATAGTGGCGGGCTCCGCTTCATTGCTTTGCGCTGGGATAATTCGTGACAATAGCTCAAGCTGAACCTGCCGCCCTTGAGGACCCAGAACCCGCAGACGTCGAGAGCGCCACACAGAACGACACCGCGCCGTCGGCTCACACAGGCGGCCCGACGAGGCTACGCTTCATTCTGTCGCACATTCAGCCGCTCGGCGCGGGCGCCGTGGCCCTGGCGGCGGTCATCTCCGTTTTGGGCGCGGTCTGGGCCATCCGGCTCGGGGTGGCGTATCCGATCGCGATCATGGTGGGTTACTGCACCCTGGCGACAACCGCCTGCTTGACGGTCGTTCTCGCCCTGCTGCCGAAACACGAGGAGACGGACGAACAACTGGCCTCGACAGCGCCACCCGTCAGCGAAGCATGGAAGCACGTCAGCACGTTCAGCGTTGCCGATGCGGCGCGGCTGTGGTGCGACGCGGAGCCCGGCGCCGCGGCGACGCAAGATATCATTGCCTGGGGGCGTCTGCTGTTGGACGCCATCGCGAACGGCGATCTGACATGCATTCGCAACGAGACCCAAGGCAACCGCCCGGCATCGTATCCCACCGACAAGCCGTATTGGTCGACGAAAGTGACGCGGGACGCCCTGCAGGCGTGGGCGCGCGCCCGCGGGTTCAGCCCGGAATTTCTGCAAGACCGGTAGCGCGTTTGCGTCAGCACTTCACATCGTGAGGGCGCCGTTCGCCCTCACGCATACTTGCCGTGGCAGTGCTTGAACTTCTTGCCCGAGCCGCAGGGGCAGGGCTCGTTACGGCCGACCTTGCCCCAGCTCGTGGGATCGTTGGGCTTGCGTTCCTCCTGGGCGACGGAGCGGCCGCCACCCGCCGTCACGGCGGTCGCCGCCAGCGCGCCGGCCATCGCCAGCTCGTCCTCGCCGGTCATCGGATCGACGTGGTGGGCTTCCATGTACGGGAGCTCGGCCGTCTCCTCTTCCTGCTGCGGCATGATCTCGACGCGCATGAGCTGGGCGGTCACCGCCTCGCGCAGGTGCGACACCAGGCCCTCGAACAACGCGAAGGCCTCCGCCTTGTATTCGTTGAGCGGATCGAGCTGACCGAAGCCGCGCAGGCCGATCACCTGGCGCAGGTGCTCGAGCATGATCAGGTGTTCGCGCCACAGATGATCGACGGTCTGTAACAGGACCGACTTCTCGACATAACGCATCACCTCGGGGCCGAAGGTGGCCGCCTTGCCCGCCATCCATTCGTCGGCGCGACGCTTGACGCGCTCCCGCACTTCCTCGTCGGCGATCCCCTCTTCCTTGGCCCAGTCCTTCACCGGCAGGTCGAGGGTGAGCACCTCGCGCAATTGCGCGTCGAGGCCGTCGATGTCCCACTGCTCCGGATAGGCCTGCTCCGGGATGTGCTTGGCGACCATCTCGTCGATGACGGAATGGCGCATGTCGACGATGGTATCTTCGACCTGTTCCTCGCGCATCAGTTCGAGCCGCTGCTCGAAGATGACCTTGCGCTGGTCGTTCATCACGTCGTCGTATTTGAGCAGGTTCTTGCGGATGTCGAAGTTGCGCGCCTCGACCTTCTGCTGCGCCTTTTCCAGCGCCTTGTTGATCCAGGGATGGACGATGGCCTCGTCCTCCTTCAGCCCGAGCTTCTGCAGCATGCCGTCGAGCTTGTCGGAGCCGAAGATGCGCATCAGGTCGTCGTCGAGCGACAGGAAGAACTTGGAGTGTCCGGGGTCGCCCTGGCGGCCGGAACGGCCGCGCAGCTGGTTGTCGATGCGGCGGCTTTCATGCCGCTCGGTGCCGAGCACGAAGAGGCCGCCGGCGGCCAGCGCCTTTTGCTTGAGCTGCTCGATCTGGGCGCGGATGGCGTCGGCGCGCGGGTCTCTGTCGCGCTCGCCCCAGTCGTCGATGTCGGTGATTTCCTGGCGGATGCGCATGTCGGCATTGCCGCCGAGCTGGATGTCGGTGCCGCGGCCGGCCATGTTGGTGGCGATGGTGATGGCGCCCGGCACGCCGGCCTGGCTGACGATGAAGGCTTCCTGCTCGTGGTAGCGCGCGTTCAGGATGGCGAAGACCTTCTTCCTCGAAGCCTGTTCGTCGCCGGAATAGAGGTCCGCGAAGGCGTTGGGGTCGGCGAAATCGTGCTGCTTCCAGCCCTGCTTGCGCAGCAGCTCGGCGAGTTGCTCGGACTTTTCGATCGAGGTCGTGCCCACCAGCACCGGCTGACCGCGCTGCTTGCAGTCGTCGATCAAGGTAACGATGGCGCGGTATTTCTCGGCCTGCGTGCGATAGACCTCGTCGTCGTCGTCGATGCGCGCCAGCGGCTTGTTGGTCGGCACTTCCAGGGACTCGAGGCCGTAGATGTCCATGAACTCGTCGGCTTCCGTCATGGCCGTGCCGGTCATGCCGGCGAGCTTCTTGTACATGCGGAAGTAGTTCTGGAAGGTGATGGAGGCGAGCGTCTGGTTCTCGGGCTGGATCGGCTGATGTTCCTTGGCCTCGAGCGCCTGGTGCAGGCCTTCCGAAAAGCGCCGGCCCGGCATCATGCGGCCGGTGAACTCGTCGATGATGACGACTTCGCCGTTGCGCACGATGTAGTCCTTGTCGCGCTGGAACAGCTTGTGGGCGCGCAGCCCCTGATTGACGTGGTGCACGACCGACACGTTCTCGACGTCGTAGAGCTTGCCGCCCTTGAGCAGGTCGGCCTCGCGCAGCGCCACTTCCATTTTCTCCATGCCGCTCTCGGTCATGGTGACGGTGCGCTGCTTCTCGTCGATCTCGTAGTCGTCCTTGTCGAGCGCGGGAATGAAGGCGTCGATGGTGTTGTAGAATTCGGAGCGGTCGTCGAGCGGCCCGGAAATGATCAGCGGCGTGCGCGCCTCGTCGATCAGGATGGAGTCCACCTCGTCGACGATGGCGTAGGTGTGACCGCGCTGGACCATGTCCTCCAGCCGGTACTTCATGTTGTCGCGCAGATAGTCGAAGCCGAGTTCGTTGTTGGTGCCGTAGGTAATGTCGCAGGCGTAGGCCTTCTGGCGCTCCTCGTCGTCCATGCCGTGGACGATGTTGCCGACGGTGAGGCCGAGGAAGCCGTAGACCTGGCCCATCCACTCGGCGTCGCGGCTGGCAAGATAGTCGTTGACGGTGACGACGTGCACGCCCTTGCCGGCGAGCGCGTTGAGATAGACCGGCAGCGTGGCCACCAGGGTCTTGCCCTCGCCGGTCTTCATCTCGGCGATCTTGCCTTCGTGCAGGATCATGCCGCCGATGAGCTGGACGTCGAAGTGGCGCTGGCCCAGCGTCCGCTTGGCGGCCTCGCGCACGGTGGCGAAGGCGGGCACCAGGAGGTCGTCGAGGTCGGCGCCGTCGGCGAGCTGCTTTTTGAATTCCTCGGTGCGGGCCTTGAGCGCCTCGTCGGAGAGCGCCGCGACCTCCGACTCCAGGGCGTTGATCTTATCGACCCGCGGCTGATAGCTGCGGACCCGCCGGTCATTGGCGGAGCCGAACAGCTTGCGGGCAACGGCGCCGATCATGCGCTAGCTCCTCATTCAGGTCCGGCGCTCTATTACCACGCCGCAGCGGCCGGATTTAAGGTTCCGGCGCTCCGGAATGCGGCTCTTTTCGGGCAAAATCCACGCGAAACGCTCGGAGGCAAAGCGCGGCCGGCCAAGGTTGAGGGAGAGATAGGAGGGGGTCGGATTGTTGTCAATCGGCGGCTTGTCCCGGGCTTAACGGCGCCGGGCCGCCACCCGGCGCTCGGACCGGTCTGCCACCTAGACGTTAGGTCGCGCCCCAGGAGACCGCCATTGCAAAGCCACGGTTGTTGGGTGACAAGGGCCAAAGCCGTTTAGGCGACAACGGACACCCCCCAATCCCAAGGACAGCGCTATGACGATTTCGCTTTTCGCCGGTTCGCCGGCCCCGCGGCGCCGCGCGGGCCTCCTCGCCGCCTCCCTGGCGCTGCTGATGGCGGCCGCCGGCCCGCTGCACGCGCAAGACACCAAGGCCGCGGCCCAGACCGCTACCAAGGACCCGGTGGTCGCGAAGGTCAACGGCACCGAGATCCACCAGAGCGACCTCGCCGTCGCCGAGCAGGAGGCGGGCAAGCTGCCCCCCATGTCCGCGGCCGCCAAGAAGGACTACCTGGTCCAGTTCATGGCCGACGTGATCCTGGGGGCGCAGGCCGCCGAGGCCCAGAAGATCGACCAGACCGAGGCCTTCAAGCGCAAGCTCGCCTTCGACCGCCAGAAGCTGCTGATGGCGGACCTGATGACGAACGTCGCCAACGACGCGGTGACCGACGCGGCCCTGCACAAGACCTATGACGACGCCGTCAAGTCGATGGGCCAGGAGGAAGAAGTCCACGCCCGCCACATCCTGATCCGCGCCAAGCCGGGCGACAAGAAGGCGAGCGAAGCGGCCAAGAAGAAGATCGAGGCCATCATCGCCAAGCTGAAGAACGGCGCCGACTTCGCCAAGCTCGCCAAGGAAGACACCGAGGATCCCTCGGGCAAGGCCAATGGCGGCGATCTCGGCTATTTCACCAAGAAGCAGATGGTGCCGGAATTCGCCAAGGTAGCGTTCTCGCTGAAGAAGGGCGAAATCTCCGGGCCCGTGCACACCCAGTTCGGCTGGCACGTGATCAAGGTCGAGGACAAGCGCCTCAAGCCGCCGCCGAAGTTCGAGGCAGTCAAGGACCAGCTCGTCAGCTACGTGCAGCGCAAGGCGCAGGCCGAGATGATCCAGAAGCTGCGCGCCGAGGCCAAGATCGAGAAGTTCTACAAGACCGCGGACGAAAAGAAGCCTGACGCCGCCAAGCCCGACGCCACAAAGGCCGAGCCGGCGAAGAAGTAAGAGCGATCGGTCCATTCAAGAAAGTCGTAATGCCCGGCCTTGTGCCGGGCATTTCGCTTATGTAGGCACTTGATCGACCGCCAATCAGGATCGCCCGGTCAAGCCGGCGACGACAAACCCATGTCCACCACCGTCTCCCCCTCGCCCCCCAGCACGTCCCCGACATGCCGGTCGTCGCCGGCGTCAGGCTCGCCACCGCCGCCGCCGGCATCCGCTATGCCGGCCGCACCGACGTGCTGGTGGCGCTGTTCGACCCCGGCACCACGGTCGCCGGCGTGTTCACCAAGTCGAAATGCCCCTCGGCGCCGGTCGAGTGGTGCCGGGCGCAGATCAAGGGCGGCAAAGCGCGCGCGCTGGTGGTCAATTCCGGCAACGCCAACGCCTTTACCGGCAAATCCGGCCGAGTCGCTACGAAGCTCACCGCCGACATCGCCGCCAAGGCGGCCGGCATCCGCCCGGGCGAGATCTTACTCGCCTCCACCGGAGTCATCGGCGAGCCGCTCGACGCCAGCAAGTTCACCGGCGTGATGGATTCGCTGGTGGAACGCGCCGCGCCCGGCGGCTTCCTCGAGGCGGCGCAAGCGATCATGACCACCGACACCTTCCCGAAGGTGGCGACCGCGACGGCAAAAATCGGCAAGGCGAAGGTGACCGTCAACGGCATCGCCAAGGGCGCCGGCATGATCGCGCCCGACATGGCGACCATGCTGTCGTTCGTCTTCACCGACGCGGCGCTGTCGGCGAGCGCGTTGCAGGCGCTCCTGAAGGACGGCGTCGCCGATACCTTCAACGCGGTGACCATCGACGGCGACACCTCCACCTCCGACACGCTGATGATGTTCGCCACCGGCCAGGCCAAGGATTGCCCGCGCATCGCGCGCGCCGGCGATCCGCGCCTCAAGGCCTTCAAAAAAGCGCTGCACGGCGTGCTGGCGAACCTCGCCGAACAGGTGGCGCGCGACGGCGAAGGCGCGCGCAAGCTCGTCGAGATCGTGGTCGAGGGCGCGGTGTCGGACAAGTCCGCGCGCCGCATCGCCATGTCGATCGCCAATTCGCCGCTGGTGAAGACGGCGATCGCCGGCGAGGACGCCAACTGGGGCCGCGTCGTCATGGCGGTCGGCAAGGCCGGCGAGCCCGCCGACCGCGACAAGCTCTCGATCTGGTTCGGCGGCATCCGCGTCGCGCACAAGGGTGCGCGCGATCCCGCCTATGACGAGGCCGAGACGAGCATCGTGATGCAAAAGCCGGAAATCAGCCTGAAAGTGGCGCTCGGTCTCGGCAAGGGCCGCGACCGCGTGCTCACCTGCGACCTGACCAAGGAATACATCGCCATCAACGGCGACTACCGCTCTTAACCGCCCGTTCACCAAGCCCTGACTGCAGGCCACCCTCGGCAATAGGGTGGACGGCCCCTTAACCAAACCCTGCCATCGTCGAGAAAGAAGGCCCGTGAGCGCAAATATCGTCCTTGTCGCCGCCTGCGCCCTCGTCGATGCCGACAACCGCGTGCTGCTCGCGCAGCGGCCGGACGGCAAGCCGATGGCGGGTTTGTGGGAGTTTCCCGGCGGCAAGCTCGAAGCGGGCGAACGGCCGGAACAGACTCTGATCCGGGAATTGAAGGAGGAACTGGGCATCACCGTCAACGAGGCCTGTCTCGCGCCGCTGACGTTCGCGAGCCACGCCTATGCGGATTTCCACCTTCTCATGCCGCTCTATGTCTGCCGCAAATGGGAAGGCCGGGTCGCCGCGACGGAAGGACAACGGCTCGCCTGGGTGAGGCCGAACAAGCTGCGCGACTACGACATGCCGCCGGCCGACATTCCGCTCATTCCGCACCTGCAGGCGCTGCTGATGTGATCCCAGATAAGGACAGTGGAGCGCGAACATGCCGATGCGCCGTCTGGTCTGCCGTGCCGCCATCCGCCGCTTCCTGCGCGCGCAGGGTGGCGCCACGGCCATCGAATACGCGATCATCGCGTCCGGCATCAGCATCGCCATCGTCACCGGGGTCACGACGCTTGGCGCCGTGGTCAAGACCAACCTCTACGACAAGCTGGCGGCGCTCTTGTAGGGATTTCAGCCGCCCGGCTTGTCGCCCGCCGGGATTTCCCGCGTCTGCAACGCATCGGCCAGCCGGCGCGCCGCCGAGCCGGGCTTGAGCGGCTTCTGCTGGCTTTCATGTGGCGCCCAGCCCGATAGCCAGACGATTTCGAACGTCGCGCGCAAGCGGCCGTCCGCATCGGCGAAACGTTTCGCATAGATCTCGGCCAGGCGCCGGAGCGTGGCGCGCCGGAGCGGCGTGCGCCGGCGCTCGCCCAGCACGTTGGTGGCGCCCATGCGGCGCAGGTCGTGCATCAGGGCGATGACCGAGTCATAGCGCACGGTCAGCCGGTCGCTGTCGACCACCGGCAACGCGAAACCGGCGCGCTGCAACAGTCCGCCCAGTTCGCGCACGTCGGCGAAACGGCGCGACGCGCGGCGACAGGCCATCTTCCACTTCGCTCTCGGCGGCGGCGAAAGCTTCGCGCAATTCGCTCAAGGAGTCGCCGCCGACGAGCGCGGCGAGCAGCAGGCCGTCGGGCTTGAGCGCGCGCCGCGCCTGGACCAGCGTGCCCGGCAGGTCGTTGACGAATTGCAGCGCCAGCGCCGAAACCACGAGATCGAGCGACGCGCCGGCGAACGGCAGCGCTTCCTCGTCGGCGACGACGTGCGCGAAGGCGCCGTCGCGCGGGGCAGCCGGCGCCGCGGCGACGATGGTGGCGGCCTTGCCGGTCTCCGCAAGCGCGCGCCGCACCGCGTCGGTCGGGGTGCCGATATCGACGGCGCGGTCGAATTCGCGCGTCACCGCCGAAAGCCGCTCGCCCAAGTCTTCCGCGACCCGGTCGAGCAGAAAGGTCTCGGCCCCCAGCGCCCGCGCGCGCTGCTGGCGCATGCGCAGAAGGGTTCGGTCGAAGATTGCGGGTCCGCTCATCACGCTCGCCGTCGTCGTCCGTCCCCCGTATGCAGAGGAGGGACAGGAAGGGGCAGTCATAGAGCAATCTAAGCCCGAATTCCCCCTCCCCAACCCTCCCCCGCAAGCGCGGGAGGGAGTAGGCTTCACAACCATGGCGATGCCCTCGACCGATCCGCCCCCCGGCGCAGCGTTTGGCCTGAAGCGCCTCGCATCGCCGCTGCGCGCCGCGCTGCGGCTGGCGCTCGACGCGGCGCTGCCGCCGCTGTGCCCGTCCTGCCGCGAGCCCGTGGGCGCCGGCGAGGGCCTGTGCGCCGGCTGCTGGTCGAAGCTCTCGTTAATCGAGCCGCCCTTCTGCGCCCGGCTCGGCATTCCCTTCACCTACGATCCCGGCCCCGGCCTGCTCTCCATGGAGGCGATCGCCAGCCCGCCGGCCTACGACCGGGCGCGCGCCGCCGTGCGCTACGACGAAGTCGCCCGCGCCCTGGTGCACGGCTTCAAATACGGCGACCGGCTCGACCTCGCCCCCATGATGGGCCGCTGGATGGCGCGCGCCGGCCGCGAGCTGCTCGCCGGCGCCGACGGCCTGGTGCCGGTGCCGCTGCACTGGCGGCGCCTGTGGGCGCGCCGCTTCAACCAGTCGGCGGCGCTGGCCGGGGCCATTTCGGAGGTTTCCGGCGTGGCGGTACTGCACGATGCCCTGAACCGCACGCGGGCGACCACACAGCAGGTGGGCCTGTCCCGGGACCAGCGCGCCAACAACGTGCAGGGCGCGTTCAAGGTGCTGCCGGCCCGGAAAACCGACGTCAAGGGCCGCCGGCTCATCCTGGTCGACGACGTGCTGACCTCGGGCGCGACCGTGGACACCTGCGCCAAAGCCCTGCTGCGGGCGGGAGCCGCCCATGTCGACGTGCTGGTTTTCGCCCGGGTTGTTGCGCCAATTCGCACGCCCATATAACGAGATAGCGAAACTTTACCCGAATTGGCCCAAAATGCCGCCCGTCGAAATCTACACCACCCGCTGGTGCCCCTATTGCCACATGGCCAAGGCGCTGCTGCAGCGCAAAGGCGTCGACTTCAGCGAGATCGACGTCGGCCGCGAGCGCGAGCGCCGCGCGGAAATGACCCAGCGCGCGCACGGCCGCACCAGCGTGCCGCAGATCTTCATCGGCTCGACGCACGTGGGCGGCTGCGACGACCTGCACGACCTCGAGCGCGCCGGCAAGCTCGATCCCCTGCTCGCCGGCGACGGCGCGTCAGCAAAAGAGGCCCGCGCATGACCGACGGCACCTTCAAGGCCGCCATGATCCAGATGCGTTCCGGCTTGACGCCGGGCGCCAACGTCGACGACGCCGCCCGGCTCATCGGCGAAGCCAAGAGCGCCGGCGCCGGCTACGTGCAGACGCCGGAGATGACCAACATCCTGGCGGCCAAGCGCGAGCAGCTTTTTTCGATCATCGCCGAAGAAGACGCCGACCCGTCGCTCGCCGCCTTCCGCGAGCTCGCGCGCAAGCTATCGCTCTACGTCCACGTCGGCTCGCTGGCGATCATGCTTTCGCCGGAGCGCGCGGCCAACCGTTCCTTCCTGATCGATCCGAAGGGCGAGATCGTCGCGCGCTACGACAAGGTCCACATGTTCGACGTCGATCTCGCCAACGGCGAGAGCTATCGCGAGTCGAACACCTATCGCCCGGGCGAAAGCGCGGTGCTCGCCGACCTGCCCTGGGGCGTGCTGGGCCTGACCGTCTGCTACGACATGCGCTTTCCCGCCCTCTATCGGGCGCTGGCCGAAGCTGGCGCCACCATGCTGGCGGCGCCCTCCGCCTTCACCCAGCAGACCGGCGAGGCCGGACATTGGAGCGTGCTCCTGCGCGCGCGCGCGATCGAGAACGGCTCGTTCGTGTTCGCGGCCGCGCAAGGCGGCAAGCACGAGAGCGGCCGCGGCACTTACGGCCATTCGCTGATCGTGGACCCCTGGGGCCGCATCCTGGCGGAAGGCAACGACGCGCCCGGCGTGGTAATGGCGGAGATCGACCTCGCCGAGGTCGCCAAGGCGCGCGGGCGCATCCCGTCGCTGCAGCACGGGCGGCGCTTCGAGATGGTGGAGCCGATGGCGGAGCCGACCCATCTCCATGTGGTGCGGGGCGCCGAATGATCCGTTACAGCTTGGTCTGCGACAAGGGCCACGAATTCGAAAGCTGGTTCGCGGATTCGGCCGCCTACGACAAGCAGGCCAAGCGCAAGCTGGTGAGCTGCCCGGCATGCGGCTCGGTGAAGGTCGAGAAGGCGCTGATGACGCCGCGGCTGGCTTCGAGCAGGAAGCGTACGATCGCCACCATGCCGGTCGAGGTGCCCGCGCCGGAAGCGCCGGCGCCCGAAACGCCGGCGCCGGTCGCGATGATGTCGCCGCAGGAGAGCGAGCTGCGCGCCAAGCTGAAGGAGCTGCGCGACCATCTCACCAAGAATTCCGACAACGTCGGCGCCAAGTTCCCGGAAGAAGCGCGCAAGATGCATTACGGCGAGACCGAGCACCGCTCGATCTACGGCGTCGCCTCACCGGACGAAGCCAAGGACCTGGCCGAGGAAGGCATCGAATTCCACCCGCTGCCGATGCTGCCGGACGAGCGTAATTAGCGCGCCTTTAGGCGCGCGTGTCCCGGGCTGCAGCGCAGCACGAAGTGGTGCGCTGCAGACCCGGGATCCAGATCAACTATCACGAAGAAGCTGCGCCCTGGATCTGCGATGCACGCGCCTCTCAATACGCCCACAACAACAGCCCGACCCCGATCACCAACAGCGCCATGCCGGCGATCTCGCGCGGCGTCGTCTTCTGCCTGAACAGGTAGTGGCTGATGCCCTGCGCGAACAGCACCTCCACCAGGCCGAGCGTGCGCACGCTGGCCGCGGTGGCGATTGCGAAGCCGAGAAACCAGAACTGCGAGGCGATCGCGCCCATGAAGCCGGCGAAGCTCGCCGGCTTGTAGGCCTTGAAGATGGCGGTGAGCCGGCCCGGCTCGCGCACCGCCAGATAGGCCGACAGCAGCACCGACTGCATGAACAGCCCGACGACGAGCGTGAAGGTCGCCGCCACCACGAAGGTGTGGGTGTGCTCGATCTCGAGGATGGCGCCGCGGAAGCCGGTCGCCGACAGGCCGAACAGGCCGGCGGAAACGAGCCCCAGCACCGTCGGCCTGATGCCGTTCTGCTGGACCGCGCCGCGCTTGAGCGACATCACGATGACGCCGGCGGTGGCGACGACGATTGCCGCCGCCAGCAGCGGCGTCACCTTGTCGCCGAGCAGCAGGAAGCCGAAGATCGCCACCTGCACCGGCTCGGTCTTGGTGTAGGCGATGGTGACCACAAAAGAACGGTCGTTCATCGCCGCCAGCATGGTGGCGGTGGCGCCGATCTGCGTCGCCATGCCGAGCACGACCCAGGGCCAGAACGCGGACGGCGGATGCGGCAGGCTGGTGCCGGTCACGGTCAGCACGCCGACCAGGAACACGACCGCGAACGGAAAGCCGTAAAGAAACCGCACATGGGTGGCGCCGACGGTGCCGAGCGTCGCCGTCAGGTGGCGCTGCATGGCGTTGCGGGCGGTCTGCGCCGCGGCGGCGATGATGGTGAAGACGGCCCACATGGTGATCGGTCCCAGACAACGTCATGCCCGGGCTTGTCCCGGGCATCCACGTCCTGCTTTCCTTACTAAGGCGTGGATGGCACGCGCAACTCAGGCCTGCCTGAGTTGCGCAAATTTATGCTTGCCGCATGCCAGGTATACCTGACATGCGGTGACAATCCCGGCCATGACGGGATCAGCCATGCGCTCACGCGTCGCTGCAGCGCAACGCGGCTCAAGCCGCGGGTTGGATTTCCGCGGCGGCGGGGAATTCGGTGGCGGTGCCGTTCTCGTTGTCGATCAGCAGGAACAGGTCGAAATAGCGGATGCGCGGCGCAGCTCCGGTTCGCTTGATGATCGATTGCCGCCACTCTTCGTTATGTGCGCGCTTGGCCGCTTCCACCGATGGCCAGATATAGACGCCGGCGCCGGTCTTACCGGTTTCTTTGCCGTCCAGCTCCAACAGGAAGTGCTTGCGGATGAGCTCCTTATTCGCCTGCCACTTCGGGATCACGTGGCGGGCGTCTTCAGCCACCTGCGCGCGGCTCCAGCCCTTCGGCGAGTCGAATTCGACCAGTTCGAGGATCATGCGTCTTCCCCCTGCCTTTCGGCGACCAGCATGTAGTTCACGTCCATGTCCGACGAGAGCTGCCAGCGGTCGGCCAGCGGATTGTAGATCACGCCGCGCTCGCCGGTCACCTGGAGACCGGCCCGCTCGATGGCACGCTCCAGCTCCCGCGGCGTGACGAACTTGTCCCACTGGTGGGTGCCGCGCGGCAGCCAGCGCAGGACGTATTCGGCGCCGACGATGGCGAGCGCGAAACTCTTGAGCGTGCGGTTGAGCGTGGCGGCGATCATCAGCCCGCCCGGCTTCACCATCGCAGCGCAGATCTCGACGAACAGCTCAACGTCGGCGACGTGCTCGACCACCTCCATCGCCAGCACCACGTCGAAGCGCTCGCCGGCCGCGGCCAGCGCCTCCGCCGTGGTGGCGCGGTAGTCGACGGCGACGCCGCTCTGATCGGCGTGGATGCGCGCCACCTCGATGTTCTCTTCCGCCGGGTCGGCGCCCACCATGTCGGCGCCGAGCCGCGCCAGCGGCTCCGACAGGACGCCGCCGCCGCAGCCGATGTCGAGCATGCGCAGGCCGTTCAGGCAGTCGAGCATCCGGGGGTCGCGGCCGAAATGGTCGGCGGCGCGATCGCGGATGTAGCCGAGCCGCACTGGGTTGAGCTTGTGCAGCGCGGCCATCGGCCCGCGCGGGTCCCACCAGTCGGGCGCGTGGCGCGCGAAGCGCTCCACCTCGGCGGTATCGATGGTGGTCTGTGTGCCTTGGCGGGCGCGGCGTGCGGCCATGGTCCGGTGCTTCCTGTTGTCGCGTTTCCGGACGGCGAACCGGTTCCCACTTCGCCTGGAAACGCTCCTAACCTTGGGCACGGGTTGAAGTTGCGAGCCCGCCCCCCGGCCGTTATGTATACGCGGCTTTTCGGGCCGGCGCTCGGGGGTTTTGGCCCCGCGCCGGCCGCTTGTTAGCGCGTTTCGGCGCGTCCGGGAACGTTCAATGGCTCGGCTAGTCATGAAATTCGGCGGGACCTCGGTCGCCGACCTCGACCGCATCCGCAACGTGGCGCGCCACGTCAAACGCGAGGTGGAGGCCGGCTACGACGTGGCCGTGGTGGTCTCGGCCATGGCGGGGGTCACCAACCAGCTCGTGACCTGGTGCCGCGAGGCGGCGCCCCTGCACGACGCCCGCGAATACGACGCGGTGGTGGCGACCGGCGAGGAGGTCACCGCCGGCCTGCTCGCCATGGTGCTGGAGGGCATGGGCGTCAACGCCCGCTCCTGGCAGGGCTGGCAGTTGCCGATCCTGACCAGCAACGTGCATGGCTCCGCCCGCATTCTCGACATCAACGGCGCCGAGCTCATTAAGCGCTTCGCCACCCAGAAGCAGGTGGCGGTGATCGCCGGCTTTCAAGGGGTGCACAAGGAGACGAGCCGCATCACCACGCTCGGCCGCGGCGGCTCCGACACCTCGGCGGTGGCGATCGCCGCCGCGATTGGCGCCGAGCGCTGCGACATCTACACCGACGTCGACGGCGTCTACACCACCGACCCGCGCGTGGTGCCGAAGGCGCGGCGCATGGAGCGCGTGGCCTTCGAGGAAATGCTCGAGCTTGCCTCGCAGGGCGCCAAGGTCATGCAGGTGCGCTCGGTCGAGCTCGGCATGATGCATAACGTGCGCATCTTCGTGCGCTCCAGCTTCGAGAAGCCGGAAGACATCGACCCGCGTCTACCGCCGTCCGGCACGCTCATTTGCGACGAGGAAGACATCGTGGAACAGCAAGTCGTCACCGGCATCGCCTTCTCCAAGGACGAGGCGCAGGTTTCCATCCGCCGCGTGCGGGACAAGCCCGGCGTCGCCGCCGCCATTTTCGGCCCGCTCGCCGACGCCAACATCAACGTCGACATGATCGTGCAGACGGTCTCCCCCGACGGCGCCAGCACCGATCTCACCTTCACGGTGCCGTCGTCCGATTACGACCGCGCCAAAATCGTGATCGAGAAGAACAAGGCCGACGTCGGCTACGAGGCCATCGACGGCGCCACCGACGTCGCGAAGATTTCGGTCATCGGCATCGGCATGCGCAGCCATGTCGGCGTGGCGGCCAGCGCCTTCAAGGCGCTGTCGGAGCGCGGCATCAACATCCGCGCCATCACCACCTCGGAGATCAAGTTCTCGGTGCTGATCGACGCCGAATACACCGAGCTCGCGGTGCGCACCCTGCACACGCTCTACGGATTGGATAAGGCGTAGCTGTCACGCCCCGCTGCGATGATTCAGGCCAGCCAGACAGAGTTGCTGTATTTATCGTCCAGCCGATAACCCGAACTGCGCAAAAAATCCGTTATCTCTTCGACGGATTTCCCGCGTCTTTTCAACGCTCCTGGATGCAATTCCAGGGCGATGGCCCCTATCCGCTTTTCACGAAAGACATCCGGCGAGCCGAGAACCGCTTCGTATTCGGCGCCCTCGATATCGATCTTGATCAGGTCCACGCGGTCGATTGCGAGCCCTTGGAGTAGATCGGACAAAGTTGTAAGCGCGACGTTCTGAGTGGGCACCGGATACTTGGTTGTTCTGACGAGCGCGCTGCCGCCGGTGTTGATCTCGGGCGTCAGAAAGAACTTGGCGTCCCCGCGATGATCGGAGATCGCGGCGCGAACGACCGTCGCATTCGCCACGGCGTTAAGCGAGAAGTTCTTCTCGATGACCCGCATTAGCCGATCCTGCGGCTCAATGACGATGACGCGGCCGCCCTCGCCGACTAAGCGGGATGCCAGAACCGAGAAATACCCCTCATTCGCACCGAGGTCGATGAATACGCCGCCGGACGATAGAAACGCCCGCAACGTTGCGCACATGGGCGCCTCGTATTCACCCGCTTCGAGCAGTCTGGACCCGAAATTCGATACTGGATCGACCCAAAAAGTCCCATTGGGGGTCTCAGCCTGGATCCGCGACATGCCAAACAGGCGTTTGGCTAGTACTGCGACCGGCGCCGGCCTAACCCTCATGAGGGCGCGGGCAATGGCATCTCGCATGTGCAGAAGTCATCCCCTAGTCGCCTTTAAGGCTAGCGCACGAAAGGCACGCCCACAATACAGACACAATACAGAAATGGTCGGTCTTGGTGGCTGCGGTCGCCCAAGCCTCAGCCTACGGGCAGAGGACAAAAGCGCGGCTTCCGCCGCCGCAAGATCAAGGTGCGCTTGCCGGGGGCGCGGCCGGATGCGACAAGCCGATCGCAAGAAATCGGGAGGTCGAAGCCCCATGCGTGTCGTCGCGCTCGAAGAGCATTTCACCGTGCCGGAACTGGTCAAGCGGATCGATCCCGCCGTCGTCAAGGCGCGCGGTTTCATCCCGCGCCAGATGCCCAAGGACCGGGCCAACCCGATGGACCTGGTCAAGGAGATCGGCGAGGTCCGGCTCAAGTCCATGGACGACACCGGCATCACGCTGCAGGTGCTGTCCAACACCGGTCCCGGCCCCGACCTCGTGCCCGGCCCCGACGGCGTCGCCATGGCGCGCGCGATGAACGACTACCTGGCCGATGCCTGCAAGCGCCACCCGGACAGGTTCGCCGGCTTCGCGGTGCTGCCGCTGTGCTCGGCCGAAGCCTGCGCCGCCGAGCTCACGCGTTGCGTCGACGAGCTCGGCTTCCTGGGCGCGCTGGTCAACGGCACCACCGAAGGCCGCTTCCTCGACGACCCGGTCTACGACGACCTGCTGGCGCAAGCGGTGAAGCTCGACGTACCGATCTACCTCCACCCGCACATCCCGCCGCCGTCGGTCCTCAAGGCCTATTACGCGGGGCTGACGGATGGGGCGTCCCGCCTCATCAGCACCGCCGCCTGGGGTTGGCACCAGGAGACCGCGGTGCACCTGCTGCGCCTGGTGCTCGCCGGCACCCTCGACAAGCATCCCAAGCTCAAGATCGTCATCGGCCACATGGGCGAGATGATCCCGGTGATGCTGGCGCGCATGGACGCGGTGTCGTCGCTCGACATCGGCCACCTGCAGCGCAAGATCAGCGAGACCGTCCTCGACCAGACCTGGATCACCACCAGCGGCATCTTCACCCAGCCGCCGTTCCTGGCCGCGCTGCAGACCTTCGGCATCGACCGCATCATGTTCTCGGTCGACTACCCCTACGCGCCCAACCAGGCCGGCCGGCGCTTCCTCGACCAAGTCAGCCTGTCGCCCAGCGACAAGGTCAAGCTCTGCCACGCCAACGCCGACGCGCTGCTGAAGCTGAAGGCGTAGAAGGCGAAGCGGCGGGACGGGGGAGCGAAGCGCCCTGCCCGCTGGCCTCCTGGGCCCCATGGCCCCCTGGCTTGCCCCTTGCATGGCCCATTCGGTATAGGCTGGCCCAGGATGCGAATGCGGCGGCCTCCGCGGTCGTAGTTCGTTCACTTTCGGGCCGTAAACGAGAGCAAAGCGGCCCCAATCCGGGCTAAAAAGGGCTGGCTGGGAACGACCGGCCAGGCAGGCCGGACTTGATTTAAGGACTTCAAGATGCGTGGCGCGCTCGGCGGTCCGCGCGTGCTGTTGCGGCGGCTCCGCGAGGTGATGGCGGAACCGGTCAGCGCGCAGGAACGCCTCGACAAGATCGTGGTTCTGATCGCCGCCAACATGGTGGCGGAGGTGTGCTCTGTCTACGTGCTGCGCGTGGACGGAACCCTGGAGCTGTACGCCACCGAAGGCCTGAACCGCGAAGCCGTCCACCAGACCGTCATGAAGGCCGACGAGGGCCTGGTCGGCCTGGTGTCGACCGAAGCCAACCCGATCAACCTGTCGGAAGCCCAGGCCCACCCGGCTTTCTCGTTCCGCCCGGAAACCGGCGAAGAAATCTACCACTCCTTCCTCGGCGTGCCGATCCTGCGCGCGGGCAACACCCTCGGCGTGCTGGTGGTGCAGAACCGCGCGCGGCGCACCTATACCGAGGAGGAAGAGGAGGCACTGCAGACCACCTCCATGGTGCTCGCCGAGATGATCGCCTCCGGCGAGCTGTCGGCGCTGGCGCCGCCGGGCGCCGAACCCGCCGCCCGCCATGCCACGCACGTGACCGGCACGCCGCTGTCGGACGGCATCGCGCTCGGCCACGTGGTGCTGCACGAGCCGCGCGTGGTCATCACCAACGTCATCGCCGACGACGTCAAGCGCGAGTCGAAGCGCCTCGACGCGGCGATCGCGGCCTTGCGCGCCGACCTCGACCGGCTGGTCGAGCACCGCGACCTCGCCGACAACGGCGAGCACCGCGACGTGCTCGAAGCCTATCGCATGTTCTCCTACGACCAGAGCTGGCTGCACAAGATCCGCGAGGCGGTGATGACGGGCCTCACCGCGGAGGCCGGCGTCGAGCGCGTGCAGTCCGACACCCGCGCGCGCATGCTGCGCGCCTCCGATCCATACCTGCGCGAGCGCCTGCACGACCTCGACGACCTCGCCAACCGGCTGATGCGCGTCCTGACCGGCAAGGACCACGCGCCGGCCAAGGACCAGTTGCCGGACAACGCCATCATCGTCGCCCGCGCCATGGGCCCGGCGGCGCTGCTCGACTACGACCGCAAGAAGCTGCGCGGCCTGGTGCTCGAGGAAGGCGGTCCCACGTCGCACGTCTCGATCGTGGCACGCGCGCTCGGCATCCCGACCGTCGGCGAAATCGACAACGCCACCGGCATGGTGGAATCGGGCGACGCCATCATCGTCGACGCCACCACCGGCCAGGTGCACATGCGCCCGCCGGCGGACATCGAAGCGGCCTACGGCGAACGGGTGAAGCTGCGCGCGCGCCGGCAGGCGCAGTACCGCGCGCTGCGCGACCAGCCCTGCGTCACCAAGGACGGGCAGAAGATCGCGCTCATGATCAACGCGGGGCTGGCCATCGACCTGCCGCACATCGAGGAGACCGGCGCCGCCGGCGTCGGCCTCTTCCGCACCGAGTTGCAGTTCATGGTGGCCAACGCCTTCCCGCGCACCGGCGAGCAGCTTTCGCTCTATCAGTCGGTGCTCGACGTCGCCGGCGATCTGCCGGTGACTTTCCGCACCCTCGATATTGGCGGCGACAAGGTGCTGCCCTATATGCGCAATGTGGAAGAGGAAAATCCGGCGCTCGGCTGGCGCGCCATTCGGCTCGGGCTCGACCGGCCCGGCCTGCTGCGCAGCCAGGTGCGGGCCCTGCTGCGCGCGGCGAGCGGCCGGCAACTCAAGATCATGTTTCCGATGATCGCCATGGTGGAGGAGTTCGACAAGGCCAAGGCGCTGGTCGAAGTCGAGCTGACCCATCTCCGCCGGCACGGCCATGCGCTGCCGGAGCGGGTGGATATCGGCACCATGCTGGAAGTGCCCTCGCTTCTTTTCCAGATCGACGAATTGCTGGAGCGGGTGGATTTCCTGTCGGTGGGCTCGAACGACCTGATGCAGTTCCTCTACGCCGCCGACCGCGGCAATCCCCGCGTCAGCAGCCGCTTCGACCCGCTGTCGACGCCGGTGATGCGCGCGCTCAAGGACGTCGTCGACAAGGGCGAAAAGCACGGCAAGCCGGTGACGCTGTGCGGCGAGCTCGCCTCGCAGCCGATCGGCGCGCTGGCGCTCGCCATTCTCGGTTATCGTTCGCTGTCGCTGTCGCCCTCGGCGGTCGGCCCGGTCAAGGCGCTGCTGCTCGATCTCGACTGCCGCAAGGGCGAGGAAGCGATCCTGCCCCTGCTCGAGCAGCCGGTCGGCAGCGTGTCGATCCGCCACAAGCTGGAAAGTTTCGCGACGGCCGAAGGATTGCAGTTATAGCGAACGACCTGTGCCAAGGCGTCATGGCCTGGCTTTTCACCGCAAGCCATCCACGCCTTTAGAAGTGATGCCTGAGAAAAACCTGCATGTCCGGCGAAAAGGCGGACATGACGAACGAATGAAAGCGCGCCTTTGGTAGCCCTGCCGCAACAAAAGCTCGACGCCCTGATCGCCCGCCATGGAATGCTGGAGGGCGAGTTGGCGACGCCGCTCGATCCCGACGCCTACGTCAAGCTGTCGCGCGAGTTCGCCGAGCTCGAGCCGGTGGTCGCGGCGATCAAGGCCTATCGCGCCATGGCCGGCGAGATCGCCGATCTTCAAGCAATGATCGACGACCCTTCGACCGATTCCGAGATGTGGAAGATGGCCGAGGCCGAAATGCCGGTCCTGGCCGAAAAGCGCGACAACCTCGCGAAGCAGATTCAGCTTGTGCTGCTGCCAAAAGACGCGATGGACGACCGCAACGTGATCGTCGAAATCCGCGCCGGCACCGGCGGCGACGAGGCCTCGCTGTTCGCCGGCGACCTGTTTCGCATGTACGAGCGCTACGCCGCCAAGCATGGCTGGAAGACGGAGATCATCTCGGCCAGCGAGGGCACCAAGGGCGGCTTCAAGGAGATTTTTGCGGAGATTCGCGGCCGCGGCGCATATTCCAAGCTGAAATTTGAGTCCGGCGTCCACCGCGTCCAGCGCGTGCCCGATACCGAAGCATCCGGTCGCATCCATACGTCGGCCGCGACGGTCGCGGTGCTGCCCGAAGTGGAAGACGTCGACATCGACATCAACGAGAAAGATCTGAAGGTCGATACCATGCGCGCCAGCGGTGCCGGCGGCCAGCATGTCAACAAGACCGACTCCGCCATCCGCATCACGCACTTGCCGAGCGGCATCGTGATCTACGTGCAAGAGGACCGCTCACAGCACAAGAATCGCGCCAAGGCGATGGCCATGCTGCGCGCCAAGCTCTACGACGAGGAACGCATAAAGCGTGACAGCGAGCGCGCGGCCGAGCGGCGCGGACAGATCGGTTCCGGAGACCGCTCAGAGCGCATCCGCACCTATAACTTCCCGCAGGGGCGCGTCACCGATCACCGCATCAACCTGACACTCTACAAGCTGCCGCAGGTGATGACGGGCGAGGCGCTCGACGAAATCATCGATTCGCTGGTCACCCAGCACCAGGCGGACCTGCTGGCGGCGCAAGGCGCGGCGGCATGAATGCGATGACGCAGACGCCTGCCACCATTGCATCGGCACGGCGGGCGCTGCGCGAGGTGCTGGCGCAAGCCGGCATCGACTCCGCCGACGCCGACGCGCGGCTCTTGATCGAACACGCGCTTCGTATCGACCGCGTCGCCATGATGACGCAAGGCGAGCGCGCGCTCGAACCCCACGAAGCCAAGGCGATCGACGCGCTCGCCGCTCGGCGCCTGAAGCGCGAGCCGGTGGCGCGCATCGTCGGCGCCAAGGAATTCTGGAGCCTGGCGCTCACGGTCACCCCGGACGTCCTGGTGCCGCGGCCGGAAACCGAAACCGTGGTCGAGCTGGCGCTCGACATGCTCGGCAGCGGGCGGCGCCAGACGCACCTGCGCGTGCTCGACATCGGCACCGGTTCGGGCGCGTTGCTGCTCGCGCTCCTCAAGGAGCTGCCGCAGGCGACCGGCATCGGCACCGACGTCAGCGAAGGCGCGCTGAAGGTTGCGCGCGGCAACGCGGAACGGCACGGCCTCGCCCCGCGTTGTCTATTCGTAAACACCGATATCGCGGCGGGCGTGCAGGGGCCGTTCGCTCTGATCGTCTCGAACCCGCCTTATATCGCGCGTCATGACATTGCGGGGCTCGATCCGGAGGTGCGCGATTACGAGCCGGCCGGCGCGTTGGATGGCGGGGCAGACGGCCTTGCGTGTTATCGCGCCATCGCCGGCGACGCGGACCGTCTGCTGCGGCCGGGCGGGCGGCTGGTGGTCGAAATCGGCATCGGCCAGGGCGAGGCGGTCAGCGGATTGTTTTCCGATGCGGGGCTGACCGCCGTTGAAACGCGGCCGGATTTGGCGGGAATCCCACGGGCGCTGGGGGTGATTAACGCGCCATGATCCTGCCGCATTGACACCACGCAAAAACGCAGAGCTCCTAAACGGCGAAAAAAGCACTTGGATTATGCCCTGGAAACGACTAGCTTCCTGCCACGGAATTGACCCGGAAGCGGGTGTATCGCCATAGGGCCCCGGAGCCACGACCTCGGAGACACGATCTCGGACGCGAGGGCTCTGCGCGGCGGCAGTACATCGGGGTGCATCAGGGCGCATCAGAGCGAATGAGTCGGGGGCGAAAGAGGACGTGCCGGCCGCCCGCCAGACGAAATCGCCTGACGCGATCGCCAGAGACGGGTCCGGATGCTTCACCGGTTGGGCGCATCAAATTTCTAGACGGAAGCGATGCGTGTAACGAATGGTAGGCAACGCCGCGGCAAGTCCGCGGCCATGGGGTTGCTGCGGCTATCGCGATAACGATCGCAAACATCGAGTTCATGGGCGCGACAAGTCCGGCGTGAGCCGGCGCCGGCGTCATGGCGGCGGCATTGGTTTGCGACGCGCGGGGTCGGTGACGGCCGGCGGCGGGCGAACCGCGGGAATGCAATCGAGAATGCAATACGGTGAAATACAATAAGGTGAATTGACAGGGATACCATGAGAAACGGTCAGAAGCGCATGCGAGGACGCGGTAACCACCGCAAGAGCCAGAACCCGATGACACGGGTCTACGAGTCGAACGGACCCGACGTGAAGATTCGCGGCACGGCCTCGCATGTCGCCGAAAAGTACATTCAGCTTGCCCGCGACGCGCAGACCTCCGGCGATCACGTCGCCGCGGAAAACTACTATCAGCACGCCGAGCATTATTTCCGCTTGATCGCCACGGCGCAGGAGCAGCTCCGGCAGCAGAATCCCTACTACAACCAGCAGCAGCCGCAGGGCACCCAGGGCGCCGCCGACGACTACGACGACGGCGAGGACGACGGTCAGTCCTATCCGAACGAGCCGGCCTACGCGCAGCGCGGCGAGCAGCCGCAGCCTTACCTGCCGCGCGACGCGCAGCCGTTTCCGCCGCGCGAGCAGCCGGTGGTGCAGCCGACGCGGCAGCCGCAGCCGGCCGAAGGCGATGAGACCGGCCTGCCGGCTTTCATCACCGGCAGCCAGCCGCAGGCGAACGGTCAGCAGAACGGCCACGATCAGCCGGAGCGCAGCAACGGCACGGGTACGGGCACCGGCCATCGCCGCCGGCGGCGGCATCGCAGCAACTTCCGCGGTGAAGCGGGCGGCGCCGTGCAGGCGGAAGGCGAGCAGCCGAGCGAGTAACTCTTCGGAGAAGCGATGAGACGCCCGCGCGATACCGGTCGCGCGGGCGCTTCTGCGTTCAGGCGCCGGGCGACGGCGCCAGCGCCGGCTCCAGGGCCGGCACCAGTTTCCGCTTGACGCGTCGCGCCGGAATGGCGCGATAGACCTGCTTGGTCGCCACCACCATGTGCACGCCCGCGAACGGCGCCGACACGCTGGCGCCGGTGCGCTCCCACGCCACCGCCGTGCGCAGGAACCAGCCGCGGTCGACCGGCGGCACGTACAATGCCTCGCTCCAGCCGGTCGGCGTGAACCAGGTCTCGCGCAGAAGCTGGTTGATCTGCGCGCGCGAATAGGGCCGGCCGTGACCGAAGGGCGTGGTGTCCGTGCGCGCCCACACGCCGCGCCGGTTCGGCACCACCGAGAGCAGCTGGCCGCCCGCCGCCAGCACGCGCCACACCTCGCGCAGGAACGCCGCCGGGTCGTGCGTCATCTCCAGTTCGTGCACCAGCAGGACGCGGTCGACCGCCGCGTCGGCGAGCGGCAGCTCGAACTCGTCCACCAGCGACGTCAGCGCCGGCCGCTGCGACGGCCATTTCACCACGCCCTGCACCGCCGGCATGAACGACAGGCAGCGCTCGGCCTCCTCGCGGAACAGGCCGAGATAGGGCGTCGTATAGCCGATGCCGAGCACGCGCTGGCCGCGGGTATCGCTCCACAGTGCGCGGATACCGCGGCCGATGAAGCGGCGCGCCACCACGCCCAGCCGTTGGCCATAGAAATTGCGGAGATCCACGACGTCGATCGACATGGGTTGAAAATATCACGAAATGCCGCAACAAATCGCCCGCCGAAATGGGCGGGCGGCGTGCGCCCGCGCCTCACTCCGTGTTACGGTTAACGCGCCCGAACCGAACCCGACGAGGATAATCTAGCGATGCCCGCCGAGACCCGCCTGTTCAAGTGCCTGAGTGACAATTACGGCGTGCTGCTGCACGACCCCGACACCGGCGCCACCGCCGCCATCGACGCGCCGGAAGCAGCCCCCATCGAGGAAGCGCTGAAGCGGACCGGCTGGAAGCTGACCGACATCCTGGTCACCCACCATCACGCCGACCACACCGCCGGCATCGAAGAACTGAAGGCGAAATACAAGTGCCGCGTGGTGGCGCCCGCCAAAGAGGCCGGCAAGATCCCCGGCGTCGACGAGACCGTCGCCCAAGGCGATTCCGTCTCGGTCGGCAAGCTCGCCGGCACCGTGCTGGAGACGCCCGGCCATACGCTCGGCCATATCACCTACTGGTTCCCGCAGGATCATCTCGCCTTCGTCGGCGACACGCTGTTCTCCATCGGCTGCGGGCGCGTGATCGAAGGCACGCCGGAGATGATGTGGAACTCGCTTAAAAAACTGCGCGACCTGCCGAACGAGACGGTCGTTTTCTGCGGCCACGAATACACCGCCGCCAACATCCGCTTCGCGCAGAGCATCGACCGGGAAAATCCGGTGCTGGATGCGCGCGCGGCGCAGGTCGCGCAATTGCTGGAGGAAGGCGAGCCCACCATTCCCGTCACCATCGGCGACGAGAAGCTGGCGAACCCGTTCCTGCGCGCCGACGTGCCCGATCTCGCGGTCGACGTCGGCATGGCCGGCCAGCCGGCGGCGAAAGTGTTCGCCGAAATCCGCGCGCGCAAGGACAGATTTTAAGCTGTCATTCCGGGGCGCGGCCGAAGGCCGCGAACCCGGAATCCATAACCCCAGCGCTGCGGAGTATGGATTCCGGGTCCGCCGCTTCGCGGCGTCCCGGAATGACCAAATGCGATTTGGTGACGCGAGCAACAATGCCACCCCACTTCCCCACCGCCGCCGAGATCATCGCCAAGCTCGTGCTTGCGCCGCACCCCGAGGGCGGCCATTTCCGCGAGACCTTCCGCGACAGCCACACCGTCAACGGCCGCGCGGCGTCGACCGCCATCCTGTTCCTGCTGGCGCGCGGCGAGCGCTCGCACTGGCATCGTGTCGACGCGGTGGAGGTTTGGCACTATTACGCCGGTGCGCCGCTCGCGCTCTCGGTCGTCAACGGCGCCAGCGAAGAGATCCTGCGGCTTGGCGCCGACATCCATGCCGGCGAGACGCCGCAGGTGACGGTGCCCGCGCGCGCCTGGCAGGCGGCGGAAAGCCTCGGCGACTGGACCCTGGTCGGCTGCACCGTCGCGCCCGGCTTCGACTTCGAGGGTTTCGAACTGGCGCCGCCCGACTGGTCGCCGAACGACGCAAGCCGCTGACGTCGCTTCCGGTCACGCCTCTCATGTACGCACCGCCATCGCGGCCGGCCGTGCTATGAAACGCGCGGGCGTCGATATATCTGCGATGGGAGAATCCGATGTCGAACGAGACCGGCCGCGGCAGCAATCCGGACGAACATCTGCCGACCGCCAACCCGGTCGGCCAGTACCTGGTTTATTTCGCGGCCGAACGCACCTTGATGGCCTGGATTCGCGCCGCGCTCGGTCTCATGGCGCTTGGCTTCGTCATCGATCGTTTCGGGCTCGTGGTGCGCACCATAACGCCGCACACCGGCCGGATCGTTCAGTCGTCCACGATGTCGTTTCTGGCGGGCGCGGGCCTGGTGCTCATCGGCGCGCTGCTCGCGGCCGTCGCCGCCGTGCGCTACACGCACTTCATGCGGCGCTACAAGCAGAGCGGCGACATCGACCCGGGTCACGGCCTGGAGCCGGCGCTCTTCTTCACGGTGGTCGTGGGCCTGATGGGGGCGCTGATCGCCGGCTACTTGATGTCCGTCGGGCTTTGACGTCGCGGCCCCGCCTGCCTTGCGGCGCCGCCGTCGGCGTCACCTGTTCGACGTCATCGGCGCGTTCGCCGTCCAGTCGAAGGTGCCCTGGTCGCGCTCGTCGATCGCCTGCTTCCAGCCCACCGCTTCCGCGCGATGCTTGAAGTTGATGCCTTCCGGGCTGTGGCGCGTGATGCCGTCGAACACGGTGGCGATCATCTGCGTGGTCTGCAGCCCCATGTTATGGAGCGCCTGGTTGATCATCAGCTTCTGCATCATCAGCTGGTTCTGCGGGATGCCGGCCATGCGGTGGGCGAGCGCGTCCACCTCCGCGTCGAGCCGGTCCGCCGGAACGGCTTTGAGCACCAGGCCGAGCCGCTCGGCCTCGCGCCCGTCGATCTTGTCGCCGGTGAACAGCATGCGCTTGGCCTTCTCCGGCCCGAGCCGGTAGAGCCACATCGCCGTCGTCGGGCAGCCCCAGACGCGCACCGGCATGTAGCCGATGCGCGCGTCCTCGGCCATGACGATGACGTCGGAGCAGAGCGCGATATCGGAGCCGCCGGCCACCGCAAAGCCGTGCACCTTGGCGATCACCGGCCGACGGGAGCGGAACAGACTCATGAACAGCTCGGTGTTGCGGCTCATGAAGGCGTAGTCCTTCATCGGGTCCCACGGCATGTCCTGCGTGCCGGTCTGGGAGCCGCTCGCCTGCGCGTAATAGGCCAGATCGTAGCCGGCGCAGAAGGCGCGGCCGGCGCCGGAGAGCACGATCACGTGGACATCGGGGTCGTTGTCGGCGCGCTCGACGCAAGCCGCCAGCTCGCGCGGCACGTCGTCGTCGATGGCGTTGAGAACGTCGGGCCGGTTGAGCGTGATGCGCGCGATACGGCCGTCGCGCTCGTAAAGAACCTTTGCCATGCTTGCCTCCGGGCTTCGGGACCGGAGGCAAGCCTAGCGTAAGATCGTTCGACATTGAAACGGATCGTGCGGCGGGGCCGCTTCACCTCTCCCATAGGGAGAGGTCGGATCGCACCCGAAGTCGGATATATCCGACTTCGGGATATTTAATGCCGAACTCGGGTAAACCCGAGTTCGGATGGCGAGAGGGAGCGCGTCGTGCCTGCGGCGCCGCGAGAGGCCTACGCCAAATACTGCCCGCCGTTCGCGGTCAGCGTCGAGCCGGTGATGAAGCCGGCGTCGTCGGACGCCAGGAACACCACGCAGCGCGCGATCTCCTCCGGCTCGCCCAGGCGGCCGACCGGGATCTGCGAAATGATGTTCTTTTCCAGCACATCTTTCGGCACCGCCGCCACCATATCGGTGTTGATGTAGCCGGGGCAGATCGCGTTCACGGTGATGCCGGCGCGCGCGCCCTCCTGCGCCAGCGCCTTGGTGAAGCCGAGGTCGCCGGCCTTGGCGGCGGAGTAGTTCACCTGGCCCATCTGGCCCTTCTGGCCGTTGATCGATGAAATATTGACGACGCGGCCGAACTTGGCCGCCCGCATGCCTTCCCACACCTGGCGGGTCATGTTGAACAGCGAGCCGAGATTGGTGTTGATCACCTGCGTCCACTGCTCCGGCTTCATGCGGTGGAACATGCCGTCGCGGGTGATTCCGGCGTTGTTGACCAGCACCTCGATCGGCCCGAGCTCGGCCTGAACCTTGCCGATGCCGTCGGTGCAGGCCTCGTAGGACGAAACGTCCCACTTGAAGACGGGAATGCCGGTCTCGGCCTTGAACTTGGCCGCCGCCTCGTCGTTGCCGCCGTAATTGGCCGCGACCGTGTAGCCGGCGGCCTTCAACGCCTTGCAAATCGCGGCCCCGATGCCACGGGTGCCACCGGTGACCAATGCTACACGCGCCATCTGTCGTTCCTCCCAGGTAAGTTTCTGTCTTGCGCCACGGCCGGAGCGAGCCGGCCATGACTTGGATCAAAGGGTCCTGAATCAAAAAGTAAGCGCGCCGGCGTTCCCGAACCGGCGCGCTTCATATTCTAGGCTGATGTCCGCGCCGCTGTCAGCGTTCGACGGCGGCTTTTTCGTGCGACTTTCGGCTCAACGCTCCACCCCTTTTTGGGGCGCGCGTTCGCTAGCGCTCGACGGCCTCTTCTTGCAGTGCGTCTTCGCTACCGCTCGACGGCCTCTTCTTGCAGTGCGTCTTCGCTACCGCTCGACGCACATGGCAATCCCCATGCCCCCGCCGATGCAGAGCGTCGCCAGGCCCTTCTTGGCGTTGCGCTTTTGCATTTCGAACAGCAACGTCGTCAGAACGCGCGCGCCGGAGGCGCCGATCGGGTGGCCGATGGCGATGGCCCCGCCGTTGACGTTGACCTTGCTGGTATCCCAGCCGAGGTCCTTGTTGACCGCGCAGGCCTGGGCGGCAAAGGCCTCGTTGGCCTCGATCAGGTCGAGGTCGTCCTTGCTCCAGCCGGCCTTCTTGAGCGCCGCGCGCGAGGCCGGGATCGGCCCGGTCCCCATGATCGCCGGGTCGACGCCGGCCTGGGCCCAGGAGACGATGCGCGCCAGCGGCGTACGGCCGAGCTTGGCGGCTTCCGCGGCCTTCATCAGCACCACCGCGGCGGCGCCGTCATTGATGCCGGAGGCGCTCCCCGCCGTCACCGTGCCTTCCTTGTCGAAGGCGGGCTTGAGCTTGGCGATCGACGCCATGGTCACGCCGGCCTTCGGGTACTCGTCCGTGTCGACCACGATGTCGCCCTTGCGGTTCTTGACCGTGACCGGGACGATCTCGTCCTTGAACTTGCCGGCCTTCATGGCGGCCTCGGCCTTGTTCTGCGAGGCCACGGCGAACTCGTCCTGCATCTCGCGCGTGATCTGCCACTGCCTGGCGACGTTCTCGGCGGTGTTGCCCATGTGGTAGCCGTTGAAGGCGTCCCACAGGCCGTCCTTGATCATGGTGTCGATCATCTTGAAGTCGCCCATCTTCACGCCGGAGCGCAGATGCTGGCAGTGCGGCGCCATGCTCATGGACTCCTGGCCGCCGGCCACCACGATGTCGCTGTCGCCGTTCGCAATCGCCTGATAGCCGAGCGCTACCGCCCGCAAGCCCGAGCCGCAGAGCTGGTTCACGCCCCACGCGGGGCTCTCGACCGGGATGCCGGCGTTGATGGAGGCCTGGCGGGCCGGGTTCTGGCCCTGCCCGGCGGTCAGGATCTGGCCCATGATCACCTCGGAGACCCGGTCGCCCTCGACCCCGGCGCGCTCCAGCGCGGCATGGATGGCGGTCCGGCCCAGTTCATGGGCGGGTACGTTGGCGAATGCCCCGTTGAACGCGCCAACCGGCGTACGCGCGGCGCTCACGATGACGATATCGTCCTGCATGCGAAACTCCTTTGGCGATCGATTGCGAGGCAAGGCCGTTTTGGCACTGCCGCATCCTTAGCGGCGGGGGAGAACCCTGTCAACAACGGGCCCCTTAAAGATATGCTCGACAATTGGCCCTTTTTTCACGTCTCCGCAAGGGATGCCGCAGTGCTCCAATTTCCTGCCGCGCCGCCACAAAACGGCTGGCCGACCCCGCCGGATTGCGGTTATGCTTCCGATCTGGGCAGGGAGGAACGAGTGATCTCATGGCAGACAACGAAAAACAGCCAATCACGATCAAGAAATACGCCAACCGGCGACTCTACAACACCGGCACCAGCACCTACGTAACCCTCGAGGACTTGGCCACCATGGTGAAGGCCGGCGAAGACTTCGTGGTCTACGACGCCAAGAGTGGCGACGACATTACGCGTTCGGTGCTGGCGCAGATCATCTTCGAGCAGGAGAACAAGGAAGGCCAGAGCCTGCTGCCGATCACGTTCCTACGGCAGCTCATCCGCTTCTACGGCGACAGCATGCAGATGCTGGTGCCGCGCTATCTCGAACAGTCCATGCAGTCGTTCACCGGCCAGCAGGATAAATTCCGCGAGCAGATGGCGCAGGCCTTCGGCGCCAGCGGCTTCGGCCCGATCGAGGAGCAGGCGCGGCGCAACATGGAGATGTTCGAGAAGGCCTTCGCCATGTTCACGCCGTTTGCGCGCGGCGGCCAGGAGAAGCCGGCCGAGGGCAAGCCGCAAGGTTCGGGCGGCTCGGGCGGCGACATGGACGAGCTCAAGCGCCAACTCGAAGAGATGCAGAAGAAGATCGACCGCCTGAGCAACAAAGATTAGTAGCAAAATACCTAACGACACAAGGTGATGTACAACGCGCAGCGGACATCCTATCCAAAGGCGGCCGCGAAGTTCATCAAGGACCATCCCAAGATGGTGAACTACTGGGTCACCGGCAAGAAGTGAGGGCCAAGCGTCTTCTCAAGACACGAATCGGCGTCGCGCCTCGCGCGGCGCCGTTTTTCGTCGTGCCGATCGGGAATTGGCACTCTTGAAAGAGCGGCGCTTCAGCCTTGGTTCGCCGCTTTGGCGGCGGCGGCCGCGGGGTTCTGCCGCCACGGCCGCTCGGCGCCGGCGAGACCCGTCAGCGCGCCTTGCAGAAAATCGCAGCCCCATTCGGTGAGCTGCGCGGCGGCCTGCTCGTCCTGCACCCATTCGGCGACCGTCTTCAGCCCGAGCCGGTGGCCGAGATCGACCAGCGTATGCACGAAGGCGCGGTCGTCGGCCGACTTGGCCATGTTCTGCACGAAGGCGCCGTCGATCTTGATGATGTCCACGCCGAGCTTGCGCAGGTTGCGGAACGAGGTGTAGCCGGCGCCGAAATCGTCGATGGCGATGCGGCAGCCGAGGTCCTTGACGCGGGTGACGAAGCCGCGCGCGTCGTCGATGTTGTCGATCGCCGCGGTTTCGGTGATCTCGACGGTGAGCCGCTCGGCCGCGCGCCGGTTGGCACGCAGCAGCCCGCCCAGGCCGTTCCACCAGTTGGGATCGGCCGTGGAGGCGGGCGAGACGTTGACGCTGGCCTTGAGCGTTGGCGCCTCGACCAGCTCGTTCACGACAAGCTCGAGCATGCGGTAGTCGAGCATGCGCACCAGGCCGAGCCGTTCCGCCACCGGAATGATCTCGTTGGCGTTGAACACGTGGCCGTCGGCGCGGCTCGCCCGCATCAGGCATTCGTAGAAGACGACCTGGCGGCTCTTGGCATCGACTACCGGCTCGAAGGCGAGCGCGATGCGGCGTTCGTTGAGCGCCGCGCAGATTTCGTCGGTCACGCGCGCGGTGTCGCGCCGGAGCGTGTCGCGCTCGACGTTGGGCCGGTACGCCGCGAACGAGCCGGGGCGCTTGGCGCGCGCGGCGTGCAGGGCGTCCTGGGCGCGGGCGAGGATTTCGTCCACCGAGCGGGCGTGACGCGGCGCCGTCACCCCGCCGATCGACAGCGTCACCGCCACCGGCCCGGCATCGGTGGCGAAGGTCTCGTCGCGCACGCTGGCGAGCAGCCGCTCGGCGGCGACCGCCAGTTCGTCGGGCGCGCAGCGGGTCAGGACGATGCCGAACTTGTTGCCGGAGACGCGGCCGAGACGATCCTTGGCGCGCATGCGGGTGCGGATGCGCTTGGCGACCTGGCCGATGAGCGCGTCGGTGACGTCGAAGCCGTAGGCCTCGTTGAGATGGCCGAGCCGGTCGATGGCAATGAGCAGGAAGCCGCAGGATTCGCGGAAGCGCGTCGCTTCGTCGAGTGTCGCTTCCAACGTTTCCGTGAGATAGGCGCGGTTCATCTCGCCGGTAAGCGGATCGAACTTGGCGAGCCGCGTGAGCTGGAACTCGCGCTCGTGGCGCTCGTCGATCACCCGCACGACGCCGTGAGCGCGTGCCGGCTTGCCGTCGCGGCCGGCGAACCAGCGGCCGCAGTCCTCCAGCCAGACCTTGTCGGTCGGCCCGCCGCGGCGGAACGCGTATTGGGCGACGTAGGGCACGCCCCGGCCGGCGTCGGCGGTTTCCGAGCCTGTAATGGCGTCGACGCGGCTCAGGCCCTCGCCGTCGTCGACGCGCTGGGCGAAGGCGCGGCCGTTGGCGACCGTCGCGATATCGATGCCGAGGACCGCCCCCGCGTTGGCCGTCCAGGTCAGCGCGTCGCTGTCGAGGCGCCACGCGTAGGCGGCCTCGCCGATGGACTCGAGGATCGCGGCGGCGTCCGGTCCCCCGGACGGAGAATTGTTATGGGTCACCCTCGCCTCTTATTGGCACGCCGGCCGGACGCCTTGTTTCGCGGCCGCTCTCCGGACGCCGGCGAGGCTACTGAAAAGACCTAAACAATCCGCAAAACCACGAATTTCGCCCGCCGAATCGCGCACCTAGGTTGCGGCATGGGGCTTGCCACGTCGAGGGCAGACAGCGCGTCGCTGTCCCGAAACGAGACGGGCTGGGCCATGATGGCGGAACGGGCGAGACAGGTGGAACGAGACGAGGCGCCAGGCGAAGGCCGGGCCCTGGTCGCGCTTGCCGCGCCGGCCGCGGCCATACCGCCCCGGTGCCACCGGCAGGCGGCCTTCCTGGCCCATCTCATCGCCACCCAGCAGCAATTCCCGCAGACCCGCGCCCGCCGCCGCGCCGAACCGGACCAGGCCGTTACGGCCTACCGGACCGCGGCCGAACTGGCGAGGTGGGGTTAGGCGCTTAGCTTATCGCGTTTCCGGACGGCGAACCGGTCTCCACTTCGCCTGGAAACGCTCTAGTAACCCAGCGCGCAGCCGTCCTTGCGCGGCTCGGAGCCGCCGATCAGTACGCCGCGATCCCAGTCGATCTTGACGGTCTGCGCCCCGCCCCACGGCTGGTCGGCGATCGCGACCGTGTGGCCGCGCGCCTTGAGGCCCTCGACGGTCGCGGCCGGCGTGCCGGTCTCGACCACGGTCGCCTCGCCCTCGAAGAAGAAGCGCGGGCAGTCGATCGCCTCCTGCACGTCCATGCC
This sequence comes from uncultured Pseudomonadota bacterium, assembly GCA_963829755.1. Classification (GTDB taxonomy): domain Bacteria; phylum Pseudomonadota; class Alphaproteobacteria; order Rhizobiales; family Xanthobacteraceae; genus Pseudolabrys. Next base: position 133,323 of record CAWHJV010000003.1, on the reverse strand, counting down.
GTAGTCGAGCATGTTGGTGACGATCTGCACGTGGCCCATGGGCTGGTAATGCGCGCCCATGACGCCGAAGCTCATGTCGCAGCGGCCGTCCTTCATCGCCATCGCCGGGATGATGGTGTGCATCGGCCGCTTGTTGGGCCCGAGCTCGTTGGCGTGGCCGGCTTCGAGCGTGAAGCAGGAACCCCGGTTGGTCATAAGGATGCCGCTCTTCTCGGTGCAGAGACCGAGGCCGAAGCTCGAATAAAGCGAGTTGATGAAGGAGCAGGCCATGCGGTCGCGGTCGACCACGGTGAGATAGACCGTGTCGCTGCCCGGCGTCGGCGCGCTCGGCAGGTCGCTGCGCTTGTTCATGTCGATGAGCGCGGCAAGCTTCTTGCCGAACGCCTTGTCGAGCAGGTCGGGCACGCCGACCCGCATGAACGAGGCTTCCGCGACATGACTGTCGCGCACGGCGAAGGCCAGCCGAGCGGCCTCCAGCACCAGATGGAAACGCTCCGGACCGGTCGGGTCGAGTGCCTTGAGATCGAAGTTCTCCAGGACGTTGAGCATCACGAGTGCGGTAATGCCCTGGCCGTTGGGCGGGATCTCGTTGAGATCGAGGCCGCGATAGCGCGTCGCGATCGGCGTCACCACCTCGCCGCGGTGGTTGGCGAAATCTTCCGCGGTGAGGAACGAGCCGCGGGCGGCGACGGTCGCCGCCATCTCCTCGCCGATGGCGCCTTCGTAGAAGCCCTTGGCGCCCTTGGCGCCGATGGTCTTCAGGGTCTCGGCCAATGCGGGAAAGCGGATGACGTCGCCTTCCCGCGGCGCCTTGCCGCCGAACAGATAATGCCTGGCGGCGCCGGGATCGGCGGCAAGCTTGCCGACTTGGCGCTGCCAGTCCCAGGCGACGCGCGCCGCCACCGGGAAGCCGCCTTCGGCGTATGAAATCGCCTGCTGCAGCGCGCGGTCGAGACCGAAGCGGCCGTGATTCTTGAGGATGTCCTCCCAGGCCGCGATCGCGCCCGGCACCGTGACGGCGTGAATGGAATTGCCGATCTCAGCGATGCCTTGCGCGCGCAGCGCCTCGGCATCGGCCTTGGCGCCGGCGCGGCCGCAGCCGTTGTAGCCCCAGACCGGCTTGCCCGGCTCGGAGATCAGCGTGAAGCAGTCGCCGCCGATGCCGGTCATGTGCGGCTCGACCACGCACAACACTGCAACGGCAGCAACAGCAGCGTCAGCAGCCGTGCCGCCGGCGCGCAGGATGTCGATCGCGGCGAGCGTCGCCAGCGGATGGGAGGTTGCCGCCATGCCATTGCAGGCGATCACCGGCGAGCGGCCGGGCAGCTGGAAGTCTCGGCTCATAACCAGTCCGGAATGGAGAAGGAGGTCAGGACGTGACGTGCGGGACGCCGGTGCCTTCGATGGAGAGATCGCGCTGCGCCGAGCGCAGCGTCACCACGAAGCCGCCGAGCACGTCGACGAAGCTCAGCACCAGCAAGGTGAAAAAGGTGCCGGTCGAGGTCTGCGGCACAAGGATGAATTCGACCACCATGGCGAGGAACAGGACCAGCGACAGGCCGTGATCGACCACCGTGCGCAGCACGATACGGGTCGATTTCATCACTTCGCCGAACAACATCAGGATCGCGAACGCGATCAGCATGTCGCCCGCGGACATGGTCCAGGTCGCGCCCGAAATCATGTGCACGCCGAACAGCGGCGCGCTCCACGCCACGCCCGGCATCAGGAAGGCGACGATGTTGTAGATGGCGAACGGCAGCAGCAGCAGGGGAATGCCGATCAGGTACATGTCGCGCCTCCCCCTCTGCTTTGTCGGCGCATGATCTTATCCGAAAACCGGTAGCCACTTTTCCGGATCATGCGCTGGCCCGAACCGTCAGGCCTCGGACTTCACCTTGAGCACCTGCCGGCCCTTGTACATGCCGGTCTTCAGGTCGATGTGGTGCGGCCGGCGCAGCTCGCCGGAATCCTTGTCCTCGACGTAGGTCGGGCGCTTGAGCGCATCGGCAGAGCGGCGCATGCCGCGACGCGACGGCGAGGTTTTTCTTTTCGGCACTGCCATGGCAAGGAACTCCTGGAAAAAGCGGCCAATCTCGGGTTTGGGCCGGGCTTATAATGGATGACCGGCGCGAAGGCTAGTAAATAAGGCGCGAAACCGCGCCGGCCAGCCCCCACGCCAGCCGGGTTTGGCGCTCCGTCCGCCGCTCAGCGGCGCAGGCAGGCGGTCACCGCGGCCGGGGCGCGGGCGGCGCGGCGCACATAGAGCCGGGCGAGCCTTCTCAGGCCCCGATCGGGCCGCCCGGCGTTTCGGTCGTGCGGATTGGGCAACATCGCCGCCAGCAACGCCGCCTGGGTCCGACCGAGCCGGTGCGCAGTCCGGTGGAAGGCCCGTTCCGCCCCCGCCTCCACGCCGAATTCGCCGTTCGGGCCCCATTCGGCCACGTTCAGGTAGAGTTCCAGGATGCGGCGCTTGGAGAGCACCAGGTCGATCCACAGCGCCAGGGGCGCCTCCAGCGCCTTGCGCAGCCAGCTGCGGCCCTGCCAGAGGAACAGGTTCTTAGCCACCTGCTGCGTGATGGTGGAGCCGCCGCGCACGTCCTCCAGGCTGTCGGCGTCCTGGATGGCGTCCTGGATCTGGGTGAAATCGATGCCGTAATGCGCGCAGAAGCGCCCGTCCTCGGCCACCACCACCGAGCGCACCAGATCCGGGTCCACATAGGCCAGCGACACCCAGCTCCGCACCACCCGCTCGTCGTTCATGCGCCGCCACAGCATCACGGTCGAGACCGGCTGGCCGAAGGCGTAGAACGGCGCAATCAGGTAGGGCGCGATCACGACCGCCAGCAGCGCGAACAGCACTGCCCCGAGCGGCCGCGGCACGCGCGGCAGCCGCAGGATGTCGCCGGTGACGGTCATCCTGTGGGTTTTGGACCCGACTTTGCGGGCTGAACGGCGCTTACCTGGACGGGCCATGAGAAAAAACATAACGCAAACGCCGAGGGGTTTGCGGTCGATGCGGGGCTCAGGGTAAATGGCAGCCATGGACGCGAGTTCCCAGACCCCCTTTTCCGCCCGGCTGGCCGCCGTCGCCGCCGAGACCGAAGCCCTGCTCGGCCGCCTGCTGGCCGACGAACCGATCACGAGCGAAACCGCCCGGCCCAAGCGCCTGATGGACGCCATGCGCCATGCCGTGCTCGGCGGCGGCAAGCGCTTGCGACCGTTCCTGGTGGTCGAGAGCGCCACCCTGCTTGGCGCCGGCGGCGACGGCGCCGCGCTGGCGGGCGCCGCGCTCGAGCTGGTGCACTGCTATTCGCTGGTGCACGACGACCTGCCGGCCATGGACAACGACGACCTGCGCCGCGGCCGGCCCACCGTGCACAAGGCCTTCGACGACGCCACCGCGATCCTGGCCGGCGATGCGCTGCTGACGCTCGCCTTCGACGTCGCGGCGCGGCCCGAGGTGCATGCCGACCCGGCCGTGCGCAACGCGGTGGTGCTGGAACTCGCGCGCGCCGCGGGCTTGGGCGGCATGGTCGGCGGGCAGATGCTCGACCTCGCGGCGGAAGGCCGCTTCGGCGACGGCAAGCCGCAGAAGCTGAGCGAACAGGAAATCCTCACTTTGCAGGCAATGAAGACCGGCGCGCTGCTGCGCTTTTCCTGCCGCGCCGGCGCGCTGCTCGGCCAGGCCGATGCCGACACCTACGCGCGGCTGGATCGCTTCGGCGTGGTGATCGGCCAGGCCTTCCAGATCGCCGACGATCTGCTCGACGTCGAGGGCGACACCGCCACCCTCGGCAAGGCCGCCGGCAAGGACGCCGCCGCCGGCAAGGGCACGCTGGTTTCCATCCTCGGCATCGACGGCGCGCGCAAGCGGCTCGCCGCGCTGGTCGACGAGGCCGACGCCGTGCTCGCGCCGTTCGGCGCCAAGGCGGATACCTTGCGGGCCACCGCGCACTTCATCGCCGAACGGAAAGCCTGACGGCCCGACCGCACGCGCCAGGGCGACAGCCTGAGGAAAGAGCCGATCGACGCCGAACGCGCGTTCATCCGCGGGCTTCTGCGCGACGGGTGGATTTGAGCGCGCGCCGTCGCCCCTGTTCTTTGAAGGCCCGGGGTGAGCCTGCTTCCCTTTTTCCTTCCTCCAGCAAAGGAGGAATGGAGCGCCGGGAGGCGCCAGGGGGTTGGCGAGACCCCCTTGGGCGGGGTGGCGCACCCCGCCCGCGCGTCTTGGCGAAGACGCGCGAGCCCTTTGGCGCAAAGGGCCCGGCGCCTCCCGACGCTCCACCGGCGGCACGCGTTGTCGGCGCACCGCGCCTGGCGCAAGCGCCCCGATGCCACTCGAGATGACACCGGACATCGAACCAGGCGCGCCCATGATAAGCGCGCCCAAAGCGAGCGGGGATAAGTTGGCGCCGGAAATTTTTCGCCGCGTGGCGGCGAGGCCACGGCGAGCCGCTACTTCGCCAGCAAATTATAGAGCCAGGCGAGGACGATGCCGCCGACCAGGCCGTCGACGAAGGCCCAGACCGCGCCGATGATGGCGCCGACGAGCGACGGACCGTAACCGATATAGAGCGTACCGAGCCCGGCGACGATGCCGCTGCCCCAGTTACCGATCGCGGTGAGGCCGAGAATGAACACGGACGCCGCCCACAGGATGCCGAAGGCGAGACCGAGGGGAACCGGTTGAAGCTTGTTCATGATGTCCATCCGCTTGGTTTGGAACCCGGCAACAGCGGGAAGGACGGACATTATAGCTGAGTCGCGGCGCGTGCCGCGGTAACCGGGCGGGTATGGCGTTACGCGGTCCCGACCCGCGACCCGCGTCAAGCCGCCTTGCGCGCCGTTCGGTTGCGGCTTTTCGGCCGGATCACCAGCGTGACGTCCTGGTCGAGCCGGCGCACGCAGCGCAGCAATCGCTCGAGCGAGAACTTGTGCACACGGCCCGTGACCAGCGCCGACACGTCGGGCTGCTTGAGCCCGAGCCGTTCCGCCGCTTTCGCCTGGGTCAGCCGCCGGCGCTTGATGATGTCGCGGATTTCGCGGACGAGCTGAGCCTTGAGCAGTTCTTCCTCGGGGTTCTCGAACCCGAGGTCGGCGAAGACGTTGCCGCTGCGCAGTGCCGTCCTTCGGGTTCTGACCGGGCGTTTACTTCCTTGCATCTCACCCCCAACCCACAAAAATTGATTTCAACGAACTCTACAGCTTATGCGATACTGCACTCAATGATAATTCTCGATTGGATTCAACATTACAGCGCCGCGATCACGGCATTAACCGCGGTTATTGTCGCCTGGCTCACCGCAGTACTGGCAATCGAGAATCGACGCCTGCGACGCGCAGGTACCGAGCCCGACGTCGTCGCCTATCTGCTACCAGACCGAATACACATAAATTTCTTACACTTGGTCATAGCTAATGTTGGGCGCGGCGCAGCTCGCAATGTCGCGATCGAACTTGACGCAGACCCCTCAGAATTGTCCAAGCGAAACATTAAGATCCGCGCCACGAAGTCGGCTACCAATCTAATCTATCTTGCCGCAAGATGAGCGTTTCTATCAATTTTTTGGCAGCGCGATTGAACTCCTTAAAGAGCCCCCACTGGAAGATTTCGTAGTTCGCGTACATTTCGATACGTTGTCAGGGAAGGCTAAAGAAAATCGATGCTCGCGTATCAGTCAAAGACTTCGAGGGCTACGGCACCCTTGGCACTCCACCCGAATATGAAGCTGCCGAAGCCTTGAAGAAAATAGCAGCGCGAAATTCATCAATGGGGAAGCGGCTCTCGCCGATTAAAGATAGAGACTATTACCTCGCAAGAATACCAAAGACAGATTGAAGAATTTTACGAGCGGCCAGAGCAAGAAAGGAAGGGTCAGATGGCGGTGGACCATATGTGCCCTGCTCTTCGTCCTACCGCGCCACATACTCCACGTGCACGTATTTCGACGGATCGAGCGTCTTCATCTTCAGCTTGACGTCGTCGGACTTCGGCGGTGGCGTGTAGGTGATGCGCAACGACGTCTTGGAGAGCCACGTCAGCGCCGGCAGCGGCGTGTGCCCCGTCGGCGTCGCGCAGGGGCCGGCGTAGACCTCGTAGACCTTGTTGCTCTCGACGAAGCTGTCGGGATAGACCGACAGGAAAATCCCGATGCTGTCGGCGCAGAACTTGGGATCGCCCTTGCGCGTCAGCCGCTCGCGCACCGCCTTGTAGCGGCCGTCCGGCGATTTCCGCGCCACGATCACCTTGTCGGTCGGCGCGACCGTAAAGCTCATATAGGCGGATACCGCGAGCACCGCGACCATGACCGCAACGAAGCCGATGACGAATGTCTTGGCGTTCACTCGGCGGCGGTCCGGGTGCCGGCGCCGAAGCGGCGCTCGATGTAGTCGATCACCATCTGCTTGAAGTCGGCGCCGAGCGTGGCCCCGCGCAAGGTGGCGGCCTTCTTGCCGTCGATGAACACCGGCGCGGTCGGCTGCTCGCCGGTGCCGGGCAGCGAGATGCCGATGTCGGCGTGCTTGGATTCGCCCGGTCCGTTGACGATGCAGCCCATCACCGCGACGTTGAGGGTTTCGACCCCGGGATAGCGCGTCTTCCACGCCGGCATGGAGTTGCGGATGAAGCCCTGGATGTCGGAGGCAAGCTCCTGGAAGGTGGTCGAGGTGGTGCGGCCGCAGCCGGGGCAGGCCGCGACCAGCGGCACGAAGGTGCGCAGGCCCATGGTCTGCAGCAGCTCCTGCGCCACCTGCACTTCCCTCGTACGATCTCCGTTCGGCTCCGGCGTCAACGAAATGCGGACGGTGTCGCCGATGCCCTGTTGCAGCAGAATACCCATGGCGGCCGACGAGGCGACGATACCCTTCGAGCCCATGCCCGCCTCGGTGAGGCCGAGATGCAGCGCGTAGTCGGAGCGCTTGGCGAGTTCGAGATAGCAGGCGATGAGATCCTGCACCGACGAGACCTTGGCCGACAGGATGATGCGGTTTTTCGGCAGGCCGATGTCTTCGGCGCGCGCCGCCGACAGCAGCGCCGACTGCACCATGGCCTCGTGCATCACGTCGCGCGCGTCGCGCGGGTTCGGCGAGGCCGAGTTCTCGTCCATCAGCTTGGTCAGCAGCTCCTGGTCGAGCGAGCCCCAGTTGACGCCGATGCGCACCGGCTTGCCGTGCAGAATCGCCTTCTCGACGATCTGGGTGAACTGCGGATCGCGCTTGCCCTTGAAGCCGACGTTGCCGGGATTGATGCGGTACTTGTCGAGCGCCTCGGCGCAGGCCGGGTGCTCGTTGAGCAGCTTGTGGCCGATGTAATGGAAGTCGCCGACGATGGGCACGGTAACGCCCATCTTCAGGAGCCGTTCCTTGATGTGCGGCACGGCGGCGGCGGCCTCGTCGCGGTCGACGGTGATGCGCACGATCTCGGAACCGGCGCGCGCCAGCGCCGCCACCTGGCGGACGGTCGAGTCGACATCCGCGGTGTCGGTGTTGGTCATCGACTGCACGACAATGGGGGCGCCGCCGCCCACCATGACGCCGCCGACATCGACGCCGACGGTCTGGTGACGATCGATCGTGCTCATGCTCATCGGATATAACTTCTTGTTTGCGCGGGTTTTTTCGGAAACCCGCCGCGTTCCGGAACCGTCGCGACAACCATGCAACCCGGGCAACGGTTCCCGCCGACCGAAGTGCCAGAGCCCGCCGACAGCGTCAATGGCAAGGGGGCCGCGCCCGACAAGGCCGATATAGCCCCGATTTGCGTCGCCGCCATGACCCGGCGGCACGGCCGGCGCCACCGGACGGTTCGTTTGCGGGACGCGATCCGGGGTAAAGGCCCGTCAGGTTGCACCTGAAATGGATTTCTCATACAGAGCGGCAAATTTGGCGGGCGAAAGTGAGGCCGCGGCGACCATGAAAGAAACAGGCCCAATGTCATTGACGTTCCGCTGCGGGTCGGCGCTCAGGCCGATCCTGCCGGAGCCGATACCCGCCGTGCAGGGTCTCCCCGCCTGGTTCAAGGCGGCACCCCAGAAGGGCATTGTCGAACCCGACCAGAAGGAAGTCATGACGGTCAAGAAGTGCCCGCCGTTCATCGACGCCATGAGCTACGGTTTCCTGATGCCGCTGGTCTGCGATCTCAAGGTCGAGAACGGAGAGTTCTTCTGGGACCGTGACACGCCGGACGACGGTCACCGGCCAACTTGCCGCACGCGCCGATCGACTTTCATTTCAACGTCCAGGCCACCGGCACGCCGTTCTTCGAGGAAGACCGGTTCATCCTCAAGTTCATGAATTTCTGGACGATAGAGACGCCGCCCGGCTACTCGCTGCTGTTTACCCATCCGGTCAACCGGCCGGAACTGCCGTTCACCACGATCACGGGGCTGGTCGATACCGACACCTATGCCGACGCCCTGATTCATTTTCCGGCGCACTGGCACGATGCCGATTTTAGCGGTGTGCTGCCGAAGGGAACGCCGGTCGCGCAGTGCATCCCGGTGAAGCGCGAGAAGTGGACGAGCCGGATCGAGACGATGTCACCGGAGGCGGAAATCCGGCTCAATGAGACGACTATTTCGGTCGGGCAAGAGGCCGGCGTCTACCGGCGCGAATTCCGCGCCCGCAAACGCTAGAGCATGATCCCGAAAAGTGGGAGCCGGTTTTCGGAAAAGATCATGCTCAGACAGAATGTTAGGAAAGCACGCCGATTCAATCTAAATGCATCGCGCTCGAGCCGCATTCCAGCGCGACGTCAAGAGCCGTTTGCTGTCACGCGTTTTCTTTCTTCAGGAACGCGGCAGCGCTGCTGGGACGCAGCCAGAAGCGGCCACGGCTGGACGATATGATCGCCTTGAGCACCCCTTCAAACCGAGCGCCCCTGCTGACGCCCGCCCGCAGGCAGGCATAGGCGGCGTCATCTTCGCCGAGCTCGAGCAGACAGGTGGCGAGCCCGGTGCGCGCCCACGCTTGCTCTGGAGAAGTCGAGATCACGCGTTTGAAAAGCTCGGCAGCTTGCGCGTATTCGCCGTCGTGCATCAACACCGAGGCTATCCCATCCACCGCGTGAGGATGGACCGGGTTTATGGCAAGCGCGCGCGAAAAGGCCTCGATGGCGCCAGCGTGATCATGCACGGCCCTGGAGACGTAGCCAAGCTGAACCCACATCTCGGGCATCATTGGCGCGATCGCGGCGCCTTGCCGGAGCACCTCGACCGCTTCGCCGGGCTGCTTCAAGCTGTACAGAACGTAGCCGAGCTCGTGAAACGCCGACGCAAACGGCGGCGTCCGCTTGACGGCGCGCCGCAACCAGATCAACGCCTTGGCGCTTTGGCCGCAGCGCCGCAGGGCGATGGCGAGCTGGGTCTCGATTTCCGGATTACGGCCGGCGCGCGCCGCCCTTTCCAGCGGCACCACCGCTTCCTTGGCGCGTTCTTGCATCATCAGCGCGTAGCCAAGGACCTTGGTCGCTTCGGAATGAGCTGCATTCGTCTTGAGGATTTCAGTGGCAATACGTTCGGCGTCCGCCGGCTGGCCTTGCTGAAGGGCGAACGTCGCGCGCTGCAGGGCCTCCGCCTGCGCACGTTGCCGCTCGTTCATCGCATTCGATTGCACTTTCATCCCGCGGCAGCACTATCATCAGCGCGTCCGGTTGACCAGCACCAGCCCGGCGGCGACCAGGGCCACGGCGACGCCGAAGGCCGGCGTCAGCGGCTCGCCCAGCACGACATGGCCGGCCGCCACCCCGAACAGCGGCGTGAGGAACGAGAACACCGACAGCCGGTTCGCGGAATAGCGCGCGATCAGCGTGAACCAGATGACGAAGGTGATGCTCACCACCCAGACGGTCTGGTAGGCGAGCGCGCCGAGGGCGACCGCCGACGGCCAGTGGGTGATGTGCTCGCCGGCGGCCCAGCCGACCGCGCCCATGAGCGGCGCCGAGACGATGAGCTGATAGAGCATCACCTTTTCCGCCGGCGCGCGGTTCAGCGCGCTCGCCTTGATGGTGAGCGTGGTGGACGCCCAGGCCACCGCCGCCCCCACCATCATGACGTCGCCCAGCGTCTGGCGCGGATCGAGCGCCGGCGTCGGCACGCCGAATGCGACGATCATGCCGAGGAACGAGAGCGCGAGCCCCGCCCATTGCGCGGGCCGGAAGCGGTCGGCGGGCAGCACGATGCGCGCGCCGAGGATCACGAGGAACGGCGCGAGATAGACGAACACCACGCCGCGGACGGCGGTGGTGAAGGCGAGCGCCTGGAACATGAGCGCGAACTCCAGGCCGAACAGCGCTCCCGCCGCCAGACCCGGGATCAGCGTGCCGTCACGCCGCAGCAAGGGCACGCGGCGCACGACGCACCAGCCGGTCACCAGCACCGCGGCCACCGTGGAGCGGATCGCGCCCTGGAACAGCGGCGGGATGTCGTGGATCGCAAGCTTCATCGTCACCTGGTTGAAGCCCCAGGACAGGCACAGCAGCACGATGGCGCCGATCGCCAGCGCATCGAGCGGGCGGGTGACGTGGTGGTACTTGGAAGCGGGCGTGGCGCTCATGAGGTCCCCGGCGGCGACGCCGGGGTTTTAGCGCGGGCGACCGCGGGTGGCTATGCGGCGCGGCGCAACCCTGTCATGGCCGGCGAGTCGCTTATGCCGCGTCCTTGCAGTGCGCGCAGATGCCGTAGATCTCGATCACCGGCGTCTTCGGGGTGAAGCCGGCGGCGCGGGAGGCCTGCCTGATGGCGTCGGCGACGGCGGCGGAGGCCGCCTCGCCGACCGTCCCGCACGTCTCGCAGATGAGGAACACCACGGGATCGCCGCTGGCATGATTGTGCACGCAGGCGATGAAGGCATTGCGGCTTTCGATGCGGTGGACGAGCCCCTGCTCGCGCAGGAAGTCGAGCGCGCGGTAGATGGTGATCGGCGCCGGCCGCGCGCCGACCTCGGCCAGCCGGTCGATGAGTTCGTAGGCGCCGAGCGGCTGATGGCTTGCGAGCAGCGCCTCCAGCACGCGGCGGCGGATCGGCGTCAGCCGCTCGTGGCGGTCCGCGCAGATTTGTTCCGCGTGCGCAAGCGCGCCGCTGGCGCAGCGGTCATGGTCGTGACCGGGGGGCGGGAATGCCGCGTGGGGCTGCTGTTTTGCCAATCTCGCCGTACCTTTCTCGCCAAGTCTAGCGCGATCACGCCGGATTCGCGAAACCACCTGACGAGATAATTATTGCACCGCAGCAAAAATAGGGGCAGCGTTTCGGCCCGTTAAGGGGCGGCGTCCCCGGCCCTTCGGCGGCCGCACGCGACATCCACAAGAGGAATTTCCATGCTCAAAGGCAAAACCGCGCTGGTCACCGGCTCCACTTCGGGAATCGGGCTCGCCATCGCCCGCGCCATGGCCGAGGCCGGCGCCGACGTGATGCTCAACGGCTTCGGCGACGCGGATGCAATCGAGAAGGAGCGCAGCGGGCTGGAGAAGGACTTCGGCATCAAGGCGCGCTATTCCGGCGCCGACATGTCGAAGCCGGGCGATATCGCCGCCATGGTCGCCGAGACCGAAAAGGAATTCGGCAAGCTCGATATTCTCGTCAACAACGCCGGCATCCAGCACGTCGCCGATATCGAGGATTTTCCGACCGAGAAGTGGGACGCGGTGATCGCCATCAACCTGTCGTCGTCGTTCCACACCATCCGCGCCGCCGTGCCCGGCATGAAGGCCCGCAAGTTCGGGCGCATCGTCAACATCGCATCGGCGCACGGGCTGGTCGCCAGCGGCCAGAAGGCGGCTTACGTCGCGGCCAAGCACGGCCTCGTCGGCCTCACCAAGGTGGTGGCGATCGAAGGCGCCAATGACGGCATAACCTGCAACGCCATCTGCCCGGGCTGGGTGCTGACGCCGCTGGTCGCCAAGCAGATCGAGGCGCGCGCGAAAGAAGCGGGCCAGACCTTCGACGAGGCCAAGGTGGCGCTCGTCTCGGAGAAGCAGCCGATGCACGACTTCACCAAGCCGGAGAACATCGGCGCGCTGGCGGTGTTCCTCGCCGGCGACGCGGCGGCGAGCATCACCGGCTCGGCCTATTCGATCGACGGCGGCTGGACGGCGCAGTGATGAAGACTGTCATTCCGGGGCGCGGCCGAAAGGCCGCGAACCCGGAATCCATAACCCCTGCTTGGGAGTATGGATTCCGGGTTCGCCCGTCATCGCCCTGCGGGCTTTGCCGGGCGCCCCGGAATGATGGAGTCCATCCATGATCGACTTCATCACCCGCGCGTTACGTGGCGACGGCGGCGATGGGCCAGACGGCCCCATAAGTCCCAAGCGCATAAATCTGGCGCTGCAGGGCGGCGGCGTGTACGGCGCCTTCACCTGGGGCGTACTCGATCATCTAATCAAAGACGGACGGCTCGTCGTCGACGGCATTTCCGGCACTTCGGCCGGTGCGGTCAACGCCGTGATGCTGGCGGACGGCCTCAAACGCGGCGGCGCCGACCAGGCGCGCCAGCGGCTGGCCGATTTCTGGAAGGCGGTCAGCCTGGGCGGCGAGCTGCCCGAACTGCAGCGCAACGTTCTAAGCCAATTGTTTTCACTGCTGCCGAGTGGGCCGCCGGGACTCAACTGGCTGGCAGCCTGGTCGCGCTATCTCTCGCCCTACGACTTCAATCCGCTCAATATCAATCCTTTGAAAGAGCTGATCGAACGCTTCGTCGATTTCGAGGGACTTAGGGCCGACACACGGCCGCTGTTCATCGCCGCCACCAATGTGCAGACCGGGCGCCTGCATGTCTTTCCGCGCGACAAGATTTCCGCCGAGGCGGTCATGGCCTCGGCCTGCCTGCCGACCGTGTTTCGCGCGGTGGAGATCGACGGCATTTCCTATTGGGACGGCGGCTATCTCGGCAATCCGGTGCTGTTTCCGTTCTTCCGCGCCACGGACACGGAGGACGTGCTGATCGTGCAGATCAATCCACTGGTACGGCGCAAGATCCCGCATTCGAACCGCGAGATCATGGCGCGGGTGAACGAGATCACGTTCAATTCCTCGCTGATGGGGGAATTGCGCGCCATCCAACTCGTCAACCGCATGATCGCGCGCGGGCAGCTGCCGGGCGGCACAGGCAGCAAGCAATACCGCCACATCAAGGTGCACCGCATCGTGCTCGAAGGGCTGGGCGAGCGATTCTCGTCGGCGCGCCGGCTGCGCAACGATTACAAATCCTTCGAGCTGCTGCGCAAGCTGGGCGAACGCGCGGCGCGGCGGTTCCTCGATGCGCATTACGCGGATATCGGGGTGCGGAGCAGCGTCGATCTGGAGGCGGAGGTGTTTGCGGAGTGAGCGTCCTCTCCCCGCGGCCGGCAAGAGGGGGTAAACTGCACTCTATGACCGAATTGGCCGCCGAGATCGGCAAGACACAACTCGAAGTACTGGTCGCCGACATCACCACGCTCGACGTCGACGCGATCGTCAACGCCGCCAACCGCTCGCTGTTGGGCGGCGGCGGGGTCGACGGCGCCGTTCATCGCGCCGCCGGGCCCGAGCTCTATGAGGAATGCAAGACGCTCGGCGGTTGCGACACCGGCAGCGCCAAGATCACCCGCGGCTACAAGCTCAAAGCGCGCCACGTCATCCACGCGGTGGGACCGGTGTGGCGGGGCGGGGGCGAGCACGAGGATGAATTGCTCGCCGGGTGCTACCGCACGGCGCTCGATCTCGCCGCCGAACACGAGCTGACGTCGATCGCGTTTCCGGCGATCTCGACCGGCGTCTACCACTTTCCGCCCGACCGCGCGGCGCGCGTCGCGGTCGGCACCGTGGCGGCGGAGATTTCCGCCCACCCGCGCGGCATGAGCCGCGTGGTGTTCTGCTGTTTCTCGGACAGCGAGCGCCGAGCATCACAAGGCGGCGTTCGGGGATCTGGGGTTGGTGTAATGCAAGGCTCGTGTCCCGGATGCGGCGCAGCGTGAAACGGTGCGCCGCTGATCCGGGACCCCGGTTTCTTGACGGGCTCAGCCAACCGGGGTCCCGGGTCTGCAGCGCATCACTAACGTGCTGCGCTGCGCCCGGGACACGGAGGTCAGCCCTTCCGCTCCACATCGAGCCTTGCGATCCAGCCGTCCAGGTTCGGCCCGGCCGAGGGATAGCGCTTCATCACCTCCGGGTCGTGGCCCGGCACCACGTGGCGGGGCGAGGAACCGAGCTTCTTCAGCGTCCTGTAGCCTTCCAGCGTGTCGGCGACGTTATAGGTGATCGGGAACACGCGGCCCTCGTCCATGTGCGAGTAGAGATGGCAGCAATCCGACGCCACCACCACGTACCCGGCGCGTGTCTTCACCCGCACGCATTGCAGGCCCTTCGAATGGCCGCCGATCTTGTGCACGGTGATGCCGGGGGCGAGCTCCTCGACGCCGTCATGGAACTCGACGCGATCGGCGAATACCTTTTTCACCATGGCGTGCACGTCGCTTTCGCTGAACGGAATGCGCATCGTCTGGTGGCACATGCAGCGGCCCGTGCAATAGGCCATCTCGGTGTCCTGGATGTGATAGCGCGCGTTGGGGAACAGGTCGTAGTTGCCGGCATGGTCCCAGTGCATGTGCGTGGCGACGACGTGGTCGACCTTGTCGGGATCGACGCCCAGCGCCTTGATGCCCTGGCCTACCGGATGGACGATCTTGCGGCCGCGCTCCTTGGCCGCCGCCTCGTCGAAACCGGTGTCGCAGACGAAGGTGCCGTGCGCGCCCTTGATGACCCAGACGTAGTAGGCGATCGAAGTCTGCTCGTCATGGGGATCGCCGAAGATGTAGTTCTCGGAACGCATGCGCGCGTGCTCGGCGTATTTCACGGCATAGACTTCATGAATATCGTCGCTCATTTCTGGTTTCCTCCCACCACGACGCCGGCGCGCTTCTCGATCATCTTCACGATGTTTGTAAAGTCGCTATCCCCGCCATATTCCGTATTCGTCGTCTCCCACTGATCCAGCACGGTGTGCATGACCGCGTTCGGCACGCCGAGCTCTTTCGATTCCGCGAAGCAGAGCCGCACATCCTTGAGCATCAGCGCGGTGCCGAAACCGTAGGTGAAACGGCGGTTCAGAATATCCTGCGGAAATTTCTGCACGGACGCGGTATTGCGGCCCGAGCCGGCATTGATGACGTCGATCATGACTGCGGCGTCGAGCCCGGCCTTGACGCCCATGGCGACCGCTTCGGCGGTGGCGGCCATGGCGGTGGCGGAGAGGAAGTTGTTGGCGAGCTTCATGGTCTGCGCCATGCCGGGCTTGTCGCCGATGACGAAGACCGTGCCGAAGACGCCGAGCACGTCCTTGAGGCTGTCGATCTCAGGCTTCGGCCCCGACACCATGACGGCGAGCGTGCCCTTGGCCGCGCCGCCGACGCCGCCGGAGACCGGGCAGTCGATCTGCACGATGTTCTTCGCCGCCAAGTCCGCGGCGATCTTGGCGGCCATGCTGGCGCCGGTGGTGGACAGATCGATGAAGCGCTTGACGCGTTTGCCGTGGATGAGGCCGCCCTCGCCGGTCGCGACCTTCTCCGAGATTGGCAGCGACGGCAGGCTCGCCATGACGGTCTCGACCCGATCGGCGACGTCCTGCGGCGAGGACGCGACCTGCGCGCCGAGCGCGACCAGCGGCGCCACGGCATCGTTGCGAGTGTCGTAGACGACGAGTTTGTGCCCTGCCTCGGCCAGCCGGCGGGCCATCGGGCCGCCCATGTTGCCGAGACCGATAAAGCCGATTTCCATTTCGTATTTCCCTTACACGTACGTTTCCGGTTCCGACTTTGCCCGAGTGGCGCGGGCGCGTCACCGGGGGCAGAGCAACACCGACATCTCGCTGTCACCCTGAGACGCGAGCGCAGCGAGCCTCGAAGGATGACAAGCCAAAATCCCAGATGTATTGGCCGTCGCCCTTCGAGGCGGGCCGGCGGCGCGCACCTCAGGGCGACGGGTATTGGTCCAGAGCCCTATTGAACTTATTATAAGGGTGCTTATTATAACGGTACTTCCAAAGAGGATCGCGCCATGCCCACATTCCCGGTGGAACGCGAAATTGCTTTTAATATCACCGATGTAGCCAGGACCCTGCGCACCTATGCCGACCAGCGCGCGCGCCAATTCGGCGTCTCTCGCGCGCAGTGGACGGTGCTGGTGCGGCTCGACCGCTGCGAGGGCCTCAAACAGTCCGAACTCGCGGAGATCCTGGAGCTGCAGCCGATCTCGCTCACCCGCCTGCTCGACCGGCTGGCCGAAAACGGCCTGATCGAGCGCCGGCCCGACCCCAAGGACCGCCGCGCCAACCGGCTCTACCTGACGCCGGCCGCGCGGCCGCTGTTGGACAAGCTGGCCAAGCTCAGCGTCGAGATCATGGACCAGGTGCTTGACGGCTTCGACGCCGCCGCCAACGAGCGCCTGCTGAGCGCGCTGACAAGCATGAAAAACAACCTGCGCGCCGCCATGGCGCACAACACGACACACACGCAGAACACCACGGTTGCCGCCCAATGAGTGAAAAGACGTTGAAGATCGTTCCCGCCGACGACGCGCCGCAGGCGCCCGCGGCAGAAGCGCCGAACGCGCCGGAGGCCAAGAGTAACCCCGGCGTCGCGCCTGCCGCCGAAGCACCCGCCAAGGCGGCGCCGAACAAGCGTCGGGGCCTACGCACGATCCTGCTGGTGGTGTTGCCGCTGGTCGCCGTCATCGGCGGCACCGCGTTCTACCTGATGGGCGGGCGCTATATCTCCACCGACAACGCCTATGTCGGCGCCCAGAAGGTTCTCATCACCCCGGACGTTTCCGGCAAGATCGTGCACGTCGCCGTGCGCGAGGGCCAGCACGTCAAGCCGGGCGACGAGCTGTTCAAGCTCGATCCCGAGCCCTACGAGTTGGCGCTCAATCAGGCCGAGGCCAAGCTCGCCACCGCGCACACCGACTACAGCAAGCTGAAGACGACCGCGCAATCGCTGGCGACGCTGATCAAGCTCGCGCACAAGAACGTGGACCTGAAGAAGCAGGACGTCGAACGCAAGCAGCAGCTGCTGACGTCGCATGCGGGCTCGCGCGCCGACCTCGACACCGCGACGGTCGGCCTGGTGACCGCGGAACTGCAGGCGCAGTACGCGCAGCAGCAGTACAATGTCGCGCTCGCCCAGCTCCTCGGCAAGCCCGACCTGCCGCTCGCCGAATTTCCCGCCTATATGCAGGCCAAGGCGGCGGTCGACGACGCCAAGCGCAATCTCGCGCATACCGTGATCCGCGCGCCCATTGCCGGCACCGCGACGCAGGTCGACAACATCCAGCTCGGCCGCTTCATCGCCGCCGGCTCGCCCGTGCTGAGCGTCATCGACGACCAGACGCCATGGGTCGACGCCAATCCGAAGGAAACCGAGATCACCTATCTGCGCGTGGGCCAGAAGGCGACCATTTCGGTCGACAGCTTCCCCGACCGCGTCTTCCACGGCACCGTGCAGTCGGTGAGCCCCGGCACCGGCGCACAGTTCTCGATCCTGCCGCCGCAGAACGCCAGCGGCAACTGGGTCAAGGTGGTGCAGCGGGTGCCGGTGCGCGTCGTGTTCGACAAGGGCCAGGACACCCGCCTGCTGCGTTCCGGCATGAGCGTGGTCGTGGATATCGACACCCACCACAGCCGCATCCCGGCCTTCCTGTCCGCCTACGCCAAGGACCTGCCGTTCGTCGGCGGCGGGAAGAAGTAAGCGCGCCATGACCGCCGCAACGTCGATGCAGCCCGGCATGCGCCGCACCATGCTGACGGTATGCGCCATGTCCGCCACCATCATGCAGGCGCTCGATACCACCATCGCCAACGTGGCGCTGCCCTACATGCAGGGCTCGCTGTCGGCCTCCCTCGACCAGATCAACTGGGTGCTGACCTCCTACATCGTCGCATCGGCCATCATGACGGCGCCGATGGGCTGGCTCGCCGACCGCTTCGGCCGCAAGAAACTGTTCATCGTCTGCGTCGTCGGCTTCACCGTCTCGTCGTTCCTGTGCGCGCTGGCGCAGAACATCGACGAGATCGTGCTGTTCCGGCTGATGCAGGGCATGGCGGGCGCCGCGCTGGTGCCGCTGTCGCAGGCGGTGCTGCTCGACGCCTATACGCCGGAGGAGCGCGGCGGCGCCATGGCGATCTGGGGCATCGGCGTGATGCTGGGGCCGATTATGGGCCCGACCCTCGGCGCCTGGCTCACCGACAATTACTCCTGGCACTGGGTGTTCCTGATCAACCTGCCGATCGGCATCGTCACCGTGTTCGGCCTGATGCTGTTCATGGACGAGACCGACCGGCACGAACACCTACGTTTCGATTGGTTCGGCTTCATCGCCTTGGCCATCGGCATCGGCGCGCTGCAGCTGCTGCTCGACCGCGGCGAACAGGTGGGCTGGTACGGCGCGAACGAGATCTGGATCGAGACCATCGTCTCAGTTGCGGGCTTCTATTATTTCTTCGCGCACTCGCTGACCACCGACGCGCCGTTCGTGAAGTTCGAGTTGTTCAAGGACCGTAATTTCGTCGCCGGCTGCGTGTTCATGGTGGTGATCGGGGTCGTGCTGTTCGGCACCATGGCGCTGGTGACGCCGTTCATGCAGAAGCTGCTCGGCTATCCGATCCAGACCGCCGGATTCCTGCTCGGCTCGCGCGGCGTCGGCACGCTGCTGACCATGTTGGTGGCGCCGCGGCTGATGAAGATGTTCGAAACGCGCTGGCTGATCCTGGCGGGACTGCTGCTCTCCGGCGGCACGCTCTATTTCTTCACCGGCTTTTCGCTCGACACCACGCAGCAGACCATCGTCATCACCTCGATCGTGCAGGGCGTCGGGCTCGGCCTGCTGTTCGTGCCGATCACCACCGCGGCGTTCTTCACGCTACCCGGCCATCTGCGCACCGGCGGCACCGCCATGCTGACGCTGGTGCGCAACATCGGCTCGTCGGTCGGCATCTCAATGGTGATCGCCAGGCTGACCGACGAGACCACCTACATGCACGCGCGGCTGGCCGCACAGGTGACGCCGTTCAACGACGCCCTGCAGTTCCCGATCGTGCACCATTATCTCGACCTGGCGACCGACCAGGGCCGCGCCATGATGGACCTGATCGTCACCCAGCAGGCAACGCTGATCGCCTACCTCAACGACTACAAGCTCTTGATGGTGCTGACCCTGGCGACCATTCCGCTGATCTTCATCCTCGGCTCGTCGAAGAAGAAGGGGCCGAGCGAGGAAGACCTGGAAGAGGCGGTGGTGCTGGAGTGATGCACGGCTTCGTGTCCCGGGCGCAGCGCGGCATGAAATGACACGCTGCAGACCCGGGACCGCTCCAAATTCCGCACTTGGAACGGCCCCGGATCTGCGGCGCACCACTACGCTATCGCTCCGTGCTGCGCCGCGTCCGGGGCAAGCGCTCAGTGTTTCCCAAACTCCCGCTTGATCATCTCCGAATGCTCACCCAACGCCGGGACCGCGCCGTATTGGCGCGGCGCGCCGGCGCGGACGGCGGACGGCGCCGGCATGGTGGCCGGGCCGCTCTCGGTGCCGACCGTGATCCGGCGCAGGTGCGGATGCGTCGACAGCAGCTTGGCATCGTTGACGCGGGCGAAGGCGATATCGGCCTTTTCCAAGATCGCCATCAGCGGCTCGACGTCGTGGCGGGCGAACACGGCGGCGACGGCGGCGTTGGTCGCGGCGCGGTTTTCGTTGCGCCTGGGATTGGTGGCAAAGCGCGCGTCGGTGCCGAGCGCGGCGTCGCCCAGCACCTTTTCGGACAGCACGCGCCATTCGCGGTCGTTCTGGATGGCGATCAGGATGTCGGCGCCGTCGCGCGTCTTGAACACGCCGTAGGGCACAATCGTCGGATGCGCGAGGCCGATGCGCTTGAACGGATTGCCCCATTCCTCGTTCAGCAAGGGGATCGTCATCCATTCCGCCATGGCGTCGAACATCGAAATCGATATCTCGGCGCCCTCGCCGGTGCGCCCGCGGCCGATCAGCGCCTCGAGGATCGCTTCATAGGCGTTGAGGCCGGCGCCGACATCGACGATCGACACGCCGACCCGCGCCGGCGCTTCCGGTCCACCGGTGACCGAGGAGATGCCGGACTCCGCCTGGATCAGCAGGTCGTAGGCCTTGCGCTGGGCGTAGGGGCCGCTTTCGCCGTAACCGGAGATCGAGCAGCAGATCAGCCTCGGATAATCCTGGCGCAGGCGCGCGACCGAAAAACCGAGCTTGGCGATGGCGCCGGGCTTGAGGTTCTGCACGAACACGTCGGCCTTGGCGAGCATGGCTTCGAGCAGCGCCTTGTCGTCGTCCTGCCTGAGGTCGAGCACCACCGACTGCTTGCCGCGATTGAGCCAAACCAGGTGCGCGCTTTCGCCGTGCACGATGTGGTCGTATTCGCGGGCGAAATCCCCCTCCGGCCGCTCCACCTTGATGACGCGCGCGCCGGCGTCGGCCATGCGGCAGGTGCATTGTGGCGCGGCAACCGCCTGCTCCAGCGAGACGACGAGGAGGCCTTCAAGGGGAAGGGTCATTTCAATACGACCGCGGCAGGCCGAGCACGTGCTCGGCGAGGTAGGACAGGATCATGTTGGTCGAAATCGGCGCCACCTGATAGAGCCGCGCCTCGCGGAACTTGCGCTCGACGTCGTATTCCTCGGCGAAGCCAAAGCCGCCATGAGTCTGCACGCACATGTCGGCGGCGGCCCAGGAGGCGTCGGCGGCCAAGAGCTTGGCCATGTTGGCCTGTTCGCCGATGTCCTCGCCGGCTTCGTAAAGGCGCGCGGCCTCATGCACCATCAGTTCGGCGGCGCGCATCTGCGCATAGGCGCGCGCGATCGGGAACTGCACGCCCTGGTTCTGCCCGATGGCGCGGCCGAACAGCACGCGCTCCTTGGCGTAGGCGGTGGCGCGATCGATGAACCATTTGGCGTCGCCGATGCTCTCCGCGGCGATCAAGATGCGTTCGGCGTTCATGCCGGAGAGGATGTAGCGGAAGCCCTTGCCTTCCTCGCCGATCAAGTTGTCCGCCGGCACCCGCAGGTCGTCGAAAAATATCTGCGTGGTGGCGTGGTTCATCATGGTGCGGATCGGCGTGACGGTCATGCTGGTGCCGAGCGCCAGCCGCATGTCGACCAGGAACACCGACAGGCCGTCGGTTCGCTTTTGCACCTGCTCGCGCGGCGTGGTGCGCGCGAGCAGCAGCATGAGGTCGGAATGCTCGGCGCGCGAGGTCCAGATCTTCTGGCCGTTGATGACGTAGTGGTCGCCTTCCTTGCGGGCGGTGGTGCGCAAGGAAAGCGTGTCGGTGCCCGACGTCGGTTCCGTCACGCCGAAGGCTTGCAGGCGCAGCTCGCCGCTGGCGATCAGCGGCAGACATGCTTCCTTCTGCGCCGCGCTGCCGTGACGCAGGATAGTGCCCATGGTGTACATCTGGGCGTGGCAGGCCGCGCCGTTGCCGCCGGCGTGGTGCACCTCTTCCAGGATCGCCGCCGCGGCGCCGATGCCGAGCCCGCTGCCGCCGAATTCTTCCGGGATGAGGGCTGCGAGATAGCCGGCTTCCGTGAGGGCCGCCACGAACTCGGTCGGGTAGGCGCGCTCGCGGTCGAGCGCGCGCCAATACTCGCCGGGGAACTTGGCGCAGAGCGCGCGCACGCCTTCGCGGATGTCGGCGTGGTCTTCGTGTCTATCCGATGTCATAAGCCGGTCTCTCCGCCGTCATGCCCGGCACTCGGGTCCGGCCTCGGCCGGCCCGCGCATAAACCTTGTGCCGGCCATCCACGTCTTTCTTCCCAGGGCACTTGTAAAGACGTGGATGGCCGGGACAAGTACCACGAAGACGGCGTTTCGCGCCTTTAGCCCGTCCATGACGGAAGCATTTTCGCCTCGTCAAACGACCTCGGCCCGCCCGTTGTCGATCGCCACCACGTCGCGCTCGGCGACGCGGGCGCGGAAACTCACGACCCCGCCGTCGCGCCAGATCTCGGTGCGGACGGTCTCGCCCGGATAGACCGGCGCCGAAAAACGACAGGCCATGGCGGTCAGCCGGGCAGGATCGTAGGCGCACACCGCGCGCAGCAAGGCATGTCCGGCCACGCCGAAGGTCGCAAGCCCGTGCAGGATCGGGCGCGCGAAGCCGGCGGCGTGGGCGAAAGCCGGGTCCGCGTGCAACGGATTGATGTCGCCCGACAGGCGATAGACGAGCGCCATTTCCGGCCGCGTCGACAGATCGACCACGGCGTCCGGTGCCCGCGCCGGCACGGCGTGCGGCGGCGGCGCCTGGCGTTTCGGGCCGCCGAAACCGCCGTCGGCGCGGCAGAACGTGGTCTGCTTGATGGTCGCCAGCAGTTCGCCGGTCGGCTTGTCGACGATGCGGCGCTCGGAATAGATGAGTGCGCCGCGACCCTCACCTTTGTCGATAACGTCGACGATGCGGCTGCGGCCCATGACGGTGCCCTCGGGCCTGACGGGCTTATGCAGCATGACGCTGTGCTCGCCGTGCACCACATGGCTCCAGGTGATGCCGAGTTCAGGCCGGCGCAGCACATAAGCGTTGTAGCCCATCACCGCCGCGAAAGTGGGGAGCACCTTCAGATTCCGCTCGTAGACGAAGGCGAGTTCGGCCTCGTTCACCGGGTCCTGGCCGAGGCCGACGCCAAGCGCGTAGAGCATGCAGTCGCGCGCACCGTAGGTGTGCTCGACGTCAGGGATTTGCAAAGCGAGGAGTTTGTCGGGGTCGAGGGGCATGATGTTTCCGGCATCGCGTCCCGGTTTTCTTAGCAGAAAGCCGGGTCCCGGGTCCGCAGCGCGTCATTTCATGCCGCGCCGCGCCCGGGATACGGAAGGCCCTACTTCCCCCACACCTCTTGCGAGATTTCCACGATCATGCGCAGCTTGGCCCACTGCTCGTCCTCGGCCAGCACGTTGCCTTCCTCCGTGGAGGCGAAGCCGCATTGCGGCGACAGGCAAAGCTGCTCGAGGTCGACATACTTGGTCGCCTCCTCGATGCGCTTCTCGATCTCGTCGCGCGGCTCGAGGCGGCCCTGCTTCGAAGTGACGAGGCCGAGCACGAGCTGCTTCTCGCCCTTGGGGAAGAAGCGTAAGGGCTCGAAGCCGCCGGCCCGGTCGCTGTCGTATTCGAGGAAATAGCCGTCGAAATTGGTATTGCCGAGCAGGTGCTCGGCGACGAACTCGTAGCCGCCCGAGGCTATGAAGGTGGAGCGGAAGTTGCCGCGGCAGGAATGCATGGTGACGGTCATGTCGGCGGGCTTGTCGGCGAGCGCCGCATTGGTCATCTGCGCATAGATCGCGGGCAGCCTGTCGGGGTCGTCGCCACGCTTGGCCGATTCCTCGCGCTCGTGCGGATCGCAGACCATCGCCCACGCGGTGTCGTCGAGCTGCAGGTAGCGGCAGCCGGCGTCGTAGAAGGCTTTGATCGCCTTCTTCCAGGCGGCGGCGACATCGGCGAAGAAGGCGTCGAGGTCCGGATAGACCTCCTGGCTCACCATCTTGCGGCCCTGACGGAAATGAAACGTCGACGGCGCCGGAATGCACATCTTCGGCACGACGTTGCAGTGTTCCTTCAGAAACTTGAAGTGCTCGATGTGCGGATGGCCGACAAAGTCGACCTTGCCGTTGACGAGGATCGCCTGGCTCTTGGTGACCACGCCGTGAAACTTGATCGGCGGCGCCTCGATGAGCTCGACGCCCTTGAGCCCCGCGAAGAAATCGAAATGCCACCAGGAACGGCGGAATTCGCCGTCGGTAGCGAGTTTGAGGCCGACCTCCTCCTGCTTCTTGACGACCTTTTCGATCTCGCGGTCCTCGACCGCCTTCAGCGCGGCGTCGTCGATTTCACGATTTTCGTGCTGCTCGCGCGCCTGTTTCAGCGCCGCCGGGCGCAGCAGGCTACCGACGTGATCGGCGCGGAAGGGCGGCTTGGTGCGTTGAGCCATCGGTTTCACTCCCGGATTGTCTTCTTGTTGGCCGCATCTTACGCCGGCTCCTGCACTCGGTCATGGCCGGCCATGGCCGATCATCGATCACCGATCTTGGCCCGGCCAACCGCGCTTGAGGTGGCGCTGCCTCTTAGGCGGGATCACCGGGCCACGGCGCTAACGCGCCGGCCCGGTGATGACAGCTTACTTTGATTTCGGGAGAGAAGACTACTTCCCCCAAACCTCTTGCGAGATTTCGACGATCGCCTTGAGCTTGGCCCACATTTCTTCCTCGGCCAGCACGTTGCCCTCCTCGGTCGAGGCGAAGCCGCACTGCGGCGACAGGCAAAGTTGCTCGAGGTCGACGAACTTGGTCGCTTCCTGGATGCGCTTCTTGATGTCTTCGCGGGGCTCAAGCGCGCCCTGCTTCGAGGTGACGAGGCCGAGCACGACGATCTTGTCGCCCTTGGGCAGGAAGCGCAGCGGCTCGAAACCGCCGGCGCGGTCGGTATCGTATTCCAGGAAATAGCCGTCGTAATTGCACTTGGCCAACAAGGTCTCGGCCACCGGCTCGTAGCCGCCGGACGAGATGAAGGTGGAACGGAAGTTGCCGCGGCAGACATGGGTGGTGATGGTCATGTCGGCGGGCTTGGCTTCCAGCGCCTTGTTGATGCACTTGGCGTAGGATTCCTGCAGATGATCGACGTCGAGGCCGCGGTCGCGGGCTTTCTTCAGCTCTTCCTGCGAGCAGAGATAGGCCCAGGCGGTGTCGTCGAACTGCAAGTAGCGGCAACCGGCGGCGTAGAATGCCTTGATCGCGTCCTGATAGGCGATCGCGAGATCGTCGAAGATGGCGTCGCGGCTGGCATAGGCCTCCTTGCTGACCGCGTTCGGCTCGAGGCGGAAGTGGAAGGTCGACGGCGCCGGGATGCACATCTTCGGCGTCTGCTTGGTGTGCGCCTTCAGGAACTTGAAGTGCTCGATCATCGGATGGTTGGAGAAACCGATCTTGCCGGTGACCTTGATCGAGCGCGGCTTGGTCTGGACGCCGGCGAACTGAATGCCGTGGTCGAGCTCGTAGATCTCGACATTGTCCATCATGCCGTAGAAATCGAAGTGCCACCACGAGCGGCGGAACTCGCCGTCGGTGATCGCCTTCAGGCCGACTTCTTCCTGCTTGGCAATGATCTTGATGATTTCGGCGTCTTCGACCGCTTTGAGCTGGGCGTCGGTGATTTCGCCTTTTTCATGCTTGGCGCGCGCGTCCTTGATCGGCGCGGTGCGCAGGATACTGCCGACATGGTCGGCGCGGAAAGGCGGTTTGGTCCGTTGCGTCATGTTGTCCTCCACAGGTGGGCCGCCCAGCGCTGACACCGGCGGGCAGGCTTAATTGGGGTGAGCCATAGCACGATGGGCATCGTGCCGTCCTGCAGCGGCTTCGCACGCGTAGCGCGCGGTTTCAACCGTCCCGCCGAAGGAAAAATAATGCAGAGCGATATCGCCCAAATCATCGGCCGCGGACAGCGCCTCGATGATGCGCCCGGGCCCGACGTGGCCGATCAGGCTGGCGGCGGTGCCGGAGACGAGCCCGCGCAGGGAGGCATTCACGCCGCAGCGGCGCGCAAAGCGCAGCAGCCCCGGCACGCTGGTGGGGCCGACCAGGCCGACCCGCACCGGCCACGCCATGCCGCAGCCGCGCAACTGCCGCAGCCAGGCGAGGACGCTGTCCGGCGAGAGCGAGAACTGGCTTACAATGTGGACGCGCAGACCCTGCGCCACGGCGAGTGCGATCTTCTCGTCGAGCGCGGCTTCGAGCCGTCCCGGCGCGATGCGCGGATGCGGTTCGGGATAACCGCCGATGCCGATCTCCTCGAAGCCAAGCCCGCGCAGCTTGCCCTGCCGGATCACC
Organism: uncultured Pseudomonadota bacterium; assembly: GCA_963829755.1. Lineage (GTDB taxonomy): Bacteria > Pseudomonadota > Alphaproteobacteria > Rhizobiales > Xanthobacteraceae > Pseudolabrys. The sequence goes on along the minus strand of CAWHJV010000003.1, from coordinate 107,464 downwards.
GCAAGCGCATCGGTCAGCGGGCCGCTGCTGTCGATGTCGCCGCCGATGACCAGCAGCTGGCGCATGTCGGACTTGTCGCGCAACGCCTTCAGCAGGTCGTGCATCCGGTCGAGGCTGCCAAGCCGGCGCGCGGCGATATGGGCGACCGGCTCGAGTCCGGCGCGGCGCAGGCGCGCCGCAGAGCGAACCTGCTCGGCCGCCGATTGACTGGCTACGGCTGTGACGTAAACCATCGTGCCGGCGGGCACGGTGTCCGCCAGGCGGGCGATCTCGTCAGCGCTCGGGCGGGTGGCTTCGAGCGAGAAGCGCTGCGCCACGTTGCCCAGCCCGGGCGCCGTCTGGGGCGCGTTGTCGACCATCATGAGATCCTCCACGGCCCTCACTCCCGCCGCCGCGAGATCACGAAGGATTCGTCGTAGAACCAGAGCCCGCCGTTCTTCTGCAGCACGTCGCGCGTAGCCTCGATGTAGCGGCGGTCGCTGTTGATGTCGGTGAGCCGATCGTCCTCGACCTGCGCCACGTAGATCGCCGCGTTCCAGGCCGCGAGCAGCGTGGAGGTGCCGATCGACGAGCCGACCTCGGCGGAGATTTCCGACGGCAGCGTGTGCATGACGTAGCGGAACAGCGAACGCTGGTCGGAATAGGCGTTGAAGTTGAGGTCGCGGCCGGCGGGGCCGAGCTCGTGCTTCACTTCCTTGAGCAGGTCGTGACGGCTGTGAGCGAATGGGTCGTCGGCCGGCCAGATCTTATGGATGATCTCCATGCCCGGATCGTGGCCGTAGGAATGGATGGCGATCATGCGCCCACCGGGCCCGATCGCGCGGGCCAGCGGCGCCAGCACACGTTTGGCCTTGAACTGCAGCGACGCGCGCGCACGATAGGGCTGCGAGGCGATCACCAGGTCGTAGTCGGCGATCGTGCCGCCGGGCTTGGGAATGATCTGGTCGAGCAGGAAGCGGTGATCGTTGCGGTAGATCACCAGGATGACCGGGCGCTCGTAGACCGGGTTGCCGCTCTTCGGCGACACGCCCGCCTTCCAGGCTTCCGCCAGGAACGGCTCCAGGTCGGTGATCTGCTTTTCGAAGGCGTGGGCGCTGCTGCCATCCATCGCCAGTTCCTTCCAGATCAGGCTGGAGGCGGCCGACAGCGACTTCACCGCCAGCCACGGCGCTTCGGCATAGGCGAGGTTGGTGAGCACCAGCACGGTCGAGGGATGCTCGACGAAGCGGTCCGCCATCTTGTGCAAAGTGAGCCGCACGTCCTCCAGGCTGATCTCCTTGCCGGCGATGTAGAACGGCATGGTGGGGAAGCGGTCGTGCATGGTGCGCATGACGCGCGCGAGCACGGTGCCGTCGCCGACGCCGGCGTCGAACACGCGCACCGCCGGCGGACGCGGATGGATGTTGGCGAGCTCGAGGCCGACGCGGTTGGCAACCTCCCATTTCTCCGAGCAGGTATTCACGAACAGCAGGTATTTCTGCCGGTTGTCGAAGAAGCGGAAGTTGCGGGTGGGATCGTCGCCCGCCTGTCCCGACGCGACAGGCGGCGCCGGCTCGGCGGTCTGCGGCAGCGCCGGCAGCGGTGTCGGCGGCGGTGACGGCTGCGTCGCCCCCGCCGGCGGCGACGGCTCGAACAGGATGCGGCGGCGCGCCGGCTCGCCGTCGGAATTGTTGGCCATGAATGCCCGGATGCGTTCGAGGGTGTCGGTGGTGATGCGGCCGCCGTTGCGCAGGCGGCTGGCGAGCTTGCCGTCGTTGACCGCGCGTCGGCCGAAGGTCGATTCGGCAAGGCCGCGTTGGCGGCAGAAATCGCTGATTTCCTGGAGGATCTGCTCGTTCATGAGCTCAAGCCCTCTTTAACCTGGCACGAGGCGCGTTTCCCGATACGGCTCTAACGGCCGCTTGACCCACGAAGCGAACCAAGCCGCGCGGATTCAGTCAACCACAAAACGCAGTTGGGAAAAGTTGGGCAGAGTGGGTGGGACGGGATGGGCGCAAGGAAACAGGAGCGATCCCGAAAATCGCGCAAAATAAGGCCTAGATTATGGGTTCGTTTGCGGTCATCGACCGCGCCCATGGGCGTTGGCCCACGAAAGCGGTCAAAATAAATCGGCGGAAGTGGGCGACCGAGCCGCCCGCTTCCGCCCTTGTATTGACCGCAATCGCTAGATTTCGAAGAAGACCGTCTCGTTGTCGCCCTGAACGCGGATGTCGAAGCGGTAGGCCGTCTGCCCACCCTTCGTCTCCTTGTGGGCAATGAGCGTCCCGCGTCGGTCCGCCGGCACCAGGGCCAGGATGGGATCGCTCTCGTTGGCGGCCTCGCCCGCAAAGTAGAGCCGCGTATAGACCTGCCGCAGCATGCCGCGCGAATAGACCGCGACCACGATGTGCGGGGCCTGTTGCTTGCCCTCCGGCCCCGGCACCGGGCCCGGCTTGATGGTGTCGAAACCGAAGACGCCGTCCTTGTTGGTGGCGGAGCGGCCGAAGCCCTTGAACTGGGTGTTCGGCAGCGCGCGGCTGTCGTACGGGCTGGCGTAGCGGCCTTGGGCATCGGCCTGCCAGATCTCGATCATGGCGTCCGGCATCGGCTGGCCGTCGCCGTCGATCACCGCGCCCTCGATGTGGATGCGCTCGCCGGTGGCGTCCGGCGTCACCAGATTGTCGCCGACCGTCTCCTTCCAGCTATAGCTGCCGTTGGGGTCCCACTGGCCGCGGCCCTTGGGCGTGAGGCCGTAGGCGAAATACGGCCCGACGGTCTGCGATGGCGTGATTTCCGATTCCGACATTAGCTTTTCCTTTTGCGCATGATCTTTTCCGAAAACCGGTGTCCACTTTTCGGGATCATGCGCTAGTGCTCGTCCGTATCCAGGGGCGTCGCCTCGCGTCCGCGCAGCACGATGTCGAAGCGGAAGCAGAGCGCCCAATCGGGGATGGTGTTCTCGAGGTCGAAGCTCGCGACCATGCGCTGGCGCGCCTTCTCGTCGGTGACCGAGTTGAAGATCGGGTCGAACGGGAACAGCGGATCGCCCGGAAAATACATCTGGGTCACGAGCCGCGACAGGAACGAATGGCCGAACACCGAGAAGTGGATGTGGTTCGGCCGCCAGGCGTTGTGGTGATTGCCCCATGGATAGGCGCCGGGCTTGATGGTGACGAAGCGGTAATAGCCGTTCTTGTCGGTGACCGTGCGGCCGCCGCCGGTAAAGTTGGGATCGAGCGGCGCCGGGTGCTGGTCGACGACGTGCACGTAGCGGCCGCAGGCGTTGGCCTGCCAGATTTCCACCAGCGTGTCGGGCTGCGGGCGCTTGTCCTCGTCGAGCACGTGGCCGTGCACGATGATGCGCTCGCCCAGCGGCTCGCCTTTGCCCTGCTTGGTGAGGTCGTTGTCGCCTTCCTCGATCGAGTCGTGGCCGTAGACCGGGCCGGTCAGTTCGGAGAGCGTGTGCGGCACCAGGATGAGCGGCTTCGACGGCGAGCGCTTCACCGTGCTGCGGTATTCGGGGCTCAGGTGCTTGGGAAAAGCGCTGAGGCTTTCCCGCGGGTAGATCAGCGACATTGGCTTCCCTTCGTTCGTATCTTTATGTCCGTTCAGCCGACCCGCTCGAGGGCCAGCGATACGCCCTGGCCGACGCCGACGCACATGGTGGCGAGCGCCAGCTTGCCGCCCTGGGTTTCGAGGCCGTGCGCGGCGGTCAGCACCAGGCGGGTGCCCGACATGCCCAGCGGATGGCCGAGCGCGATAGCACCGCCGTGCGGATTGACCTGCGCCGCATCGTCGGCAAGGCCGAGCTGGCGCAGGCACGCTAGCGACTGCGACGCAAAGGCTTCATTGAGCTCGATCAAATCGTAGTCGCCGATCTTGTGCCCAAGGCGCGCCATCAGCTTCAGCGACGCCGGCACCGGGCCGATGCCCATGATGCGCGGCGGCACCGCCGCCGAGGCCATGCCCAGCACGCGCGCGCGCGGCGTCAGGCCGTGCGCCTTCACCGCCTCCTCCGAGGCGACGATGACGGCGGCGGCGCCGTCGTTGACCCCGGAGGCGTTGCCGGCGGTGACCGTGCCGGGATTGCGGAACGGCGTCTTCAGCTTGGCGAGTTGCTCGGCCGTGGTCTGCGGGCGCGGATGCTCGTCGGTGTCGACCGTCACCGTTTCCTTGCGGCCGGCGATCTCGACCGGCACGATCTCGGCGGCGAAATAGCCGTCGGCCTGCGCCTTGGCGGCGCGCTGCTGCGAGCGCAGCGCAAAGGCGTCCTGGTCGGCGCGGCTGACCTGGAATTCCTCGGCCACGTTCTCGCCGGTCTCCGGCATGGAATCGATGCCGTATTGCTGCTTCATCAGCGGATTGACGAAGCGCCAGCCGATGGTGGTGTCGAAGGCCTCGATCTTGCGCGAGAAGGCGTCCTCGCTCTTGCCCTGCACGAAGGGCGCGCGGGTCATCGACTCGACGCCGCCGGCAATGGCGAAGTCCATCTCGCCGGCGCGGATGGCGCGCGCCGCGGCGCCCACCGCTTCCATGCCCGACGCGCACAGGCGGTTGAGCGTCAGGCCCGGCACGTTGTCGGGCAGCCCCGCCAGCAGCAGCGCCATGCGCGCCACGTTGCGGTTGTCCTCGCCGGCCTGGTTGGCGCAGCCGAAAAACACCTCGTCGAGCTTCGACCAGTCGGCCTTGGCGTTGCGCTTGACCAGCGCCCGGATCGGGGTCGCCCCGAGATCGTCGGCGCGCACCTTGGCGAGCCCGCCGGCATAACGGCCGATGGGCGTGCGTACCGCGTCACAGATGAAAGCTTCACGCATATCTTACTCCTTGTTCACGCCGCCGCGTGGGCGCGCGCGGTGCGCGCCTGCAGCTCGCGCAGCACGTCGAGTTCCTTGTCCGTCGGCGCCGGCGTTTCCGCCACCGTCGCGGCGAATTTCACGGCCCAGCCGGTGTTCTCCTGGATCTGCTCGCGCGTGACGCCCGGATGGATGGAGACGACGGTCATTTCCTTGGTCTCCGGATCGGGCGCGAGCAGCGCCAGATCGGTGATCAGCCGCGTCGGGCCCTTGGTCTTGACGCCGAGCTTCTGCCGGCTGTCGCCGCCGGAGACATGGCCGATCGAGGTGACGAAATCGAGCTTGTCGACGAAGCCGCGCTTCGACTGCGCCATGATGATGAATATCTCGCCGCAGGAGGTGGCGATCTCCGGCGCGCCGCCGCCGCCGGGCAGCCGCACCTTCGGCTTGTCGTAGGGGCCGACGACGGTGGTGTTGAGGTTGGCGTAACGGTCGACCTGCGCGCCACCCAGGAAGCCGACATTGATGCGCCCGCCCTGCAGCCAGTAGCGGAACATCTCCGGCACCGCCACGGTGGTCACTGCCGTTTCACAGAGTTCGCCGTCACCGATCGACAGCGGCAGCACGTTGGGCTTGGTGGCGAGCGTACCGGATTCGTAGATCAGCGTGATGCCCGGCGCATGCGTCAGCCGCGCCAGGTTGGCCGCCGCCGACGGCATGCCGATGCCGACGAAGCACACGTCGTCGTTCTTGAGCGCGCGCGCGGCCGCGATGGTCATCATTTCGTTGGGCTTGTAATCGGCCATGGCTCTTACTCCGCCGCCGCGCGATGTTTACGCGCATGCTGGGCGAAGGCCTCGGGGCCCTTCTCCAGCACGTTTTCCTTCATCCAGGCCTGGAAGCTGTCGCGCTCGCGCGCGATGGCATCCCACTGTTTGTAGAAGGCGTTGTTGCGCGCGTAATAGCCCTGCGCGTAGGACGGGAAGGCGCCGCCCGGCACTTCCACCACGTGGCCGACCGTCCAGCCCGGCAGCACCACCGCGTTGAGGCTGCGCTCGGGCAGTTCGTCGACGATCTCTTCCACCGTCACCACCGAGCGCTTGGACGCGAGCACGGCTTCCTTCTGCACGCCGAGCACGCCCTCGATCATGACGTTGCCCGCCTTGTCGGCGCGCTGCGCGTGGATGACCGCCACGTCGGGCCGGTGCGCCGGAATGGCCGCGAGCTTTTCGCCGGTGAAGGGGCAGGTGATGTATTTGATGGTCGGATTGACCTTGGGCAGGTCGCCGCCGATGTAGCCGCGGAACACCGCGAGCGGCAGGCCCGCCGCGCCCGCCTCGTAGGCGTTGGCCATGGCGGCGTGGGAGTGCTCGACGATGTCGAGCTTCTGCGGCCAGCCGTTCTCGACCGCGTCGCGGAAGCGATGCAGCGAGCCGACGCCCGGATTGCCGCCCCACGAGAAGACAAGCTTGTCGACGCAGCCCATGCCGATGAGCTGGTCGTAGACGAGGTCCGGCGTCATGCGGATCAGCGTCAGGTGTTTGCGGCCCTGACGGATGATCTCATGGCACGCCGCGTGCGGAATGAGATGGGTGAAGCCTTCCAGCGCCAGGGTATCGCCGTCGCGAACGGCGTCGGCGATAGCTTCGGCAAGGGATGAAATGCGCGCCATACAAGAAATTTCCAGGTTTGTGCGGCCCCGTATTTACGGCGCGTGGTCCATGGGGTCAAATGGCCGCCTGCCCCCGTAACAGACCGTTTGGACGCCAACTAAGACAGCCATGCTGGGACAAGAACCGATCTTCACCATTCGGGCCGAGCTGGGGCCGATCCTCGAGCTCGGTCCCACGCCCTACGGACAGCGGCGCATCATCGACATCCTGGGCGGCACCGTGCAAGGCCCTCGCCTCAGCGGCAAAGTGCTGCGCGGCGGCGCCGACTGGCAGATCGTCCGCGCCGACGGCGTCGCCGACATCCAGGCCCGCTACACCCTCGAGACGACGACCGGCGGCCGCATCCTGGTCGACAGCTTGGGGCTCAGGCACGGGCCGCCGGAGGTGCTGGCGGCGCTGGCGCGCGGCGAGGCGGCCGACCCGGCCAGCTATTACTTCCGCACGGCGATGCGCTTCGAGACGTCCGATCCCGAAGCCGATTGGCTCAACCGGATCCTGGCGATCGCGCACGGCCGGCGCGAGGCGCTGGCGGTCCATCTCGACGTGTTCGAGGTTTTATGACGTAGATTCGTCATCGCCGGGCTTGTCCCGGCCATCCGCGTCTTTCATTGTTGTCGGCTTGTTGACACGTGGATGCCCGGCACGAGTTACAGCCGGACCGGCCAAACGGCCGGACCCGGACGGCCGGACATGACACCGGAGAGAACGCGCGTGAACGATAGCCCGAACCATTTTCCGTCCATTCCCCTGCCCGGCTCGCTGATTGCCGAACGGCAGGGCGACGTCGCCATCCTGCGGCTCAACCGCGCGCACAAGCGCAACGCGCTCGACGACGACACCGTGATTGGAATCGATACGTTCTTTGGCGCGCTGCCCAGTGACATCAACGCGGTGCTGCTGGCCGGCGAAGGCGACAACTTCTCCGCCGGGCTCGATTTGTCCGAACTGAAGGAGCGCGACGTGCGCGACGGCATCCAGCACTCGCGGCTGTGGCATCGCGCCTTCGAGAAGATCCAGTTCGGCAAGGTGCCGGCGGTCGCCGTGCTGCATGGCGCGGTGGTGGGCGGCGGGCTGGAGCTCGCGGCCGCCGCGCACGTCCGCGTCGCCGAGCGCTCGGCCTATTACGCGCTGCCGGAAGGCAGCCGCGGCATCTTCGTCGGCGGCGGCGGCTCGGTGCGCCTGCCGCGGCTGATCGGGGTCGCGCGCATGATGGACATGATGCTGACCGGGCGCACCTATTCGGCCGAGGAAGGCCAGGCCATGGGGCTGACCACGTATCTGGTGGAATTGGGCAAGGGCTTCGCCAAGGGGCTGGAACTGGCGCAACGCATCGCCTCCAACGCGCCGCTGACCAATTTCGCCGTCATGCACACGCTGCCGCGCATCGCGGAAAGCGATCCGGCCGCCGGCTTCGCGATGGAATCGCTGATTTCGTCCATTGCCCAGGCCGACCCGGAGGCCAAGACCCGCCTGCGCGACTTCCTCGAAAAGCGCGGGCCGAAAGTGAAGCAGGGCTGAGGAAACCTGTCATTCCGAGGCGCGGCCGGTAGGCCGAGAACCGGGAATCCAGAGCCACGCGCATCGGTTTCACCGCTGGATTCCTGGCCCGCTCGCTGGCGCTCGCGCCCCGGAATGACGAAAAACGGCCAGCCACGCCGGAAATAACCTTCGCTTGACGGGCAGGCCCCGCTTGGCCGAAATTAGTTGTCGAGGACAACAATTTGCCGCCAGCGCACGACGCCCGGGTTCGGGTTAAGATCGTGCGAAACGAGAACGGCAGGAAACGAAACCCAGGGAACCGGCTCGATGGCCGAACCGCTGCGTGCCGAACGACCGACCGCGCCGCTGCGGCCCGTGCGCCTGGGCGCGCCCGATGCGCTCGTTGAGCGCGACGCCGACGGCACCATCCGCATGCGCACCGAGGCGCCGCTCGGCGCCTATCACGCCAACCTGGGCGAGCCACTGGCGCGCTGGGCGCTAGAGGCGCCCGACCGCGTGTTCCTGGCGCAACGCGGGCCGGACGATAGCTGGCGCGAACTCACCTACGCGCAAGTCTTCGACACGGTGAAGCGCATCGGCGCCGCGCTACTGCGGCGCAATCTCTCGCCCGAACGGCCGATCGTGATCCTCTCCGGCAACGGCATCGAGCATGCGGTCCTGGGGCTCGCCGCCACTTACGTCGGCATTCCCTACGCGCCGGTATCGCCGGCCTATTCGCTGATGTCGAGCGACTTCGGCAAGCTGCGCATGATCGTCGACCTGCTGACGCCCGGCCTGGTGTTCGCCGCCGACGGCAACGCCTTTGCTCGCGCCATCGCCGCGACCCTACCGGACGACGTCGAGGTGGTGGTCACCGCCAAGCCGCCATCGGACCGCAAGGCGACTTTGTTTGCCGATCTGATTGGCGCGGAGGACGAGGCTGCCGTAGCCGCAGCACACGCCCGCGTGACGCCCGAAACGATCGTGAAATTCCTGTTCACCTCGGGCTCCACCGGCACGCCGAAAGCGGTGATCAACACCCACCGCATGCTCTGCTCGAACCAAGCGATGCTGGCGGCGGGCCTCCAGTTCATCGCCGACGAGCCGCCGGTGGTGCTGGACTGGCTGCCGTGGAGCCACACCTTCGGCGGTAACCACAACTTCAACATGGTGCTGACGCAGGGCGGTTCGCTCTACATCGACGACGGCAACCCGACGCCGCCGGGCGTGCCCAAGACCGCGCGCAACCTGCGCGAGATCGCACCCACCATCTATTTCAACGTACCCAAGGGCTACGAGGCGCTGGCCGCGCATTTCCGCGCCGACGACACGCTGCGCCGCAACTTCTTCAGCCGCCTGAAGGTGCTGTTCTACGCCGGCGCCGGCCTGAACCAAGCCACCTGGGACGACATCACGCGCTTGTCGGTCGAGACCACCGGCGAACGCGTGATCTTTCTGACCTCGCTCGGCTCGACCGAGACCGCGCCGGCGGCGCTCGCCTGCACCTGGGAGTTCGACCGCCCGGGCAATATCGGCCTGCCCTGCCCCGGCGTCGAGCTCAAGCTGGTGCCGAGCGACGGCAAGCTCGAAGCGCGCCTGCGCGGGCCGCTGATCACGCCCGGCTACTGGCGGCAAGATCATCACACACAAACCGCCTTCGACGAGGAAGGCTATTATAAGATCGGCGACGCGCTGAAATTCGCCGATCCCGCAGACCCGATGCAGGGCCTGTTGTTCGACGGCCGCATCGCCGAGGACTTCAAGCTCTCGACCGGCACCTGGGTGAGCGTGGGGCCGCTGCGCGGGCATTTCATCGACCATTTCGCACCCTTTGTGCGCGACGTGGTGTTCGCCGCGCCCGACCGCGACCATATCGGCGCGCTGGTGTTTCCGGATATCGAGGCGTGCCGCCAGCTCGCCGGGCTCGGCGACGCGGCGACGCCCGAGACGATCCTTGCCGGTGCGAATGTGCGCGCCACCTTCGCAGAGCGCCTGCAAACGCTCGCCGCGCAGAGCAAGGGCTCGTCGACGCGCGTGGCACGGCTGATCCTAATGGCGGAGCCACCGTCCATGGACAACGGCGAGATGACCGACAAGGGTTCGATCAACCAGCGCAGCGTCCTCAAGAACCGCGCCGATCTGGTGGAGCAGCTTTACGCCGAGCCGGTGCCGGAGGCGGTGATTGGGTTGGACGGCAATTCGTGATGCAAGCGCGCACCACAGCTCTTTCTAGTCATTCCGGGACGCCGCTTAGCGGCGGACCCGGAATCCATACTCCGCAGCAGGGGTTATGGATTCCGGGTTCGCGTGCTGCGCACGCGCCCCGGAATGACGCCTAGGAGACCGCGATGGCGGAAGCAGCGCGCACGCACCCGACCGCCAATATCCGCCACGTCAAGGTCGGACCGCGGGACGTGGCCGTCGAGCGCCGCGCCGACGGCACGCTGCTGCTGCGCTCGCAGCAAGCCCTCGGCCGCTATCCCGACAAGCTGACCGAGCGCCTGGAATTCTGGGCGGCGGAAACGCCGACGCAGCCCTTCTTCGCCCAGCGCGATATCAACGGCGGCTGGCGCACCGTCACCTACGAGCAGGCGCTCGAATTCGCCCGCCGCATCGGCCAGTCGCTCATCGACCGCAACCTCTCCGCCGAACGACCGATCGTGATCCTGTCGGGTAACGACATCGAGCACGCTCTGCTGGGCCTCGCCGCGCTCTATGTCGGCATCCCGCACGCGCCGATCTCGCCGGCCTATTCGCTGATGTCGGGCGACTTCGCCAAATTGCGCGGCATCATTGACCTGCTCACGCCGGGCCTGGTGTTCGCCTGCGACGGCGTTCAATACGCCAAGGCGATACAGGCGGTCGTGCCGGCCGATGTGGAAGTCGTGGCCGCGCGCAACGCGCCGGAGGGCCGCCACGCGACACGCTTCGCCGACCTCACCAGACCTTGTCCCAGCGCCGAAGTCGACGCCGCGCACGCGGCGGTCGGCCCCGACACCATCGCCAAATTCCTGTTCACGTCGGGCTCCACCGGCGTGCCGAAATGCGTGATCAACACCCAACGGATGTGGTGCGCCAACCAGGTGATGCTGCGTCAGGCGCTTAGCTTTTTCGCCGAAGAGCCGCCGGTGATCGTCGACTGGGCGCCGTGGCATCACACCGCGGGCGGCAACCACGACGTCGGCTTGGTGCTCTACAACGGCGGCACGTTCTACATCGACGAGGGCAAGCCGCTGCCCGGCGCTATCGAGGCGACGGTGAAGAACCTGCGCGAGATCGCGCCGACCTGGTACTTCAACGTGCCCAAAGGCTACGAGGCGCTGCTGCCGTATCTGCGCAACGACGCCGAATTGCGGCGCAATTTCTTCGGGCGGCTGAAGGTGTGCTGGTTCGCCGGCGCAGGCATCGCCCAGCACGTCTTCGACGAAATCCAGGACCTGGCGATCGAAACCTGCGGCGAGCGTATCCTGTTCCTCACCGGTTTCGGCTCGACCGAAACCGCGCCGTTCGCGCTGGCGCGAACCTGGCACGCCGATAACGCGGCGAACATGGGCCTGCCGGCCGCGGGCATGGACCTCAAGCTGGTGCCGAACGAAGGCAAGTTGGAAGCGCGCGTGCGCGGACCCAACATCACGCCGGGCTATTGGCGCCAGCCGGAATACACCGAAAAGGCCTTCGACGAGGAAGGCTTCTACCGCCTCGGCGACGCCTTCAAGTTCGCGGACGAGGCCGATCCCACGCAAGGGCTCCTGTTCGACGGCCGCATCGCCGAGGATTTCAAGCTGTCGACCGGCACCTGGGTCAATGTTGGCCCCTTGCGCGCGGGCTTCGTCGATTTCTTCGCGCCCACGGTACGCGACGTGGTGCTGGCCGGCGCCGACCGCGGCGAAATCGGTGCGCTGGTGTTTCCCGATGTCGCCGCCTGCCGCAAGCTCGCGCCCGACCTGCCGGCGGACGCCGCGGCGGAAACAGTGCTGAGCGAACCGCGCGTGCGCGCGCACGTCCTGGAACGGCTGAAGGATCTGGCCAGGGCCAGCCCCGGCTCGTCCACCCGCGTCGCCCGCGTGCTGCTGATGGCGGAGCCGCCTTCGCTCGACAAGGGCGAGATGACCGACAAGGGCTCGATCAACCAGCGCGCCGTGCTGTCGCACCGCGCCGCGCTGGTCGACGAGCTTTATGGCGCGGCGCCGTCGCCGCGCGTCCTGAGCATCGAGGAGTAACGCGTTTGAGCACCGCAAAGACCGGCATCGGCACCACCTACGAAGACGCCTTTGTGATCGACGGCATGCGCACGCCGTTCGCCGACTACAACGGCGCGCTCGGGCAGGTGTCGCCCATCGACCTCGGCATCAAGGCGGCGCGCGAAGCCTTCAAGAAGACCGGCGCCGACCCCGCCGACGTCGGCACCGTGATCACCGGCTCGATGGCGCAGGCGAGCTTCGACGCCTACATGCTGCCGCGCCATGTCGGGCTCTATTCCGGCGTATCGCAGCAAGTGCCCGCGCACATGGTGCAGCGCGTGTGCGGCACCGGCATCGAGGTGCTGGCGCAGGCTTCCGACGCCACCTCGCTCGGGCGCGCCGAACTGGCGCTATGCGTCGGCACCGAGTTCGATGTCGCGCAACCCGATCGCCTCCTACACCATGCGCGGCGGCTTCCGCATGGGCCAGGTGGATTTCAAGGATTTCCTGTGGGAGGCGCTGCTCGACACCGCCTGCAACGCCACCATGGGCGACACGGCCGAAAACCTGGCCAAGCATTACCAGATCACACGCGAGCAGGTGGACGCGTTCGCCTCGCGCTCGTTCGCCCGCGCGGCAAAGGCGCAAGGCGACGGCTTCCTCGCCGGCGAGATCGCGCCCGTCAGGACCGAGAAGTTCGAGGCCGACGGGCTCAACCCGCGCGGCATCAAGGTGAAGAACGAACTCGAGGCCGATACCCACATCCGGTCGTCCTCGGTCGAGCAGCTCGCCAAGATCCGCCCGGCCTTCGGCGGGGTGCAGACCGGCGGCAATTCGTCGGCCATCGTCGACGGCGCGGCGGCGATCCTGGTCGGCACGGCCGACTACGCCCGCAAGCTCGGCCGGAAGCCGCTGGCGCGCATTCTCGCCAGCGCCGCCGTCGGCGTGCCGCCGGAGATCATGGGCATCGGCCCGGTGCCGGCCATCCGCGCCGTGCTGGAGCGCGCCGGTCTCAAGCTCGACGACATCGACCGCATCGAGATCAACGAGGCCTTCGGCGCCCAGGTCATGGCCTGCGCGCGCGAACTCGGCCTCGACGAGGACAAGCTCAACGTCAACGGCGGGGCGATCGCCATCGGCCACCCGCTCGGCGCCACCGGCATCCGGCTGACGCTCACCTGCGCGCGCGAACTCAAGCGCGCGGGCGCGCGTTATGGTATTGCCTCGGCCTGCATCGGCGGCGGCCAGGGCATCGCGCTTTTGATTGAGAACACGGAAGCGGAAAGCAAAGGCTAGGGATCGAGACCCCGCTCGTCCCCGCGAAAGCGGGGGACCCAGGGCGGCAGAAATTGATCTTACGATTGGCTCCGGATTCCCGCTTCCACGGGAGTGAGCGGAGCAAGAGGCAACGCAAACGGGATAAACGCGAAATGGAAATCAAAGGACAAGCGGCCATCGTCACCGGCGGGGCCTCCGGCCTGGGCGCGGCTTGCGCGCGCACGCTGGCCGCGGCCGGCGCGCGGGTGGCGATCATGGACGTCAACGACAAGGCCGCCGCCGAGGTCGCGATCGACATCAACGGCATCGCCATCCATTGCGACGTGGCCGACGGTACGAGCGCCGAAGCCGCCATCAAAAAGGCCGCCGCCGATCATGGGCCCGCGCGTATCCTGATCAACTGCGCCGGCATCGGGCCGGCCAAGCGCATCGTCAGCCGCGACGGGCCGATGCCGCTCGCAGACTACGAGCGCGTCATCCGCATCAACCTCATCGGCACCTTCAACATGATGCGGCTCGCCGCCGCCGCCATGCAGGGCCTCGACCCGCTGGCCGACAACGAGCGCGGCGTCATCGTCTCCACCGCCTCGGTCGCCGCCTTCGAAGGCCAGGTCGGCCAGTCCGCCTATGCGTCGTCGAAGGGCGGCGTGGCGGCACTGACCCTGCCGGCGGCGCGCGAATTCGCCCAGTTCGGCATCCGCGTGCTGGCGATCGCCCCCGGCATCTTCGGTACGCCCATGCTGACGGCGCTGCCGCAGGAGACGCAGGATTCGCTCGGCGCCTCGGTGCCGTTTCCGAAACGGCTGGGCAACCCGAGCGAGTTCGCGGCGCTGGCGTTGCATTGCATTCATAACGGCTATCTCAACGGCGAGGTGATCCGCCTCGACGGCGCGCTACGCATGGCGCCGCGCTGACTTTTCTTTCCCGAGGCGAAACCACGTGACCACCCTGACTAACACCCGCCAGGTACGCATCGAATGGGGCGACTGCGACCCCGCCGGCATCATCTACTATCCGCGCTATTTCGAAATCTTCGACGCCTCGACGGCGCATCTGTTCGAGGCGGCGCTGGGCATCACAAAGTACCGGATGTTCAAGGAATTGCCATTTTCCGGCTTTCCGCTGGTGCGCACCCGCGCCAAGTTCGTCAAGCCGACGCGCTTCGGCGACGACGTCGTCGTCGACAGCAGCATCAGCTTCGGCCGCTCCAGCTTCGAGGTCGCGCACAAGCTCAGCCTCGACGGCGCGCTGTGCGCCGAATGCGCGGAAAAGCGGGTGTGGGTGGTGCGCGACAATGAAGGACGGCTGAAACCGCACCCGGTGCCGGAGGACGTTCGCGGGAAATTCGGCGCCTGACACGATCTCCCGGCGCCGACGGGACACCGTCAGAGAGGCAAGAGCAATGCCGTTCCGCGGAGGCTCAGTCGATCTCGGCTGCGATCTTCTTGAGAAGCTGCAGGAAGCGCTGGCGGTCACGCATGCCGATGACGCGGTCGAGGTTGCGCTCGTGCCGGCGCGCGCAGCGTGTCATCATGGTGAGGGTCTTCTTGCCCTCCGGCGTCAGGGTCAGGCTGTAGGTGCGCCGGTCGTGGTCCATGCGTTTGCGCGCCACGAGGCCGCGCCGCACCAGGTCCTCGATGACCGGCGTCAGGCTCGACTTGTCGCGGCCGGCGGCGTGGCTGAGCTCGGTCTGGCTGATGCCGGGATTGCGCGCGATCAGCGTCAGGGTGGCGAAGCGGCCCGGGCTCTCGCCGATCTCCTGCGAACGGCGCGAAAACGCCTCGAACGCCGCCTCCTGCGCCATGCGCAGGTTGAAGCCGATCCAATTCTCGAGCGGCCCGAACTGGGCCGCGTCGGCGGCGGCCGCCGCCGCGCCGCTTCTGGCGCGGCGCGCCGGCTTCGCTCCCGTCCCATTGCTCCCACCCACGGCGATCTCCTGAAAGACGGGCCACCCGCTGAAATTCAGACTCGCGTGCCCGCGATTTAGTTTGGTATCAAACCGTTCGACTTTGCAATCCGATCGACAATCTGGTGAATTAAAGAAAAGCCGCCGGTGGCGGCTTATAAACCAAGGGAGGAACCTCATGAAATCGCGTTTTGCGGCCAGTCTCTGTGCGGCTGCAGTTGCCGCCCTGCTGAGCGCCCCAAGCGGGGCGATGGCCAAGGACTTCAACCTCAAGATCTCGCACTGGGTACCGGCGTCGCATCCGCTGCAAAAGTCCCTGGAAGACTGGGCCGCCTCGGTGAAGAAGGAATCCGGCGGCACCATCACCTCGACGATCTACCCGTCGCAGCAGCTCGGCAAGGCCTTCGACCATTACGACATGGCGCGCGACGGCATCGCCGACATGACCTTCATCAACCCCGGCTACACGCCCGGCCGCTTTCCGATCATCGCCGCGGGCGAACTGCCGTTCCTGATGTCGAATGCCACGGGCGGTTCGGTCGCGCTCGACGAGTGGTACCGCAAATACGCGGCCAAGGAGATGAAGGACGTCAAGTTCTGCCTCGCCTTCGTGCATGACCCGGGCTCGTTCCACATGGTCGACAAGAAGGTGGTCGTGCCGGCCGACATCAAGGGCCTCAAGATCCGCCCGGCGCAGGGCACCATTGCCGAATTCGTACGCCTGCTCGGTGGCACCAACGTCAAGGCTTCGGCACCCGAAGTGCGTGACGTGTTGGCGCGCCATGTTGCCGACGGCGTAACCTTCCCCTGGGGCTCGGTCGTCCTGTTCGGCATCGACAAGGTGACCAAGTACGACATGGAGCTGCCGCTTTACACGACGACCTTCGCGCTGGTGTTCAACAAGGCCAAGTACAATGAGATGGACGCCAAACAGAAGAAGGTGATCGACGACCACTGCAACAGCAAGTGGGCGCGCCGCATCGCCGCGCCGTGGGCCAAATTCGAGCACGCTGGCATCGCCAAGATCAAGGCCGAGAAGAGCCACGTGGTCTACAAGCTCACGCCGAAGCAGGTCGCGATGTGGCGCAAGGCAGCCGCGCCGCTCACCGCCAAATGGGAAGCGCAGGCCAAGAAGACCGGCATCGACCCGGCCAAGGCGCTTGCCGCGCTTAAGGCCGACCTCAAGAAAGAGCACGCGGCTTATCAATGAACGATGCAACGAGGGGGCGCAGCCCCGTCGACAAATTCATCGATCTGATCGAGGTGACGGCGGCGGGGTTTCTCGCCGTCGTCACCCTGCTCACCTTTGTGTCGGTGATCCTGCGTTACTTCTTCTCTTGGGGAATTCCCGACGCCTATGACATCACCAGCCTGCTGCTTGGCATCCTGATCTTCTGGGGGATGGCGGCGGCAAGCTATCGCGGCGACCACATCACCGTCGACCTGCTGTGGAGCGCCATGCCGCCACCGGTTCAGCGCGCCATGGACGTGTTCTCGGCGCTGGTCACGCTCGTCGGGCTGACCGCCTTCACCTGGATGTTCGCCGAGAAAGTGATCGACGTCCGCGCCGAACACACGGGCACCTTCGACCTGCGGCAGCCGATCTGGATCTACTACTTCGTCGCCTGGATCGGCCTCGCGGCCGCCGTGCTGCTTCTCATTTTCCGTACGCTGCGACTGGTGATCGCGCCCGACAAGCTGGCGCCGTCGCGCGAATCCCATACCGGCGAGTAACGCGCATGATCCCGAAAAGCATGTGCTCGGCCCCGATCGGGGATGGAACCCGGTTTTCGGGCAAGATCATACGCAGGTGCATGTAATTATGGATGCCAACACCGTCGCCGTTGTCGGATTCGTCGCACTGTTCGCGCTGATGATGCTGCGCGTGCCGGTCGGCATCGCCATGGGCACCGTCGGCATCCTCGGCTTCGGCTACATGATCGGCAACATCCATCCGGCGCTGAAGATCCTGTCGCAGTCGCCGATCCGCACCGCCACCGCCGCCGAATTCGCCGTCATCCCGCTGTTCCTGCTGATGGGCGCTTTCGCGTCGGCCTCGGGGATGAGCCGCGAGCTGTTCCGCGCCTCCAACACCTTCCTCGGCCATCTGCGCGGGGGCCTGGGCATCGCCACCATCGCCGCCTGCGGCGGCTTCGCCGCCATTTGCGGCTCTTCGGTGGCGACGGCGGCGACCTTCTCGAAGGTCGCCTATCCGGAGATGCGCCAGTTTGGCTATCCGCAGAGCTTCGCGACCGGCGTGATCGCAGCCGGCGGCTCGCTCGGCATCATGATCCCGCCGTCTACCGTGTTCGCGGTCTACGGGCTGATCACCCAGCAGGACATCGGCAAGCTGTTCATCGCCGGCATTATCCCGGGCATCATCGCGGTGGGGATGTACATCATCACCATCAACCTGATCGCCTTCTTCCGCCCCGGCTTCCTGCCGAAGACCCCGCGCTACAGCTGGCGCGAGCGCTGGGAAGCACTGCGCGAGGTATGGGCGGTCATCCTGCTGTTCGTCTTCATTATCACCGGCCTCTATGCCGGCATGTTCACCGCCACCGAGGCGGCCGGCATGGGCGCCGGCGGCGCCTTCATCATCTCGGTGGCCCGGCGCAAACTCTCGCGCGCCGACTTCTGGAACTGCCTGATCGAAAGCTTGCGTACCACCGCGGCGGTCTTCACGATCCTGATCGGCGCGCTGATCTTCGGTTATTTCCTGACCATCACCCAGGTGCCGCAGAAGCTCACCGCCTTCCTCACCGGGCTCGGGCTCGGCCCTTATGGCGTGCTGATCCTGATCCTGCTGATGTATCTGGTGCTCGGCTGTATCATGGACGCCATGGCCATGATCATCCTCACCGTGCCGATCGTGTTCCCGGTGATTCAGGCGCTCGGCTTCGACCCGATCTGGTTCGGCGTGGTGATCGTGATGACGGTCGAGCTGGGCCTGATCCATCCGCCGGTGGGCATGAACGTCTTCGTCATCAAGAGCGTGATACGCGACGTCAAACTGTCCACGGTATTCAAGGGGGTCATCCCCTTCGTCGTGACCGACATTATCCGGCTCGCGATCATCATCAGCTTCCCGATCCTGGCGACATGGCTGCCCTCGCATATGTAGGACGAAGCTGCTAGATTGGTTTGATACCAAACCATCGGCTGGAGGCCCGCAGTGGAACGCTCGTTCAAGAAGGAAGTGCAGGCGCTCAAGCTCGGCGACGGCGAGACCTTCCGCGGCGAGGGCATCCTGGCCGTCACCAAGGCGCTGCTGCAGTCCGGCGTCTCCTACGTGGGCGGCTACCAGGGCGCGCCGGTCTCGCACCTGCTCGACGTGCTGGTGGACGCCGAGGACATCATGAGCGAGCTCGGCGTGCATCTGGAGACCTGCTCCAACGAAGCCAGCGCCGCCGCCATGCTGGGCGCCTCCATCAACTATCCCTTGCGCGGCGCGGTGACCTGGAAATCGATCGTCGGCACCAACGTGGCGGCCGACGCGCTGTCGAACCTCGCCTCCCCCGGCGTCGTCGGCGGCGCCATGATCATCCTGGGCGAGGACTACGGCGAGGGCGCCAGCGTCATCCAGGAGCGCTCCTATGCCTATGCGCTGAAATCCTCGATGTGGCTGCTCGACCCGCGTCCCGATCTGCCGTCGATCGTGCGCACGGTGGAAAAGGGCTTCGAATTGTCGGAGGCGAGCCATGCCCCGGTGATGCTCGAGCTGCGCATCCGCGCCTGCCACGCCACCGGCGAGTTCGCCGCCAAGACCAACCGCAAGGCGGAATATTCCGGCATCAATCGCATCCAGTCGCCGGCGCGCTTCAACTACGGCCGGCTGGCGCATCCGCCGGTCACCTTCGTGCAGGAGAAGCTGAAGGTCGAACAGCGGCTGCCGGCGGCGCAGGCGTTCATCCGCGAGCACAAGCTCAACGAACCGATCGACGGCGACCTCGACGACGTCGGCATCGTCGTCATGGGTGGCCTCACCAACAGCACGCTGCGCGCGCTGGAGCGCGTCGGCCTCGCCGACGGCTTCGGCGCAAGCCGCATCCCCATGCTGGTGCTGAACGTGGTCTACCCGCTGGTGCCGGCGGAAATCCGCGATTTCTGCATGGGGAAACGCGCGGTGCTCGTCGTCGAGGAAGGCAACCCGGCCTACATCGAGGACGCCATCAACGTCGAGCTGCGCCGCGCCGACTTGCAGACCAAGGTCTACGGCAAGGGCCCGCTGCCGCAGGCCGGCGAGTATTCGTCGGAAGTGCTGCTGGAAGGCCTCGCCGCGTTCCTGCAGGCCACGACACCCCATGGAATTGACGCCGACGCCATCGCGGAAAAAGCGCGCGGGCTGAGCGCGCATAAGACCAAAGCCATCGCCGCGCTCAAGGGCCTGCCGCCGCGACCGCCGTCGTTCTGTACCGGCTGCCCCGAACGCCCGGTGTTCTCCGCCATCAAGCTGATGCAGCGCGAGCTCGGTCCCACCCACATCAGCGGCGACATTGGCTGTCATGCATTCGCGACTTTCGCGCCGTTTTCCATGGGCAACTCGATCCTCGGCTACGGCATGTCGCTTGCGAGCGCCGCCGCGGTCGGCCCCAACCTCGCCAATCGCCCGATATCGGTGATGGGCGACGGCGGTTTCTGGCACAACGGCGTGATCACCGGCGTGGCGTCCAACCTGTTCAACAAGGGCGACGGCGTGCTGATCGTGATGCAGAACGGCTATGCGTCCGCCACCGGCCAGCAATGGATTCCCTCGAGCGCGACCAACCGCGACGGTGCCGCGCCCGGCATGAGCATCGAGCGGACCCTGCGCGCCATGGGCGTGAAGTGGCTGCGCACGGTGCGCACCTACGGGGTCGCCAAGATGACCGCGACGCTGAAGGAGGCGATGAAGACCGCCGAGAAGGGCCTCAAGGTCATCATCGCCGATGGCGAATGCCAGCTCGCGCGCCAGCGCCGCGTGCGCGCCGAGGACGCCGAAAAGCTCAAGCGCGGCGAGCGTGTCACCCGGGCGCGCTACGGCGTCGACGACGAGATCTGCACCGGCGACCATTCCTGCATTCGTCTGTCCGGCTGCCCGTCGCTGACGGTGAAGCCCTCGCCCGATCCCTTGCGCACCGACCCGGTCGCGAGCGTGGTCGACAGTTGCGTCGGCTGCGGCCTGTGCGGCGAGGTCGCCCATGCCGCGGTGCTGTGCCCGTCGTTCTATCGCGCCGAGATCGTGCGCAATTCGACCTGGCGCGACCGCGCGTTGTTTCGCGTGCGCCAGGCCGTGATTGGCGCGCTCGGCGGCAACGCTTCTGCACCCTCTCCCTTGCGGGGCGGGGTCGAGCAACAAGACTCGGCGCACGCCGCCACCTCTTTCCCGCAAGGCGGGACGGCGCCCGCCGTGCCGCTGGCGACCGAGAAGGCAGAAGCCGCGCCCGTGAAGCTGCTGATCGCGGCGCTCGGCGGCGAAGGCGGCGGCGTGCTTACCAACTGGATCATTTCCGCGGCCGCGGAAGCCGGTTTCCCGGTGCAATCGACCTCGATCCCGGGCGTCGCGCAGCGCACCGGCGCCACCACCTACTACATCGAGATGCTGCCGGTTCATGCCGACAAGCTGAACGGCAAGCGGCCGGTGATGGCCTTGACGCCCGGTGTCGGCGACATCGACATCGCGGTAGCGAGCGAATTGCTGGAAGCCGGCCGCACCGTCGCCGGCGGCTTCGTCACGCCGGAGCGCACCCACGTCATCGCCTCGCTCAGCCGCTTCTATGCCATGGACGAAAAGACCGCCATGGGCGACGGCCGCTTCGACCGGGACAAGCTCACCAAGGCCATCGAGGAACACGCCCACGACGCACTGCTGGTCGACATGGCGCAACTCGCCACGCAAAGCGGTTCCATCATAAGCGCGGTGATGCTCGGCGCTATCGCCGGCAGCGGCCGGCTGCCGCTGACCGCGGAGCAGTTCGAAGCGGCGATCCGCGCCGACGGCAAGGCGATCGACAGCAATCTGCGCGGGTTCCGCGCCGGGCTTGAAGCCGCACGGGCCAAGAGGCAGGCCGCGGCGCCGCCGGACGGTAAGAAGCGCGCCGCAGCCACGGCGCAAGCGCTGGAAGACGAGGTCGCGCGCACCTTCCCGTCCCAGGTTCGATCGGTCGTGCTCGAAGGCGTGCGGCGGCTGGTGGCCTATCAAAGCGAGATCTATGCGCGGACCTATCTCGACCGGCTGCGGGCCATCGCCACCGCCGACGCCGCGGCGGGCGCGCAAGGGAAACTGTTGAACGAAGTCGCGCGCCATCTCGCGGTGCGCATGTCCTACGAGGACGTGGTGCGGGTGGCGCAGGCCAAGATCGCGCCCGCGCGCCTGCAGCGCATCGCGCGCGACGAGTTGCGCGTAAAGGACGAGCCGTACTCGGTGCACGACTTCCTCAAACCCGGCATCGAGGAACTCACGCAACTGCTGCCGCCGGCGCTGGCGCAGCCGATCCGCCGTCATGCCGACCGCAAGGGCTGGACCGGCCGACTCTATTTCGGCATGGAGATCAACACCACTTCGGTGAGCGGTTACTTGCGTTTCCTCACGCTCGCCAAGCTGCGACGCTTGCGGCCATACGGCATCCGCTACAAGCAAGAGCAGGAACAAATCGAATCCTGGCTGGCGCTGATCGCCAAGGCGGCGCCGCGCTCGGCCGAGCTCGCGGGCGAGATCGCCGAATGCGCGCGGCTGATCAAGGGCTATGGCGATACCCATGCGCGGGGCTTGTCGAATTACCGCACCATCGAGGCGCGGCTGATCGAGCCGGCGCTCGCCGGCCGCATGGCGCCCGAACGCGCCGCCGACGCGATTGCGAGCGCGCGCACCGCCGCGCTCGTCGACCCGGAGGGCGAGAGCCTCGCCAGATGCCTCGCCGACATCGAGGCACAGCCGGCGCTACCGGAAGCGGCGGAATGACCGGACAAAAGCTGGCTCCGTCATCCTGATCTGCGCGGCGCGTAGCGACGGGCCTCGCAGGATGACGGCCTTAGGCGTCGGGGCCGTCGTCCTTCGAGGGCTTCGCTATCGCGAAGCCGCCTCAGGGTGACGGTGCAACGCATTGGCAGCGGGCATTTTTCCCCGGCAAACCCGACCGTTCCGGGCCGTCACGGGATGTAACCGCGAGGGCCATCTGCTACCTTCCGGCCCATGGCGCTGACCAATCCAAAAGGCCTCGACGAGCCCGACGGGACCCCGCCCAAGGGTGAGGCGGGGGATGGCGCACGACCGGCGCCCAGGGACGACGCCAGCCGCGTGACGCCCAAAGCGGACGCCGAAGCCGGCCGCATCACCCCGATGATGGCGCAGTACATCGAGATCAAGACGGCCAATCCGGACTGCCTGCTGTTCTACCGGATGGGCGATTTCTACGAGATGTTCTTCGAGGACGCCGAGACCGCCTCGCGCGCGCTCGGCATCATGCTGACCAAGCGCGGCAAGCATCGGGGCGAGGACATCCCCATGTGCGGCGTGCCGGTGGAGCGCGCCGACGAATACCTGCACCGGCTGATCGCGCTCGGCCATCGCGTCGCCGTCTGCGAGCAGATGGAGGACCCGGCGGAAGCCAAGAAGCGCGGCAACAAGAGCGTGGTGCGGCGCGACGTGGTGCGGCTGGTCACCCCCGGCACGCTGACGGAAGACACGCTGCTCGATGCGCGCCGCAACAACTACCTGCTGGCCATCGCGCGCGCGCGGCTGTCGTCGGTGGGTGAAGACACGCGCTTCGCGCTCGCCTGGATCGACATATCCACCGGCGAATTCCGTATTGCCGAGTGCGAGCGCATGTCGCTCGCCGCCGAAATCGCGCGGCTGGAGCCGGGCGAGATCGTCGTCTCCGACGCGCTCTATGCCGACGCCGAGCTGGTGCCGCTGTGGCGCTCATTGCCGGCGGTGACGCCGCTGACCCGCGACGTGTTCGACGGCGCCACCGCCGAGCGCCGGCTGACCTCGTTCTTTTCCGTCGCCACCAGCGAGGCCTTCGGCACGCTGACGCGTCTCGAAGTAACCGCCGCCGCGGCCTGCGTCACTTACGTCGAGCGTACGCAGATCGGCCAGCGCCCGCCGCTGTCGCCGCCCATGCGCGAAAGCGCCGGCGCCACCATGGCCATCGACCAGGCCACGCGCGGCAATCTCGAAATGATGCGCACGCTTGCCGGCGAGCGGCGCGGCTCGCTGCTGGAAGCCATCGACCGCACCGTCACATCGGCCGGCTCGCGCCTGCTGGCGCAGCGGCTGTCGGCGCCCCTCACCGACCCCCGTGAGATCAACCGGCGGCTCGACGCGGTTACGGCCTTCGTCGACGACGTCGCCGCGCGCGCCGATATCCGGTCCCGCCTGCAGGGCGCGCCCGATCTGGCTCGTGGACTGGCGCGGCTGGCCGTGGGCCGCGGCGGCCCGCGCGATCTCGCCGCCATCCGCGACGGCATCCTCGCCGCCGCCGAGCTCGCCCGCGCGCTCGACACATATCAAGAGACGCCGGCCGAAATCGCCGAGGCCCTGAAGTCCTGCCTCACGCCCGACGCCATGCTCGCGGCGGAGCTGTCAGCGGCGCTTGCCGACGAATTGCCGGCGCTGAAACGCGACGGCGGCTTCGTTCGCGACGGCTACGATGCCGGCCTCGACGAGACGCGGGCCTTGCGCGACGAGTCCCGCCGCGTAATCGCTGCCTTGCAGGCGCGCTATGCCGACGAAACGAGCGTGCGCGCGCTCAAGATCCGCCACAACAACGTGCTCGGCTATTTCGTCGAGGTCACCGCCCAGCACGGCGACAAGCTGATGTCGCCGCCGCTCAACGCCAGCTTCATCCACCGCCAGACGCTGGCCGGGCAGGTGCGCTTCACCACCACCGAGCTCGGCGAACTGGAGGCCAAGATCGCCAGCGCCGCAGAGCGCTCGCTCGGGCTGGAGCTCGACATCTTCGAACGGCTTGCCGCGGCGGCGATCGCCGACACCGAGGCGCTGAAAGCCTGCGCCGACGCGCTCGCCCGCCTCGACGTCGCCAGCAGCCTAGCCGCGCTCGCCGCCGAACGCGGCTACGCCCGCCCGCACGTGAACGGCAGCCTCGACTTCGTCATCGAGGGCGGGCGCCATCCGGTCGTCGAGCAGGCGCTGGCGCGTGACGGCACGCCGTTCGTCGCCAACGACTGCGATCTGGCGCCGCCATCCTCTCTTTCCCCGCCCCCGCCTGCGGGGGAGGGCGGGGAGGGGGCAGGCCGCATCTGGCTCATCACCGGCCCCAACATGGCGGGCAAGTCGACCTTCCTGCGCCAGAACGCGCTGATCGCCATCCTCGCCCAGATGGGCGCGTTCGTGCCGGCGAAGGCGGCGCGCATCGGTGTGGTCGACCGGTTGTTCTCGCGCGTCGGCGCCGCCGACGATCTGGCGCGCGGGCGCTCCACCTTCATGGTGGAGATGGTGGAGACCGCCGCCATCCTCAATCAGGCGGGGCAGCGCGCGCTGGTTATCCTCGATGAGATCGGCCGCGGCACCGCCACCTTCGACGGCCTGTCGATCGCCTGGGCGACCGTCGAGCATCTGCACGACGTCAACAAATGCCGCGCGCTGTTCGCGACGCATTTCCATGAGCTCACCGCGCTCGCCGGCCGGCTCGGCCGGCTGCACAACGCCACGGTGCGGGTGAAGGAATGGCAGGGCGAAGTCGTGTTCCTGCACGAAGTAATGGCCGGCGCCGCCGACCGCTCCTACGGCATCCAGGTCGCCAAACTCGCCGGCCTGCCGGCCGCCGTGATCGAACGCGCCAAGCTGGTGCTCGCCAACCTCGAGCAGGAAGACCGCGCCGCACCCAAGACTTAAACCTGGGCTTCGAGGACCTGCCGCTGTTCGCGGCCATGCCCGCTCCGCCCCCCGCCGCGGCGCCGACGCCTGATGGCTTCAGCGCCTTGTCGGCGGGCCTCGCCGCGCTCAACCCGGACGAGATGTCGCCGCGCGAGGCCATGGAAGCGCTCTACAGGCTGAAAGAGACGCTGGCGAAAGCGCAGAAGAATTGAGGCCTCCCAGTGCAGCGGGACCGCCCCACGCGGAGCGGCCCCTTCTTGTTCGGGCTTCCAGCCGTCATGCGGCTTTCGCAAGGCCCAGCCTTTCCGAAGCCATTTTGGTGCCTTCGACGCGCGCCTCGATCTTCTGAAAAGCGATGTCGCGCGCGACATCCGGCGAGCCGTGCTTGGGCTTCTCATCGACGCTGAACGGCGAAAAGCCGCAGTCGTCGGTCGAGCCGAGCTGCTCCTTGGCAATGTGCTTCGCAGCCAGCAAGCAGCGCGTCCCTGACCTCCTGGGCATTTTCGATGCGTGGGTTCAGCGGGTTGATGACCCCGATGTACGCCGATCTGCACCATCGCCGTTCGCATCCGTCACGCAGGCTGCTGCCCGATCGAGCTTGCATACACTTTCTCCTTATCCCTCTCGCTCGCCAGCTGCATCAGGAAGTAGCCAGCGTTCATCTTGAACAAGCTCGGCAGCAGTTCGTTATAGTCGACGTCCGCGCTGTGCACGTAGCGTCGCAATCGCCGCCGGGACACGTATGGATCCCGATATTCTCGCGTTCCTCCGGCGAAAAGCGATCGATGACCCGGTTGTTGAGCTCGATAAATCGCCCAGCATCTTGCGGCGCCGTCCAGGGGTTCCTCGGATCGTTCCGGCAAGCCAGGCGGCCTTCGGTAAAGTCTATCGAGACGCGCTCGGCTCCGGCTTCGAAAGCCATGCGGATGTCCTTCTCGCACTCGTTGCACAGATCGCTCGAGGAACTGCTCGCGCGTGTAACCTTTGACCTCGCCCTCGAGCGGATACAGCAGCGACAGCATCGAGGGCGCGATGACCGCCTGCTTCAGCGGTTTCGTCGCCATCTTGCACGGCCTTGTCGCACGAATTCGGCCGCGTAGTTCTTGTAGCGGAAGGGCCCGCCGTCAGACGCGGCAGCTGCCGGTGATGACCGTCCGTGAAGATCGCGAAATACTGGCCCTCCGCCGCCAAGCCTTCGGCGAAGCCCCGTGCCGCCCAGCGTGTCCGTCAGCGGATAGGTCGCGAAGCTCGAGATGCGCTGCTCGCCGTCCGAGACGATGGGTGCGCCGGTCCCCTCCATCCGCTTGATCGAGTCGAGACAGGCGGCGTCCTGCTCCTTTTCCAACTGCGCCTTGGTGATCTTGCCGGCGTCATAGTCCGCATAGGCGGCCTGCAGCTTGACCAGTCGCGAAGCGAGCCGACGGGTTCGGTCGGGATCGGCATGCGTTCCTCCTTTGAATCGATTGATTATATTTTCTGGCAGACCGACGAGTGCATATATCAGACAGATCGGTCTGTCTATATTCGATTCTCCTTGACGGACCGGTCAAGCGGTCCGGTGTAGGATTCGGCACGCCGCAGCGCAGCAAAACGGCGCCGCCTTCGTGCTCGTCCGCCCCGGCGAAAGGAATCGTTCGCAAACCGGCCAGCCCGGATGATCGGAACGCCGTCTTCCGGCCGGAAACCGAGGAACCGCTTTGGCGAAGACTGGAACGCACAAGAAGGCAGGGCCGAGCGAGCGGATTCTCGAGGCGTCCTACGAGCTATTTGCCGCGCACGGCGTCGACCAAGTCGGCATCGACGCGGTGCTTGACCGCGCCGGCTGCGCCAAGGCGAGCCTTTACGATCAATTTGGCTCAAAGGACGATCTCGCGGTCGCCTTTCTGAAGCGTCGAGAAGCCGTCTGGACACGTGGCTGGCTCCAAGCCGAGATCGGACGCCGTGCCGCCGACCCCCGTCGGCGCCTGCTCGCCATCTTCGACGTCTTCGACGGTTGGTTTCACAAGAGGGACTTCGAGGGCTGTTCTTTTATCAACGTCCTTCTGGAATCGAATCGAGGCAGCCCCGCGCGCCGGGCCGCGGCGGCCCAGCTCGCCAAGATCCGCGCTATCGTTCGGGATCTCGCCGCCGATGCGAAACTTCGCAACCCGGATGAATTCGCGCAAGCGTGGCACATGCTCATGAAGGGCTCGATCGTCGCCGCGGGTGAAGGCAACCGCAATGCGGCACGCGAAGCCAAGCGCGCCGCCACGCTCATTCTCGACGGGTGGGCGGTGAAAAACGGCGGGTAGCGCCATCTGCTCAGGCGGGACCCGCCGTCCGTGCAACGCCCATCGCGGGCGCTCGATCCCGGCGGCATGTGTCGCCGCGCGAGGCCATGGAAGCACTCTACAGGTTGAAAGAGACGCTGGCGAAGCCTGGCAAGATCTGAGCGGCGGAATCACGATGGCGATTTGCCCCCTTGCGCGGGCACCCGCATTCCGGAAACCTTGCGCCCGGACGAACCAAGATGAACATCGCCGAAAGTAAGCGTACGACCGCCCCGGACGCCGCGCTGACTTGGCTAGAGAGCCTTGAAGCGGCGTTCGGCGCGCAAGACGCCGCCGGCGCCGCGGCTTTGTTCCAGCCGGATGGGCTATGGCGCGATATCCTGGCGTTCAGTTGGACTATCCGGACGATCGGGGGCCGCGCGGCGATAGAGGCAGCGCTGAAGGAGACGCTCCCGCGCACCCAGCCGACGCATTTTCATATCCCGCAAAGCCGCACGCCGCCGCGCTGGGTCAGCCGCGCCGGTACGGACTGCATCGAAGCCCTGTTCGCGTTCGAGACCGCCGCCGGCTCCTGCGCCGGCGTGGCGCGGCTGGTGCCGGACGCTGACGCGCCAGGGCAACTCAAGGCCTGGACGCTGTCGACCAACCTGCAGGAAATCCGCGGCCACGAAGAAGCGTTCAAGCAGCGCGACGATCACGATCCGCACGGCACGCGCGATTTCGGCGCCGAGAACTGGCTCGACCGCCGCAACCGGGCGCGGGCCTATGATGACCGCGATCCCGCCGTGCTGGTGGTCGGCGGCGGCCAGGCGGGCCTGTCGATCGCCGCCCGCCTCGGGCAGTTGGGCGTCGATACCCTCATCGTCGACCGCCATCCGCGCGTCGGCGACAACTGGCGCAAGCGCTATCACTCGTTGACGCTGCACAACGAGACGCACGTCAACCATCTGCCCTACATGCCGTTCCCGCCGACCTTCCCGGTCTATATCCCGAAGGACAAGCTGGCCAACTGGTTCGAAGCTTACGTCGAGAGCCTGGAGCTGAACTATTGGCCCGGCACCGAGCTCGTTGCCGGCGATTATGACGACAAGCGCGGCCAATGGTCGGTGACGCTCAAGCTTCATGACGGAACGACACGTGTTGTGCACCCGCGCCATCTGATCTTCGCCACCGGCGTCAGCAGCATTCCCAGCACGCCCGACCTGCCGGGGCTCAAGGACTTCGCCGGCGAGATCGTGCACTCCGGCGATTTCGCCAACGCCGACCGCTGGAAGGGCCGCAAGGCGCTGGTGCTCGGCACCGGCACCAGCGGCCACGACGTGGCGCAGGAGCTGCAGGCGCACGGCGCGGACGTGACGCTGATCCAGCGCAGCAAGACCTATGTGGTGAGCCTCAAGGAAGCGCAGAGCGTCTACGCCATGTATTCGGAAGGCATACCCTTCGAGGACTGCGACCTGCTCGCGACCTCCATGCCCTATCCCGTCCTGCGGCGCGCCTACCGGATGTCGACCGCCAAGAGCCACGACATCGACAAGCCGCTCTACGCGGCCCTGGAAAAGCGCGGCTTCAAGACCTGGCTCGGCGAGGACGAGACCGGCTTCCAGATGATGTACCTGCGCCGCGGCGGCGGCTATTACTTCAATGTCGGCTGCTCGGACCTGATCATTTCGGGCGACGTGGGCCTGATGCACTTCGCCGACATCGACCGCTTCGTCGCCGATGGCGCCAAGCTCAAGGACGGCGGCGTCAAGCCGGCGG
The DNA here is from genome assembly GCA_963829755.1 of uncultured Pseudomonadota bacterium. GTDB lineage: Bacteria > Pseudomonadota > Alphaproteobacteria > Rhizobiales > Xanthobacteraceae > Pseudolabrys. The sequence goes on along the minus strand of CAWHJV010000003.1, from coordinate 78,330 downwards.
ATCTCCTGGTGCTGGCGACCGGCTACAAGAACCAGCAGGAAACCGTGCGGCTCTATCTCGGCGACGACATCGCCGACAAGGTCGGCCCCGTGTGGGGCTTCGATGAAGCCGGCGAGCTCAACAACATGTGGCGGCGCACCGCGCAAGCTGGGCTCTGGTTCACCGCCGGCAGCCTCGCGCAGTGCCGCATCTTCTCGCGCTATCTCGCGCTCCAGATCAAGGCGCTGGAAGAGGGATTAGTGACCTGAGCGCCACCGCCACGTGCGCAACAGCCACAGCATCCCGTTCCAGGACACGCCTATGCAAAGCCCGATCAGATAGGACCACCACACCCCGAGCGGCACCGCCAGGAAATGCACCGCCAGCAGGCCGAGGATGAGGCCGATCAGCGGCGCCTGCACGTGCGCCGCCACGCTCGCCGCGGCCGGCCCGCCGATGCGCGGATGCAGGATGACGAAGAACGACGACATGGCGACGGGGAAGAACGCGAACAGGCCCGACCAGTAGGAGCCGATCGAATAGCTCGCGGTGGTTACGACCACCACGCACAGCGTCACCACGCCTGCGCGCCAGGCGAGGTCCGCGCCGGTGAACTTGACGCTCTGCTTCACGCCCTCCGACCGGAAGCGCTTCCCCGCCCAGATCGTCAGCGGATACACGATGGCCGTCAGCATGACGGCGCGAGCCGGGTTCCAATCGACGAGCCGCGACAAGGCCGCGGCGCCGAGCCACACCAGCAAGGCGCCACCGAGACTCACGATCAGGTTATGCCGCTGCGCCAGCGCCGCGTAGCTGAGCGCAAACGTCGCGACGATTGAGGCCGCGACAATGCTGCCGATGACGCCGGCGGCGATGAAGGCAGGCGGGTGCTGGACGGCGAGAATGATCAAAGCGGCGCCGCCGGCGGTCGGCAGTGCGGCGATCAGCGAACCGATGAACGGCCCGCTGCGCTCCACCACCAGCGTGGCACCGACGACGATGCTTGCGGTCATCGCGATCTTGAGCAGAAGGCCGAGGGCGAATATCAGCATGGCAGGCACCTCACAATGCGATGCCGCATCGGCGCGCGGCGTAGACGGTCAGGCCCCATGTCACCGACGTCGCGAGCGCCAGCATGAGCCCGATGGCGGCGCCGAACGGCACCGCGGTGTAATGCAGCACGACGCAGGCGCAGGCGAAGCCGATCAGGCCGACCACCGCGTTCGCCATCACCGCGGCGCTCGCCGGACCGCCGGCGCGGCGGTGCAGGATGATCTGCACGCTGATCAGGATGATGGGAAACACGGCGAGGATGCCGCTCCCCGCCGGGCCGATATGAAAGCTGAGCGTCACCGTGGTGCCGACCAGGGCGGCGACCATGCCGGCGCGCATCGCGATATCGGTCCAATAGGTGCGCACCGGCGGGATGCGCACGTGGCGCAAGGGGCGTGAGAGCGTGATGCAGGTGCCGAACACGACGGCGTTGACGGCGACGCCGAGCGGCACCGACCAATTTATCAAATGCACGCCCCAGGCCAGCACCGCCCACACCATGAGCGCCAGCGACTGGCTCGCCAGCAGCGAGCGCTTCTGCGCCAACAGGGAATAGCTGAGCGCGAAGATGACATTGACGTTGTTGATGCCGAGGCTGTTGAGCGCGCTGGTGGCGATGAAATGCGCCCCGTGGTCGAGCGCGAAGAACACGTAGACCGGCCCGGCGCCGAGCGGCAATGTCGCGACCAGCCCGCCGACCAGCGGGCCGGCGCGTTCCGCGGTCATGGTCGCCACCACCACGAAGCCGGCGGTCACGGCCATTTTCACGACGAGGGTGAGGGCGAAATAAAGGTCGGGGGACATTCACTGGGTCTGGTGTCCCGGATGCGGTGCAGCATTTCATGCTGCGCAGCGCCCGGGACACGAGGTTCCTACACGCGCGCCAGCGAGACATCCACCGGCGGGCCGCTTTTGATGGTCTGGTACACCACGCAATAGCGCTCGGTCAGCTTGAGCAACTGATCGAGCTTGTCCTGCGGGGCGTCGCTGTCGATATCGAAACGCAGGCGGATGCCGGCGAACCCGACCGGCGCGTCCTTCGCCACACCCAGGGTGCCGCGCACGTCGAGATCGCCTTCGGCGGACACCATGCCGGATTTGAGCGGGATATCGAGCGCGGTCGCGACCGCCTTCAAGGTGACGCCGGCACAGGCGACCAGCGCCTCCAGCAGCATGTCGCCCGAGCACAGTTCCAGGCCGGAACCGCCCGTCGCCGGATGCAAGCCCGCGGTCGCCAGCATGCGGCCGGTTTCAAGCTTGCAGGCGATATTGGTGTCGTCGAGCGTGCCCTTAGCTTTCAGGGTAACGACCGCGGCGTCCGGATCTTCCTTGTAGCGCGCCTTGATCGGCGCCTGCAGGCTGCGCAGTTCATTGGCGTCCATTGTCGGTCCTCAAACTTGCTGGCCCCGTCCTTCGAGACGCCGCGCTCGCGCGCGAGTTCGTCAGGACGAGGAGAACACGAGCCCCAATCCTCATGGCGAGGAGCGGCGCTCGGCGCCGCGCCTCGAACCATGAGGTCGCGTGTCACTCACGCCGGCACCAGCACCACGCGGCCGACAATCTTGCCCGCGCGCAGGTCGGCGTGCACGGCGTTGACGTCGTCGAGCGGACGGGTGGCGACCGGCACGTCGGGCATGCCGGTGCGGCGCACCAGGTCCATCATCTCCTCCATCTCCGGCACGCTGCCGACATAGGAGCCCTGGATGGTCAGTGCACGCATCGGGATCGGCGGCAGCGACACCGTAAGATCGCCGCCGTAAAGGCCGACGATGATGTACTTGCCGCCCTTGGCCAGGCTGTCGTAGCCGAACCGCGCCGACTGCGACGAACCCACCAGGTCGATCACGGCATAGGCGCCGCCGTTGGTGAGACCCTTGATCTGGTCGACCGCGTCCGCCGCCTTGCCGTCGACCACCGCGGTCGCACCGGCTTTCTTGGCTGCATCAAGTTTGGCCGGATCGATGTCGACGACGATCGCCGAGTGCCCGCCCATCTTCTGGTGCAGGGCCAGGCACATCAGCCCGAGGCCGCCGGCGCCGATGATGACCGTCGGCTCGCGCTTCAAGGTCGTCACTTTCTTCAGGGCGCCGAAGGTGGTCGCGCCCGAGCAGGCGAGCGGCGCGGCGCGCTCCGGCGGCATGTCGCCGATGTCGAACAGATAGCGCGGATGCGGCACCATCAGCGTATCGGCATAGCCGCCATTGGTGAACACGCCGAGGCTGCGCATGGCCGCGCAGAGGTTGTCCTCGTTGCGCTGGCAGGCCGGGCAATGGCCGCAGCCGATCCACGGGTCGACCAGCACGCGCTGGCCGACCTTGACCCCCAAATTCTCGAGTTTCTTGGCGTCGGGGCCGAGCGCCACCACCTCGCCCACGTTCTCGTGGCCGAGCGTGATCGGCAGCTTCATGCCGCGCTCTTCCAGGCTCAGGCGTTTGCCGCCGCCGAGATCGAAATAGCCGTCGGCGAGGTGGAGGTCGCTGTGGCAGACGCCGGCGGCCAGCACCTTGAGCAGGACCTCGGTGCCCTTCGGCTCGGGGGTCGGCCCCTCGTTGAGCTGCAGCGGCTGGCCACAGGTACAGACTTGAAACATGCGCATGGACGTCCTCCCGCCGGCATTTTCTTTGCAGATTCTTTGCAGAGGCCGGTCTGCCCAGCCCTGATTTGGAACCCCAGAGAACCATAACCGGCCGCGCCCGTCACCACACCCTGCGCGCGGGGCTGCCCCGCGCCGGCTGCCGCATTTGTGGGCAGATTGGGCGGTCGTGCCGGCCCGAACCGCCACGCCATTTTCAAAATCGACCCGCCGCCCCATTATCTTTGCACCCGGACCGTGACTTCACACGGCCGCTCCGCTATCCGGATGGCTCATGGCTTCGCTTGCCCTCGACACCGCCCCGCACGCCGCGCCCGGCCACCCGCCGCGCGGCACCACCGAGCTGATCGACGCGCGCGCGCTCGCCGCCGAGCTCGATCGGCTCGCCGCCGACCGTCGCGGCGACGACCGCGATCTCCGGGCGCAGGCGGCGCAGCACCTCAAGGCCGCGCTCAACGAGGGCCGCGCCAAGGCCGAAGCGCTTCTGCTCAAGGACCGCCACGGACGCCGCTGCGCCGAGCGGCTGTGCCGGATGGAAGACGAGATCATCCGCATCCTGTTCGAGTTCACGCGCGCGCATCTCTACCCGTCGCAGAACCTGTCCGAGGCCGAGCGCATGGCGGTGGTCGCCACCGGCGGCTACGGCCGCGGCCTGCAGGCGCCCGGCTCCGACATCGATCTCTTGTTCGTGCTGCCCTACAAGCAGACCGCCTGGGGCGAATCGGTCGCGGAAGCGATCCTCTATAGCCTGTGGGACATGGGGCTGAAGGTCGGCCACGCCACCCGCTCCATCGACGAGTGCATCCGCCAGTCGAAGGCCGACATCACCATCCGCACCGCCATCCTGGAAGCCCGCTTCCTGCTCGGCGACAAGGCGCTGTTCGAGGAACTGGTGGCACGCTTCGACGACCAAGTCGTGCGCAACACCGCCGCCGAATTCGTCACCGCCAAGCTCGCCGAGCGCGAGGACCGCATCCGCCGCGCCGGCCAGTCGCGCTACCTGGTCGAGCCCAATATCAAGGACGGCAAGGGCGGCCTTCGCGATCTCCATACCCTGTTCTGGATCGCCAAATACGTCTACCGCGTGCGCGACGCCAGCGAGTTGGTCAAGCACGGCGTCTTCGACAAGAGCGAGTACGCGCTGTTCCGCCGCTGCGAGAGCTTCCTCTGGTCGGTGCGCTGCCACATGCATTTCGTCACCGGCCGCGCCGAGGAGCGGCTGTCGTTCGACATCCAGCGCGAAATCGCGGTGCGCCTTGGCTACACCTCGCATCCCGGCATGCGCGACGTCGAGCGCTTCATGAAGCACTACTTCCTGATCGCCAAGGACGTCGGGGACTTGACCGCGATCCTGTGCGCCGAGCTCGAGGACAGCCACGCCAAGAGCGTGCCGGTGCTGAGCCGGATGATGGCGCGGCTGCGGCCGGTGAAGCGCAAGCGGCTTGCCGGCAACAACGACTTCGAGGTCGAGAACAACCGCATCACCATCGCCCGCGCCGACGCCTTCAAGCGCGATCCGGTCAACCTGATCCGCATCTTCCGGCTGGCGCAGAAGCACAACCTCGCCTTCCACCCGGACGTCATGCGGGTGGTGACGCGGTCGCTCAAGCTGGTCGACGCCGGCTTGCGCGAGAACGAGGAAGCCAACAAGCTGTTCCTCGACATCCTCACGTCGAAGAACGACCCGGAGACGGTGCTGCGGCGCATGAACGAGGCCGGCGTGCTCGGCAAATTCGTGCCGGCTTTCGGCAAGATCGTCGCCATGATGCAGTTCAACATGTACCACCACTACACGGTGGACGAGCACCTGTTGCGCTGCATCGGCGTGCTGGAGGAGATGGAACGCGGCGAGTCCGCCGACGCCAAGCTCGCCAGCGAATTGATGGGCAAGATCCAGCCCAGTCACCGCAAGCTGATCTACGTCACCATGTTCCTGCACGACATCGCCAAAGGGCGTCCGGACGACCATTCCATCGCCGGGGCGCGCATCGCCAAGCGCTTCTGCCCGCGGCTCGGTTTCTCGCAAGGCGACACCAACCTGGTGGCCTGGCTGATCGAGCAGCACCTGACCATGTCGAGCGTGGCGCAGTCGCGCGACCTCTCCGACCGCAAGACCATCGAGAACTTCGCCGCCGTCGTGCAGTCGACCGAGCGGCTGAAGCTCCTGACCATCCTCACCACCGCCGACATCAAGGCGGTCGGTCCAGGCGTGTGGAATGGCTGGAAGGCGCAGCTCATTCGCACGCTCTATTACGAGACCGAACCGGTGCTCACCGGCGGCTTCTCCGAGGTCAACCGCGCCCAGCGCGTCGCCCTGGCGCAGGACGAGTTCCGCGCGGCCATGACCGATTGGCCCCAGGACGAGCTCGAAAGCTACATCGCCAAGCACTATCCGGCCTACTGGCTCAAGGTCGACGTGCCGCACAAGGTGGCGCACGCCAATTTCGTGCGCACCAGCCAGAAGGCGGAGAAGACGCTGGCCACCATGGTCGGCTTCGACGCCGAGCGCGGCGTCACCGAGCTTTCGGTTCTCTGTCCCGACCATCCCTGGTTGCTGTCGGTGGTGGCCGGCGCCTGCGCCATGGCCGGCGCCAACATCGTCGACGCGCAGATCTACACCACCACCGACGGCCGCGCGCTGGACACGATCTCGGTGGCGCGCGAATTCGACCGCGACGAAGACGAGGAGCGGCGCGCCGGGCGCATCGCCGATTCCATCGAAAAGGCTTTGCGCGGCGAATTGCGCCTGCCGGAGGTGGTGGCGGCCAAGCGAGCGGCGCCCAAGGGCCGCATCAAGGCTTTCGCCATCGAGCCGTCGGTCACCGTCAACAACCAGTGGTCCCACCGCTACACCATGGTGGAGATCACCGGGCTCGACCGCACCGGCCTGCTCTACGACCTGACGGCGAGGCTGTCGAAGCTCAACCTCAATATCACAAGCGCCCACGTCGCCACCTTCGGCGAGCGGGTGGTGGACGTGTTCTACGTCACCGACCTGCTCGGCGCGCAGATCACCTCGCCCACGCGGCAGGCCGCGATCAAGCGCGCGCTCATCGCGGTGTTCTCGAAGGGCGAGGGCAAGGCCGCGAAGGCGGCCGGTTAGAGCGTTTCCAGGTTACGTTAAGAACCGGTTCGCCGACCGGAAACGCGATAAACAAAAACTTCGACGCGTTCATCGTTTCCGTGAAACGGTGGATATGCCTCGCCGGCGACATCCAAAGCCGCCGCCTTCACAGGCAACGGCGAATGATCTCGAGCGCCTGCTCAACGCAGGCGCGGCCCTCGGTGATGGCTTCGTCGGCGCGGTTGAATTCCAATAGCCCGATGGTGCTCAGGCGCGGCACCAGGAGGACGTGCGGCGGCTCCCCAGCCAGCCGCGAGCGGGTGATGTGGTCCTGCATGATGTTGATCGAATTCATCAGCACGTCGAAATAACCCGGCGATGTCGGCGCCGGCTGCAACAGACTGGGCGCGATCGCGGCAACCTGGTCCCGAATGCCGGGCGGCATTTGCGTTATCAGCCGGGCGACGAATTCCGGCGACACGCCGAAAGATGGCGCGCGCAGGCGCGGCCGGCTGCCTTCGCCGAACGGTCGCACAAGATCGCCGTTGAGATTGACCGCGATGATGACATCGGCGCCGAGCGCGCGGCAGACGGAAACCGGCACCGGGTTGACCAGCCCGCCGTCGACGAGCAGCCGATCGCCGAACCTGGCCGGGCTGAAGATGCCCGGCAGCGAGATCGACGCGCGCACGGCTTCCCGGATCGGTCCCTCGCGCAGCCAGACCTCCGCGCCCGTTTCCAGGTCGGTCGCAACGGCGGCGTAGGGTTTGCCATAGCTCTCGATCGGCGCGGCGATGCCCAGTTCGCCCAGCCAGGTGACGATGCGCGCGCCGTCGACCAGGCCGCCACCGGTCAACCGCACGTCGAGCAGCCCGACGACCTGGCGCCAACTCAGCGCCCGCGCAAAATCCTCCAGCGCGGGCAACCGCTCGGCGGCATAGGCGGCACCGACCAGTGCGCCCATCGACGTGCCGCAGACGATATCGGGCTCGATGCCGGCCGCGCCTAGCGCGTCGATGACGCCGATATGGGCCCAGCCGCGCGCGGCGCCGCTGCCGAGCGCAAGGCCGATGCGCGGACGAGCGGGCTGACCGTTGGCCGGCATCGCATTATTTCCCGTTCAGCGCCCGCCGCAGGCGGCGGATAATGACGCCGCGGGCTTTGTCGTCGGCCGCGGCCTCGACCGCGTCGTTGATGTCGAGGATCAGTTCCGACATGTCGTTGTGCCAGTCGAGATTGACCACCGCTTCCGGTTCGAGCCGGCGCCGGTGCGAACCGTCGATCGGCGTCGGCGCGCTCGTGGTCAGTTCGTAGAGATCGTCGAGCAGCGGCGTGAACACCTTGGCGGCCGGCACGGTGCGCTCGGCGATGCGCTGCGACAGACCGGCCATGCCGCGTTCTTCGCCATGGATCAGGAACACGCCGCGTTTGATCGGCCGGCGCGACGCGATCCAGCGCGCCAGCTCCGGGCCGTCGGCGTGGCCGGAATAGTCGTCGATGCGGCGGATGCGCGCCTTGACCTTGACGGGCTCACCCATGATGCGCACGGCCTTGGCGCCGTCGATCAAGATGCGCCCGAGGGTGCCTTGCGCCTGGAAGCCGACCATCAGCACAGTGGCATTGGATTGCCACAGCCAGCGCTTGAGGTGATGGCGGATACGGCCGGCGTCGCACATGCCGCTGGCGGCGACGATGATGTGGAAGCCGGTGAAGCGGGCGATGGACTTGCTTTCGTCAACGGTTTCCGTGCAGCGCAGGTGCGGCGAATTCAGCAGGCGCTCGACATCGACGTCGGATTCGAGGCTCTCGGTGTGCGCGCGGAACACTTCGGTGGCGTGAATGGCGAGCGGCGAATCGAGGAAAATCGGCGCCGCCGGGATCTCGCCGCGCTCCATGAGGTCGACTAGATCGACGATCAGCTCCTGCGTTCGCTCGACCGCGAAAGCCGGAATGAGCAGCGCGCCGCCGGCGTCCGCCGCGCCACGCGCTTCGCCCGCCAGCCGCGCGCGCCGCGATTCGCGCGTCACCGCCGGCCGGTCTTCGTCGCCATAGGTCGATTCGCACAGGACGTAATCGAGCCCGGCCGGCGCCTCCGCTTCCGGCTGCAGCAGCTTGGCGTCGGGGCCGAGATCGCCGGAAGCGAGCACCCGCAGCGGCTTGCCGTCATCGCCTTGGCCGGCGAATTCAATTTCGATCGAAGCGGAGCCGAGCAGATGGCCGGCGTTCCAGTAGCGCGCGCGCACGCCGGGCATGGCCTCGAACCAATGCTCGTACTCGACCGAACGGAAGGCCTCGATCGCGCGAACCGCGTCCTCTTGCGTATAGATCGGCGTCACCGGCGGCCGCCCGCGCGCGGCGTTGCGCCGGTTGAGATGGGCGACTTCCGATTCCTGGATGTAGCCGGAATCGGGCAGCATGAAGGTGCAGAGATCGATGGTGCCGCGCGTCGCCCACACCGGGCCGCCGAAGCCGGCGCGCACGAGCTTGGGGATGAGGCCGCTATGGTCGATATGCGCATGCGTCAGCAGCACCGCGCGGATGTCCTCGGCGTCGAAGGGAAAGCGCCCGTAGTTCAGTTCCTTCAGCGTCTTCGAGCCCTGGAACAGGCCGCAATCGACCAGCAGCTTGCCGTTCGGCGTCTCGAACAGATAGCAGGAACCGGTAACGGTGCGCGCGGCACCGCAGAAACGGATGGTCACGCTCATCGCGGCGGCCTCGGCAGTTCGGTCAGGCCGACCTCGCCCAGCAGCGCCTTGCCCAGCACCTCGTCGAGCGCGACGGCGTTGCTCGGGTGCGGCACGCTGGTGGTCGAGCGGATGGAGCGGATGCCGGCCTCGTGGAATTTGCGGATCATCTCGGGCGCGAACAGCGCATGGGTGACGACCGCGTCGATGGTGCGGCAGCCGGCGGCGAGCAGCGCCCGCGCACAGGCGATCAGCGTGCCGCCCGACGACACGATGTCATCGACCAGCAGCACCGGCCGGCCGGCGAGTTGCTTGGAATCGGGAAAGACGATCTCCACCACGTGGTCACCGCGCCGCACCTTGCGCGCCACCATATGCGCGACGCCGAGCAGGCCGGCGAGATCGGCAACCCAGGGCTCCGATTCCGCGTCGGGACCCACCACCACGGTCGCGGGATCGATGCCGCTCCAGCGCAAGGTCTCGTGGATCGCCGGCATGGCGGTGAGGTCTTGCGCCTCGATGCCGGGGAAGACGTCCTCGATGCGCTTGGTGCGATGCAGATGGGCGTCGACGGTGACGACACGATCGAAGGCCCCCGCCAGCAGCTTGCCGACCACCTTCTGGCTGATCGCCTCGCCGGCGTGGAAGGCGACGTCCTGGCGCATATAGCAGAGATAGGGCGCGACCAGCACCAGCCGCTCGGCGCCACCGCGCCGCAACGCTTCCGCCGCGAACAGCACGGACACCAGCTTGTCGTTCGGCCGGTCGAGCGGCGTATAGACAATCGTGGTCGGCGCCGCCGTCCCCACGGTGACGCGCAATTCCTCGTCGGGGAAACGGTGCACCGCGATGGTATTCATGCCGAGATCGAGGCGCCCGGCCAGTTGCCGTGCCTCGCGCGCCGCCGACGGCAGGCATTGCAGCATGCAATCGCTCACGGCTTGTCTCCACTCTGTTGCGCGGGCGCGCCGTCGATGGCGTAGCCGGTGCCGGCCTTAGTGGCGGCAACGGCCAGATCGTATTCGGGATCGTCGAAGGCGTGAATGCGGTAGAGCGGCTCGCCCTGTTCAACGCGGTCGCCGATCTTCTTGAACACCTTGATGCCGGCGCCCTTGTCGATGGGGGCGCCGGCAGTGCGCGCGAGGCGGGCAAGCCGCAGGTTGTCGATCGCGGTCACCACGCCGTCGCGCGGCGCCAGCACGTCGGCGGTCAAGGGCCCGAGATCGCTGCGGCAGGTGGACGGCCCTTGCGCCTCGATGATCATTTCCATCTGCTTGAGCGCGGCGCCGCTTTCCAAGAGCGCCTTGGCGCGGGCATAACCGGCGCCGCCGCGCAAATCCGGATCGTATTCCAACAAATGGGCGGCGAGTCGCAGTGATTTCTCACGCAGGTCGGAGGGCGCCGCGGGATCGTTCGCCAGCACCGCCATCACGTCCTGCGCCTCCAGCACCGGGCCGATGCCGTTGCCGATGGGCTGGCGACCGTCGGTGGTTATTACCTCGACCGCGATGCCGAAATGATCGCCGACGAACTCGAACAGCTTGCGCAGGCGCATGGCCTGGAGCGCCGAGGTGAGCTTGGCCGCCGGCCCGACCGGCAGGTCGAGCAAGAGATGCGTCGAGCCGGCGGCGAGCTTCTTCGACATTATGGAGGCGACCATCTGTTCGCGGGTGTCGAGGCTGAGCGGGCGCTCGACCGAAATGAGGATATCGTCGGCCGGCGACAGGTTGACGTGGCCGCCCCAGACCAGGCAGCCGTGGCAAGCGGTTACCACCTCCTTCATTTCCTCGACGCCGAGATCGACCCGCGCCAGCACCTCCATGGTGTCGGCGGTGCCGGCCGGCGAGGTGATGGCGCGCGATGAGGTCTTCGGGATCATCAGCCCGTGCGCGGCGACGATTGGCACCACAACCATCGAGGTGCGGTTGCCGGGAATGCCGCCGATGCAATGCTTGTCGACGACGATCTGGCGGTCCCATTTCAACTGCGTGCCGGCCTCGGCCATGGCGCGCGTCAGCGCCAGCATCTCGCCGCTCGTCATGAAGCTCGCCGAGCCGATCAAGAAGGCGGCGATCTCCATGTCGGAATAGCGATAATGGATCACGTCATCCACAATGGCATTGATGTCGGCTTCGCCGAAAACATGGCCTTGAATCTTGGCGCGCACGGCGTCGAAGCTCTCCGGGGGCGCAGCGGGCGTCACCGTCACCCGGGTGCCGGCGGGCTCGGCGAAGCGGCGGAAAGCGGGCTCGGCCAAGCCCAGTTCGTCCGGCCCGACTATGCCGTCGTCGGTGAGGATCAGGGTCGCCAGCATCTCGCGCGAATCCGAGCGCAGCGCCACGCGGGAAAAGCCGCGAAACACCTCCGGCCGCAACGCCTTCGAGCGCCGCGAGATCACCACCACGTTCTCGCGGCCGGTATCGAGGTTGATGCGGCGGATTTTCAACCGCGGGCGGGGATTGACGGTCATCGCGGGGTCCGGGTCGAGCATGCCTCGTAGCATAGCCACAGGCCGCCGCAAGCCATTGATCCAAATCACGACTTTCGAATCGCCCCGACGGGGGCTGGCGCTGCCCGGCGCCTGTCACGAAACGGTCGCATGATATGTCCATAATTCTCGACATATCGATGTAGCCCAGTTAAGACCCCTCCGACACGAAGCTCTTGGAGACCCATGCGATGAGCAAAGCGGCGCTCGCCGTCGTCGGCCATATCGGCCCCGCCCCACGCGGCGACCGGCTCAGCCTGCCGCATGCGCTTGCCGCGCTCGCAGCGCTCGGCCAGCCGACGCGGCTTTCGATCTTCCGCCTGCTGATCGCGGCCGAACCCGAGGGCCTGCCGGCCGGCGACATCGCGCAGAAGATCGGCTGCCCGCACAATACGCTATCGTCGCACCTCAGCATCCTGGCGCGCTCGGGGCTGGTGCGCGGCGCGCGCGACGGCCGCTCCATCATCTATCGCGCCGATATCGGCGCCATCCGCGCGCTGGTCGGCTTCCTGGTCAACGACTGCTGCGGCGGTCATCCGGAAATGTGCGAACTGAGCGAGGCCATCGAAGCCAGTTGCGGCTGCGCGCCCACGCCTAAGAAGAAGCGGAACAAGTCATGAGTGATTCAGGTCACGAACCCTACAACGTGCTCTTTCTCTGCACCGGCAACTCCGCGCGCTCGATCATCGGCGAAGCCGTGCTCGACCGCGCCGGCCAGGGCAAGTTCCGCGCCTTCTCGGCCGGCAGCCAGCCCAAAGGGGAGGTGCACCCCTATACGCTCGACCTGCTGCGCAAATTGCATTTCGACGTCAGCAACGCGCGCTCGAAAAGCTGGCTGGAGTTCGCGCAAGCGGACGCGCCCCAGCTCGATTTCGTCTTCACCGTCTGCGACAACGCCGCCAACGAGACCTGCCCGGTGTGGCCGGGCCAGCCGATGACGGCACATTGGGGCGTTCCCGATCCCGCCGCGGCGACCGGCACCGAAGCCGAAATCCGCTACGCCTTCGCCGATGCGCTGCGCATGCTGACGAACCGCATCAACATCTTCGTCAGCCTGCCGCTCGCCAAACTCGACCGCCTCAGCCTGCAGAAGCGGCTCGACGACATCGGCGAAACCAAAGACTCCCAAGCGCTCTCCTCCACAGCCGCCGAATAAATCGAATTAGCGAGACGATATGTCCACCTTCGAACGCTATCTCACGGTCTGGGTCGCGCTGTGCATCGTCGCCGGCATCGCGCTCGGGCATTGGTTCCCGGCCGTCTTCCACCTCATCGGCGGTGCGGAGATCGCCAAGGTCAATTTGCCGGTGGCGGCTATGATCTGGTTGATGATCATCCCCATGCTGGTGAAGATCGACTTCCACGCGCTGTCGCGGGTGAAGGAGCACTGGCGCGGCATCGGGGTGACGTTGTTCATCAACTGGGCGATCAAGCCGTTCTCCATGGCGTTCCTCGGCTGGCTGTTCATCGGCTGGCTGTTCAAGCCCTATCTGCCGGCCGACCAGATCGCGAGCTATATCGCCGGGCTCATTCTGCTGGCGGCGGCGCCCTGCACCGCCATGGTGTTCGTGTGGAGCAACCTCTCCGACGGCGAGCCGCATTTCACGCTGAGCCAGGTGGCGCTCAACGACGTCATCATGGTGTTCGCGTTTGCGCCGATCGTGGGCCTGCTGCTCGGCCTTTCGGCCATCACGGTGCCGTGGGAGACGCTGCTGCTGTCGGTCGGGCTCTACATCGTGGTGCCGGTGATCATCGCGCAGATCGTGCGCAGCGCTGTCACGGCGGGCGGCGGCCAGGCCGCATTGACGCGGCTGCTCGCGACCTTACAGCCGGTGTCGCTGGTGGCCCTGCTGGCCACGTTGGTGCTGCTGTTCGGCTTCCAGGGCCAGCAGATCCTGGGGCAGCCGCTGATCATCCTGCTGCTGGCGGTACCGATCGTCATCCAGGTCTATTTCAATTCGGGACTGGCCTACCTGCTCAACCGCGCCGCCGGCGAAGCCCATTGCGTGGCGGGCCCGTCGGCGCTGATCGGCGCCAGCAATTTCTTCGAGCTGGCGGTCGCCGCCGCCATCAGCCTGTTCGGCTTCAATTCGGGCGCGGCGCTGGCGACCGTGGTCGGCGTGCTGATCGAGGTGCCGGTGATGCTGTCGGTGGTCAAAATCGTCAACAGCACGCGCGACTGGTACGAAGCGGGCTCAAGCGTCAAACAGCGTATCCTCGCCGGCGGCAAAGCGCGGTAACTCTGACGCCTTATCCGGTCTTCGCGAACCGCACCAAGTCGTCCGGCACCGCGATCTTATGCCCGAGCAGGCGAAAGCTCTGCGTCTTGCCGTGGGAATCGACGTTGAGCGCCTGTGTCACGCCGCCGTCGAGCACGCCGTCGAGCACGAAGTTCATGGCATGGAGCTTCGGCAACACGTAACGCTGCACCGCGCTCGGCTGCCGGTGCGCGAACAGCGCAAGCACCACGTCCTCGGTCACCGTCTCGCACAGCAGCGGGAACAGCTGCGGCGCGTAGGCGATGAGTGAGATATTGAGCCGGTCGCCCTTGTCGCCGGTGCGGGCGTGCGCCAGGGTATGCAGCAGCAAGTCAGGCACGACCGGCCTCCACAATCTCGACCTTCGGGCGCACCGCGTCGCGCGGCACGTAGCAGGAGGTGGCGGCGATGCGCGGGCGCAACGCCGTGCGAATGCCACCGCCCGCCGCCGGCCCGGCACAATAGAGCGCCTCGACCTCGATGAGCCCGCGTTGGACCGTTTCCCGGTCGGGGCCGGCGAAGGCCACCCGCAGGCGCAGGTCCTCGCTGCCGCGTTCGCCGATGCGCTTGAGATCGTCCCAGGCACGGCCGGCATCGTCGGCGATCACGCTCATGACGCCAATCACGTCGCAACGTATGCGCAAATCGCGCGGGCTGCGCTTGCGCACGATCTCGCCGGCAAGCCGCGCACGCGCCAGCGCGTTGGGCCCGTAATAGGAAATCTCGCCCTCGCCCAGCCAGCCGCCTTCGTAGCAGACGGTGACCTTGAGCGTATCCGGACGCGCGTGGCCAGTGACGCCGTTGAGCCGCACGCGGTCACCGCCCAGTTCCTCGACGCTGGCCCCGCTGATGTCGGCGACGACGTCAGGCGTAAGATACGCGGCGGGATCGTGCACCTCGTAGAGCAGTTGTTCGGTCACCGTGCGGCGGTCGACCAGCCCGCCGCCCGCCGCCTTGCCGATGATGCAGCCGCCGTCGGAATCAATTTCAGCAATCGGATAACCGATGTTCTCCGGCTGCGGCACGTCCTTGAAGCCGGGATCGGCGAAATAGCCGCCGGTGACCTGCGCGCCGCATTCGAGCAGATGGCCGGCCATGGTGCCACGGCCGAGCTTTGCCCAATCTTCGAACGACCAGCCGAAGGCATGGATGAGCGGCCCGAGCACCAGCGACGGATCGGCCACGCGCCCGGTGATCACCACCTGCGCGCCCTCGCCCAGCGCTTCGACGATGGGCGCGGCGCCGACATAGGCGTTGGCGGAGACCAGGAGCTTGTCGTCCGGCAGGTCGTCGCAGCAGGCGCGCAGCACCTCCAGGCCCTCGGCGCCGAGCATGTCGTCGCCGGTGACGACGCCGATTTTGGCGCGCGTTCCGACCTCTCCCGCAAGTTCCGCGATTACCTGCGCCGCGGCGGGTGGATTGGCGGCGCCGAAATTGCCGACGATGGCGATGCCGCTCTCGACGCAGTCTTTCAGAACTGGCGCGAGCAGCGGCTTGAGCTTCGGCTCGTAACCGGCCGCGGGATCCTGCCGCCGGCGCAATTGCGCGGCGGCGAGCGTGCGTTCGCCCAGGGTCTCGAAGATGATGGCGGCGCGCTCGCCGCTGCCACGCAAGTCCCGCACCACGGCCAGCGGCGCGTCGAGGCGGTCGCCGGAATAGCCGGCGCCACCGCCGACCCGCATACGCTCGCTCATGTTCAAGAAGTCCCCGACCGCGCCTGTCCCGTGGCCGAAGAGTGTCGCGGCGCGACCACGGGGTGTCAAGCGCGAGGCCGCTTTCGTCACCCCCCGTAAGGCTTTGGAAAACGGCCGAAATCCCGGCTTAACGGCACCTTAAATCGGCGCTCGTAGCGTCCCGTTTTGGGGCCGGCGCGGGGCGCGCCGGACGAGCGTTGAGTTCGAGCGTATGGCGTCGGGACGGGGACATTCGGGCGGCCGCAAGGAACCGTCATTCGGCTCCGGTCCCGAAGTGCGCGTGAAGCCGCGCGATCGTCCAAGCGGCGGTTCGAGCGGCGCGCGCGCCGGCGCCAAGCGCCGCAAGCGCAATAAGAAGAAGCGCGGGCGCCACGGCGCGCGCTCGGTCATCGGCCGCCTCGCCTATTGGGGCGCGGTGCTGGCGCTGTGGGTCGGCATCGGCGGCGTCGCGACCTTGGTCTGGGTCGGCGCCCACCTGCCGC
This sequence comes from uncultured Pseudomonadota bacterium, assembly GCA_963829755.1. Taxonomy (GTDB): domain Bacteria; phylum Pseudomonadota; class Alphaproteobacteria; order Rhizobiales; family Xanthobacteraceae; genus Pseudolabrys. Next base: position 62,035 of record CAWHJV010000003.1, on the reverse strand, counting down.
CGGTGCAGTTGCTCGAAATCCCCAAGCGTCCGCCCTCGATCGACATCGTCGACCGGAACGGTCAGCAGCTCGCCCGCCGCGGCGACAAGGCCGGCGCGCCGCTCGCGCTCAAGGAAATGCCGGCTTACGTGCCGCGCGCCTTCATCGCCATCGAGGACCGCCGGTTCTACGAGAACTTCGGCATCGACCCCTACGGCATCGCGCGCGCGGCCATGGCCAACATCCTGCACATGGGCGTGTCACAGGGCGGCTCCACCATCACCCAGCAGCTCGCCAAGAACCTCTTTCTGACGCAGGAACGCACCATCCACCGCAAGCTGCAGGAAGTGCTGCTGGCCTTGTGGCTCGACCACAAGTTCTCCAAAGACAAGATTCTCGAGCTCTATCTCAATCGGGTCTATTTCGGCTCCGGCGCCTACGGCATCGAGCAAGCCGCGCAACGCTATTTCGGCATCTCAGCGCGCCGCCTCACGCTGCCGGAAGCCGCCATGCTCGCGGGCCTCGTGAAGTCGCCGTCGCGGCTGGCGCCGACGCGCAACTACAAGGCCGCGGAAAGGCGCGCCAGATTCGTCCTCGCCGACATGAAGCAACTCGGCTTCATCAGCAAGGCAAGCGAACGTCTCGCCTTGGCGCACCCGCCGGGCATCGTCGCGCACCCCGACAAGGGCTCCAGCAACTACGTCGCAGACTGGGTGATGGACGGCGTCAACGACGTCCTCGGTCATGTCGACCAGGACATCGTGGTGCACACCACCATCGACGCCCGCATGCAAGGCGAGGCCGATCAGGCGCTCGACCAGGAACTCGCGCAGAACGGCAAGAAGTATCGCGTCGGCGAAGGCGCGCTGGTGTCGATGACGCCAGCGGGCGCCGTGCGCGCCCTGGTCGGTGGCCGCAATTACGCTAAGAGCCAGTACAACCGCGCCGTCGCCGCCAAGCGCCAGCCGGGCTCCGCCTTCAAGCCCTTCGTCTATCTCACCGCCCTTCAGAACGGTCTCACGCCCGACAGCGTGCGCACCGATGGCCCCATCAACGTGCACGGCTGGAAGCCGCAAAACTACGAGCACGACTATCTCGGGCCGGTACCGCTGAGCAAAGCGCTGGCGCTGTCGCTCAACACGGTATCGGTGCGGCTGACGCTGGAATTCGGCCCGCGCGCGGTGATTCGCACCGCGCACCGGCTCGGCATCACGTCGCATCTCGATCCGAACGCCTCGATCGCGCTCGGCACTTCGGAGGTGTCGCCGCTGGAACTGACCGGCGCCTACGCCACTTTCGCCAACGGCGGCTACCGCGCGACACCTTACGTCATCACGCGCATCACGACGCCCAAGGGCCGGCTGCTCTATGCGCGCAAGAACGCCCCGCTCCCGCGCGTGACGGATGCCCGCTACGCCGGCATGATGAACGCGATGCTGGAGCAGACGCTCCGCTACGGCACGGCCAAGCACGCCTCGCTGCCGGGCTGGCCGGCCGCCGGCAAGACCGGCACATCCCAGGATTTCCGCGACGCCTGGTTCGTGGGCTACACGTCCCGCCTCGTCACGGGCGTCTGGCTCGGCAACGACGACGGCAAGCCGACCCGGCGCGTCACCGGCGGCAGCCTGCCGGTGCAGATCTGGAGCGATTACATGCGCGGCGCGCTACAGGGCGTGCCGGTCGCCGCCCTGCCCGGTTATTCGGCCGGCGGCGGCGGCCTGTTCTCCGGCCTGTTCGGCGGCGGCAACGACTTACCGCCGACGCCGCCGCAGCCGGTCGCCGGCGGACGGCAATCGGCCACCACCGGCAGCGGCAGCCTCGATGGCTGGCTGCTCAACAGCCTGTTCAGCCGGCGGTGAGGGTTATTCCTGGTGCTGTGCTTTGGCGCGCACCGCAATGGTCGCGAGCCATAGCAACAGGCTGAGGCCACCCATTAGCGCCACCGCGATCGCCAACGGCCAGGCCGTCCTGCCGAGCATGAGCCCGACCGCCACGCCCGACACCGCCGCCGCGGTCTGCTGAATGAAGCCGAGTAGCGCCGACGCCGTTCCAGCGTGCCGAGGAAACGGCGTCAACGCGCCGGCCAGGGACTGCGGCAGCACCAGGCCGAGCCCGGCGAGATAGACCGCCATCGGAATCACGAGCGACAGCGCCGAGGTCAGACCGAACGCGACCGCGGCCACCATGCCGAGCCCACCGACCGTCATCGTGACGCCGCCGCAACCGATGGTGCCGTCAATGCCGAGCCGCATGACCAGGCGCGCGGCGATGGTCGCGCCGATCATGTAACCGACCGAGCCGAGCGAGAACACGACGCCGAAATTGAACGGCGTCAGCCCATAGAGGTTCTGCAGTACGAACGATGCCGTCGAAATCCACGCGAACAGCCCGGCGTAACTGGTCGTGGCAAGCGCGGTATAGGCGATATAGGCGCCATTGCGCGCGACCAGACGATAGGACTTCAGCATCGAACCGAGAGAGATCGATTCAGGCGCGCGCTCGGCCAGCGTCTCGGGCAGCAGCAGCCAGACCACCGCGACCGCGGATAGGCCGATCAGCGCCAGCGTCGCAAAGACCGACTGCCAGCCGAACGCAGTCTGCAGGGCACCACCGACCGCCGGCGCCACCACAGGCGCCAACGCCATGACCGAGCCGATCATCGACAGTTCGCGGCCGGCGCGTGCGCCCGAATGGAGATCGCGCACCACCGCGCGCGCCAGCACGACGCCGCCGCTGGCGCCCAGGGCCTGCAGGAAGCGCGCGCCGACCAGCATCTCGATCGAAATGGAGAAGGTGCAGGCGAGGCTGGTCGCGCAATAGAGCGCCATGGCGCCGATCAAGACCGGCTTGCGGCCATGCCGGTCCGACAATGGCCCGTAGAGAATCTGACCGACCGCGAAGCCGATCAGATAGCTGGATATGGTGAGTTGCCCCTCCGCGGCGGTCGCGCCGAACGCCCGCGTCAGCGCGGGCAGCGATGGCAGGTACATATCGGTCGACAGCGGCCCGATCGCGGTGAGCGCCGCCAGCAAGACGGTAAGCGCGAATGAGCCGGTACGCAGCATGAGTGCCGAGATTCCCTAAGAGGTGGATGCCCGGCACATAGGCGTGCGACGTGCGCCGTCCATTGGACGGCTATGGGCGGGCATGACTGCGGGGGTTTATATCAGGATGCCGAACGCGGCTAGCGCCGCGCGCGCTGGCCGTCGCGCTCCAGCCCGTAGCGGTGCAGGTCGGTGCCGCGCACCTCGAGCCAGGTCTTGGCGCGGGTGACGTCGGGGCAGAGCCGGTCGACCAGGCGCCAGAACCGCTTCGAGTGGTTCATCTCGACGAGGTGCGCCACCTCGTGGGCGGCGAGATAGTCGAGCACGAACGGCGGCGCCAGGATCAGGCGCCAGGAATACGACAGCACGCCGGTGGACGAGCACGACCCCCAGCGGCTCGACTGGTCGCGGATCGACACGCGCTTGACCTGGACGCCGAGCCGTTCGGCGGCGGCGCGGCTGGCGGCTTCGAGATCGGCCTTGGCCTCGCGCTTGAGGTAATCGTGGATGCGGCGCGCGACATGCACATCCTCGCCGGCGACGCAGAGCGCGCGCGCACCGTCGTCGCCGATCTCCACCCAGCAGGTGCCGCGCCCGCGCCGGTGCACGATGCGATGGTCGACGCCGCGCAGCGGCAGTACCGTTCCGTGCACGAAGGGCGCCGGCTTGGGCAGGCGGCCGAGCCGCGCCGCGATCCAGCCGCCGTGCTTCTGGGCGAAGGCGCGCGCCTCCTTCAGATTGCCGCGCGGCGGCATGGTGAGCAGCACCTCGCGGGTGGCGGCGTGGATGCGCAAGGTGTAGCGCCGCGCCTGCCGGTGCCGGCGCACGCGCACCAGGTAGATTTCGCGGTCGAAGAGGATGTTGATCGCCGAAGGTTCGCTCGGTCGGCGATAGAGCAAGGCACGCTGGGGCATGGGACTGGTCCAACCGGGCTCGGGCCGCGAGGGGATATTGCCATAACCGCCGGGCGCGGAAGCCACTCCGCCATTCAAATCGCCGAGACCCAAGAGCCAGGGGATCCTGTCATGCCAAGCCACGAGATATTGGGCCTTTCCAGTCCGAACCGGGTTCCAGCAGCGCCGGCGGCAGGGCCGCGCCATGCCGCACTGGCGAACGTAGGCGAATCGTTCTTACGCGACGGGAGATTAACGGATCGGCGTCGGATCGACGGACCAAAAAGACCGAATTGCCGGTCCGAGCGGGCCACGGCCGGGGATCAATCGGTCGTCGCGGAACTTGCGGCGGCGCCGTTGCCGCGGCGACCGTTATGCGACAGCACGAAATCGGAAATGCGCGGCGCGATCTCGGCACGAAAGCGCGAGCCGTTGAACACGCCGTAATGGCCGACGCCGGGCTGCACATAATGCGCCTTCATGTCGTCGGGAATATTCGGGCACAGCGCGTGGGTGGCTTCGGTCTGTCCGACGGCGGAGATGTCGTCGTACTCGCCCTCCACCGTCATCAAGGCGACGCGGCTGATCGCGTTGGTTTCGACCGGGCGGCCGCGATGGGTCATCTCGCCCTTGGGCAGGAGATGCCGGATGAACACGGCGTCGACGGTCTGCAGATAGAACTCGGCGGTCAGGTCCATGACCGCGAGATATTCGTCGTAGAACTCGCGATGCTTCTGGGCGGAATCGCCGTCACCCTTGACCAGATGCCGGAACAGGTCGTTGTGCGCCTTGAGATGGCGGTCGAAATTCATGCTCATGAAGCCGTGCAACTGCAGGAACCCCGGATAAACGTCGCGCATGAAGCCGGGATTCGGGAACGGCACCTTGGTGATGACGTGGCTGTGGAACCAGTCGATCCCGCGGCTTTCGGCCAGGTTATTGACCGCGTTCGGATTGATGCGGGTGTCGATCGGCCCGCCCATGAGCACCATGGAATGCGGCACATAAGGGTTGTTGTCGGTTTCCATGCGCGCGACCGCCGCCAGCACCGGCACCGAGGGCTGGCACACCGCGATCACATGCGCGTCGCCGCCGAGGCGGTGCAGCATCGAGATGACGTAGTCGATGTAGTCGTCGAGATCGAAGCGGCCTTCGGCGACCGACACGTCGCGCGCGTCCATCCACTCGGTGATGTAGACGTCGTGGTTGGGCAGGAACGTCTCGACCGTGCCGCGCAGCAGCGTCGCGTGATGGCCCGACATGGGCGCCACGAGCAGCAGCTTGGGCTGCGGCCGGCGCGGCATGTGCCGTAACGAACGCTCGAAATGCAGGAGCTTGCAGAACGGGCGCTCCCACACCACCGTCGGATGCACCGGCACGCGCTCGCCGCCGACCGTCGTGTGATGGATATTCCATTCCGGCTTGTCATAGCGGCGCGTCGAGCGCTCGAACAATTCCATCGCCGCCGCCACCGACTTGCCGTAGGGCGTGTGCGACAACGGATTGGCGGGGTTCTTGAAGAACAGCCGGGTGGCGTCGGCGACCGCGCGCGACGGATTGAGCGCGGCGTGGCCCATTTCGTAGAACCAGTACATCGGCGAGGTCAGCAACAGCGCACTCTCGCCGGAGAGGGTGGCCCCTCCGTCGAACTCACCGATTGTCATCGAATCCTGCCCCGGCCGGTATTGCACCGCAGCAGACTGTCGTTTTTCCGTCATGGGGTCAACAAACATATATTCCATATAAATATTGTACGCCCGGTTTACAGCCCGGACGGCATACGCAAATTGTTCAATTTACAGGACTTTTTCGCCTGCCAAGCCGGCTATTCGCCGACCTGGAGCAGCGAGCCGTTCTCGCGCGCGCTGTGCAGAAGCATCAGGAAAGCCCCCGACGCGACCGTGAACAGCACCACGTTGAAGCCCAAGCGCCTGCAGCATCAGGTCGGCGCGGAACACATGATGGATGAGCAGCGCCCGCATGCCTTCGAACACATAGGTCGGCGGCAGCGCCCAGGCGACGTATTGCAGCCACTGCGGCAGCACGGCGACCGGGTAATAGACGCAGGTCAGCGGCAGGAACAGGAACATGATGGTCCAGGCGAGGCTCTCCGCGCCCAGGCCGTTGCGCAGCAGCAGACCGGTGACGAAGATACCGATCGACCAGCTCGTCAAGATCAAGTTGACGAAGAAGGCGGCGAGCGCGAGGCCTAAGCCCCACAGATTGAAGCCGAAGAACGCGATGGCCAAGAGCGACACCGGGACCATACCGATCGACAGCCGCACCACGCTCATGATCATCAGCGAGGCGATGAACTCGACCGGGCGAAGCGGCGACATCATGAGGTTGGCCAGGTTCTTGGCGTACATCTCTTCCAAAAACGAGATGGAAAAGCCGAGCTGGCCGCGGAACAGGATGTCCCACAGCAGCACCGAACCGATGAACACGCCGCCGGCGCGCGCGAAGAAACCGGCGTTCTGCGCCACGTACATCTGCAGGAAGCCCCACATCAGCATCTGCACCGTCGGCCAGTAGACGAGGTCGAGGATGCGCGGCCAGGACGCCGACAACAGGTACCAGTAGCGCCGCACCATGGCGCCGACGCGCGACGGCGAGAATTCGAGCGTGCCGTTGAACGCGGTCATTGCGTCACGCCCCCAGTTCCCGACGCACGCCCATTTCTTCTCCGTTCGTCCCCACGAAAGCGGGCCGCCAGAGCAGCGCGCACCGAGTCAGTTGCAAAAACTGGAATCCCGCTTGCGCGGGAATGAACGGAGTTTGGCACCGCCGGCTTACCCGAACACATCCTCACTGCGCCGCCTCCGCATGCACGCCGCGGCCGCGGGCGACGTCGAGGAAGACATCCTCCAGCGTCTCGCGCCCGTAGCGCGCGAGCAGCCGCGCCGGCGTATCGTCGTCCTCGATGCGGCCGCGCTTCATGATGACGACGCGCTCACAGAGACGTTCCACTTCGTTCATGTTGTGCGACGCCAGCAGGATCGTGGCATTGTGAGCGCGGCGATAATCCTCCAGCCGCGAGCGCACCCAATCGGCGGTGTCGGGATCGAGCGAGGCGGTCGGCTCGTCGAGCAGCAGCACGTCGGGATTGTTCAGGAGCCCCTTGGCGAGCGACACGCGCGTCTTCTGGCCGGCCGAGAGTTTGCCGGTGGCGCGGTCGATGAACTCGTTGAGGTCGAGATCGTCGGCGAGCCTCGCGATGCGCGCGTCGGCATCGCTGACACCATAGAGCTGCGCGAACACCGACAGGTTCTGCCGTACGGTGAGCCGCATCGGCATCTCGACATAGGGGCTTTCGAAATTCATGCGATGCAGAACGCGGTAGCGCTCCTTCGGCATCGTCGCGCCCAGGACCGAGACCGTGCCCGAGGTCGGCGTCACCAGGCCCATGATCATGGCGATCGTGGTGGTCTTACCGGCGCCGTTGCCGCCCAGGAGGCCCGTGATCGAGCCGCGGGGCAGACGGAACGAAATGCCGTCGACCGCGGTCGCGGCCTTGTAGCGCTTGACCAGGTCGGAAACGGCGATGGCGGCGGTGTCGGGGGCGTCCATGACGCCCTCATGTGCCGCCACGCCGGCGCCGGCGCAAGCCCTCCGGCGCCACATTGGTCCTGGCCGCCCGAGCCGTTACATTGGCCCCATGCCCGCTTTCGGACTTGCCCAGAGCCATCCGCGCCGCAACGTGCGTCTCGACACGCTGGTGCGGCTGCGCTGGCTCGCGATCATCGGGCAGACCACCGCGATCCTGGTGGTCTATTACGGGCTCGATTTCCCGCTGCCGATCTGGGCCTGCCTGGCCATGATCGCGCTCGCCGCCTGGCTCAACGTCGCGCTGCGGCTGCGCTTCCACAGCACCCAGCGGCTGGAACCCGACCGCGCCGCCTGGTTGCTCGCCTTCGACATCGCCGAGCTGGCGGTGCTGCTGTCGCTGACCGGCGGCTTGCAGAATCCCTTCGCCTTTCTGTTCCTCGGGCCGGTGCTGCTGTCGGCGACGGCGCTGCCGCCGCGCTTCACCGTGATGCTCGGCGGTTTCGCGGTGGCCTGCGCGACCGTCCTGGTATTCGTACATTTCCCGCTGCCGTGGGACATGGACAATCCCTTGCGCCTGCCGCCGATCTACATGATGGGTGTCTGGCTCTCGATCCTGCTCGCCATCGGCTTCATCGGCGTCTACGCTTGGCAGATCACGGAAGAATCGCGCCAGCTTTCCGACGCGCTCGCCGCCACAGAGCTGGTGCTGGCGCGCGAGCAGCATCTCTCGCAACTCGACGGTCTCGCGGCCGCCGCAGCGCACGAGCTCGGCACGCCGCTGTCGACCATCGCGGTGATCGCCAAGGAGCTGGAAAATGCCATCGCCGCCGACGCGCCGCACGGCGAGGACGTGCGGCTGTTGCGCGAACAGGCGAACCGCTGCCGCGATATCCTCGCCAAGCTCACCGAGCTGTCGGCGAGCGGCGGCGAGCCGTTCGAGCGCATGTCACTGCCCGCGCTGCTGGAAGAGGTGGTGGCCCCGCATCGCCATTTCGGCGTCGCCATCGACGTCGTGATGCCATCGGGAAGCGACAACCAGCCGGTCGCCGCGCGCAACCCGGCGATCCTCTACGGCCTCGGCAATCTCTTGGAGAACGCCGTCGATTTCGCGCAGGCGCGGGTGACGGTCGAGGCCGCCTGGGACGGCGACAGCGTCGCGGTGACCATCGTCGACGACGGCCCCGGCTTCGCCGCGGAAATCATGGACCGCATCGGCGAACCCTACGTTACCAGCCGCCGCAACAATCTGTCCGCCAGCGAGGACGAGCCGCACGGCCTGGGACTCGGCTTTTTCATCGCCAAGACGCTTTTGGAGCGCTCGGGCGCCACGCTCTCGTTCGAGAACCGGCGCGCGTCGGACCGCGGGGCTGTCGTCAAATTGCGTTGGAATCGCAGCGATTTCGAGCGGCCATTAACCCTGCCGGCGCCTTGAGATCGCCGCAAGCAATCACTATTTCTGTCGCAGTGTTACGAACCGTATGATGGCCTTCCCGACGCGGCAGCGCACAATTGGCGGCGCGGCACGTTGGCAAACACTGGGGTGATGCAACGTGGACATGGTCATGACCGAGACCGCGCAACCGGCACAGCGGGAGCCGATCCCCGAGGAACGGAGTCTGCTCATCGTCGATGACGACCGTTCGTTCCTGCAGCGGCTGGCCAAGGCGCTGGAACAGCGCGGCTTCACGGTCGCCACCGCCGAGTCGGTGGCCGACGGCCTGTTGCAGGTCGAGCGCGCGGCGCCGGCCTTCGCCATCGTGGACATGCGGCTGGGCGACGGCAACGGTCTCGACGTCATCTCCGCGCTCAAGCGCTGCCGGCCGGAAGCGCGCGGCATCATCCTCACCGGCTACGGCAACATCGCCACCGCCGTGAACGCGGTGAAGCTCGGCGCGGTCGATTATCTCGCCAAGCCCGCCGACGCCGACGACGTGGTGGCCGCGCTGCTGGCGCAGGACAACACCAAGATCGAGCCGCCGGAAAATCCGATGTCGGCCGACCGCGTGCGCTGGGAGCACATCCAGCGCATCTACGAACTGTGCGGCCGCAACGTGTCGGAAACCGCGCGCCGGCTCAACATGCACCGGCGCACCTTGCAGCGGATTTTGGCCAAAAGGGCTCCACGCTAGCGGAGACCGTCTTAATCGAAAATGCGGGCGCCGCGCTAAGGCTTCGGCAGATACTTCGACATAAAGCCTTCGAGGAAGTCGGCGCCCGAATAACCTGCCGCTGCCAACGCTAGCAGCGATGGCGCCTGGATCACCCCCGTCAGTTTGCTGCTGGTTGCGACAGCCGCCAGAGCGCCTGCGATTGCACCAATCAGTAAGCTCACGAGCAAGGTCGCCGCTACGAAGCTTTCAGACAGCGGCTTATTGTTGGCCGCGGCCTTATCGTTGGCTTTTTTCAAGCCGACAACGACGCGCATTCCCTGACCAAGCAGGCCCATAGCGGCGCCAAGCGCGACCACGATCAGCCAATGCAGAGCGTCCATAATCCCCTCCCCGTGCCAATCCACGCACGGAAGGATGGCGCAACCTTAAGAACTGTTCAATATAAATCTATATCATTGATTGCAGCCGGCTGCCGAACGGCATGCCGGCTGATATCAAGTCACATCCCCATAGGGCCCGTTCGGATCGCTGAGCGCCTGCAGCCGCATCGCCGCCGCGCGGCCGAACAGCAGCATCATCGCCTTGCGCGTCGCGGCCGGCAGCTTGTGCTCGGGCGCCTCGCAATGAAACGCGGCGCCGAAGTTGTCGGCGACGATCAGCCCGGTATCGGGCGGGAAGATCTCGCACGGCACGTCCATATGGGTGGCGAAGAACAGCCGGTCGCAATGGGCGCGGTAGTCCGGCCATTTCTGGTCGGCGCGGAAATCGGCCACCGACGACTTGACCTCGACGATCCAGACCGTGCCGCCGGCATCGAGCGCCACCAGATCGGCGCGGCGGCCGGAGGGCAGCGGCAGTTCGCTCACCACCGAGAAGCCGTGCGCGTGCAGCAGCCGCGCGGTGCCGCGCGCGATGGCGAGCGCGGTCTCCGATTGGCGGCCATCGACCGGCACCTGCAACGGCGTGGGGGCGGCAAGGCTCATGATCGTATCTTAGCACTTTTTTGTTCGCGCATCGTCCGATCCGAAAACCGGTTCCCATCCCGATCAAGCCGGGGACAGGCTTTTTCGGGATCATGCACGCTCCGGAAACGCCTTGGCGAGCGCGGCGCGGTCCGCCTGCAACACGCCGCGCTCGGTGATCAGCCCGCTGACCAGCCGCGCCGGCGTCACGTCGAAGGCGTAATTGGCGACGCCCGAACCGTCGGGGACGATCCGCACCGTCTCGATGCGGCCGTCCTTGGTCTTGCCGGTCATCAGCGCCACTTCGTCGCCCGAGCGCTCCTCGATCGGGATTTCCTTGACGCCGTCGCTGACGGTGAAGTCGATGGTCGGCGACGGCAGCGCCACATAGAACGGCACGTCGTTGTCGGCTGCCGCCAGCGCCTTGAGATACGTGCCGATCTTGTTGCAGACGTCGCCCTGCGCGGTGACGCGGTCGGTGCCGACGATGACGATGTCGACCAGGCCGTGCTGCATCAGATGGCCGCCGGTGTTGTCGGGAATGACCGTGTGCGGCACGCCGTGACGGTTGAGCTCCCAGGCGGTGAGCGAGGCGCCCTGGTTGCGCGGCCGCGTCTCGTCGGCGAACACGTGCACGGGAATGCCGCTGTCGTGCGCCATGTAGATCGGCGCGGTGGCGGTGCCCCAGTCGACGGTGGCAAGCCAGCCGGCGTTGCAATGGGTGAGCACGTTGACGCGCTCGCCATTCTTTTTCTTGGCGGCAATCGCTTCGATCAGCTTGAGGCCGTTGCGGCCGATGGCCTGGTTGATCGCGACGTCCTCTTCGGCAATCTCGCCGGCGCGGCGGAAGGCGGCATCGAGCCGCTCCTCGCGCGGCCGGTTGCGCACCGCCGCCATCATCTCGTCGAGCGCCCATTTCAGATTGATCGCGGTCGGCCGCGTCTCGATCAAAGTCGCGTAGGCGCGGTCGAGGCCTTCGTCGGAGGCGTCGTGCTGCAACGCCAGCCAGACGCCGTAGGCGGCGGTGGCGCCGATCAGCGGCGCGCCGCGCACCTGCATCGACTTGATGGCGTGGGCGGCGTCGGCAAGCGTCTTTAACTGGACCTTGACGAAGCGGTGCGGCAGCAGGGTCTGGTCGATGATGCCGACGCTTCTGCCGTCGGCCTCCACCCAGATCGTGCGCGTGGGTTTTCCGTCGATCTTCATGGGGCCAGGAATAGCGGGGAATTCCCGCTCTGTCATTCCGGGAACCGTGCCTTGCGCCTCGCTCCACCATGCGCCACTGTCGCGCGCGATCCGGAGGCGGAAATGACCATTGACCTCGAAGCCCAATACGACAACCGCGCCCACGTCCCCGAGCACGAGCGGATATTCACGCGCTGGGCCGCCGAGACCGCCGCCTACCGGGACATCGCCAGCAAACGCGGCGCCGAGTTCGGCCTGAAATACGGGCCCTCGCCGCGCCAGACCGTCGACGTCTACCCGGCCGAAGGCGACGCCACCGACGCGCCGCTCGCGCTGTTCATCCACGGCGGCTGGTGGCGCTCGCTGGATCCGTCAATGTTCGGCCAGATGGCGGCCGGCCCCAACGGGCAGGGCGTCACCGTGGCGGTCGTCGGCTACGAACTCTGCCCGCAGGTCACGATCCCCGCCATCATCGAGCAGATGCGCGCCGCCTGCCTGTGGATGTGGCGCATGTCCAAAAAGCGCTTCGTGGTCTACGGCCATTCCGCCGGCGGCCATCTCGCCGCCTGCATGCTGGCGACCGACTGGAAGACGCTTGCCCCCGATGTGCCCGCCGACCTGGTGCCGGCGGCTTACGCGATCTCCGGCGTGTTCGACCTGGCGCCGCTTCTGCCGCTTTCCCTCAACGATGACCTCAAGCTGGACGAGAAGACGGCGCGCGCCTGCTCGCCGCTGTTCTGGAACGTGCCGCCCGGGCGCAGCCTCGACGTCGTCGTCGGCGGCGGGGAACTGGACGCCTTCGTGCAGCAGAGCCGCACCGTCGCCGAAGCCTGGCGCCAGGGCCCGACCGATATCCACTACACGGAAGTTCCCGGCGCCAACCATTTCACCGTGATCGATCCGTTGAGCGACGGCGACAGCGCCATGTCGCAGCGCATGGCCGCGCTCGCGCGCAACGTCGCCGGCATGGCGCTTTAGGGGGCATGGCGCCTTAGGCATGCGCTACGCTCAGCGTTTGCGCTGGGCCATATCCTGCATGATCTCAAGCTGAATCTGCTGGATCTCAGCCAGCCGCTCCCATTGCCGGTTGATCAGGTGGTCGATCTTTTCGTGCAAATAGCGAATTTCCAGCTCCGCCTTGAGATTGACCCGGTAGTCGTTCTGCGAGCGCAAACGATCCTTATCCTCCTGCCGGTTCTGGCTCATCATGATGATCGGCGCCTGGATGGCGGCGAGACATGACAGCACCAGGTTGAGCAGGATGAAGGGATAGGGATCGAAGACGTCGCGGGTCGCGGCCCAGACGTTGTAGCCCATCCACACCACCAGCACGGCGAAGAAGATGCTGATGAATCTCCAGCTGCCGCCGAAATCGGCGACCGCGTCGGCCACCACTTCGCCGGCGGTGCGGTGCTTTTCCCATGCCTTTTCCACGTCGCGGCTGACCGTCTCTTCACGCGCGAGGCTTTCCACCACCTGGCGGTCCAGCTCGGAGATCTCGCCGCGCTCGTGCTCGAGCAAACTCTCGACATAGCGGGTGCGGTAGTCACTGAGATGGCGGGCGCAGACCAGATCGTCCGGCGTCAGGTCGGGATGATCGGCGGCGACCATGGCGGCGATCGCCGGGCGCACCGTCCCGAAGCGCACCGGTACGCGGGCTTCCTTGCCGCAAATGGCGCAGTGCGGGCGCACGCGCCGGCGCGACGGCGAAGGTTGCGAGCCGGAAGGATCGGGCTTCGAAGGATCGGGCTTCGAGGAATCGGACATGGCAAACTCCAAAAGCACCCCGCACAATCCTAACCGAGGCCGGCCGTTCCGGCATCAGGTCTCGACAATGCCGCCGCTGTCACCGCTGTCGGCGCCCGAGCGCGAACCGTGCGGCAGCGCCAGATAACTTTCCGAACGCATCTCGATCAGCCGCGAGGCGGTGCGCTTGAATTCGTGCGCCTCATGGCCGTCCTCGGCGAGATAAAGCGCGTCCGGTTCGGCGGCCGCCGAGGCGATCAGCTTCACCGCGTTGTCGTAAAGCGCGTCGATCAGGATGATGAAGCGCTTGGCCTCGTTGCGCTGCGGGAAATCCATCGCCGGGATGTTGTCGACGATCAGCGTATGGAATTCGTACGCCAGCCGCAGATAGTCGTTGGCGCCGAGCGGCTGCACGCACAATTCGCCGAAGCTGAAGCGCGCCACGCCCATGGCCGCCTGCGGCACCTTCAGCACACGCCCCGCAAGCTGGATGTCGCGCGGCCCGGCGTCGAGCAGCCCGGTCAACTGCTGCCAGGCCATGTCGAGCGCCACCTCGGCGTCCTCATCGGCGGGGACGTACCAGACCGACACATTGGAGAATTTTTCCAGCCGGTAGTCGGTGCGGGCGGCAAGCCGCACGACGTCCACGCGCTTGTGCAGCAGCCGGATGAACGGCACGAACAGCGCGCGGTTGAGCCCGTCCTTGTAGAGATCGTCGGGCGCGACGTTGGAAGTCGCCACCAGCGCCACACCGCGCTCGAACAGCCGCTTGAACAGCCGGCCCAGGATCATGGCGTCGGCGATGTCGGTAATGTGGAATTCGTCGAAGCAGAGCAGCCAGGTCTCGTCGGCGATCTGATCGGCGGTCAGCCGGATCGGGTCTTCGCCGCTGATCTCACCGTATTTCAGCTTGTGCCGGAACACACGCACACGCTCGTGCACATCCGCCATGAACGCGTGGAAATGGGCGCGGCGCTTGCGCTGCACCGGGGAGGCCGCGAAGAACAGGTCCATCAGCATGGTCTTGCCGCGGCCGACCTCGCCGTGAATGTAGAGGCCCTTGAGCGGCGCTTCCGGGTTCTTGCGCTTGCCGAACAGCCAGCCGAGCGCCGAGGACTTGCGCGCCAGCCGGTGCTCGGCGAGGCGGCGTTCCAGGTCGGCGAAGCGGCGCGCGAGATCCGCCTGGGCCGGATCGGCCTCGATCTTGCCGGCGGCGACGAGGGCCTCGTAGCGCGTGCTGAAGGATTCGGACATCGGCACCGGGGACGGGCGGGACGGAAGGCTGCTGGCCGACGACAAGAGCCAAGCCGAAGACCGGTTCCCACTTTTCCGGCTCACGCTCAAGGGTCATCCGCGCCGGCCGGCGATGCGATCCGGCGGCAGGCGCCCCGGGCGCCTCTATATTGCGGTGCGACATCAGCGGAGGCGCAACCTGAAGCTGCGGCCTTGTGAACTTAAATTATTGTTAGCTATGCATTTTCAGCGTGGGAGGCTTCCCTGGGAACAGGCCGCCGGTCACTGTTTTATTGCAGCGCGTCATATAGGTATGAGCGGCGCCAGGGCCCGATTCGGCCCCGGCGGAGGCTAGGGAACACGCACTCGGCAGGGTCGAAGAACTCGAAAAAGAAGAATTGGAGACCCCGACAATGAACGAGCTTTTGCCCGACGGCGGCCTCATCCGCAAACTGTGGGTCGGCGAGACCGACGCCTACCGCGACCACCTCCTGCGCCTCGACCAGGACAGCCGGCACACCCGCTTCTCCGGCGCGATGTCGGACCAGGCGATCGCGACCCACGCCGCCACCGCCCAGGGCGTCGACGCGGTGGTGCATGGCTTTTTCGTCGACGGCACGCTGCGCGGCGCCGCCGAGCTGCGCCACATCGGCCCGATGTTTTCGCGCGCGGCGGAAGCCGCCTTCTCCATCGAAAAGCCCTGGCAGAGTCACGGGATCGGCAGCGCATTGCTCGAGCGCACGCTGCTGAGCGCGCGCAATCGCGGCAGTCCGTGCGCTGCACATGCAATGCCTCGCCGACAACCGGCGCATGCAGCAACTGGCGCGCAAGTTCGACGCCCAGCTCAAGTTCGATTTCGGCAGCGTGGTCGGCGAGGTCGATCCACCGCGCTTCACCGGGCTGTCGCTGATGCGCGAATGGATGGCCGACGGCCAGGGTGTCGCCTCAGCAATGCTCGCCATGCAGGAGCGCTTCCTGCGCGCGGCTTAGTTGTTCCTGTCATTCCAGGGCACGCGCGCCAGCGCGTGAGCCCGGAATGATGCCTACGACGAAAGCGGATACGCCGCCTCCACCACATATGGCCCGCCGCCGACGGAATCGCGCGAGGAAAACAGCACCAGGCGCGTGACCGGAAAGGCGGCGGTGCGGAAGAATCCGCGCATGGCGAGATAGTCCGCCACATCCCGGCTGGACGACGCGCGCAGGCGCGCCAGCGTGACGTGGGGGATGTATTTGCGCCCCTCCGGCGCCAGGCCGATGCGCTGGAACAGCCGTTCCTGCTCGGCCTGCGCCTCCATCAGCGCCGGCGCTGGCGCCACGTTCGCCACCACCGCGCGCGGCTTGCGGCCGCCGAACGAACTCAAGCCCTCCAGGTGCAGCTCGAAAGGCCCGCGCTTCACGCGCCCGAGCACGGACGCGACCTCGCGCGCCGTGGCGTCGTCGATGTCGCCGATGAAGCGCAACGTCAGATGATAGTTCTCCGGATCGATCCAGCGCGCGCCCGGCAGCCCGCCGCGCAGGCTGGCAAGCACCGCGACGATGTCGGGCGGTATCTCGACGCCAGTGAACAGACGGGGCATGGCAATTGGACTTTGTGTTTGCGCGTGATCTTGTCCGAAAACCGGCTCCCATCCCCGATCAAGTCGGGGACCGGCTTTTTCGGGATCACGCGCGATCAGTCTGCGCGCGCTTGTTTCGCGCGGGCGATCAGCTTTTCAACGCTCGGCAGCATGCGCTGCACGATGATATCGACGCCTTGCGGGTTGGGGTGCATGCCGTCGGCCTGGTTCAGCTTGGGGTCGGCGGCGACCCCAGCGAGGAAGAACGGATAAAAAACGACATCGTGGTGCGCGGCAAGCGCCGGATAGATGGCATCGAACCTCTTCGACGTAGTCGGGCCCCATGTTGCGCGGCGATTGCATGCCGGCGAGCAGCACCGGGATGTGGCGTTTGGCGAGCGCGTCGAGGATCTTTTCCAGCGTCGCCTTGGTGACCTTGGGGTCGACGCCGCGCAGCGCGTCATTGGCGCCTAGTTCGAGAATCACCCCGTCGGTATCCTTGGGCACCGACCACGCCAGCCGGTCGAGCCCTGCGGTGGTGGTGTCGCCGGAGACCCCGGCGTTGACGATGGTGACGTCGTAGCCCTTGGTGCGAAGCGCCTTCTGCAAGCGGGCCGGAAAGGCCTGGTCGCCCGGCAGGCCATAGCCGGCGGTGAGCAAATCCCCCAGCGCCACGATCTTGAGCGGCGTGGCGGCACGCAACTGCGGCGCCATCAGGAAGGCGCAAAGAACGGCCAGCAGGACCAATCGCCATTGGAACCCGGGGGCCTTCCGCCCATATGATCCTGATCGTGACCTTCGAGGCCCCATGAAAGCTCCTTCCGAAGCGACACCTGCCATTGCAGTCGCCGATGTCAATCTTTCCCTCGGTCATGACGCCGCCCGGGTCCATGTCCTCAAGGACATCGACCTCAATATAGGGCGCGCCGAGGCGTTTGGCCTGGTGGGGCCCTCCGGCTCCGGCAAATCGACCCTGCTGATGGTCATGGCCGGCCTGGAACGGCCCGACAGCGGCACCGTGACCGTCGCCGGCGAGGAGCTGACCAAGCTCGACGAGGACGCGCTCGCCCGCTTCCGTGGCCGCCATGTGGGCATCGTGTTCCAGTCCTTCCACCTGATCCCGACCATGACGGCGCTGGAAAACGTGGCGGTGCCGCTGGAACTCGCCGGCGCGGCCGACGCGCAGGCGCGCGCCCGCGAGGAACTGACCGCGGTCGGCCTCGGCGAACGGCTCGGGCACTATCCGGCGCAGCTTTCCGGCGGCGAACAGCAGCGGGTGGCCATTGCCCGCGCCCTCGCGCCCAACCCGGCCATCGTCGTCGCCGACGAGCCCACCGGCAATCTCGACGAGGACACCGGCCAGCAGGTCATCGACCTGTTGTTCGCCGGCCAGATGCGGCGCGGCACGACGCTGGTGCTGGTGACCCACGACAATGCGCTCGCCGCGCGCTGCCAGCGGGTGGCGCGTTTGCGTTCCGGCCATATCGACAGCGTGGGCGTGCCGTGAGCATCGCTGCTTCTGCGCCAACCTCGGCAAACGGCTGGCGGCTGCCGCTGCGCTTCGCATTCCGCGAATTGCGCGGAGGCTTGCGCGGTTTCTACGTCTTCCTCGCCTGCATCGCGCTCGGCTGCATGGCGATCGCCGGCGTCGGCTCGCTGGCCGCCAGCCTCAACGACGGCCTCGCGCGCGAGGGCCAGGTGATCCTGGGCGGCGATCTCGCCTTCTCTCTCATCCAGCGCGAAGCGAAGCCGGCGGAGCTTGCGTTCCTCGAACGCCGGGGCACCGTGTCGCGCGACGCCAGCTTGCGCGCCATGGCGCGCACCGCCAACGGCCAGGCAACGCTCGTTGAACTCAAGGCGGTCGACAACGCCTATCCGCTGTTCGGCGCGGTCAAGCTCGATCCCGCAGGCAACCTCGATAGCGCGCTTGCCGAGCAGAACGGCGTCTACGGCGCCGTGGCCGATCCGACGCTGCTGGCGCGGCTCAACATCAAGCCGGGCGCCGAGGTCACCGTCGGCAACGCCAAGCTCAAGATCCAGGCGGCGCTCACCAGCGAGCCCGACAAGCTCGCCACCGGCATCGGCTTCGGCCCGCGGCTCATGGTCAGCCAAGCGGCGCTCAAAGCGACTGGCCTGGTGCAGCCGGGCAGTCTCGTCCACTGGCATTACAAACTGCGATTGCCGCCAGGCCACGACAGCGCCGCCGCGGTGCAGGCGGTGGTGGACAGCGCCAAGGCGCAACTGCCGCAAGCCGGCTGGGGCATCCGCACCCGCACCAAGGCGTCGCCGCGCCTGCAGCGCAACGTCGAGCGCTTCACCCAGTTCCTCACCATCGTCGGCCTCACCGCGCTGCTGGTCGGCGGTGTCGGGGTCGGCAACGCGGTGAAGAGCCATCTCGACCGCAGGCGCGAGACCATCGCCACGCTGAAGGCGCTCGGCGCCGGCGGCGGCCGCGTGTTTTCGATCTACCTCACGCAAGTCTTGCTGCTGGCACTGGCCGGCGGGTTGATCGGCGTGGCGCTCGGCGCCGTGATGCCGTTCGCGGTGTCGTGGATGTTCAAGGCCATCATTCCGCTGCCCATCGAACCGGCGCTGTTTCCGGGCGATCTGGCGTTGGCGTTGCTCTACGGCCTGCTCACGGCGTTGGCCTTCGCGCTCTGGCCATTGGGCCGCGCCCATGACGTACCGGTGGGCGAACTGTTCCGCGACGAGGTGACGCCGCAGACGCGCCGGCCGCGTCTCACCTACATGGCGCTGACCGCAGTCGCCGGGCTGGTGCTGGCCGCGCTCGCCGTGCTGCTCGCCTATGACCGCAAGGTTGCCATCGTCTATGTCGGCACCGCCGCCGCGGTGTTCGTGCTGCTGCGCGGCGTCGCCTGGCTGGTGATGGCGCTGGCGCGCCGCGCCCCGCACGCGCGCGCGACGTCCTTGCGCATGGCGGTCGCCAACATCCACCGCCCCGGCGCGCTGACGCCGAGCATTGTGCTGTCGCTCGGGCTTGGCATCGCCCTGCTCGTCACCGTGTTCGAGATCGACGGCAACCTGACCCGGCAGTTCACCCACGAACTGCCGGCCAAGGCGCCGTCGTTCTATTTCCTCGACATCCCGTCGACGCAGGCGCCGCAATTCACCGCATTCCTGGAAAAACAGGCGCCCGCCGCCAAGCTCGAAGACGTGCCCATGCTGCGCGGGCGCATCGTGTCGGTGAACGGCATCCCCGCCGACAAGCTCAAGCCGAAGGAGGACGCGGCCTGGGTGCTGCAGAGCGACCGCGGCGTCACCTACGCCGACAAGGTGCCCAAGGGCTCGCGCGTCGTCGCCGGCCAGTGGTGGAAGAAGGGCTATGACGGTCCGCCGCTCGTCTCCTTCGAGCAGCACATCGCGGAGGGGCTGGGGCTGAAGCTCGGCGAGCCGGTCACCGTCAACGTGCTGGGGCGCAACATCACCGCGCGGGTCGCCAGCCTGCGCCGCGTCGACTGGCAGAGCCTGAGCATCAACTTCGTCATGGTGTTTTCGCCCAATACCTTCCGCGGCGCACCGCACACCCACATCGCCACCCTCACTTTGCCCGACGGCGGCAGCGCGGCACAGGAAGGCCAGGTGCTGCGCGCGGCGGCCAAGGCCTACCCCATGGTCACCGCCGTGCCGGTGAAGGAAGCGCTCGACGCCATCGGCAAGATCGTGGGCAACCTGATGCTGGCGATCCGCGGCGCCAGCGCGATCACATTATTGTCAGCGGCGCTGGTGCTCGGCGGGGCGCTGGCCGCCGGCCACCGCCACCGGGTCTACGACGCGGTGATCCTGAAGACGCTGGGCGCCACCCGTGCCCGCCTGCTCGGCGCCTACGCGCTCGAATACGCCATGCTCGGCGCCGCCACCGCCGTGTTCGGGGGCTTGAGCGGCTCGCTGGCGGCCTGGCTGATCGTCGCCCAATTGATGCACCTGCCGTTTGCCTGGCTGCCCGGACCGGCGCTTATCGCCGCCGGCGGCGCGGTGGCGGTGACGGTTGTCCTGGGGCTTGCCGGCACCTTCTCGGCGCTCGGCCAGAAGCCGGCGCGCGTGTTAAGGAATCTTTAGATTTCGCGACATTCCGCCGCGTAGCGGGCGTTTCGTGACGCGGGCGGCCGGATTCGGCTATATTGGCCGCGCTTCCGGGTTAAGCTTTGGCAACAAAGACCGGTCATGATCGGGCCATATCTGGCGCGGACACTTCGAACACCTTAGATTTGGAACACGGACGCGACGGCTTTCCCCGGCGCGTCATGACCGGCCGCGAGGGCCGGACAAATGCCCGGCTCCGGCCGGACACAAGAGAGGGAACTTCGATGTCGGACTACGACCGTAACTATGCCGCCCGCCCGGCCTATGGCGCCGGCCAGGCTGCCGCGATCGATGCAGGCCTGCGCGCCTACATGCTTCGCATCTACAACTACATGGCCGCCGGCGTCGCTTTGACGGGCGTCGCCGCCTGGCTCACCTTCAGCGCCGCGGTGCAGACCAACGCCGCCGGCCAGCTCGCGCTGACCTCGTTCGGCCACGCGATCTACGGCGGCCCGCTGATGATCGTGCTGTTCCTCGGCACGCTCGGCATGGTGTTCTTCCTGAGCTTCAGAATCGGCCACCTGCAGCCCTCGACGGCGCTCGGGCTGTTCATGGTCTATGCCGCCCTGCTCGGCGTCATGCTGTCGTCGATCTTCCTGACCTACACCGGCGCGTCGATCACCCGCACCTTCTTCATCTCCGCGGCCTCGTTCGGCGCGTTGAGCCTCTACGGCTACACGACGCAGCGCGATCTCTCGCCCATCGGGTCGTTCCTGATCATGGGCCTGTTCGGGCTGATCCTGGCGATGGTGGTCAACATCTTCCTGAAGAGCACCGGGCTCGACTTCGCCATCTCGGCGATCGGCGTGCTGATCTTCGCCGGGCTGACCGCGTGGGACACCCAGAAGATCAAGGAGATGTACAGCGCCAACGACGACGGCACCGTCATGGGCCGCAAGGCGGTGATGGGCGCGCTGACGCTCTACCTCGACTTCATCAACCTGTTCCTGTTCATGCTGCGCTTCATGGGCGACCGGCGCTAACGCGCCGATGGGCGACCGGCGCCAAGCCGCGCCCCTTAAGAGAGTGGACCAGACAAGCGCCCGGGCCTCGTGCCCGGGCGTTTTTGTTTTGCTAATATAAGCGCCGCATGAGCCCCTCCATCCGCCCCGCCGCCCTCACCGACATTCCCGCCATTACCCGCATTTACGCCCACGCGGTTGCGCAGGGCACCGCCTCGTTCGAATACCAGCCGCCGGACGAGGCCGAGATGACGCGCCGCATGCAGGCGCTGCTCGCCAAGGACCTGCCCTACTTCGTGGCCGAGCTGGATGGCGCCGTGGCCGGCTATGCCTATGCGGGGCCCTATCACGGGCGGCCCGGCTACCGCTTCACGCTGGAAGACTCCGTCTACATCGCGCCCGAAAGCCAGCGGCGCGGCATCGGCCGCGTGTTGCTTGCCGCGCTCATCGAGGCGGCCGAGGCGCAAGGCTTCCGCCAGATGATCGGCGTGATCGGCGACAGCGGCAACACGGCTTCGATCGCGCTGCACGCGGCGCTCGGATTCCAATATGTCGGCACGTTCAAGAATGTCGGCTTCAAGTTCGGCCGCTGGCTCGATTCCGTGCTGATGCAGCGCCCGCTTGGACCCGGCGCAAGCGCGGTGCCGGAGGACTGAAAGACAAAAACCCCGCCGGCGCCCGGCGGGGTTTTGCAAGCCTGGAAGTGAACCGCGACCGCGGTCAGATCGCTTCCTTCAGATCCTTGGCGGCGCGGAAGGCGACCTTCTTGCTGGCCTTGATCTTGATCGCCTCGCCGGTGGCGGGGTTGCGGCCCATGCGGGCGGCGCGCTTGCGCACCTGCAGGATGCCGAGACCGGAGATCTTCACCCGTTCGCCCTTCTTCAAATGCTTGGTGATCATGGCGATGAGATCTTCCATCATCTCCAGGCCCTGCTTCTTGGTCAGTTCGTGCTGTTCCGAGAGCGCGGCGGCGAGCTGGCGAGTGGTCACCGGCTTGCTGGCCGTGGGCTTGGTCGCGGCGGCTTTTGCCATCGAATTAACTCCTTAGAAGCGCACCATGCGCGGAACGTCAGCACTTAAGGGATTCGGATTCGGCTGCAAAGGGGATTTGCGCGCCTATGAACTACAAAAACGCAATAACGGCGGGCTCAGAATGACCTGCCGGCGCGGGTGGTAGGGCGTTGCCGGTGGCCGCGCGATCGTCTATCTAGGCGGCAACGCGCCCGTAGCTCAGCTGGATAGAGCGTTGCCCTCCGAAGGCAAAGGTCAGAGGTTCGAATCCTCTCGGGCGCGCCATTTTATCTCGGAAGATCAAATACTTGGATTCAGGGCCGGCCGGGCTTGCCGTGCCGCTTGCGAGCGGGAGCGGGTTACCTCCTGGCGCGTTTCCAGGCGACCTCAACAACCGGTTCGCCGCCCGGAAACGCGAGAACCGCACCGCCGCCGCGGCCCTGCCGACCCAGACCCTGAACCTGCGCGCAAGAGCGCCGTCCGGCGGGCGCGCGACATCGTGATGCGGCGATCAACATTGTGAAGCTCGGACGCGCGGTATCCGATGCGACCGGGCCACGGTTCCGTCGATTGAATTGACGCCGCGCCTCGTCAAGGTTGTTCGCTTGCCGCGCCCGTGTCCACTCTCTGCATATTCTCGAGAATCTTGAGCAGGTAATGCAGCATGTGCGCCGTGTCGTTGATCGAAAAGTCCGCCAGGACCTGTTCGTAGTACGCGTGAATCTTGGGCCGCGCCAGCACCTGCCACACGTGACGCCCGGACGCGGTCATTTTCACGAGCCGTGAACGGCGGTCGCGCGTATCCGACGTCACGGCGACATGCCCGTCGCGCTCCATGCGACCGATGACGCCGGCAAGGTTCTGCCGGCTGACCATCAGATAGCGCGCAAGCTCGCCGATGCTCATGCCATCCTGCGCAACCGGCCGCGAGAGCGCGCCCAGCACGGCCCATTGTTGCGTGGTGAGCCCCTCCGCCTCGACCGCGCGGGAGCCAGTTTTGTGCAACATGTTGGCGCATTGATACAATTTGAAAAACAACCTGTTGGCCATTTCGATCCTGGCGCCATCCATCTTGCGGGGTCTTTTGTCGGCTCTCGCCATCTGACTGCTTCTTGCCTGGTTTTCGGACATGCTGTATTATGACAATATATTGGCATATGTATCTGGGCTACAAAAATATGATCGGAAACGTCCAGAGCCGCAATCGGACCGACGAGAATGGGGATAAGCAGCATGAAGCGGTTTGCGAACAAGACTGTCGTCGTCACCGGCGGCGGCGGCGGCATCGGCGGCGCCACGTGCCGTCGACTTGGCGAGGAAGGCGCCCAGGTTGCGGTCTTTGACCTCAATCTCGACGCCGCCCAAAAGGTCGCTTCCGCCGTTCGCGAGTTGGGCGGCGTCGCCGAAGCCTTTTCCTGCGACATCACCAACCGGGCGAGCGTCGACGCCGCCGTTGCCGCGACCGAAGATCGGTTTCAGCGCATCGACGTCCTGGTGAACAACGCCGGCTGGGACATCTTTCGCCTCTTCACCAAGACGGAGCCCGCGCAATGGGACAAATTGATCGCCGTCAATTTGACCGGCGCGCTCCACATGCACCACGCCATCCTGCCCGGCATGGTCGCCCGCAAATCCGGCCGGATCGTCAATATCGCTTCCGACGCGGCCCGCGTCGGCTCGTCGGGAGAGGCCGTCTACGCCGCCTGCAAGGGGGGCCTCGTAGCCTTTTCCAAGACGATTGCCCGGGAACATGCGCGCCACGGCATTACCGTAAACGTCGTCTGTCCCGGCCCGACCGACACCGCGCTGTTTGCCGAATACAAGGAAGGGGCCGGCAACCCCGAGAAACTGGTGGAAGCCTTTACGCGCTCCATCCCGCTCGGCCGCATCGGCCAGCCGGAGGACCTGCCGGGGGCGATCCTGTTCTTCGCCAGCGATGACGCATCCTACGTGACCGGTCAGGTGCTCAGCGTTTCTGGCGGTCTCACGATGAACGGCTAATCGCACGGACAAACGGAGGAAACGGCTTATGCAATTTGAAGACCTGATCTACGAGGTACGCAACGGCGTTGCCTGGATCACGATAAACCGCCCGGAAAAGATGAACGCTTTTCGCGGCACGACCTGCGATGAACTGATCAAGGCGCTGTACAAGGCCGGCTACGACAAAGACGTCGGTGCAATCGTTCTTGCCGGCGCCGGCGAGCGCGCCTTCTGCACCGGCGGCGACCAGGTCGCCCACGACGGAAGCTACGACGGCCGCGGCACCATCGGCCTGCCGATGGAGGAACTGCATGCGGCGATCCGCGACGTGCCGAAGCCGGTGATCGCGCGGGTGCAGGGCTACGCCATAGGCGGCGGCAACGTTCTCGCCACCATCTGCGATCTCACGATTTGTTCGGAAAAGGCGATTTTCGGCCAGGTCGGCCCGACCATGGGTTCGGTCGACCCGGGCTACGGCACCGCCTTTCTCGCGCGCGTCGTCGGCGAAAAGAAGGCGCGCGAAATCTGGTACATGTGCCGCCGCTATTCCGCCGAGGAAGCCGTTGCCATGGGCCTCGCCAATGTCTGCGTGCCGCACGATCAGCTCGATGCCGAAGTGCAGAAATGGGGCGAAGAGATTTGCCAACGTAGCCCGACGGCCATCGCTATCGCCAAGCGCAGCTTCAACATGGATACGGCGCATCAGGCGGGCATCGCCGGAATGGGCATGTACGCGCTCAAGCTCTACTACGACACCGAGGAATCGCGCGAAGGCGTCGCGGCGCTCAGGGAAAAGCGAAAGCCCGAATTCCGCAAATACCTGAAATGACGATTGCACGCGGCCACGCGGCGCCATGACGCCGCGTGCCGCGGGGACGAGCAATCACCTCATCGCCGGGAGATTGACGCGTGAACCCGTATTTGGACGACGATCTTATTGCGCTGGGCGATCAGGCCAGACGGTTCGCGACGGACCGGATCGCGCCCGGCTTCCTGGAGCGCGACAAGACCCGCGTCCTCGATCGCGGCCTGATGAAGGCGATGGGCGAAATGGGTTTCATCGCGCCCGAACTCCCGGAAGAGGCCGGCGGGCTCGGTATGAGCTGCCTGGCGGCGGGCGTGATCCATGAGGAGATCGCGCGGGCCGACCTCAGCATGTCTTATATCAATCTGCTCGCGTCGCTGACCGGGCAGATATTATCGCATCATGGCACGCCCGAAATCGCAAAGCCGTGGCTGACGCGGCTGACCCGTGGCGAAGCGCTGCTGGCCATCGCCCTGACGGAGCCACGCGGCGGCTCCGACGCGGGAAATCTACGCCTGCGGGTCGCGCGCGACGGCGACCACTATGTGGTCGACGGCGAGAAGACGTCGATTTCCGCGGCGGATCAGGCGGATGCGGCGGTCGTATTCGGGCGCACCGGACCGGCGGAAGCCGGCCCGCACGGCGTGACGGCGCTGCTCATTCCCATGGATCTGCCCGGCATCACCCGCAGCCGCTTTGACTGCCATGGCCAGCGCGCGATCGGGCGCGGCTCGATCTTCTTCGAGAACGTCCGCGTTCCCGCGTCGCACCGGCTTGGCGACGAGAACAAGGGCTTCGTTCAGGTCATGCAAGGGTTCGATTTCTCACGCGCATTGATCGGCTTGCAGGTTCTCGCCGTCGCGCGCGCGGCCCTCGAGGAGACTTGGGGCTACGTCGCGCAGCGCCAATCCTTCGGCAAGCCGCTCGCCGCCCATCAGGGCGTATCGCATCCGCTCGCCGATCTCGACACGCAGGTCGAGGCGGCGCGGCTGCTCTGCCTGCAGGCGCTGTGGCTGAAGGACAGGGGCGCGCCGCACAGCACGGAAGCCGCCATGTGCAAATGGTGGGCGCCGAAGCTCGCCTACGACGCGGTGCATCGGTGCCTGCTCACACACGGCCACGGCGGCTACGACCGGGGCGTCATGGAACAGCGGCTGCGCGACGTGCTCGGCTTCCAGATCGGCGATGGCACGGAGCAGATCATGAAGACCATTATCGCCCGCGGGCGCGCGGGCCGAAGCGCCGTTCCAGCCTGATTGCAATGAAAAACATAAAGAGGGGAGAGAAACATGAAATTCGACGCCATCCTGCTGCCGGCCCGCCGGGCGGAAAGTATCGCGCGCGGTTACTGGCACGACCGGACGATCAATCAGGATCTCGACGCATGCGTCGCCGAATGCCCGGACAAGATCGCGCTGACGGCATTCAGGGTCGAAAGCGGCGATATCCGCCGGTTCACCTATCGCGAGCTCGCCAACCTCGCGGACCGTGTCGCCGTCGGGCTTTCGCGGCTCGGCGTCGGGCGTGACGATGTCGTCGCCATACAGCTGCCCAACGGGTGGCAGTTCACGGTGCTCTATCTTGCCTGCTCGCGCATCGGCGCCGTGCTCAACCCATTGATGACAATTTTCCGGGAACGCGAGCTCTCGTTCATGCTCAAGCATGGCGAGGCGAAGATTCTGGTCGTCCCGAAGTCCTTCCGCAACTTCGATTACGAGGCCATGGCGCGTTCCATCCAGCCGACGCTGCCGTCCCTCAAGCGGATCGCCGTGGTCGGCGGCGGCGGCGCGGATGATTTCGACGCGCTGTTGACGGCGCCCGAATGGGAAAAGGAACCCGATGCCGCCGCCATCCTGACGCAAAGCCGGCCCGGTCCCGACGACATCACGCAGCTGATCTATACCTCGGGCACGACCGGCGAGCCCAAGGGCGTCATGCATTCGGCCAACACGCTGATGGCCAACATCATTCCCTACGCGCAGCGGCTGCGATTGGGGGCGGACGACGTGGTCCTGATGGCCTCGCCGATGGCGCACCAGACCGGCTTCATGTACGGCCTGATGATGCCGATCATGCTGAAGGCGAGCGCGGTACTTCAGGACATCTGGGATCCGGCGAAGGCCGTCGATCTCGTCCGCGCCGAGAACGCCTCCTTCACCATGGCGTCGACACCGTTCCTGACCGATCTCACGCGTGTCGTGACGGAAAGCGGCAAGAGCGTTCCGAGCCTCAGGACCTTCCTGTGCGCCGGCGCCCCGATCCCGGGGCCGCTCGTGGAACAGGCGCGCGCCGGACTGGGCGCCAAGATCGTCTCGGCCTGGGGCATGACGGAGAACGGCGCGGTCACGCTGATCAAGCTCGATGACGATGACCGTCTGGCCTTCACGACGGACGGCTGCGCGCTGCCCGGGGTCGAACTCAAAGTGGTCGATCCGGTGGGAGCGCCGTTGCCGTCGGGCGAGGTCGGCAAGCTCCTCGTGCGCGCGTGCTCGAACTTCGGCGGATATCTCAAGCGCCCGCAATGGAACGCGGTCGACGCGGAGGGTTGGTTCGACACCGGCGACCTGGCCTCGATGGATTCGAACGGCTACATCCGCATCAGCGGCCGCAGCAAGGACATCATCATCCGCGGCGGCGAAAACATTCCGGTCGTGGAAATCGAATCGCTGCTCTACAAGCATCCCGCCGTCGGGCAGGTGGCGATCGTCGCCTATCCGGACGAGCGGCTTGGCGAGCGCGCGTGCGCCGTCGTCGTGCCGAAGCCGGGCGCGACGATCGATCTGGCGAGCGCGTCCGACTTTCTGAAAGCCCAGAAGCTGGCGATCCAGTACATTCCGGAAAAGCTCGTCATCCTCGACGCGATGCCGGCGACGCCGTCCGGCAAGATCCAGAAATTCAGGTTGCGCGAGATGTTGCGGCAGGGAGAATTGTAGGCGCGCGTCTTGGCGCAATCCGCGAACGCGCGCGACCGGCATTGCGATGGGCGGGGGAAGAGCGCCCATCCGCGCCGGGGATCATCAATCGAACGCGACGAGGACCATCGTCATGGCTGTTGACGCCGACTCCTTCGAAATCCTGCTCGAAACGGTGCGCCGGTTCGTGCGCGAACGGCTCGTGCCGGCCGAGAACGCCGTCGAGGCGAACGACGAAGTCCCCGACGAGATCGTTCGGGAGATGAAGGAACTCGGCCTGTTCGGCTTGTCGATCCCGGAGGAATATGGCGGAATCGGCCTGTCGATGAGCCAGGAAGTCCGCGTCGCCCATGACGTCGGCCGGACGGCCCTCGCCTTCCGGTCGGTATTCGGCACCAATGTCGGCATCGGGTCGCAAGGCATCCTGATCGACGGCACGCAAGAGCAAAAGCGCGTCTACCTGCCGCGTGTCGCGAGCGGCGAGCTCATCATGTCCTTTGCGTTGACGGAACCGGACGCCGGATCCGATTCCGCTTCGATCAAGACACGCGGCGAGCGCGATGGCGACGATTACGTGCTCAATGGATCGAAGCGGTTCATCACCAACGCGCCGCGCGCCGGCGCGTTCACGTTGATGGCCCGCACCGAGGGGCCGGGGGCCGGCGGCATCACGGCGTTCATCGTACCCGCCGACCGGCCCGGCCTCACGCTGGGCAAGCCCGACAAGAAGATGGGGCAGCGCGGCACCAAGACCTGCGACGTGATCCTGGACAACGTTCGCGTGCCCGCGGCCAATATTATCGGCGGAAAGCCGGGCCACGGTTTCAAGACGGCGATGAAGGTGCTCGACCGCGGGCGCCTGCACATTTCGGCGGTGGCCTGCGGCATGGCCCAGCGGATCCTCGACGACTCCGTGGCCTATGCGCGCGAGCGCAAGCAGTTCGGCAAGCGCATCGGCGAGTTTCAGCTCATTCAGCAGATGCTCGCGGACAGCCAGGCGGAACTCTATGCCGGCTGGACGATGGTGCAGGATTGCGCGCGCCGGTTCGATGACAAGCCCGCCGGAACGAGCGATCCGGACGTCAGCATGCGCGCGTCTTGCTGCAAGCTTTTTTGCACCGAAATGGCCGGGCGCGTTGCCGACCGCGGCGTGCAGATACACGGCGGATCCGGCTACATCAACGAATACCCGGTCGAGCGGTTCTACCGCGACGTTCGCTTATTGCGCCTTTACGAGGGCACGACCCAGATCCAGCAGATCATCATCGGCCGCGATCTGGTAAAGCGGGGCTGACGGCGCCGGACGCGGCTTTTTTCTCTCAGGACAGGCGGGCGAGTTCACTCGCCACCGGGATGTGGCGCGGCTCCGGCACGTAGAAATCGCCGAGTTTGACCATCGCCCGCGGCTTGACCAGGATCGACATCAGGCGCTGGCGCAGCAGCTTGGGCGAGGTCGGCTTGAGCAGGAATTCGTGCACGCCGGCGCGCAGGGCCTCCATCACGCACAACCGATGGCCGCGGTCGGTGAGCATGATGATCGGCAAGTTCGGGCGCGGGAACACCCCCGGCGAGCGCACGATACGGATCACCTCCATCCCGTCGAGGATGGGCATGTCCCAGTCGAGCAGCATGACGTCGGGGTCGCAGGTGCGGATGGTCTCCAGCGCCGCCAGGCCGTCCACCGCCTCGAATACCGACTTGGCACCGAGGTTGGTCAGCATCAGCCGCGTGAGCTTGCGCATATAGGCGTTGCTATCGACCACCAGGATATTGAGCCCCTGGATCATGCTCTCGACGGCACTGTGTTGCATGGGTTTTGAGCCCGGTACCCGTTACATGCGGCCAGGTAACGGTAGGCGAGAGGCCCTGCGAATTCCCTAACAACGTACTTCGAATCCATGCGAACCTGCGCAACGGCGGCGCGTTGGCCCTCAATCGGGCGGCCCGCGCGCGATAGTTTCCGATTCGTTAAATCGAGGCGCCCCGCAGCCAGAACCCGGACGATACGCCATGAAGGAACCCGGCCCCGACCACCCCATCACCATCGCGCCCAACGGCAAGCGCGTGCGCGTCGTCTTCGCGGGCCAAGTGATCGCCGACAGCAAGCGCGCGCTCACCTTGCGCGAGGCCGGCTATCCGCCAGCGCAATACATCCCGCGCGTCGACGTCGACATGACGCTGCTCGAGGGCACCGACCACCACAGCCATTGCCCGTACAAAGGCGACGCCAGCTATTTCTCGATTGTCGCCGGCGGCCGCAACGCCGAAAACGCGGTGTGGAGCTATCAGCAGCCTTATCCGGCGGTGAAGGATATCGGCGGCTACCTTTGCTTCTATCCCAGCCGCGTCGACGCGATTGAAGAGTTGCCATGATACTCGCCACGCTTATGGCCTGGCGTGCCGGGCGCAGCGCGGCATGAAATGACGCGCTGCAGACCCGGGACCCCGGTTGATTAAAGCAAACCGGGACCCCGCGTCTGCGGCGCACCACTGACGTGCTGCGCCGCGCGCGGGGAACGCAACACATGCTTCGATTCGAAGGGCTTCGTTTGAGGCCGAAGTGCAGGCGTGACGCCGCCGCTTCAATGCATCCGCGGCGTCTTCAAAAACTTGCCGCGATCCGATGAATTCACCTCCACCTCGAAGGTGACGCCGTCGCGATAGAGCGTAAGCGGCACCTCGACGCCCGCCGGCCCCAACGACCAGACCTTGTGGTAGAAGTCCCCGAGCGTCGCGACCGTCTCGCCCGCCACTTCCAGCACCACGTCACCGGTCTTGAGCTCCGCGCGCGCCGCCGGGCCCTTGGGCGCGATGCCGACGATGACGATCCGGTCCTCGATCTCGGTCGAATAGAGCCCGAGCCACGGCCGCGCCGGCCTGTTGACGCGGCCGAACTTGCGCATGTCGTCGAGGATCGGCTTCAACAGGTCGATCGGCACGATCATGTTGAGATGCTCGTTCTCGTTCTCGCCCTCGCGCGCGCGCTCGACCTGCAGCGAGCCGATGCCGATCAGCTCACCCTGCGGCGAGATCAGGCCGGTGCCGCCCCAGTTCGGATGCGCCGGGTAGGTGAAGATGGCGTCGTCCAGCGCGTATTCCCAATAGCCGGCAAACTCCTGCCGGGCGGCGATGCGGGCGGCGACCGAGCGCGTGCGCCCGCCGGCGCCGCCCATCACCACGCGCTCGCCGATCTCGATCGCGTCCGAAGAGCCGATCGGCAGCGGCGGCAGGTCGATCTTGCCCAGCGCCTGCACCAGGCCGAAGCCCGTTTCCTGGTCGTAGCCGAGCGCGTGCCCCGGCACCACGTTGCCGTCGCCGAGATGCAGCCATATGGTCTCGGCTTCGGTGATCAGATAGCCGATGGTGAGCACCAGCCCGTCGTCGATCAAGACACCGCTGCCCGCGCGCTCCTCGCCGAGCGTGTCGGCGGTGAACGCGTCGGGCGGAATGACCGCATGCAGGCCCAGGATGGACGACAGCGCGCGCTCGAGATCGTAGCCGTAATCCTGCGCGCGCGGCTGGGCGGACGGGGGAACTTTCCATTCGAGCAATGACGTCATTGCCGAGATCCGATTGCTGGATGGCGATGATCGTTTTCCGGCATCATCCTCAGGGGAAAACGGGCGGGAACGATGGCGGCAGCCGCGGTCTGCTATCCCGACACGCGGGCCCGCGAAAGACAGTGGCCGGCAAAGAGCATGTCAGGAAACGATGGCGCGCCGCAAGAGCGACCGGGGCAAGAGCGACGGGGCAAGGGCGCCGGCTTGCGGACCACGGCCCCAGTGCGCAATTGTCGCATACTAATGGTCCGATTCCGACATCTGCTTCCCGCCGCAGCAAGCTCCGGAGCAAATGTCGGAATCGAAGGACCGCTAGCCGCCTCACCGCGCCGGACACAGTCGGCCCGCGAACCGACGACCGGTATTCCGCTTAGCCGCAAGCTCAGGCCCCGCCGATGTTTCCGCTTTCCGTCCTCGACCTATCGCCGGTGTCCGCCGGTTCGACCGGCGCCCAGGCGCTGCGCAATTCACTCGATCTGGCGCGTCTCGCCGACCGCCTCGGCTTCACGCGCTATTGGGTGGCCGAGCACCACAATCTGCCGTCTATCGCGAGTTCGGCGCCCGAGATCATGATCGGGCAGGTCGCGGCGGTGACCGAACGCATGCGCGTCGGCTCCGGCGGCGTGATGCTGCCCAATTGGGCGCCGCTGGTGGTGGCGGAACGCTTCCGGGTCCTGGAGGCGCTCTATCCGGGCAGGATCGATCTCGGCCTTGGCCGCGCGCCGGGCACCGACCCCGCCACCTCGTACATGCTGCGGCGGCGCCAGGGCATCGACGAGCAGGACGATTTCCTCGACCGATTCCAGGAGCTGATGCTGCTGGAGACGCGGGGCTTCCCGCATGGCCATCCGTTCCACAACGTGCATGCCATGCCGGCGGACGTGACGCTGCCGCCGATTTTCCTGCTCGGCTCGTCCGATTATTCGGCGCAGCTTGCCGGCCAGATCGGCGCGGCGTTCTCGTTCGCGCACCATTTCGCCAGCTTCGACGCCGTGGAGGCGATGCGGCTCTACCGCGACGCCTTCCGCCCCTCGCCGGCGCACGACAAGCCTTATGCGATCCTCGCGACCCACGTCGTGTGCGCCGACACCGACGAGGAGGCCGAACGGCTGGCGAGCACGGTGGAGCTCAATTTCGTCCTCCGCTCCAAGGGCGAGTACCGGCCGCTCGCCTCGCCGGAGGATGCGCTCGCCTACGACTACACGGAAACCGACAAGGCGCGCATCGCGCAGAACCGCTCGCGCCTGACGGTGGGTTCGCCCGCGACGGTGAAGGCGCGGCTCGCGCCACTGATGGCGGCGACCAAGGCCGACGAATTAATGGTCACCAGCATGATTTTCGACCACGACGCGCGCAAGCATTGTTACGCGCTGCTGGCGGAGGCGTTCGGGCTCAACGCAAGCTGAATGGCCCGCACCCCCCGTTTACCGGTGCCGCGTCCGTGCTAAAACCGCGCGGGCGCGACGGGCGTTCGCTTTCACCCGCGTTTTTTCCGAACGGGAGGCTTCATTGGGCAAGCAGTTCACACTCACCGCCAGCGACAAACACGAGCTCGGCGCCTACCGCGCCGATCCGGCCGGTACGCCCAAGGGCGGCATGGTGGTGATCCAGGAAATCTTCGGCGTCAATCATCACATCCGCGCGGTCTGCGACCGCTTCGCCGCGGCCGGCTACGCCGCGGTGGCGCCGGCGGTATTCGACCGTTTCGCACGCAACTTCGAGAGCGGCTACACGCCGGACGAGATCGCGCACGCGCGCGGCCTGCTGGGCAATCTCAACTGGGACCACATGATGGCCGACATCGCCGCCGCGGCGGCCGATCTCAAGGGGGTCGGCCCGGTCGGCATCGTCGGCTACTGCATGGGCGGCACCGCCGCGTTTCTCGCCGCCTGCCGCGTGCCCGGCCTGTCGGCGGCGGTGGCGTACTACGGCGGCATGATCGGCAAGTTCGCCGACGAGAAGCCGAAATGCCCGCTGCAGATGCATTTCGGCGAAATCGACGAAAGCATTCCGATGGACGTGGTCGAGGCCATCAAGGCCAAGCAGCCGCAGGCGGAAACCTACACCTATCCCGACGCCCCGCACGGCTTCACCTGCGACGAGCGCGCCTCCTTCCGCCAGGAAGCCTCCGATCTGGCCTGGCGCCGGACGCAGGAATTCCTGGCGAAGCATATGAAGTAAGGCGCGGCGTGCGCTGAGACATTTGCTTGGTCATCACCGGGCCGCGCCGAAGGCGCGTGACCCGGTGATCGCGCGCCACAAGGCAGAGCCTTCCTCAGCGGGACGGCCGGACCATAGGCGTTCGGAAAAAACGCCGTTCTTCGAACGGCTATGCCCTGCCAAGGCCGCGGGAGCTACTTCTTCGGATTAGAGCATGATCCCGAAAAGTGGGAACCGGTTTTCGGAAAAGATCATGCTCAAGCAAAATGTTAGGAAAGCACGCTGATTTAATCTAAACGCATCGTGCTCTAGCTCAGAACCATCGCTCTTTGACCACGACGGTGTCGCCCGGGCGCAGCGGATAGCCGAGCGGCACGCGCTGGTGGATCTGCTGGCCGCCCCAGTTGCGGGTGAGTTCCACGTAGCTCTTCTTGGCGCGCGGCGAGAAGCCGCCGGCGATCGCCACCGCGTTCTCCGCCGTCATGTTCGGGACGTACGGATACTGGCCGGGCGTGGTCACCTCGCCGAGGATGAAGAACGGCCGGTAGGTCGCGATCGACACGGTCACGTGCGGGTCGCGCACATAGCCCTGCTTGAGCCGCTCGGCGATCATCTGGGCGAGCGCCTGGGTGGTGCGGCCGCGCGCCGGCACGCTGCCGACCAGCGGCAAGGTCACCTGGCCGTTGGCGTCGACCAGGTAAT
Organism: uncultured Pseudomonadota bacterium; assembly: GCA_963829755.1. Taxonomy (GTDB): domain Bacteria; phylum Pseudomonadota; class Alphaproteobacteria; order Rhizobiales; family Xanthobacteraceae; genus Pseudolabrys. Next base: position 27,578 of record CAWHJV010000003.1, on the reverse strand, counting down.
CGCCGGAAATGCCGGCCTGCCCGAACACCACGACGCGCAGCTTGTCGCCGGCATCGAGCGTGTAGCCCTGCGCCGCCGGCGCGTAGGCGTAGGCCGCGCCGGGCTGCTGCTGCGGCGGCTGATATTGCAGCACGTAGGATTGCTGTTGCTGCTGTTGCTGCTGTCCGTATTGATGGCGCTGCTGCCCGTACTGCGGCTGGTAATTGTAGCTCCGCTGCTGCTGCCCATACTGCCGCTGATAGCCGTAGCGCGGCGGCTGCTGATATTGGTATTGCGGCTGATAGCTATAGGTCTGCCCGCGCCCGCTAAAATTGAACAGCCCGCGCCCGCCGCTCTGCTGCTGCTGCTGCTGTGGCTGTGCGTAGCTCTGAAATTGGCCTTGCGCATAATACGGCTGCTGGCCGTATGAGCCGTAGGCCGGCTGGCCATATTGCTGCACCACCGGCACCGTCCGCCCAGTCGATGGATCGAAGACGTACCGCGGCGACTGGGCATGCGCACAGGCCACGGCCGTGGCCGCGAGAAAAGTCGCCAGATAAAAACGTGTGTACCGCATCAACACCGATCCGAGCCAACGAGCGGCCTGAGGCGGCATTAACGCTTTATATGGTTAATAAATTCCTCACTGCTGTCGTTTCGCTGGCGCGAGAGGCGGCCCTATGCCCACCTCCGGCTCACCGTTTCGACCGTTCCAATCGCGTCACGCGCTTGCCCCTTGCGCCAGCTTGGCGCCGGTGCCGATCGGGCAGGACACGCCGGTGCCGCCGAGCCCGCAATAGCCGAACGGGTTCTTGGCCAGGTATTGCTGGTGATAGTCCTCGGCGAAATAGAATTCCGGGGCGTCCACGATCTCGGTGGTGACCGCGCCGTAGCCCTTCTTGGCCAGTTCCTTCTCGTACATCGCCTTCGACGCCGCGGCGGCTTTGCGCTGCGCGGGCGTGAAGGTGTAGATGCCGGAGCGATACTGGGTGCCGACGTCGTTGCCCTGGCGCAGGCCTTGCGTCGGGTCGTGACTTTCCCAGAACGTCTTGAGCAGCGCCTCGTAGGAAACCTTGGCGGGATCGTAGACCACCAGCACCACCTCGTTGTGGCCGGTGCGCCCGCTGCAGACTTCCTCATAGGTCGGGTTGGGCGTGAAGCCGCCGGCGTAGCCGACCGCGGTCACGGTGACACCTTCCGGCAGCTCCCAGAACTTGCGCTCGGCGCCCCAGAAGCAGCCGAGTCCGAACAGCGCCTTCTCAGCTCCGGCCGGGTAAGGCCCTTTCAGCGGATGGTGATTGACGAAATGTTCGTCGGCCGTCCGGATCGGCCGGTCGCGGCCGGGCAGCGCCTCGTTGGCGGACGGCATGGCAACGGATTTTCTGAAGCCGAACATGGTTCGCTCTCCCACAATGTCCTGAATGTCTTGATCGCAATATAGGCGCCGGACGGTCCGTTCGGAATGCGGGGGCCGATCACGTCTCGGGCAGAACAGAACACACTCGGCTCACGGCCGCGAGACGGCCAGCTTTTTCTTAGCGGGCGTAGCCGATGAGCGGTTTTTTGCGGCGGCCCAGCAGCAGAAGCAGCATGCCCAGAATGCCCAGCAGACCCCAGGCCGGCGCCGCCAGCACGGCCAGGACGCCGGGGTCCCACAGCACGCCGCCGGCATAGGGCGCGATCAGCGGCTTGGTGGCCTGCATGAACCCCTGCAGGCCGGTGGGATTGAAAAGCTGCCACAGCGCCTGGACGCTGGTGAAATAGAGCTGGCTGCCGGCGATCGATTTGGTGCCGTCGTAGACCACGAGAATGAACGCTGCCGCCAGGCAGACGAGACCGAGAAAGCGGAATAGGAAGCGGATCATGGCATGCGGGCCTGACGGGCGTCGCCGGGGTGCACGGATTACCCCGCGGCGGGCGCCGGTTCAACCATGCAAACGCGAAGATGTGTCATTCTCTTGAGCTTTCGCCGTCTGTTCCGGTAGGGTCCCCGCCAGCCGGGCACCGCCGGCTGAGTGATTGGAGTAGAAATGTCCTCGAAGCCCCCCGTCCGGCCCAGCCGCCCCACGTTTACCGACCAGGAAGCCCTGGAGTTCCACAGCCGCGGCCGCCCCGGCAAGCTGGAAGTCGTCGCCACCAAGCCGATGGCGACGCAGCGCGACCTCTCGCTCGCCTACTCCCCGGGCGTGGCCGTCCCGGTGCTGGCCATCGCCGAGGACGAGAGCCGGGCCTACGACTACACGACCAAGGGCAATTTCGTCGCCGTCATCACCAACGGCACCGCCATTCTCGGCCTCGGCAACCGCGGCGCCTTGGCAGCCAAGCCCGTGATGGAAGGCAAGGCGGTGCTGTTCAAGCGCTTCGCCGACATCGATTCCATCGACCTGGAGGTCAATTCCGAGGACCCCGACGAGATCGTCAATTGCGTGAAGCTGCTCGGCAAGGGCTGGGGCGGCATCAACCTGGAAGACATCAAGGCGCCGGAATGCTTCATCATCGAGCAGCGGCTGCGCGAGCTGATGGACATCCCGGTCTTCCATGACGACCAGCACGGCACCGCGATCATCGCCGCCGCCGGCCTGCTCAATGCGCTCGACCTGACCGGGCGCAAGATCGAGGACACTAAGCTCGTGTGCAACGGCGCCGGCGCCGCCGGCATTGCCTGCCTCGAACTTTTGCGCGCAATCGGCTTCAGGCCGCAGAACCTCATCCTGTGCGACACCAAGGGCGTGATCTACGAGGGCCGCACCGAGGGCATGAACCAGTGGAAGTCGGCCAACGCGGTGAACACCAAGGCGCGCACGCTTGAGCAGGCCTTCAAGGGCGCCGACGTCGCCTTCGGCCTCTCGGTCAAAGGCGCCTTCACGCCTGAGATGATCAAGTCGATGGCGCCCAATCCGATCATCTTCGCCATGGCCAATCCCGACGCGGAGATCAACCCCGAGGAAGTCGCCGCCATCCGCGACGACGCCATCATGGCGACGGGACGGTCCGACTATCCGAACCAGATCAACAACGTTCTTGGTTTCCCCTATATCTTCCGCGGCGCGCTCGATGTGCGCGCCTCGGCGATCAACATGGAGATGAAGATCGCCGCGGCGCGCGCGCTCGCCGAGCTCGCGCGCGAGGACGTGCCCGACGAGGTCGCGGCCGCCTACGGCGCGCGGCCCAAATACGGGCCCGACTACATCATCCCGGTGCCGTTCGATCCGCGGCTGATCTCTTACGTGCCGCCAGCGGTGGCGAAAGCGGCCATGGATACCGGCGTCGCGCGCAAACCGATCGTCGACATGGACGGCTATCGCGAGCAGCTCAACGTGCGGCGCGATCCGATCGCCGGCACCTTGGTGCAGGTATTCGCGCGGCTGCGCCGCAGCCCCAAGCGCGTCGTGTTCGCCGAAGGCGAGGAAGAGCAGGTCATCCGCGCCGCCGCAAGCTTCGTGCACCAGGGCCTCGGCAGCGCGCTCCTGGTCGGGCGCGAGGACCGCGTGCGCGCCAGCGCGCAGGAGGCCGGCATCGAGTTCGGCGACGGCATCGAAATCGTGAACGCGGCCGTGTCGACGCGGAATTCGGTCTACATCAACTATCTCTACGAGCGGCTGCAGCGGCGCGGCTATCTGCTGCGCGACTGCCAGCGGCTGGTGCACAACGACCGCAACTTCTTCGCCTCCTGCATGGTGTCGCTCGGCGACGCCGACGCCATGGTCACCGGCGTCACCCGCAATTTCTCGGTGGCGCTCGAGGACGTGCAGAAGGTGATCGATCCCAAGCCGGGCCATCGGGTGATCGGCCTGTCGATGGTGGTGGCGCGCGGCCGCACCGTGCTGGTGGCCGATACCGCCGTTACCGAGATGCCGACCGCCGAGGAACTCGCCGAAATCGCCATCGAGGCGGCCGGCGTCGCCCGCCGGCTCGGCTACGAGCCGCGGCTGGCCATGCTCGCCTTTTCGACGTTCGGCCATCCGCAGGGCGAGCGCTCGGAGCGCGTGATCGAGGCGGTGAAGATCCTCGACCGCAAGCGCGTCGATTTCGAATACGACGGCGAGATGGCCGCCGACGTGGCGCTCAATCCGGAGCTGGCGGCGGCTTATCCGTTCTGTCGCCTGTCCGGGCCCGCGAACGTGCTGGTGATGCCGGCGTTCCACTCTGCCTCGATCTCCACCAAGATGGTGCAGGAGCTGGGCGGCGCCACCGTCATCGGCCCGCTGCTGGTCGGCCTCGACCGGCCGGTGCAGATCGTGCAGCTCGGCGCCAAGGACACGCAGCTCGTCAATATGGCCGCGCTCGCCGCCTATAATGTGAGCGGCTGAAAGAGCGCGAGTAGTGAATAGTGGGTAGCGAATAGGGGGTTTGGGCTACTACTCCCTGCCCGCTATTCGCTATTCGTTCGTTTCAGGAGGAACCCAATGTCCAAGGCCCGCCTTTCCGGCGTCATCGCCGCCGTCGCCACGCCGATCCACGACGACGGCGCGCCCGATACCGACCGCGCCACCACACTCGCGCGCCATCTGCTCGACAACGGCTGCGACGCGCTCAACGTGCTCGGCACCACCGGAGAGGCGACGTCTTTTGCGCGCGACGAGCGCATGGCGGTAATGAGTGCATATAAAGACAACGGGCTGCCGATGGAACGCCTGATGGTCGGCACCGGCGCGGCCGCCGTCGCCGACGCGATCGCTCTCACGCGTCATGCCGCCGCGCTCGGCTTTGCCGGTGCGCTGGTGCTGCCGCCGTTCTACTATAAGGGCGTGCCCGACGACGGGCTGGTCGCCTACATCGAACAGATCGTCAACGCGACAGCCGACAAGCCAATCCCACTTTATCTCTACAATTTTCCGGCGATGTCCGGCCTGCCCTGGCACGTCGGGCTGATCCGCCGGCTGCGCGACGCCTTCCCGTCGCGGATCGTGGGACTGAAGGATTCCTCCGGCGACATGGACTATGCCCGCTCGGCGGCCGCGATCGCGAAGGACTTCGCGGTCTTTCCCTCGACCGAGGCCTGCCTCCTGGAGGCGCGGCAGGGCCAGTTCGCCGGTTGCATTTCAGCGACCGCCAATTGCAATGCCGACCTCTGCGCCCGCGCCTGGCGCGACGGCGACACCGACGCCCTGGAGGCGGCGGTCAAGATCCGCAAGCTGTTCGACGGCAAGCCGCTGGTCAGCGGGGTGAAGGCCCTGCTCGCCCATATTCATGGCGATCCGGCGCTCGCCCGCGTGAAACCGCCGCTTTCGGCCGTTTCCGCCGCCGACCGAGCCGCTGTGACCGCCGGGCACGACGCGGTCCGGGCCAAACCGGTGGCCTGACACCCCCGGAACCGGGCGCGCGCCCTCAGGCGTTGACGCCCGGCGGGCGGCTCACTATAAGCCTGGACAAATGGCGGCGAGGCATGCTCGCCGCCGATTTTTCTTCTAAAATTCGGCCGCTTCAGCCGGTTTTCTCACCGCTGGCGCCAGACGCAAACGAGAGAGTGATGGCCAATACCAAGTCAGCCCGCAAGGCGACGCGCCAGATCGCGAAGCGGACCGTGATCAACAAGGCGCGCCGTTCCACCATGCGCAGCTCGATGCGCAAGGTCGAGGAAGCGATCACCGCCGGCAACCGCAACGCGGCGACCACGGCGCTCAAGGAAGCCGAGCCGGTGATCATGCGCGCGGCGCAGTGCGGCGTCGTGCACAAGAACAACGCCAGTCGCAAGGTATCGCGGCTCGCGCACCGCATTGCAAAACTCGCGCAATAAGTTTGCACGCGAGTGCACGCGCCGCATCGCGCGGCGCCCTCGGCCCGGCGCATGCGCCGGGCTTTTTGTTTTTTGTCTCATCAAAAATCCTGCGCAGCACCCGGCGTTTTGACGCGACCTCCGCATTGCACGGGCATAAACTGACGCAAGGTCGCGCATGCGGTCATTATAGCGTCATTGGCGCATCACACTCATATGCGCCCCCTTATTTTATTGGCTTGAGAGAGGTAGGGTTGCACGACGCGCCCGCCAGTGAGGCAAAGGCTACCCTTCTCATTCGCACACGAATTTTTGTTCCAGCCGAATAACTTATCGTCCACGATCGTGCGGGACTTGAAATTTACTGCGGCACAGGCACTTCCGCGACGCGCGGCGTTCGAAAAGTTTTGACGCGGCAAGCCGCAACGCAACAAATTTCACCTGCCGATTCTGCGCGGTCGATCAAATGCTTGTAAACGCGGCAACGGCCTCGACCGTGTCAACAATGCAACGGTTCTGCGACAGCGCATGCGGCGCAGCCCATTCTCATATTGCCCCACACCTATCGTTATGCTTTTTTACTTAGGCGAGCCCGCCTTGCCTTTCCGCGGGAACGCTATCTGGAAAAGGGTTTCGCTCTACGCTCATCGCGCATGAGAACGGCTGTCTTTTGTCTGCTCGGGTCGAATTCGGCTGTTTTCATGCACCGTCATTTGAGACCTCGCATTCGGGGGAGGCTCAAGACGCACTTTTCCGTATCGCGGCCGCTCTTGCGGTGTGATGAAGCGCTGAGCGCAGCGCTTTTATTTGACAGCCAAGGCGCCGAGCCTGGCAAGAACGAGGGGGATATCATGACAGGAGCAGGGGCCATTTCGGTGTTCGATCGCGTATCAATCGATTGTGCCTCGTCCAGTGCGTGGTCATTTACCGCGGCTTCCCGTCCCAATCCTTCTTCCTGTGCCTCGCATCATTTGATAACGATTGCATCCTCCCCGCCGCCGTCCGCGTTGTTGCGCGGCGCAGGTGGCGGCGCACCTCCTGCCAGCAGTTAAGGCGCGGCTTTCTCGCTCAGCGACGATACGACGGCCAAGCGCGCAGGGTTCATCAAGCGGCTTTCCCATCGGCATCGTTCTCGCCTGAGGTCGCGTCTCATTCGGCGCGTTGGTTGCCCGTCACTGCTGCCAGCCGAAAAAGAAACCGAGTCCAGTCAACAATTCTATCGGTCAGAGAAGAAAAAAATGTCGAACGCAGAGCAGGATCGTTGGTTGAAGGTGCAGCAGAGGCTGAAGGCGGAGGTTGGAGACGACATCTATTCGAGCTGGTTCGCGCGCATGGACCTGGAGGCGCTTGAAGGCAGCACTGTGCGCTTGTCGGTGCCGACCCGGTTCCTCAAGAGCTGGATTCAGTCGCATTACGCCGAGCGCGTGCTCGCCTGCTGGCAAGCGGAAGCGAATACCGTCAGCCGCATCGAGTTGATCGTGCGTTCGGCGTTGCGCGGCCCGGCCATCACCAAGCCGAAGGCGGAAAGCGAGGCCGGCGCCGGCGAAGCCATCCGTCCCGTCAACGGCAACGGTCAGAGCGGCCGGCCGATGGCGGTGAGCGACCCCGGGGTGCACGAGGCGCTCGGCGGCTCGCCGCTCGACCCGCGCCTGACTTTCGACTCTTTCGTGATCGGCCGTTCCAACACCCTCGCGCATGCCGCCGCCAAGCAGGTCGCGGCCGCCAAACGCGGCGACGCGGTGATGTTCAACCCGCTCTACATCCACGCCGGCGTGGGGCTCGGCAAGACGCACCTGTTGCAGGCGATCACCTGGGCGGGAAACGCCGCCGGCGAGCGCAAGGTGCTTTATCTCACCGCCGAGAAGTTCATGTACGGCTTCGTCTCCGCGCTGCGCACGCAGACGGCGCTCGCCTTCAAGGAGGCGCTGCGCGGCATCGGCGTGCTGGTAATCGACGACCTGCAATTCCTGCAGGGCAAGTCGACGCAGGCCGAGTTCTGCCACACGCTCAATGCGCTGATCGACGCCGGCCGCCAGGTGATCATCGCGTCGGATCGCCCGCCGTCGGACCTGGAGAGCCTGGACGACCGGGTGCGCTCGCGGCTCGCGGGCGGGCTGGTGGTGGAGATGGGCCCGCTCGGCGAGGAGCTGCGCTTCGAGATCCTGAAAGCCCGCGTCCTGGCGGCGCGCACGTACCATCCGACCTTCGACGTGCCGGTGCCGGTGCTGAGCTATATTGCCAAGACCGTGACCCATAACGGCCGCGATCTGGAAGGCGCGCTCAACCGCCTGCTCGCCCACAACAAGCTGACCGGCCACCCGGTGACGCTGGAGATGGCCGAGCGCGAGGTACGCGACCTGATCCGCCCGCAGGAGCCCAAGAAGGTCAAGATCGAGGACATCCAGCGGGTGGTGGCGCGGCAATATAATGTCAGCCGCTCGGACCTCCTGTCCTCGCGCCGCACCGCCAACGTGGTGCGCCCGCGCCAGGTGGCCATGTATCTGGCCAAGACGCTGACGCTGCGCTCGCTGCCGGAGATCGGCCGGCGCTTCGGCGGCCGCGACCACACCACCGTGCTGCACGCGGTGCGCAAGATCGAGGGCCTGGTGGGCAACGACGTGGCGCTGGCCGAGGAGATCGAGGTCCTCAAGCGGCAGCTGCAGGACTAGGCGCGCGGGGTCCGCCGCGCGCCGCCGAAATCGGCGATATTCGACTTCGGCCATCCAAGGTGGCGGGCAGGGGCGAGTCCTGTGGACCGCTCGGGCATAGCGCCGGCGCAAGGCGCGGCAGGCTTGCGATTTTCGCGGCAGTACGCCACCCTTGCTGCCCGGCTCCGCACTTCCGCGATCGGCCGGCTTGCCGTCGTGCCGCCTTTTCGGCGGCGCCCCAGCGGGTCTCCCAACCGATGAAGATCACCGTAGAGCGTTCAGAGCTACTCAAGTCGCTGGGCCACGTGCACCGCGTGGTGGAACGGCGCAATACCATCCCGATCCTGGCCAATGTGCTGATCAAGGCCGAAGACGGCCGGCTCAGCCTGAAGGCCACCGACCTCGATCTCGAGGTGACGGATTCGATTCCCGCCGAGGTCGCACCCGGCGGCGCCACCACCGTGCCGGCGCACATGTTCTACGACATCGTGCGCAAGCTGCCGGACGGCGCGCAGATCGTGCTGGAAGGCTCCGGCGACCGCGCCGTGCTGTCCTTGCGCGCCGGCCGCTCGCGCTTCACCCTGCAGACCCTGCCGGAAAGCGACTTCCCCGATCTCGCCGCCGGCGACATGGGCCATGCCTTCAAGCTCGGGGCGGCCGACCTCAAGCGGCTGATCGACAAGACCCAGTTCGCGATTTCGACCGAAGAGACGCGCTACTACCTCAACGGCATCTACCTGCACGCCGCCGGCGACGACAAGGCGCCCACGTTGCGCGCGGTCGCCACCGACGGCCACCGCCTGGCGCAGTGCGAATTGCCGCTGCCCGAGGGCGCGGCCGGCATGCCCGGCATCATCGTGCCGCGCAAGACCGTGGGCGAGGTGCAGCGGCTGATCGAAAACGGCGAAGGCGAGGTCGCGGTCGAACTGTCGGCCGGCAAGATCCGCTTCACCATCGGCGACGTGGTGCTGGTCTCAAAGCTGATCGACGGCACCTTCCCGGACTACGGACGGGTGATCCCGGCCAACAACGACAAGGAACTGGTCGTCGACAAGAAGGAGTTCGAGGCCGCGGTCGACCGCGTCTCGACGGTGGCGAGCGAGCGCGGGCGCGCCGTCAAGCTGTCGCTCGGCGACAACAAACTGACGCTCTCCGTGACCAATCCGGATTCCGGCAGCGCCACGGAAGAGATCGAGGTCGACTACGAGTCCGAGCCGCTCGATATCGGCTTCAACTCGCGCTACCTGCTCGACATCGCCGCCCAGATCGAAGGCGAGGTGGCGATCCTCAAGCTCGCCGACCCCGGCTCGCCGACCTTGATCGAGGACAAGGACGCCAAGGGCGCGCTCTACGTGCTGATGCCGATGCGGGTGTAGCGCGCTCGACTTGCGCCGAACCACGTTCCACGTCATTCCGGGACGGCCCAAAGGGCCGGACCCGGAATCCATAACCCCGGTCTGTGATTATGGATTCCGGGTTCGCGCCTGCGGCGCGCCCCGAAATGACAGAAGAAGATGACCGCCGCCTTCATCCGCCGCCTGAGCCTCGTCAACTTCCGCAGTTATCATGCCGCGCAGGTGGAACTGGGCGCGGCCGGGCCGGTGGTGCTGACGGGCGCCAACGGCGCCGGCAAGACCAACCTGATCGAGGCGATCTCGCTGCTGGCGCCCGGCCGCGGCCTGCGCCGCGCCACCCTCGACGAGCTGGCTTTCGCCGAAGGCGACGGCGCCTGGGCCGCCAACGCCGAGATCGAGGGCATGCTGGGGCTGGCGACGCTCGGCACCGGCATCGATGCGCCGGCGGGCGAAGACGCTGCCTCCACGCGGCGCTACCGCATCGACCGCGAGCCGGCGCCCTCGGCCGCGGCTTTCGCCGACCATCTGCGCGTCATCTGGCTGATCCCGGCCATGGACCCGCTGTTCAACGGCCCGGCCTCCGAGCGCCGGCGCTTCCTCGATCGCCTGGTGCTGGCGGTCGACGCCCAGCATTCGAGCCGCGTCAACGCCCTCGAGCGTTCCTTGCGTTCGCGCAACCGCCTGCTGGAAGAGCACGCGAGCGACGCCCACTGGCTCGACGCCGTCGAGCACGAGACCGCCGAGGTGGCGGTGGCGGTGGCCGCCGCCCGCCACGAGACCATGACGCGGCTGCAAGGCGCGCTCGCCCAGGCCCACGATATGGCTCCCGGCTTCCCGCATGCCGAAATCGCGCTTGAGGGCTTTGTCGAGGAATTGCTGCCGCACCACAGCGCCGCCGAGATCGAGGACCGCTACCGCGCCCTGCTGCGCGATAACCGTCCTCGCGACGCCGCCGCCGGCCGCACGCTGGAAGGCCCGCACCGCGCCGACCTCAAGGTCACCCATGCCGACAAGGGCGTGCCCGCAGCCGATGCCTCGACCGGCGAGCAGAAGGCGCTCCTGATCCGTCTGGTGCTCGCCCATGCCGGGCTGATCAAGGACATGACCGGCTTCGCGCCCGTGCTGCTGCTCGACGAGATCGTCGCCCATCTCGATCCAGCCCGCCGCGCGGCGCTTTACGACGCGCTCGCCACCCTCGGCGCTCAGGTCTGGATGACCGGCGCAGATCCTGCCGCATTCGGCGACATCGCCGCCCGCGCGCAGGTGTTCGAAGTGCGCGGCGGCACGGTGACGCCGAAGGCTTGACGACAAGGCGCCGCCGGCGCGTTTTCAGACGACGCGGCAACCGCTTCGCCCGCCGAAACCCGCGAAATCATGAAACGCAACAGTCTCTTAACCAAAACGCGCCGAATTTGAATGATCGGGAACAATCGCCGTTCGCGAAGGCTTTACCTCGGTAAGGAGAGATCAAGCCCTTGCGCGGCTGGAGAGACTGGTCATGGCGACGGAACCGGTAACGCATCAACTCATCGCCGAATTACGGCGCACGCTCGATCATATGAACGCGGACCTCGACCGCGTCGAGGTTCTGACGTCCGCGCTGTATGGCTTTGCGCAGCCGGTTCCCGATTACGAGCCGAACTTCCAGCATTTCGGCTGCGTTGAGCTCGGCGCGCGAGGGTCCCGCCGCGACGCGTGACCGTGCCGGCCCGTCCCACGGCGGCGCGCCCCAGGCGGCATTGGCAACCGCATGACGGACCGCTTTCGACCTGCGATTGCAGACAATTTTAGCGACCGGCGAAACGGAAGCCCCAGACCATCGATGTAAGGTGCCGGCGTTTCGAAGGTCGGGTCTTACGTCATGGTTTATCCCAGCGCCACTCAGCTCGCCGTTGCCAATGACGACGCAAACCCGCCCGCCTCACCCGAGAGCGCCGGCGGCGCGCTGAAGCACCTCACCGCGGTTCGCCGCGATACGCTCTTGCAGGCGGTCGCCATGGCCGCCAAGGAATTGCTGCGCGCCGCCGACCTGACGGTCTCCTTACCCAAGGCGATGGAGCAGATCGGCCGCGCGGCGGGCGTCGATCGCGCGCATGTCTTCCTCGTCGACGGCGGCAATCTCGAAGGCCGGATTTTGCAGCATCACGTCTGGACGGCGCCCCGCCTGCCGACGTCGCCGGAATTCAGCAAGGCCGAAGCGCCGATGGCGGAGATAGGCTTGCGCCAATGGATCCCCAAACTCTCGCGGGGCGAAGCCATCGTCGGCCACGTCCGCGACTTCGATCCCGAGGCCCGCGCCTTGTTCGAACGCGGTGGCGTGAAATCGGCGCTGGCGGTTCCCGTCACCAGCGGTGGGCAATGGCTCGGCATTATCGGCTTCGATGACTGCCGCAGCGAGCGCGATTGGTCGACGGCGGAGATCGACGCGATCGAAACTCTGGCCGAGTTGGTCGGCGCCACGATTGACCGTACCAAACGGCTGCAAAAGCTGTCGGACGCCAATCGCATCGTCGAGAACAGCCCGACCATCCTGTTCCGGGTCGACCCGCATTTCCCCTTTCCGCTCACCTACCTGTCGGAAAACGTCAATCGCTATGGCTACCAGTCCGAGCAGTTGCTGGCCCAGCCGGAGCGTTGGACCGACCTCGTCCAAGCCGAGGATCTGCCGGCGTTGCTCAGCCAGATCCGGACCATTGTGGCCGGCAAGACAACCTCCATCGACACCGAATTCCGCTTGAAGGCCGCCGACGGCACCATCGTGTGGCTCGCCGGGCATGGCAACGCGCTGCATGGTGCCCGCGGCGAGCTTGTGGGAATCGAGGGCATTCTCAACGACATTACCGAACGCAAGGCGGCCGCCGACAAAATCGCGACGCTGGCGCGTACCGACCCGTTGACCGGCCTGGCGAACCGCGCCGCCTTCCTGGAGCGGCTCGAGTTGGAATTCGCGCGCGCAAGGCGCGGCGGGACGCGTTTCACGGTCCATTACATCGATTTGGACCAGTTCAAGGACGTCAACGATACCCTGGGCCATCCGGTCGGTGACAAGCTGCTGTGCACCATCGCTCTGCGGCTGCGCCATTGCGTGCGGGCTACCGACATGGTGGCGCGCTTCGGCGGCGACGAATTCGCCGTTCTTCAGGACGGCGACGACGAACCCGCCACCGTCGAAGCGCTGGCGAGCAAAATCCGCGGGGCCATCGCAGAGCCTTGCACGATCGCCGACAACCGGATTCGCACCAGCGCCAGCATCGGCATCGTGCCCTATCGCTCCGACATCGAGAACGCGGATGCCATGCTGATGAAGGCCGACCTGGCGCTCTACCGCGCCAAGAGCGAGGGCCGCGATCAGTTCTGCTTCCACGTCGCCGAGCTCGATCACGAGACGCACGAGCGGATCACGCTCGGGCGCGATCTCCGCCATGCCGCCGATCGCGGCGAGCTCGAACTATATTATCAGCCGCAAGTGGCGCTTGAAGATGGCCGTATCGCGGGCATGGAGGCGTTGCTGCGCTGGAACCACCCCACACGCGGGCAATTGCTGCCGGGACACTTCATCCCGATCGCTGAAACCAACGGCAGCATCGCCACGATCGGCGAGTGGGTCGTGCGCCAGACGTGCCGTCAATTCCGTGCCTGGAAGCGGCGCTCCATCGCGCCGTCGGTGATGGCCGTCAATCTGTCGGGGGCTCAGTTCAAGCTGGTCAGCAACATCGACCAGATCATCTTCGACAATCTGGCCCGCTATGAGATCGCGCCCGAGACTCTGGAGATCGAAATCACGGAGACGGTGTTGATCCAGGGACGCGAACGGCACGGCAACGCCTTCGAGCGGCTGCGCGAAGCCGGCGTGCGGCTGGCGATCGACGATTTCGGCACCGGGTATTCCTCGCTCGATTATCTTCGCTCATTCCATGTCACGCGGCTGAAGATCGACCGCAGCTTCGTGCAAAATGCCATGCACAACACCGACGACGCGGCGATCATCCGCGCGACGCTCGGGCTCGCGCACGAACTGGGCATCGAGGTGGTGGCCGAGGGCGTCGAGACCGAGGCCCAACGGGACTTCCTGCTGGGCGTCGACTGCCGCCTCGCGCAAGGCTTCTATTTCGCCAGGCCGGCATCGGCCGCGGCGACATCCGAATTGCTCGCCAAGCAGGTGAGATGCCGTTCTAAAGCTCACCCAACAGCGCGCGCCGCTGCCGCTCCGAGGCATCGGCATAGCGGCGTAGCGCATGCGCCTCACTGAGCTGCCCGACGACCTGCCGGTGCGCGGGCGTATCGACCACGGCCAGTGCTTCCGCCTCGTAACGATCGAACGCCGAGACCGCCTCCTGCGCCGTCATCTGCGGCAGCAGCACATGATCGGCGTGGCGCAGCATCGTACGCACCGACAGGGTCGGATCGATCTCGGGCGCATGCGCCTCCGCCACCAGCACCATGCCGGCGTAACGGCCGTCGGCATCGATCGCGACCACCTGGTTGGTCGCGCCGAGCGGGAACGCTTCGCGGAACGCGGAAACCGGCGTCTCCACCGGCGTGGTGCGCACGTCCGCGCGCATCATCTGCGCGACGGTCAGATCCCGGATCCACCCCACGTCGGCGGCGCTGCGGATGGTCTCGCCGCGCAGGTGGAAGCGCCAGGTGGCGAAGGTGTAGCCGAAGAACTCGCGCGTGACCTGGCGCGCGATGATGACCGCGATCAGCACTGCGGCGGTGAGCCACAGGTCGCCGGTCGATTCCAGCGCGATGAAGGTCATGGTGAGCGGGCCGCCGATCACCGATGCCGACAGCGCCGACAGACCGATGATCGCAAAAGCATCAGGATCGAGATGGGTGCCCGGCGCCAGCATGGTGACGCCGCTCGCGAACAGTTGGCCGCCCAGGGCGCCGAGCAGGAGCGAGGCGAAGAACAGGCCGCCGCGGAAGCCCGATCCCAGCGACACGATGGACGCCAGCGACTTCAGCACGAAGATGACGGCGAGCGTCTCGAGCGGCAGCTGGAACAGGCCGGTCAGGTGCAGCGCGCCGTGGCCGGACGACATCACCTGCGGCGATTCCATCGCCATAAGGCCGACGGCGGCGCCGGCGATCGCCGGTCTGAGCCAGGGCTTGACCTTGATGCGCGAGAACAGCCGCTCGCAGGCGGCGACCCCGCGCATCAGCAGAATGCCGAAGATGCCGGCCAGAACCCCGAAACCGGCGGCGATGAGGATCTGCTGCGTGGTCAGGCCGCTGACCGAGCCGGCCTCGATGCCGAGCTCGCTGGGCGAGAGCGCGTGCGCGGTCAGGTAGCCGAGAAGCGCGGCGATGCCGACCGGCGCCAGCGAATTGACCGTGTAGCTGCCGATGATCAGCTCGAAGCCGTAGAAGGCGCCGGCGAGCGGGGCGCCGAAGGCGCCGGCGATCGCCGCCGCCGAGCCGGCCCCGACCAGGATGCGCAGGTCGCCCCGGCGCAGGCGAAAGGCCTGGCCGATCTTGGAGGCGATGCCGCTGGCCCACTGGGTGTAGCCGGCTTCCAGCCCGACAGACGCGCCCACCCCGCTCGACCACACCGTCTGAGCCGCCACGATCAGGCTGCCGCGCATGGACATGCGGCCGCCGCGCAGGGCGTTGGCCTCGATGGGGTCGACCTCGGAGCCGCGCCGGCGGCTGACAGCAGCGGTGACCAGGCCGAACAGCAGGCCCCCCAGGCAGGGCGCGAGGAAGGCGCGGAGGGGGTCGAGCGAGAAGCGGCCCGACAGCCGCTCGCCGGGATCCAGGCCGAAAGCCGTCACGTGCATGAAGCCGACCGCCGTCCCCATGAGCACCACCACCAGGCCGCCCAGCACGCCGACGATGGCCGCCAGGACGATGACGCTGGACTCCCGCGCGCGCACCATGGCGCGCAGGCGACGCGGGACCTCTAACGCCAGGCGAGGCCGGAAAACGAGATTTTGATCGAGCCAACGCATGGATGCGATTTTGAATGAGCCGGACGCGGGCCCGCGTTTATGACCGGTTGCCGGCCACGTGCAAGGGAAAGCGCAAGCAGTGGCGCACGAGCGTCGCCCTCATGGCGTTTCGATGGCCATCAAAATCAACGCCGACGCCGTGCCTTCGAAGGCGCCAAAACGGGGGTCCGAAAAGCGCCTTTTTTGCAGCGCGGGGTCTTTAAAAAGAGCTTTCAAATCAACATATTATGGCTTGGCACTTTGCCCTGTACGCGACCCGGTTTTCGTGTCACAGAAATAAGTCATTCGACTCAATCTTCGCCCGCTTCGAGGGTGCCCGCAGATGGCTGACGCCGCCCGCAATATCCCGTCCAATGCCGAATATGGCGCCGAGTTCGATCAAGGTCCTCAAAGGCCTCGACGCCGTGCGCAAGCGGCCTGGCATGTACATCGGCGACACCGATGACGGCTCCGGCCTGCACCACATGGTCTATGAAGCCGTCGACAATGCCATCGACGAAGCGCTCGCCGGTCACGCCAGCGAGGTGAATGTCACGCTCAATCCGGACGGCTCCTGCACCGTACGCGACAATGGCCGCGGCATCCCGACCGGCATCCACAAGGGCGAAGGCATCTCGGCGGCCGAGGTCATCATGACCCAGCTGCATGCCGGCGGTAAGTTCGACCAGAACTCCTACAAGGTCTCGGGCGGCCTGCACGGCGTCGGCGTGTCGGTGGTGAACGCGCTATCGACCTGGCTGAAGCTGACCATCTGGCGCGACGGCAAGGAGCACTTCATCGAGTTCCACGACGGCGTCGCCGTCGCACCGCTGAAAGTGGTCGGCGATGCCGAAGGCAAGCGCGGCACGGAAGTGAGCTTCCTGCCCTCGCCCGCCACCTTCACCATGACCGAGTTCGACTTCGCGACGCTCGAACACCGCCTGCGCGAACTCGCGTTTCTGAACTCGGGCGTCAATATCGTGCTGTCCGACCAGCGCCACGCGGAAGAGAAACGCGAGGAGATGAAATACGAGGGCGGCGTCGAAGCCTTCGTGCGCTATCTGGACCGCAACAAGTCGCCGCTGATCCCAAGCCCCATCATGATGCGCGCCGAGCGCGAAGGCATCACGGTGGAATGCGCCATGTGGTGGAACGACGGCTACCACGAAAACGTGCTCTGCTTCACCAACAACATCCCGCAGCGCGACGGCGGCACGCATCTCGCCGGCTTCCGCGGCGCGCTCACGCGCCAGATCACGCAATACGCCGAAGGCGGCGGCGGCACGCGCAAGGAGAAGGTCTCGCTCACCGGCGACGACTGCCGCGAGGGCCTGACCGCGGTGCTGTCGGTGAAGGTGCCGGACCCCAAGTTCTCGTCGCAGACCAAGGACAAGCTGGTCTCCTCCGAAGTGAGGCCGGTGGTCGAGAACGTGATCAACCAGGCCTTGCAGGACTGGTTCGAGATTCATCCGCAGGAAGCCCGGTCGATCGTCGGCAAGGTGGTGGAAGCGGCCGCCGCCCGCGAGGCCGCGCGCAAGGCGCGCGAATTGACCCGCCGCAAGGGCGCACTTGACGTCTCGTCGCTGCCGGGCAAGCTCGCCGACTGCCAGGAGCGCGATCCGGAAAAGTCCGAATTGTTCATCGTCGAGGGCGACTCGGCCGGCGGCTCCGCCAAGCAGGGGCGCAACCGCGAATTCCAGGCCGTGCTGCCGCTGCGCGGCAAGATCCTCAACGTCGAGCGCGCGCGCTTCGACAAGATGCTGGGAAGCCAGGAAATCGGCACGCTGATCACCGCGCTCGGCACCGGCATCGGGCGCGACGAGTTCAACCCGGACAAGCTGCGCTACCACAAGATCATCATCATGACCGACGCCGACGTCGACGGCGCGCATATCCGCACGCTGCTGCTGACGTTCTTCTACCGGCAGATGCCGGAGCTGATCGAGCGCGGCCACATCTATATCGCGCAGCCGCCGCTCTATAAAGTCTCGCGCGGCAGGTCCGAGCAGTACTTGAAGGACGAGCGCGCGCTCGAGGACTACCTCATCGCCACCGGGCTCGAGGACGCGGTGCTGCGGCTGACCAACGGCGAGGATCGCGCCGGCGAGGACCTGAAGAAGCTGGTCGAGGGCTCGCGCGCCATCCGCAACGTGCTGTGGGGCCTGCACAGCCGCTATCACCGCCAGGTGATCGAGCAGGCGGCGATCCTCGGCGTGCTCAACTCCGAGATCTTCGGCGACCCGGAGAAGGCGCGCGCCGCCGTGCCCTATATCGTGGCGCGGCTCGATGCGCTGTCCGAGGAGACCGAGCGCGGCTGGGAAGGCGCGTTCGACGAGGAGACCGGCTTCACCTTCTCGCGCACGGTGCGCGGCGTGAAGGAGGTGGCGGTGATCGACCCGGCCATGCTCGCCTCCGCCGACGCCCGCAAGCTCGACGAATACGCGCCGGCGCTGCAGGCCATATTCCCGCGCCCGACCCCGCCGGCGATACTGCGCCGCAAGGACGAAGAGGTCCCGATCTACGGGCCGGTCGGCCTGTTCGAGGCCGTAACCGCGACCGGCCGCAAAGGCATCTCCATGCAGCGCTACAAGGGCCTGGGCGAGATGAACCCCAACCAGCTCTGGGAGACCACGCTCGACACCAACGCCCGCTCGCTCTTGCAGGTGCGCATCAAGGAGGTGGACGAGGCCAACGTGCTGTTCGACCAGCTCATGGGCGACGTGGTCGAGCCGCGCCGGCAATTCATCCAGGACAATGCTCTCTCAGCCAGCGTGGATGTGTAGGGCGACAGGGTCGGGCTCATGACCGCATCGTTGCCCGCATCGATCCCAGTAGCGCTGCTGTCGGAACTTGAGCAGAAGTATTTCTGGTGGGAACAGGTCGGCACCGAGCCCCGCTCCGAGACCCGTATTCTCGCCCAGGCCATGGACCAGGCGCCGTTTGCAGATATCCGGCGGCTGGAAACGACAGTGGGGGCCGACCGCCTCGTCGACGTAATGCTGCACGCGCAACCGGGCTGGCTCAGCGAGCGGTCTTGGGAACTGTGGCGCGGACGACTGTTGCTGGCAACCGGACGGCAAATACCCGAGGAGGCCCCGCGGAGAGCGCTCCATGCCGCCGCGGTTTGAGCCCAAGACGGCAATCCTGCCGCCGGCTCAAAAGGAAATCTGGCCGCAGCTGGCGCCGGCCCCTACGCTCTCTTTCGTTCTTTATGGTGGCACCGCCGTCGCGCTTCATCTCGGGCATCGCCAATCGATAGATTTTGATTTTTTCCGCCGTGAGCCGCTGGACAAGAAACAGCTTGCGAACGCCTTCTCCTTCATGGGTGACGCGCGGACCGTTCAAGAAGGACCCGAAACGCTTGTGGTCGCAGCCGGTAAAGCGGCCGACCCCGTGCGCATTTCGTTTTTTGGTGCAATTCCCTTCGGGCACGTCAATCCGCCGCTTCTGACATCGGATGACGTTCTTCTTGTCGCCTCGTTGGAGGACTTGCTCGCAACTAAACTGAAAGCCATCCTCGATGGCGCGGAGGCGAAAGATTACATAGACATTGCAGCCATGCTCACCGCTGGCGTCTCGCTGGAAAGAGGACTCGGAGGCTTCGTTGCCATGTTCAAGAGCGATGCCGCCTTGCCGTTAAGAGCGCTCGGATTTTTCAAGGATGGCGATTTGCCCTCTTTGGCCGAAGAGCACCGGGCTGTTCTCCGCACGGCGAGAGACCGCATCACCGCGATTCCCAATATCAGTCTCTCGCCAAGCTTGACGTCGTGACCGGCCTGCCTCCCTGGATCAGCGCGACTCTGCAAACGAAGCTAGAGAACGTTTCGCGCGGCGACTTGCGAGGCCGTGCGCAAGCGATTTCGGACGCTTATCGTGCCGGCGGCGCCAGCACGATCATCCGCGACGACCTGGACGCGCTCGCGTATGCCATCGTGCGCCTACCGGCGACCTTTGCGGCCGTGCGCGCGGCGCTGGGTTACGCCATCGAGATCGTCCCCGACTTCGCGCCGCGGACGATCCTGGATATCGGCGCCGGGCCCGGCACAGCGAGTTGGGCCGGGATCGACGCCTGGCCCTCGGTGCAACGCGCGACGCTCCTCGACAGCAATCCGCGCCTGCTCGCGCTGGCGCGCGCGCTGCACGGCGCCATCCAACGGGACATCGCCGCCGACATCCTGTCGGGCGATCTGACGCAGACGCTCCGTGACGCGCCCAACGCCGACGTGGTGATGGCGAGCTACGCGCTCACGGAGTTGACGCCCGCCTCGCTCAACGGCGTTCTCGACAGCGTGTGGCGTCGTACGAACCGGCTTTTGGTCATCGTCGAGCCGGGCACCGTGAAGGGCTTCAAGCGCATCCTGGCGTGCCGCGATATGCTGACCGCCAACGGCGCGACGATCGTCGCCCCCTGCTCCCACGAAGGCCCCTGCCCGCTCGCCGACAACGCCCGCTGGTGCCATTTCGGGGCACGGCTTGCACGCTCGCGCGATCACATGATCGTCAAGGATGCGCACGTTCCCTTCGAGGACGAGAAGTTCTCCTATCTCGTCGCCGGCAAGGGTTTCGCCGATCTCGCGCGCGGCCGGCGCATCCTCGCCACGCCGAAGGTCGGCAAGGCCGGCGTCGCCCTGACGCTGTGTGCGCCGGAGCGCGTCGAAGAGCGCACCGTCCCGCGCCGGGACAAGGACGCCTACAAGGCCGCCAAACGCATGGACTGGGGCGACGTCTCGGAATTCTAGGCCGCGTTGCCGGCAGCCCGCCGGCCAATGGCGGGCTACTGCTGCCGCTTCTGCAACTGCTCTTCCTCATATTCGAAGTCGGGCGTCACAAGATGCAGGCAAGTATCGGCATGGTGCGTCCCGGGATAGACATCGACGATCGTCAACCGCACCCAGCGCCGCGCCGGTTGCGGGAGATAGACGGGCAGCGCGTTGGACTGATCGACGAGGTCGAGCGTCGTCGTGACGCCGGCATCGGTCGTGATCCGGAGAGTTTGACCCGACCGTTCCGCGCAAAGCTCCGCCGGGATTTCGCGTAGCCATTGCCGATCAGCAAGCGCCGGAAGGCCGGGCCTTCATCGACGCGGATCGTCACGCTCTGCCCGACGCCGGATCCGCCGGCGCCCTCGCACCACGCCGTTGTTGAATTGCCGTCGGCCAGATTCCTGGGCCCGTAGGTTGTCGACCCCTGCGGCGCCAGCACGGAGCTGACGCAGTAGTGCATGGCGGAGACGAATTGGGTCGACCCTTGCGTCCAGCACACTGTCTTCGCGGACCCCGCGCCGGCCGTGGCGAGCACGATCGACGCGGCCATCGCCAGAACGCCCGCGATCGATCCGGTGCGCCATCGGGGCCCACGCGATATCCGCCGCATGCTCGCCTCCATCAAGCGCTCGCGCCGAAAACGGCGGCCCGCCGTCCGGCCAGCGCCAGCAAACGATAAACGTTACCGAGAAGTGTCTTTCTGATCTGGATCAAGCCGAAACGGGTAAGCCGTGGCGGCCGCGGCCTCACCTACTCGGCCTGCTCGAGCGCCTCGGCATCCGTCGGCGCGGGCGCCGCCGCGGCGCTGAGCGTGGCGCGCTCGGCCGCCACCAGCGTGTTTTCCAGGAGCATCGTCACCGTCATCGGCCCAATCCCGCCCGGCACCGGCGTGACGAAAGCCGCTTTCTTGCGCACGCCCTCGAAGTCGATATCGCCGACCAGCCGCCCGTCGGGCAGCCGGTTGATGCCGACGTCGATCACCACCGCGCCGGTCTTCACCATCTGCGGGATGATGAGATTGGGCACGCCGGCGGCGACGATCAGGATATCGGCGAGGATGGTGTATTGGGCAAGGTCCCGCGTGCGCACATGGCAGACCGCGACCGTCGCCTCGTGGCGCAGCATCATCAGCGCCATCGGCTTGCCGACGATGTTGCTGGCGCCGACGATGGTGACGTTCTTGCCGGTGACGTCGATGCCGGCGGCATCGAGCAGCTTCATCACGCCGTAGGGCGTGCAGGGCGGGAACACCGTCTCGCCCAGCACCAGCCCGCCCACGTTGTAGAGATGGAAGCCGTCGACGTCCTTTTCCACCGCGATGGTGCGCAGCACGGTGTGGATGTCGTGATGCGCCGGCAGCGGCAGCTGCACCAGGATACCATGCACCTTGGGGTCCTGGTTGAGTTCGCGGATACAGGCAATCACCGTGGCGGCGTCGACATCGGCGGGGAACTCGTGCAGCGCCGAGCGAATGCCGGCCTCTTCGCAGGCCCTGATCTTGTTGCGCACGTAGAGCCGCGAAGCGGGATTCTGCCCAACCAGGATCACCGACAGCGCCGGCGCGATACCCGTCTGCGCGCGCAAGGCGGCGACCCGGCGCTTGATCTTTTCGCGGATGTCATGGGCGATGGCCTTGCCATCGAGTATTTGAGCGGTCATTGGCGGCCATTGCGATCGTTGGTGTCTGCCCCGACGCGTTCCCATAACCGCGATTTCAGGACACTGCAATCGGGTGGCGCGCGGCTCCCGGCAACGGGTGGCAGCTATGCTTGTTCGCGCGTGCGCTTCGTGAGTGAACGCAATGGCCGCTTACGGCTTCAGCTTGCTGCCGATCCACAAGCCGATCGCCAAGGCGCCGACGAACAGCACCAGGAAGATACCGAACAGCCATTGCGCGATGGTGGTGGCGGCCTCAGCCACATCGGTAAAACCGAATATGCCGGCAATGACCGCGATGACCAGAAATATAAGCGCCCATTTCAGCATGGCGCCGCCCTCCAGCATGGTTGTTTGGCTTCATCATGAACGAGCCCGCGCCCGGTTTCCATCGCGCCGGCGGGCAACGCGTCCGGGCCACGGGCTCAGTCCATGGCCGGCTTGAAGGGCCGCGACCCGCGCGTGCGCGGATCGCGCGGCGCCCAGCGGCCGGCCTCCACCCGCGTCAGGAAGTCGCCCACCACCGCGTTGAACAGCTCCGGCTCCTCCAGGTTCACCACGTGGCCGGACTTGGGCAGCATCACCAGGCCCGATGCGGGCAGCGCATCCTTGAGGAACAGGCTCGGCTCGATGCAGCGCTCGTCCTCATCGCCCACCACGACCAGCGCCGGCGTCGCGAGCGCCCTGATGTCGGCCTCGAAATCGTAGAGCGATGGCCTGGCTCCCTGAAAGCCGCGCGAGGTGTTGGCGGAGCCTTGCGCGTCGTGCTCGCCGAGATGCTTGACGAACTCGGCGAAGCCGCGCGGGTCCTTGAGCAGGAACGGCACGCGGCTCGGCCCCAGGCCGTAGGTCTCGGCGATCTTGCCGGATCCGTCGCGCTCGAATTCGTCGCCCAGCGCGCGCGAGGACCTGTGGAACTCGTCGGTATACCAGCGCTCCGAGCCAGAGCCGGTGCCGGCCAGCACCATGGAGCGCACGCGGCTCGGGTGATTGAGCGCCACCTGCAACGACGTATAGCCGCCCATGGACAGCCCGATCAGATGCGCCTTGTCGATCTCGAGATGGTCGAGCACCGCCACGCAGTCGCGCATCACGTCGCGATAGCTGTAGGCCTCCTTGTCCGCCGGCACGTCGGAAGGCGCATAGCCGCGCGCCGAATAGGCGATGCAGCGGTAGCGCTTGCCGAACTCGCGCATCTGCGGCTCCCAGCCGCGCCAGTCGCTGGCGAATTCGTGCACGAAGACGATGGGCACGCCCTCGCCGACTTCCTCGTAATAGAGCTTCACGTTGTCGGGGGCGGTGGCGTAGGGCATGGGGCGTTTTCCGTTTCCTCTCTCCGTCATTCCGGACGCCGCGCAGCGGCGATCCGGAATCCAGATGCGGTGATTGATTCCGGTTCTGGATTCCGGGTTCGCGGGCTTTCGCCCGCGCCCCGGAATGACCGGCTAGAACAAATCCAGATACTCGCGTTGCTCCCAGGGCGTGACGTCGCCCTGGTTCGCCGCGTCGCCTTCCTCCTTGCGGAAGCGGGCGAGCTCGGCCTCCTTGATGTGGGCATAATAGTCGATGAAGGCGTCGCCGAAACCGGCGCGGAAGATTTTGTCGGCGCGCATCGCGGCAACGGCCTCGCCGAGGTCCTTCGGCAGCAAAGCGGCGTTGGCCTCGTAGGGCGTGTCGGCGGACGGGCCCGGATCGCGCTTCTCTGCCATGCCGTCGAGCCCGGCATAGATTTGCGAGGCGATGTAGAGATACGGGTTGGCGGCCGGCTCGCCGACGCGGTTTTCCAGATGGGTCGCGGCATCGCCCGGCTGGCCGAGTACGCGCATCATCACGCCGCGGTTGTCGCGCGCCCAGATGGAGCGGTCGGGCGCCAGCGAATAGGCGCGGTAGCGCTTGTAGCCGTTGACCGTGGGCGTGGTGAAGGCGGCGGCGCCTTGCGCATGCGCCAGAAGACCGGCGAGATAGTGCATCCCGAGCGGCGACAGTCCGTCCTTGTGGGCGAAGGCGTTGCGCTTTGTCTTGCGCGCGATCAGCGACTGATGCAGGTGCCAGCCGCTCGACATCACATTGGGCAGCGCCGGGCGGCACATGAAGCTGGCGAGATAGCCGTTGCGGCGCGCGATCTGCTTCACCGCAGACCGGAACAGGATCATGGCGTCGGCCGCCTCCAGCCCCATCAGCGGGCGGAAGGTGAATTCGCACTGGCTGGGGCCGAGTTCCACTTCCACCGAGCGCAGCGGCAGGCCGAGCGCGGCAACGCCGCGACGCAGGATGGCAATCGCCGGGTCGAGCATGTCGAAGCGCGACTCGGTGAGATACTGGTAGCCTTGATTGAGCAGGCTGATGTCGGGCGCCCGCGGCGGCCAGGTGGCGTCCTCAGGCGCAAGACGCGGGTCTTCCAGCTTGAACAGATGGAATTCGACTTCCAGCCCGGCGCAGAAATCGAAGCCCGCTTTCGACAACGTGTCGAGCGCGTCACGGCAGCGCGCGCGGGTAGAAAACGGCACCGGCTTGCCGTTGGTGAAATGGATGTCGCACAAGAGCCAGCCGGTCTTCTCCGCCCAGGGCAGCACGCGGAAGGTGGTCGGATCGGCGACCATGACGAAATCGCCGCCGCCCTGCATCTCCTCCATGGCGAAGCCGCCACCGGGCGTGAACACCGGATAGGCCGTCTTGTGCGCAGTGTCCTTGGCGAGCAGCGTCGTCGTCATGGTGACGCCGTCGCGCAGGGCGCCCGCCACTTCCGAGGCCAGCAAGGTCTTGCCGCGCAACACGCCGTGCTGGTCGGCGAACGAGAAGCGCACCAGTTCGAGGTCGTGCTGCTTGATGGCGCGCTCGACGGCACGCGCGGCGCGTTCCTGCTCGGCCGACCACAGGCCGTGGCGGGCGACGAAATCGCGGCGTTTGGGAGGGGCGGACCTACGCGGGGGCATCAATCACCATAATGCCCATTACCATGAACGCCCTCAATGCCCATTCGCCCAGCGCGTGGCCCGGCGCTTGTCGGCCTCGGTCTTCTGCCAATAGCCCTGCCAGTCGTCGGCCGGGCCGATGCCGTCAATGGCCGCCGGCCCGGTGATGGACGCCGCCTGCGCCTCGTCGAGCACCATGATCGGCCGCTCGCCCTTGCTCGTCTGATCGATGGCCGAGCGCAGCAGCTTGCGATAGGCGACGATCGCCTTGTCGGACGTGCCGAGGTGCTCCTCGGTGCGATCCTGAATCGCGCCCATCGACTCGCAGGCCCACTGATCGTGCACGTTGATATCGGGGCCCATGCCGGTATAGGTCGCGGTGTCCTGCTCGTGCGGATCGTAGCCCCAGTCGTTGTCCTTGTTGCGGTTGGGGATGTAGTCCGGGAGGTTGTAGAGCTGCAGCCGCTGCCGCCGCATCTCGTCCTTGTCCACCGGTTCGCCGAACGAAGTGAAGATCGCGTACCAGTAGTGCGTCTCGTCGTCGATCGGCACGTGCCACTGGGTGATGGTCATGTCGCGGCTCATGGGGATGACGAAGGCGTTGGGAAACATCAGGTTTGTCACGCGCACGTGCGTGCTGCGCTCGCTGATCTGGCGTAGCGTCACCAGTCGGAAACCGAATTCGGTCGGCTCCACCTCGATACGCGGTACCGGGAACTCGCGCATGATCTGCGACATCGGCATGTCGGAGTCGCGCGTGATGTCGCGGAACACCTTGCCGTAGCTCTTGGTCGGGTCGTCGTCCTCGAAGAAGCGGTGCAGGAACGAGGTGTGCACCGGGTCGATGCCGACTTCCAGCGACTGCAGCCAGTTGCAATCGATCAGCCCCTTGAACGCGAAGGTGTGGCTGTCGGGCGCGACGAAGCAGTCGAAGTGCGGCAGCGCCGGCGGCTCGCCCGGGCCCATATAGGCGAACAGGATGCCGCTGCGCGCCACCACCGGATAGGACACCTGGCTGATGTTGGCGCACAGGTTGCTGTCGGCGGGCTCGGCCGGCGTCTCCACGCAGGCGCCCTTCACGTCGAACAGCCAGCCGTGGAAGGCGCAGCGCAGGCCGCCGCCTTCGAGACGGCCCTTGGAGAGATCGGTGCCGCGATGCGGGCAGCGGCGGCCGATCAGGCCGTAGCGGCCCTGCTCGTCCCGGAAGATCACCAGGTCCTCGCCGAACAGTCGGATGGCTTCACCGGCCGGTTGGTGCCCGACAGTTCGTCGACCAGCGCTGCCGGCTGCCAGTAATGCCGCATCAGCGCACCGGCCTGGGTGCCGGGTCCGGTGCGGGTGATGAGATCGTTTTGTGCCTGGCTGAGCATCGAAAGCCTCCTCACCAATCGGAAACGGTGGCGCGCCATCGCCCGAAGCAGTATGTTCGGTGACCGAACGTTTGTGCGAATTAGAACAAACATCGCGAGGCAGTTCAAGGTTGGAACGCCTCGCGAGCGTTTCCAGGCGAAGTGGGACCCGGTTCGCCTTCCGGAAGCGCGAAAAGCGATGATTTGGCCGCATGTCCGATGACCGAACATGAGCCGGAGACGAGGAGCGAAGCCCGATGCCGCGCTTGAAACGATCGGAAGCGGAGCAGGCGCTCGCCGGCGCGGCACGGCCCGGATTTCCTGGAGGCGCTGGCGCGCGGCTTACGGGTGATCGAAGCCTTCGGCCGGGAGCGGCGCTGGCTCACCCTCAGCGACGTGGCGCGCCGCGTCGACCTGCCGCGTGCGTCGGTGCGGCGCACGCTCGTGACGCTGGTCAAGCTCGGCTACGCCGAGAGCGACGACCGCCTGTTCCGCCTGACGCCGCGCATCCTCACATTGGCGGGCGCCTATCTCACCTCGAACCCGGTTTCCGACATCGTGCAACCGGCGCTAGAGACCTTGAGCGACGATGTGAACGAGGCGTGCTCGGCGGCGGTGCTCGACGGTGACGAGGTCACCATGATCGCCCACGCCTCGCCCAACAGGATGCTTGCCGTCAGCGCGCAGATCGGCTTCCGGTTGCCGGCGCTGTCGAGCTCGCTCGGCCGGGTGCTGCTGGCGGCGATGGAGGATGCGGCGTTGGACCGGTTTCTCGCCCGCGTCGAAGCGGTGAAACTGACGCCGGCAACCGTCGTCGACAAAACCGACTTGCGCCGCACCATCCTCGAGGCGCGCACCGACGGTTTTTCCCTGGTCGATCGGGAAGCGGAGCCCGGTTTCAGGTCCGTCTCCGTGCCGTTGAAGCGGCGCGACGGCAAGGTGATTGCCGCGCTCAACATCGGCGTTCACAGCGAACGCGGGCCGCTCGACACCATGCGCGACGTGTTCCTGCCAAGGCTGCAGCGGCTTGCCGCCGACCTGCAGCAACAGATCATCTGACCCTCCCCGCACTGCTTCCATTTCGGCAATGGCGACACCAGCGTCCCTGGCCAGCCAGCGCGCCTGCTTGTTTTTCACATCACCCAAATTGGCCCCGCTTCGATGGGGATCCAATTGTTTGGGACCACACGAATTGACCCGGCCGGCGCGCCAACGCGGCGTCCGCGTTATTGACTACGCCTGTTGGCAGGTAAAAAATGCCACACTC
>CAWHJV010000002.1:0-26343 GCA_963829755.1 uncultured Pseudomonadota bacterium | reverse complement strand
CGCCAGTTTCCCCTCCCGACGAACGGAGCCCGTCATCGGGCCCCGTTTCGCGCGGACCCGTTGGCTCGTCGACGTCCCCCGCCTGCGGGGGCGGTGAAGCGAGTCTGTCGCTCGTTTGATCACTCATCGTCGCCGCCTTCCTTCTTCAAATCGCGCGCCACTTCAGGCGAATGCAGCAGCTTCTCGATGCGCTCGGCCTCCTCGAACCGCTCGTCGATGCGGAAGCGGATGTCGGGCGCGAATTTCAGATTGAGGCGATGGGCGATCTCGCCGCGCAGGAACTTCTTGTTGCGCTCGAAGGCGCCGATCACGGCCTGCGCGTCGTGCCCGCCCATGGGCATGACGTAGATGGTGGCGAGCCGGAGATCGGGGCTCATGCGCACTTCCGGAATGGTGATCATGTGGCTTTCGAGCACGGCGTCGTGCACGTCGCCGCGCGTCAGCATGTCGGCGAGCGCGTGCCGCACCAACTCGCCGACGCGCAACTGGCGCTGCGAGCCGCTGCCCGGCGCGGTGTCGCGATGATGTTTGTGGCGCATGCTTTTTGCGTCCTTCCGCCTCGTGCTGCGAGACGCCGCCTTCGGCGGCGCCTTGGCGCGAGGTCTGCTCAAAACGCCTCATCCCGAGGAGGGCGCGTCAGCGCCCGTCCCGAAGGACGAGGGGTGCTTGCTTTGTTTGTAAGGTGGACCGTGCAGCGACCCGCGTGAGACTTGGACTCACAACGAGCGTTGAATCGTCTCCACCCGGTAGCATTCGATGACGTCGCCCTGCCGCATGTCCTGGTAATTCTCGAAGGCCATGCCGCATTCCATGCCGGCGTTCACTTCCTTGACGTCGTCCTTGAAGCGCTTGAGCTGCGAGAGCTTGCCTTCGTGGACCACGACGTTGTCGCGGATCAGCCGCACATTGGCGCCGCGTTCGACGGTGCCGTCGGTCACCCGGCAGCCCGCCACGTTGCCGACCTTGGAGACCTTGAAGACCTCCAGGATCTGAGCGTTGCCCAGCATGGTCTCGCGCAAAGTCGGCTCGAGCAGGCCGGACATCGCCTTCTTCACGTCATCCACGAGGTCGTAGATGATGTTGTAGTAGCGGATTTCGATGCCGTTGCGTTCGGCGGATTTCGCGCGCTTCCTTGTTGGCGCGCACGTTGAAGGCAATAATCGGAACGCCCGAGGCTTCCGCCAGCGTGACGTCGGATTCCGAAATGCCGCCGACGCCGGCGTGCAGCACGCGCGCCGCCACCTCGTCGGTGCCGAGCTTGTCGAGGGCGCCGATAATGGCTTCCAGCGAGCCCTGCACGTCGGCCTTGATGACCAGCGGGAATTCCTTGAGGCCGGCGGTCTTGGCCTGCGCCATCATTTGCTCGAGCGAGCCGCGCGTGCCGGCGGCGCGGGCGGCCAGCTTGTCGCGGCGGGTGCGGGCGCGGTACTCGGTGATCTGGCGGGCGCGGGCCTCGTTGTCGACCACCGCCAAGCGGTCGCCGGCGTCCGGAGTGCCCGAAAAACCAAGGACCTCAACGGGGGTAGACGGCCCGGCCGACGACGCCTGCTCGCCGGTATCGGAAACGAGCGCGCGCACGCGGCCCCATTCGGCGCCGGCCACCACGATGTCGCCGGTCTTGAGTGTGCCGCGCTGCACCAGCACGGTCGCCACCGGCCCGCGGCCGCGGTCGAGCTTGGCCTCGATCACGGTGCCTTCGGCCGCGCGGTCGGGGCTGGCCTTGAGGTCGAGCAGCTCGGCCTGCAGGCCGATCATTTCGAGCAGCTTGTCGATGTTGGTCTTCGCCGTGGCGGAGACTTCCACGTCCACCACCTCGCCGCCCATCTCTTCCACCTGCACTTCGTATTGCAGGAGATCGGTGCGCACGCGGTTCGGATTGGCGTCCGCCTTGTCCATCTTGTTGATGGCGACGATCATCGGCACCTTGGCCGCCTTGGCGTGATTGATGGCCTCGATGGTCTGCGGCATCACGCCGTCGTCGGCGGCCACCACCAGCACCACGATGTCGGTCACCTTGGCGCCGCGGGCGCGCATGGCGGTGAAGGCGGCGTGGCCGGGCGTATCGATGAAGGTGATGGGCGCGCCCGAGGGCGAGGCCACCTGATAGGCGCCGATGTGCTGGGTGATGCCGCCCGCCTCGCCGGCGGTGACGTTGGCCGAGCGGATGGCGTCGAGCAGCGAGGTCTTGCCGTGGTCGACGTGGCCCATGACGGTCACGACCGGCGGGCGCGGCTGCAGCGTCTCCGGCGCGTCGGCCGCGTCGAACAGGCCTTCCTCCACGTCCGATTCCGCCACGCGGCGCACGGTGTGGCCCATTTCCTCGGCGATGAGCTGGGCGGTGTCGGCGTCGATCGTGTCGTTGATGGTCGCCATCTGGCCCTGCTTCATCAGCAGGCGGATGACGTCCACGCCGCGCTCGGCCATGCGGTTGGCGAGTTCCTGGATGGTGATCGTCTCGGGGATCGTCACCTCGCGCACCAGTTTCTCGCGCGGCTCGTTGTTGGCGTGGCCCTTGAGGCGCTGGGTACGGCGGCGGAACGAGGCGACGGAGCGCTCGCGCACTTCGCCGGCGCTCAAGGCGTTGATGACGGTGAGACGGCCGCGCTCCTTGGGCGCGCCGGCGCGCGGCGCCGGACGCGGCGGGGTGACGGGACGGCCGCCGCCGGGGCGGCGCGCGGTGCGCGGCTCTTCCTCTTCGGCGACGAGCGCGGGACGGGCGGCGGCGCCGGCCGGGCGCTTGGCTTCCTCGCCCTCGCCGAGACGCTTCTTGGCGACCTCGTCGGCCTTGCGCTTGGATTCCTCGTCGTGCTTGTGGCGCTCTTCTTCCTCCTGCTTGCGCGCTTCGGCGGCCTCGCGCTCGGTCTTATCGATGGCTTCGCGGGCGGCGCGGATCTGGGCTTCTTCCTCGGCGATCTTGCGCTCTTCGGCCTCGCGCACGCGGCTGTCGGCCAGCGCCGCGGCGCGCGCGCTCATCTCCTCTTCGGTGAGGCTGCGCAGCACGACGCCGGACGGCTTCGGCGCTTCGGCGGCGGGCTGGGCGGCCTTCGGCGACGCGACGCGCGGCTTGGGCGCTTCCGCCGGCGGGGGCTCGGCCTTGGCCTTGGTCTCGGGTGCCGGCGCGGCGCTGCGGCGCTTCACCTTCTCGACCACGACCTGCTTGCTGCGGCCATGGCTGAAGCTCTGGCGCACGACGCCCGTTTCGGTGCGCGGCTTGAGCGAGAGCTTGCCGCCGCCGACGCTCAGTTTCTTCTCGCCAGGGTTCTTCGTTTCGCTCATTCCGTCCTAAATCCTCGCGCGCCGTACCTCGGCGCAATCGCGCAGTTTTGCCTCAGTCGGGCAGGTTCCCAGTCCGATAGCGCTGTAAGCGCCGCACGCGAGCGAGAAAGGTCTCGCTCGCGGGGCCGGCAAGCAGGGCTGCATGTACCACATTTGGGCGGTTCAATGCCAAATCCAATTGCTCGCCGGAGAATGTTTCGATAATCGCCACTTCCCGCGATTTATCGGCCGTTTTGCGGTGCAGGACCGCCTCCAGCTTGCGCCGACCGTCCGCCGCGGCCTCAGCCGCATGGATGAGGGCCAGCACCCCGTCCGTTTCGAGCGCCTCGGCGACCTTGGCCGCGCCCGCGACGACCCCGCCGGCCTTGCCGGCAATCGCCAGCGCGTCCAGCGCCGCCCGCGCCAGCAGCCGATCGGCGTCCGCCGCCAGGTCCGGGCCCGCCCGCACCTGACGCTTGAAGCCGCGGGCGAAGACGTTGCGCTTGACCGCTTCCGACACCGCCGTGCCGGTGCCACTGATCCACAGGCCGCGCCCGGGCAGCTTGCGCTTGACGTCCGGCACCACGGCGCCGTCGGGCCCGACCACGAAGCGGATCAGCGCGTCGACCGGCATGACCGCTCGCGTCAGGGCGCAACAACGCTCGGTCCCCGGGGCGACGCTGGTCGTCCCGCGGTCGAGTTCCGTGTCTTGCACCGCTTGCGCCAATTCCTGGGCCTTGGCCAGCATGCCGGTGACGCTTCTCCTTCCTCTTTCTTTAGGCTTGCGCTTCGGCGCTGGCCTCGGCCTCCGCCGTCTCGCCTTCTTCCGCCGGCGCCGCCAGTTCTTCCTCGGTCACCCAGCCGGCTTTGAGCCGGGCCTGCATGATCAGCGCCTCGGCCTCTTCGCGGGAGACGTCGAGGCCGTCGAAGAAGCCGGGCTCGCGCTTGGACTCGCCGTCCTTGCGTTCGGTCCAGCCGGTCAGGTCGTCGGTGGCGCAGCCGGCCAGGTCCTCGACCGTCTTCATGTCGTTCTCGCCGAGCGCCACCATCATCTTGGTGGTGATGCCGGGCACCTCCGTCAGCGCGTCCTCGACGCCCAGCTCCTTGCGGCGGGCATCGAGCTCGGCTTCCTGCTGCTCGAGATATTCGCGCGCGCGGTCCTGCAGCTCATGCGCGGTCTCCTCGTCGAAGCCCTCGATGGAGGCGATTTCCTTCTCGTCCACGATCGCGAGCTCCTCGATTGAGTCGAAGCCTTCCGAGGCCAGCAACTGGCCGACCACCTCGTCGAGATTGAGCGCGTCGACGAAAATCTTGGTGCGGCTTTCGAACTCGGCGTGGCGGCGTTCCGACTCTTCCTGTTCGGTCAGGATGTCGATGTCCCAGCCGGTGAGCTGCGAGGCGAGCCGCACGTTCTGGCCGCGGCGGCCGATGGCGAGCGACAACTGCTGGTCCGGCACCACCACCTCGATGCGTTCCTTGTCTTCGTCGAGCACCACCTTGGCGACTTCCGCCGGCGCCAGCGCGTTCACCACGAAGGTGGCGATGTCCGGCGACCACGGGATGATGTCGATTTTCTCGCCCTGCAGCTCGTTCACGACCGCCTGCACGCGCGAGCCGCGCATGCCGACGCAGGCGCCGACCGGGTCGACGCTCGAATCGCGCGAAATAACGGCGATTTTGGCGCGCGAACCGGGATCGCGCGCCACCGCCTTCACCTCGACGATGCCGTCGTAGATTTCCGGCACTTCCTGGGTGAACAGCTTGGCCGTGAACTGCGGATGCGTGCGCGACAGGAAGATCTGCGGGCCGCGCGGTTCGCGGCGCACGTCGTAGATATAGGCGCGGACGCGGTCGCCGTTGCGGAACACCTCGCGCGGCAGCAGCTCGTCGCGCCGCACGATCGCCTCGCCGCGGCCGAGATCGACCACCACGTTGCCGTATTCCACGCGCTTGACGATGCCGTTGACGATGTCGCCGATGCGGTCCTTGTACTCGGCGTACTGCCGGTCGCGTTCGGCCTCGCGTACCTTCTGCACGATCACCTGCTTGGCCGACTGCGCGGCGATGCGGCCGTATTCGAGCGGCGGCAGCGCGTCGGCGATGGTGTCGCCCACCTGGGCCGCCGGATGGCGCTTGCGCGCCTCTTCGGCGGTGATCTGATTGGACGGGTTCTCGACCTGCATCCACCACCAGCATGTGGCGCGTCAGGCGGAGGTCGCCGGTCTTCGGCTCGATCTCCGCGTGCACGTCGGTCTCGGCGCCGTAGCGCGAGCGCGCCGCCTTGGCGATGGCGTCCTCCATGGCGGCGATGACGATGCCGCGGTCGATGGCCTTCTCGCGGGCGACCGCGTCGGCGATCTGCAACAGTTCGAGCCGGTTGGCGCTCACTGCCATGGCTTCAGTCTCCTTCGTGAGAGGCTTGTCCGGCCTTGCCGGACTTCAGCCGTCGATGTCGTTCTTCCCTGCGGGCCGCCTTGGCTTCGCGCTTGGCGGCCTTCTCGCGCCGCAAAGCATCGGCCACCAGTTCGTCGGTGAGCACGAGCTTGGCTTCGCTCATATCCGCGATCGGCAGCAGCACCTCGGGCGCCTCGCCCTCGGGCGCGGTTTCCCACGCAAGCCGCGCCGATTCATCCTCGGTGCCGGCCAGGAAGCCGCGGAAACGCTTGCGGCCATTGACCGGAACCTCCATCTCGATGCGCGCCAGATGCCCGGTGTAGCGCGCGAAGTCCGACCTGCGCACCAGCGGGCGGTCGAGCCCGGCCGAGGAAATCTCCAGCCGGTAGGCGCGGTCGATCGGATCGGCCACGTCCAGCACCGGGGACAGCGCGCGCGAGATGGCCTCGCAGTCGTCGACGTCCATGGTGCCATCGGGCCGCTCCGCCATGATCTGCACGGTGCAGCCGTCGGCGCCCGAAATCTTAACCCGCACCAGCCGGTAGCCGAGGTCTTCGATCACCGGCTCAACGATGGCGGCCACGCGCGCGCCCAGCCCCGGTTCGACGATGAGCCGCGGTTCGTTCTCGGCGGGGGCGGCCACGGGGGCCGTTTCTGCGTCCATGTGCTGGCTTTGGGCCATGATCCAAGTAACAAAAAAGAGCGGGCCCCAGGGGACCCACTCTCAAAACCATCCTGTGGTTATGAGGGTGTCTTGAACAATCGGAAATATAGCGATTTTCGGGGTTCGCGCAAGGCCCATCCTTTGCGGCCGGGCTAACCGTTCCTTCAGAATCTATCCTTAAATCTGGTTGAAGGGCCGGCAGACGCCCTTTCTACAGGTTGATTTTGCAGGATCCGCAATGGCTGCCCCAGCCTCGCTGCTCCCGGAACTCGAAGACGTTGTCCAGCACGGCACCGCCGAGAAGCGGGCCGAGACCCTGCGCCGTATCACCACGCTGTTTCTCGACGGCGCGGCCCATTTCAACACCGACCACGTGGCGTTGTTCGACGACGTGATCGGCTGCCTGATCGAGGAAATCGAAGCCAAGGCGCTGGCGGAGCTTTCGTCCCGCATCGCGCCGGCGCCCAACGCGCCGGCCGGCGTGATGCGCAAGCTCGCCGGCAACGACGACATCAAGATCGCCGGCCCGGTGCTGCGCGCCGGCGAATTGCAAGACTCCGATCTCGTGCGCATCGCCGAGACCAAGAGCCAGGCGCATCTGCTGGCGCTGTCGGAGCGCAAGGGAATCGGCGAAACGCTTTCGGACGTGCTGGTGGCGCGCGGCGATCGCGATGTGGCGCGCGCGGTCGCGACCAACGGGCGGGCGCGCCTGTCGGACGACGCCTTCACCACGCTGGTCAAACGCGCCGAGGACGACAGCGTGCTGGCCGAGAAGGTGGGCTTGCGCCACGACATCCCGCCGCGCCTGTTCCGGCAGTTGCTGATGAAGGCGACGGACGTGGTGCAGAAGCGCCTGCTGGCGCAGGCCAAGCCCGAGACCCAGGCCGAGATCCGCCGCGTGCTGGCGAAAGTCACCGACGAAGTGGCCGCCAAGGCGCAGCCGCGCAACTACGCCGAGGCGCTCGCCACCGTCCGCGCCCTGCACAAGGAGCGCAAGCTCACCGAGGCCGACATCGTCGAATACGCCAAGAGCGGCAAGTACGAGGAGACCATCGCGGCGCTGGCGACGCTCTGTTCCGTGCCGGTCGAGGTGGTCGATCGCCTGATGAGCGGCGAGCGGGCCGACCCGGTGCTGATCCTGGCGCGGGCGGCCGGATTCGGCTGGCCGACGGTGCGCGAGGTGATCAATGCGCGTCCCGGCCCCAAGGCCACCAACCAGGTGTTCGATGCCGCCTTTGAGAACTTCGAGCGGCTGACCGCCGCCACCGCCCAGCGCGTCGTGCGCTTCTGGCAGGTGCGGCAGGGGACGGGCGAGTAACGCGCTCGTTCAGACTTTCCGAAACACGAAATACGCCGGCGTGCGCCCTTCGCGTTTGGCCTTGGCCTCATAGCGCGTGCCGGAAAAATCCGGCCAGGGCTTGCGCCAGTCGTCGGCGCCTTGCGCCGTCCACGCGAATTCGTTCGAGCGCATGACGCGCGCGAGCGCGTACACGGCGTAATCCGGGATATCGGTGGCAAAGCGCAGTTCGCCGCCGGGCCTGAGCACGCGCGCGAGACGATGCAGGCTGTCGTCCTGAATGAAGCGCCGCTTCCAGTGCCGCCGCTTCGGCCACGGGTCGGGATAGAGCAGATCGATGCGCGCCAGCGCGTTCGCCGGCAGCCAGTCGAGCAATTCGCTGGCGTCGCCGAAATACAGGCGCACGTTGTCGAGCTTGTTCTCGTCGATGGCGACCAGCGCCTTCGCCACGCCGTTGATGAAGGCGTCGGAGCCGATGAAGCCGCAGTCGAGATTGTTCTTGGCCTGCGCGATCAGATGCTCGGCGCCGCCGAAGCCGATCTCCAGGCGCACGGTGTCGGGGGCGTTGGGGAACAGGGTGCGCAGATCGCCGGGTGCGGGCTCGCTCAGATCGAGCGCGAGGCGCGGCAACAGCGTGTCGAACAGCGCCGCCTGCCGCGGCTTCAAGGGGTGTCCCTTGCGCCGGCCGAAAAAGGCGCGCTGCGATTGATCGCGCTGGTCTTCGCTTTCGTTCATGACGCCGCGCTCCATACACCGCTTGCGCCGGCCCGGAAACAGAAATGCCCCGCTTTCGCGGGGCATTTCGTCGTCAGCTTGAACGCCGTGACGTCAGGCCACGGCCTTCTTGATCGCCTCGGCGAGATCGACCTTCTCCCAGGAGAAGCCGCCGTCGTTATCGGGCTGGCGGCCGAAATGACCGTAGGCCGCGGTGCGCCGGTAGATCGGCAGGTTGAGCTTCAGCGTGCGCCGGATGTTGGTCGGCGTCATCCGGA
This sequence comes from uncultured Pseudomonadota bacterium, assembly GCA_963829755.1. Lineage (GTDB taxonomy): Bacteria > Pseudomonadota > Alphaproteobacteria > Rhizobiales > Xanthobacteraceae > Pseudolabrys. Next base: position 17,741 of record CAWHJV010000002.1, on the reverse strand, counting down.
ACAGCTCGGGCAGAACCTTCTCGAGCTTGCTCTCCGGCACCTGGCCGGTGCCGTGGGTGTCGACCAGAACCGACATCGGATCGGCGACGCCGATGGCGTAGGCGAGCTGGATGGTGCAGCGTTCGGCGACGCCGGACGCAACCACGTTCTTGGCCAGATAGCGCGCGGCATAAGCGGCCGAACGGTCGACCTTGGTCGGGTCCTTGCCGGAGAAGGCGCCGCCGCCGTGCGGCGCGTAGCCGCCGTAGGTGTCGACGATGATCTTGCGGCCGGTGAGACCGCAGTCGCCGTCGGGGCCGCCGACCACGAAGTTACCGGTCGGGTTGACCAGGAAGTCGTCGGCGTTTTCCGGCATCCAGCCTTCCGGCAGCGCGGAGGCGACGCTGTCGGCGATCATCTCCTTGATCAGGCCCGGCGTGTACTTGTTGCCGTTGCGGCTCTCGGCATTGTGCTGGGTTGAGACGACCACCTTGGTGGCGCCGACCGGCTTGCCGTTGACGTAACGCACGGTCACCTGGCTCTTGGAGTCGGGCTGCAGGTCGGCGAGTTGGCCGCCATGCCGCTTGTCCGCGAGCACCTTGAGGATCTTGTGCGAGAAGTAGATCGGCGCCGGCATGAACGAGTTCTTTTCGTAGACCTCGCTCTCGGTGCAGGCGAAGCCGAACATCATGCCCTGGTCGCCGGCGCCTTCTTCCTCGCCGCTGGCTACTTTCTTGGCGTCGACGCCCATGGCGATGTCCGGCGACTGGCCGTGCAGCAGCACTTCCACGTCGGCGCCATAGTGCGAGAAGCCGTCCTGGTCGTAACCGATGTCTTTCACGACACCGCGCGCGATCTCGGTGATCAACTCGCGATTAACGATGGCCTTGTCGCCGTGCTTGTAAAAGAGCGGGGATTGGCCTCGCCCTTCGCCGGCGATGACGATCTTGTTGGTGGTCGTCAGCGTCTCGCAGCCGAGACGCGTATTGACCTTGCTGTCGTCGGCGATGCCGAGTTTCAGGTCGTTTTCGAGAAACGCATCGAGCACTGCATCGGAAATCTGATCGCAGACTTTGTCCGGATGTCCTTCGGAAACAGACTCGCTAGTGAATAGGAAATTGGTATGTGCCACGTATAACTCCCTTCCGTGGCGCGGTTCTCAGACCGCGTCGTTTTCAGGTCGGGGCTGTTCTTGCAGCGGCGAGGGACGAGGTCAAGGTGCGGGCAGCAGTGGGCCGCGTTTGACGGCGATGGGAGCTATGCGCGCGAACTTATTCGTCCTCGCCCGCAATCTGCTCGACCAGATCGACGATACGGCGACGCAGCTTGCTGTTCTTGATGCGCATGAAAGCCTTGGTGAGCGAAAGGCCGTCGGAAGTGGCCAGAAAGTCCGAGACATAAGCGGGCGAGGGCGCTTCGCTCATACCGCCCGTGGGGCTGCCCGCAACGTGCGGCGCGCCTTCGAAGAAGAACGACACCGGGACTTGCAGGATATGCGAGATCTGCTGCAGACGGCTGGCACCGATACGATTGGTTCCCTTTTCATATTTCTGAACCTGCTGGAACGTCAGGCCGAGCGCGTCGCCCAGCTTCTCCTGACTCATGTTCAGCATCATCCGCCGCATACGCACGCGGGAACCCACGTGCTTGTCGATCGGATTGGGTGCCTTCTTCGCCATAAATATCTCCTATGACTCCATTGACCAGCGTAATGTCATACTTTGCGGGTGGAGTGCAATCCATGATTTGCAGCCGTTCGGTTTGCATCGTCAAAAAATCATGAAAATAAGGTAGAATTTTCAACGACTTTTAGGCCGAAATGACATCTATGCGGCCGGTCGGGCGGCCTCCCTCGGTCCACCAAATAAATCGTCGCGGGAAACAACCACCACGCGAAGCGACTTTTAGGGCAATTTAGGGACGTATTTAGGGACGGATTTTGCGCCGCGCCACGGCCATTACACCGATCAACAGAAATACGATGAACGCGGCGTCACCGAACCTGGCATAAACGGTCGGCGGCAGGACCCGCGGCAGGTCCGCATCCACCACGCCCTCGGCGCCAAGTGGTAAATAGTTAACGACGCGGCCGACCGGATCGATCACGCCGGATATGCCGTTGTTGGCGGCACGCACCAGCGGCACGCCCTCCGCGATCGCGAGCATGCGCGCCTGCTGAAAATGCTGATGCGGGCCGGTGCTGATGCCGAACCAGGCGTCGTCGGTGACGTTGACGATCCAGCCCGGGCGCTCGCCGGCCGGTATCGCCTGGTCGGGAAAGATCGCTTCATAGCAGATGAGCGGCAGCATTTTGGGCGTGCCGGGCACGTCCATCAGCGGCCGCTGCTTGCCCTCGAGAAAGCCGCCGACCTGCTTCGTGAGCGTCTGCAATCCGAGCTTCTCGAGCCACGTCTGGAACGGCAGGTATTCCCCGAACGGGACGAGATGCTCCTTGTCGTAGATGCCGCGGATCGAGCCGTCGGGATCGATCACATACAATGAGTTGTAGGCGCGGATATGACCTGGCTTCGATTCCGGCGCGGCGCGAATGGCGCCGGTGATCAGCTCGGTGCGCGGCGTCAACAGCGCGGCGATTTTGGCCATCGCATCCGGCTCTTGCGCGAGGAAAAACGGAAACGCCGATTCCGGCCAGATCAACACGTTGAAATCGTGCACGCCCTTGGAGGCGGGGCCGGTGGTGCGGCTCGACAGGCGCAAGTACCGCCGCATCACCGCGTCCTTGGCGCTGTAATTGAACTTCGCCCCCTGCTGCAGATCGGGCTGCATGATGCGCAGCTTGACGCCGCTCACATAAGTTGTCGGGTGCGCGGCAAGGCGCGCAACGCCGTAGCCGCCCATCGCCGCCAGCACCATCAGTGCCATGACGAGCGGGCGATAGGGATGCGGGGTTTCCTTGCGGTCGTCGGCGAGCGTCGCCGGCGTCGCGAACAGCGCCACGCTCAGGAACGTGAGCCCCCAGATGCCGACGAGCGACACGGTCTGCGCCAGCGCCAGCGGCTCGCTCAGCGCATAGCCGAACGTGTTCCAGGGAAAGCCGGTGAGCAGATGGCCGCGCAGCCATTCCGCCCCGGTGAGCGCGACCGCAAGCGCCAGGATGCGCAAGGGGCCCCGCACCCAGAGGAGCCGCGCGACGCCGAGGCCTAGCCCTGTGTAAAGCGCGAGATAGGCGGGCAGGCCGGAAACCGCGATCGGCAACAGCCAGCCGAACGTCTTGGCGTCGACCAGGAAGGCGTAGCCGATCCAATAAAGACCGGCGACGAAATAGCCGAAGCCGAAGCACCAGCCGGCGCCGGCCGCCGCCCAGAAGCCGCGGCCGTCCGCGTCGGCCGAGCCGTCGACCAGCCAGACCAACACGGGAAACGTGATGAACAGCACCGGCCAGATGTTGAACGGCGCCATGGCCAGCACCGAAAGCGCGCCGGCCGCGAACGCGATAAGGGCGCGGCGCCAGCCATAGGCGAGAACGACCGCATGGGCGAGGCGGGTGATCACGGGTTGTGCGTGCCTGCCGGGGAATCGGTGTCGTGCCGATCGTCGTCCTTGGGGGCGGCGGCCTGCTCGCCCGGCGCCGCCGCGCCGGCGGTCGACACGGGTGCCTCCGGCTCGATGCGTCGGCGCAGCTCGCGCGTCTTCTCGCGCCGTTCCTTCAACCGCGTGATGCGAATGCGTTTGACCCGGCGCGGATCGGCGTCGAGCACCTCGAACTCGAGCAGCCCCGGTCCGGGGATGAGCTCGCCGCGCAGCGGCAGCCGGCCGGCGCGCGTTACCAGGTAACCGCCGAGGGTATCGACCTCCTCCGCTTCGTCGCCGACGTCGAAGTCGCTGCCGACGATGCGCGTCACGTCTTCCAGATTGGCGCGCGCGTCGGCGATGAAGGAGCCGTCCGGCTGCGGTTCGACCGCCGGCAGTTCGTCCTCGTCGTGCTCGTCGGCGATCTCGCCGACGATCTCCTCGACAATGTCCTCGATCGACACCACGCCGTCGGTGCCGCCGTATTCGTCGATGACCAGCGCCAGGTGCATGCGCGTCGCCTGCATGCGCGCGAGTAGGTCCATCGCCCGCATCGACGGCGGCACGAACAGGATGGGGCGCATGATCTTGGCCGCCGACAGCGGCATGGCGAGATCGACGGTCTTGAGGTCGAGACCGGCCGGGAAAGGCTTCTTGCGCTTGGCGTTCTTTTCCGGATCGACGGCGGCGCTGTGGGTCATGAACGCGATCAGGTCGCGGATGTGCACCATGCCGACCGGATCGTCGAGGGTGTCGTCATAGACCACGAGGCGCGAATGCCCGGCGCTTTCGAAAGTGCGCATCAGTTCGCCGAGTGAGATGTTCTGCTGCACCGCCACGATGTCGGCGCGCGGCACCATTACGTCGTCGATGCGGCGCTCGCGTAAGCCGAGGATGTTGCTCAGCATCCGGCTTTCTTCCGGCGAGAAGCCGGATTCGCCGGGCGTCATGGCCTCGAGCACGTCCTTGAGGTCGGAGCGGATCGACGTGCCGCGCAGGCCGAACAGGCGGCGCAGGGAGCGGGTGAACCAGTTGCCGCCGTTCTCGCGCGCGGGCTCCAGCACCACCGGCAGATGGCGGGGCTCGAAAGGCTGGCCGGAACTTGGAGGGTCGTTGTCAGGCATATCGGTCAGGCAGTGCCCGGCTCATGCGCGCGGTAGGGATCGGCGATATCGAGGCCCGCGAGGATGTCGCGCTCGCACCCCTCCATGGCATCAGCCTGGGAATCAGTCTGGTGATCGTAGCCGATGAGATGCAGAAAGCCATGCACCGCGAGATGGGCGAGATGATGGAGAAAGGGCTTGTGCTCCGCCGTGCTCTCGCGCGCCAGCGTCTCGTAGGCGATGACGACGTCGCCGAGCAGCGGTTCCGGCGCGCCGTGCGCGGGCGCCGCCGCCGGGAACGACAGCACGTTGGTGGGCTTGTCGATCTGGCGCCAGTCGCGATTGAGCGCCCGGATCGATTCGTCGTCGGTGAGCACGACGCTGACCTCGCCCGGCCGCCGGCAATGCCGCGCGGCGGCCTCCATGGCGCGTGCGCACGGTTTCGGCCGCGGCCGGTTCCGCGTCCCACAGGGCCGAGCGCACCTGGATGTCGATCTCCGGCGCCGCCGCGGCGGGCTCGCCTGGCGATCCGCGCATCACTCGCCCTTCCCCGCGCGGTCGTAGGCGGCGACGATGCGCGCCACCAGCTCGTGGCGGATCACGTCCTCATGGGTGAAGACGGCGTGGCCAACCCCTTCGACGTCCTTGAGCAGGCGCACCGCTTCCGCCAGCCCCGAGGTTTGGCCGTTCGGCAGGTCGACCTGGCTCGGATCGCCCGTGACGATCATGCGGCTGTTCTCGCCGAGGCGGGTCAGGAACATCTTCATCTGCATCGACGAGGTGTTCTGCGCCTCGTCGAGGATGACGGCGGCGTTGGACAGCGTGCGCCCGCGCATGAAGGCGAGCGGCGCGATTTCGATCTCGTTCGCCTGCAAGGCGCGCTCAACGATGCGCGCGTCCATCAGGTCGTAAAGCGCGTCATAGATCGGGCGCAAGTATGGATCGACCTTCTCGCGCATGTCGCCGGGCAGGAAGCCGAGCCGTTCGCCCGCTTCCACCGCCGGGCGCGAGAGGATGATCCGGTCGACCTCCTTACTCTCGAACATCTGCACGGCTTGCGCGACCGCCAGCCAGGTCTTGCCGGTGCCGGCGGGGCCGGTGCCGAACACCAGCGAATGGCGCTTGAGCGCGCGGATATAGGCGTCCTGCGCGGCGGTGCGCGCGCGGACCGGACGTTTCCTTAAGCTGATTTCCTCGAATGCCGCGCGGCCGTTGCCCGGCTCGTAGTCGAACAGCGAGCCTTGCGCGATCGCATGGCGGATGGCGCCTTCGACGTCGCCTTGCGCCAGGTCGCGACCGTGCTTGATCTGCTCGTAGAGACCTTCCAGCACCCGGCGCGCCTGTTCGCAGGCGCTACGCGAGCCGTCGACGGTGACGTGATTGCCGCGCTGCTCGGCGACGACGCCGAGCCGGCGTTCGATCAGCGCCAGGTTCTGCCCGTATTGGCCGAACAGGGTGGAGGCGAGCCGGTTGTCCTCGAAGGCAAGCACGATCTGCGTGGTGGCCGTCTCGTCCGAGGCGGTGCCGGGAGGAAGCGCGGTGTCAGGCGTGCGCAAAGGCGTTTCAGGCTCCTGCTACGGCGAACTGTGGCGCGAGGGAATCCTCTTGGAGCGCGCCAAACAGGCTGTTGCTGCCGACTTCGGTAATGGCCACGGGCACGGTTTCGCCGATGAGCGTTGGCGGTGCCATGACCTGGATTGCCTGCAAATATGGGGACTTGCCGACCAGTTGCCCAGGGAGCCGGCCGGGCTTTTCCAGGAGCACGTCGACGGTGCGGCCGGCGAGGCTCGCGTTGAAGGCGCGCTGCTGGCGGGTGACGAGCGCTTGCAGCCGCTGCAGGCGCTCGGATTTCACCTCCGCCGGCACCTGATCCGCGAGCTCGGCGCCCGGCGTGCCGGCGCGCGGCGAGTACATGAACGAGAAGGCGCCGGCGTAGCCGACGTCTCCGATGAGCGCGAGGGTGTCCTCGAAATCGGCGTCGGTTTCGCCCGGGAAGCCGACGATGAAGTCGGACGACAGCGCCAGATCGGGCCGCGCCGCGCGCAGGCGCGCGATCGCCTTGAGATATTCGTCGCGCGTATGCTTGCGGTTCATTGCCGCCAGAATACGGTCCGAGCCGGACTGCACCGGCAGATGCACGTAGGGCATCAGCTGCGGCAGCTCGGCATGCGCCGCGATCAGGTCGTCGAGCATGTCGCGCGGATGGCTGGTGGTATAGCGCAGGCGCGCGATGCCGGGCACTTCAGCCAGGCGGCGCAGCAGTCGCGCCAAAGTCCAGTCTGCGCCGTCCGGTCCGGGGCCGTGATAGGCGTTGACGTTCTGCCCGATCAGCGTGACTTCGCGCACGCCGGCGTCGGCCAGGCGTTCGACTTCGGCGACGATCTGCGCCGCCGGCCGCGAGACCTCGGCGCCGCGCGTATAGGGTACCACGCAGAAGGTGCAGAACTTGTCGCAGCCTTCCTGCACGGTGACGAAGCTCGACACGCCACGCTTGCGGATCGCCGCGCGCTCGGGCGCGGCCAGCACCTCGAACTTGTCCTCGACCGGGAATTCGGTGTCGACGATCTTTTCGCCCGCGGCCGCCCGCGCCACCAGTTCCGGCAGGCGGTGGTAGTTCTGCGAGCCCACCACCAGATCGACGGCGCCGGCGCGGCGGATGATCTCCTGGCCCTCGGCCTGCGCCACGCAGCCGGCGACCGCGATCAGCATCCTGCGGCCCTGGCGGGCGGCTTCCTCCTTCATCACGCGAATGCGCCCGATCTCGGAGTAGACCTTTTCGGCCGCCTTTTCGCGGATGTGGCAGGTGTTGAGGATGACGAGGTCGGCGTCGTCCGGCGCGGCGGCTTCGCTGAAGCCGGCGGGGGCCAGGGTGTCCGCCATACGATTGGAATCGTAGACGTTCATCTGGCAGCCGAACGATTTGACGTGGACTTTGCGGGTGTTGCTCATGCCGTCTCGTAGTGAACCTTGCAATGAATCTAGCCCTTCCGGGCGGCTTTTGTCCCGCTTTCCAGGCGGCGGGGGCCTGCTGGCCGGGCATATAACTGATTTCGTGAACGATTTTAAGACGCTGGCGCCTGCTGCAGGGGCGCTGCCGGGGTTTCCGGCGCTGGCGTATCAGCGGGTCCGCCGTCTTGCCGGAGATCGGCCGCTTCAGCAGGGCCGCCGTCGCCATGCCCGTACGGCGCCCTCGAGCTGCCGGGTCAGCGCCTTGCGGTCGGCGCGGCGTCGATCCGGATCGGCTCGCCATAGCTGACCACGGCGTCGACCGCCCCGCGGGCGATCAGATCCTTGATGTGCGGCACGAAATCGAGATCGCCGTACCAGGCGACCAGCGGCCGGTGCTGGCGGCCGAGCGGGATGCCGTGCGAGCTGACGTAGGAGATCGCCATCGGCTGGATCAGGAGGTCGCCCGCCGCCTCGCTGTGCGCCGGCCATGTATTTGACCGCCCCGAGCAATGCGGAGCGGAACGGCAGCACGCGGTTGCCGTCGCTGGAGGTGCCTTCCGCGAACAGCACCACGGACGTGCCGCCTTTCAGCCGCTTGACCATTTCGCCGACGGCGTCGGCGGTCTGGTGGCGGCGATTGCGGTCGACGAACACGGTGCGCTGCATCTCGGCGGTGACCCCGATCAGCGGCCAACGCCGCACCTCGCTCTTGGCGACGAAGGCGACGGGGCTGAGCGAGCCGATCGCCACGATGTCGACCCACGAAACGTGATTGGACACGAACAGCACCGCGCGGTCGCGCACCGGCTTGCCTTCGACGCGCACGCGGATGCGCAACAACTTGCACAGCACGCGGTAATAGTTCGAGCAGATGAAGCCCCAGCCGGGAAGGCCGCAGTTTACCGAGCAGCCACTGGATGAGATCAGCAGCGGCGTCATGGTCAGGAAGAACGACCGCGATGAACGAGCGCGCGGATCATGGTGGCTATGTCCTGTTGTCCTCAATGCCCGCTCTTGTCGTCCTTGAGCGGCACCGCGTAGAGCTCCAGCCGGTGATCGACCAGCTTATAGCCGAGCCGGCGCGCGACCTCCGCCTGCAGGCGCTCGATCTCCTCCGACTGGAATTCGATCACCTCGCCGGTGCGCAGGTTGATCAGGTGGTCGTGGTGGCTTTCGGTGCTGGTCTCGTAGCGCGCGCGGCCCTCGCGGAAGTCGTGGCGCGCGATGATGCCGGCGTCCTCGAACAGCCGCACCGTGCGATAGACGGTGGAGATCGAAATGCGGTCGTCGATCTTGGCACAGCGCCGGTAGAGCTCCTCGACGTCGGGATGGTCGTCCGATTCCGCCAGTACGCGCGCGATGATGCGGCGTTGCTCGGTCATGCGCATGCCGTTGGCCACGCACTGGGCCTCGATCGGATTGGTGTCGGATGAATTCTTGTCCGGCGTGGTCACGGGAGATTCTCCATCCGGTTCTTGTATCATAGTGCGCTTGCCGCGCACGTGTCCATCGCCGCTGCCGCGCGTCGTCCTCAGGCAATATCCCGCCGCAGCACCAATGCGCTGGCGGCGGTGCCGCGCTCGCCGGGATAATAGTTCGGCCGTCGCCCCACCTCGCGGAACCCGGCGCGGGCGTAAAGGCGCAGGGCGGGCCGGTTCTGCTCGTCCACCTCCAGGAACACCGCGCGCACGCCGAAGCCGGCGAGTCGTCGCAAGTGAAGATTGAGCAGCGCGCGCGCGAGCCCGCGCCCGCGGCGCGCGTGCGCGACCGCGACCGAGAGGATTTCGGCCTCGTCGCCGGCGCGCCGGGACATGATGAAGCCGGCAAGGCGCGCGCCGCGCAGGACGGCGCGGCACGTGCAAACGTGCGTGCAGACTTGGCGGTCGGCGATCAGGGTCTCGACCTCTTCCTCGCTCCAGCCGCGGCGGAACGAAGCGCCGTGCAACGCCGATATGGCGGCGGCGTCGCGGGCGGCGGCTTCCGATAGCGATGGCGCGCCGCGCGTGAACATCATGATGAGGCGCTTGATCATCGGCGCGGCAGGTGGCTCGAATGCTGCGGCTGCGCGTCGGGCGCGCGCAGGTAGAGCGGCTTGGGCGCCACCTCCGTTTCCTGCGCGATGACGCCGAGGCGCGCGACCCAGGTGATGTCGGGCGCGCGGCGGGCATCGACCGCGCGCGGCGGCCGTTCGCCGGCCGGCCAGGCGGCGGCCAGGATCTCGGCCGCGGTCCCCGCCAGACGCGGCGCGCCGGCGGCGGCGGCGCGCAGGCCCGCCTCATGCAGCGAGGCGATGCGTGGCGCCACCAGGACGCGGCCGGCCCGGCCGTAGACCTGCAGATAGACGTGGGCGTGGCGGGCATCGATGGCGGAGACCACCGGCAGGCTGTCGTCCTCGGCGATGAACGGCGCGGCGTAGGCCGCAAGCGTCGTCAGGCCGACCACGGGCTTGCCCGCCGCAAGCCCGATGCCGCGCGCGGCGGCGATGCCGACGCGCAGGCCCGTGAAGCTGCCCGGCCCGACGGTGACGGCGATGCGGTCGAGTTCGGCGAAGGCGAGCCGCGACGCGCCCATCACCCGCTTGACGAGCGGCATCAACGCCTCGGCGTGCCCGCGCACCATGGCGTGCGATTCTTGTGCGACGATGCCGCCGCGGTCCGTGTCGAGCACGGCGGCCGAGCAGGCTTCGAGCGCGGTATCGATGGCGAGAAGGCGCATGCGTTTATTTTAGCACCGCGGAGACAAAAATGATGACATCATTGCGGGCCTGAAAATAGCGAACCCGGAATCCATGACTCCGGCGCTGCGGAGTATGGATTCCGGGTCCGCTCACGGTGCCTGTGCTCGGGCGGCGCAAAGCGCCGACCCGAGTATCCGCGTCCCGGAATGACAAGCCGTGATCACATCGGCCGGACTTCGGTCACTTCCGGCACGAAGTGGCGCAGCAGGTTCTGGATGCCGTGCTGCAGGGTGGCGGTGGACGAGGGGCATCCGGAGCAGGCGCCCTTCATGGTCAGGAACACCACGCCTTCCTTGTAGCCCTTGAAGGTGATGTCGCCGCCGTCGCCGGCCACCGCCGGACGCACGCGGGTGTCGATCAGGTCCTTGATGAGGGTCACCGTCTCGGCGTCCTTGTCGTCGAAGAACTCGTCCTCGCCGGCAGCCTGAGCCTCGCCGCCGCCCGCGAGCAGCGGCTCGCCGGTCATGTAGTGCTCCATGATGGCGCCGAGCACCGCCGGCTTGATCTGCTGCCACTCGCCATCGGTCTTGGTGATCGAGATGAAGTCCGCGCCATAGAAGACGCCGCCGACATTCGGAATATCGAACAGCCGCGCGGCAAGCGGCGACTGGGCGGCGGCCTCCTTGTTGGGCATGTCGAGGGCGCCGGATTCCAGCACCGGCCGTCCGGGCAGGAACTTCAGGGTCGCCGGATTGGGCGTGGCTTCGGTCTGAATGAACATCGCTTTCTCCTTACCTCACGCGGGTTCAAGGCCCGCGGGCGGAAATGATTATACAGGATAGATGGCCCCCGCGCACGGGCGGGTCAACCGGTGGGGATGGTGGGCACGGCCGGTCCCTCGCCCCGCTTGCGGGCAGAGGGCGGTGAGGAGAATTACGCCATCGCCTCGAGGTCCTCGTCCTTGAGCTGGCCGGGCACGATGGCGATCGGGATCGGGAAATTGGCCGCGGTCTTGGCCAGGCTCGACACCAGCGGACCGGGATCCTCCTTGCCGGTGCCGGCGGCCAGCACCAGGATGCCGATATCGGCGTCCTCGTCGATCAGCTTGATGATCTCCTCGATCGGCGCGCCCTCGCGGATGACCCGCTCGGCCTCGATGCCGCCGACTTCCTTGGCGCGCTTGGCGTATTTGTCGAGCGTCTTGTTGGCCCCTTCTTCGGCCTCCGCCTTCATGATGTCGGCGACACCCAGCCATTGCTGATTACGCTCGCCCGGCTCGATCACGCGCAGCATGACGAGTTGCGACTTGGTGCGCCCGGCGCGCCGCGCCGCCCAGTAGACCGCGCGATCGCATTCCTCGGTGTCGTCGATGACGACCATGTATTTGCGTTTGTGGCCGGTCTCGTGGATGCGGCGTTTGGTGGTCATTCTGGCTCCTCAAGTCGCCCGCGATGTTGGCGCAGCAACGCAAAGCACAAAACGGGCAATGCTTGCACGTCGGACGCGCCTCCGACAAGATGCGACGTAAGGCGATTTGCGTTCGGCGCAGAACGATGCAGCCGGCGCGCTACCGGCATTTTTAGAAGAAATTTTGCGAAAGCGGCTTCGGGGCGTGGAATCCCGCTAATGCCGCACCAGGCCGACGATGTCCTTCACCGCCTTCATGGTGTCGGCGGCAATGGCGCGGGCGCGCTCGGAACCGTCGGCGAGGATTTCGTCGATGTAGACCGGGTCCTGCGTAAGCTTCTTCATTTCGGCGCCGATCGGCCCGAGCTTGGCGACGGCGAGATCGACCAGCGCCGACTTGAAGGTCGAGAACTGCGATCCGCCGAATTCGCCGAGCACGTCGTTCTTGCTCGTGTCGTTGAGCGCGGCGTAGATGCCGACCAGGTTGTCGGCTTCGGGCCGCGACTCCAGGCCCTTCGTTTCGCTCGGCAGCGGCTCCGGATCGGTCTTGGCCTTGCGGATCTTCTGCGCGACGGTGTCGGCGTCGTCGGTGAGGTTGATGCGCGAATAGTCGGACGCGTCCGACTTCGACATCTTCTTGGAGCCGTCGCGCAAGGACATCACCCGCGTCGCCGGTCCGGCGATGATCGGGTTGGTGAGCGGGAAGAACGCATCGCCGTAACCGTGCGCCTCGATCGACTCGGCGAAGTCGTTGTTGAACTTCTGCGCAATGTCGCGCGCGAGCTCGAGATGCTGCTTCTGGTCCTCGCCCACCGGCACGTGGGTGGCGCGATAAACCAGAATGTCGGCGGCCATCAGGCTGGGATAGGCGAACAGCCCGACGGAGGCGTTCTCGCGGTCCTTGCCGGCCTTGTCCTTGAACTGCGTCATGCGGTTGAGCCAGCCCATGCGCGCGACGCAGTTGAACACCCAGGCGAGTTCGGCGTGCTCGGCGACCTGGCTCTGGTTGAAGACGATGTGTTTCTTGGGGTCGATGCCGCAGGCGATGAACGCCGCCGTGACCTCGCGCGTGGCGCGCGGCAATTCCTTGGGCCCGCCCCAGACCGCCACCGGCACGGTGATCGCATGCAGGTCGACCACGCAGTAGATGCAGTCGTGATTATTCTGCAACTCGACGAAGCGCTTGAGCGCGCCGAGATAGTTGCCGAGATGCAGATTGCCGGTGGGCTGAACGCCCGAGAATACGCGTTCCTTGAACGCCATTGCCTTGGCCTCGCGGGATATTGACCGGCGTTGCCATGCCACGGCGCACGGCCGTGGGCAAGGGGCTTAGGCCGGGGTTCAGGCGCGCTGGCGGGCGGCGGCCGCAAGGTCGCGCAGCTTTGCGACGCCGAAGAGATCGATGGCCGCGCCATAGACCAGCAAGCCGACGGCCACCAGGAAGAACAGCAGCTCGAGCCGGCCCGCCGCCGAGGCCTGCAAGTGCGGCAACAACCAGTTCGCGGCCTCGAGCGCGCCGGCGACGGCGACGCCCATCGCCGCGGTGGCCAGCGCGATGCGCGGCAGCCGCCGTTTGGCGTCGCGGTCGAGCCGCAACCAGCCGCGCCGGTGCAGGACGAAGCCGAGCGATCCGGCGCCGACCCAGCCGGAGAGCGCGATGGCCGCGGCGACGCCGACGTAGCCGAAAGCCGGGAACAGCGCGACGCCGCCGACGACCGCGGCGGCGAGCCCGGCGAGCGCGGCGGCCATCGGCGTGTGCGTGTCCTCGTGCGCGAAGGAGACCGCGCCGAACACTTTCTCCAGCACGTGGCCGGGCAGCCCCGAGCAGATCGCGGTGAGCGCCACCGCCACCGCGTCGGTGTCGGTCGCGCCGAACACGCCGTGCTCGAACAGGCCGCCGGCTATCTGTTCGGCGACCAGCGCGAAGCCGGTCGCCGCCGGCAGCGCCAAGCCGAGCGCGATTTCGTAGGCCCGCGACTGCGCGTGGTTGTAAGCCACGTTGTCGCCGCCGTGCACGCTTGCCGCGATGCGCGGCACGATCACCGCGGCGATGGCGATGGACGCGACACCGAGCGGCAGCTCGTAGAGCCGGTTGGCGTAGTAGAGCCAGGACACCGCCGCCGGCGACGAGGAGACCAGCGCGGTGGCGGCGATCAGCTTCAGTTGCGGCGTGCCGGCGGCGATCAGGCCGGGCAGGGCGCGCCGGAAGAACGGCCCGCTCTGGTCCGGCTGGTGGATGCGCACGCGCCGAAAGCGGTTGCCGGTGGCGAGCCAGGCGCCGCTGGTGATCATGAGCTGAATGAGCGCCGCGACCACGATCGACAGCGACAGCCAGATGCCGACATAGAACAGCGGCACGTGATGCACCAGCACGAAGACCAGCACGCCGACCAGAACGAGGTTGAAGGTCACGGTGCTGACCGCCACGGCGACGACGCGGGTTTCGGCGTTGAGCGCGGCCGAGATCACCGCCATCAGGCCCGCAAGCATGATGTAGGGCGCGGCGAGGAGCAGATAGAGCAGCGCGAGATGTCGCCGCGCGGTATCGAACCCCTGCGCGATCACCGCGACGATGTAAGGCGCCGCCAGCACGGTGACGAGCACGATGGTGCCGGTGATGGTGCCGAGCGTTACCAGGGTGCGGATGGTGAAGCGGTTGGCGTTGGCCGCGCCGTCCTCGCCGGCGCGCAGGCGCAGCCACAGCGGCACGAAGGCGCTGTTGAGCGCGCCTTCGGCGAGCAGCCGGCGAAAGAAATTGACCAGTTGCAGGATGGCGAAGAAGGCTTCCGAATAGGGGCCGGTGCCGAGCAGGGCGGCGACGGCGGCGTCGCGCGTATAGGCGAGCACGCGCGAGATCAGCGTGCTGCCGCCTACGGTCGTGATATCGCGCGCCAGGGACATGCTCGTTCTCAGCCTCGCCCAACGGGCTTATATCACGCACTCATTGCCGGGCTCGTCCCGCCGACCAAGCCCTTTTCGGCAAGATAATGAACGGGTGGGCCCGATCCCCGCGCAAAACCGGCCGGAACACCGCATTGCGTCGCGGTTTTCACTCGTTATAGTGCGCCGCGTTTCACATATGAGGAGCCTTAATGACTGCACCCCGCTACGACGTGCTCGGCATCGGTAACGCCATTGTCGACGTAATCGCCCGCGCCGAAGACGACTTCCTGGTCGCGCAAGGCATGCACAAGGGCGCCATGGCGCTGATCGATGAAGCGCGCGCCGAGGCGATCTACGCCGCCATGGGCCCGGCCGTGGAGAGTTCCGGCGGATCGGCCGCCAACACAATTGTCGGCGTCGCCAGCTTTGGCGCCAACGCGGCTTTCATCGGCAAGGTCAAGGACGACGGTCTCGGTAAGACCTTCGCGCACGATATCCGTGCGGCGAACGTCGCCTTCACCGCCAAGCCCGCGAGCGACGGGCCGGCGACCGCGCGCTGCTTCGTGCTGGTGACGCCGGACGGCGAGCGCACCATGAACACCTATCTCGGCGCGGCGCAGGGATTGGAGCCCAACGACATCGACGAGAAGGCGATCGCCGACGCGGCCATCGTTTATCTCGAAGGCTATCTGTGGGATCCGCCGAAGGCGAAGGAAGCCTTCATCAAGGCCGCCGACATCGCGCACAAGGCCGGGCGCCGCGTGGCGCTGACGCTGTCGGATTCGTTCTGCGTCGATCGCTACCGGTCCGAATTCCTCGACCTCATCAAGAAGGGCACGGTCGACATCGTGTTCTCCAACGAGCACGAGCTGCACAGCCTGTACGAGACCGCCGACTTCGACACCGCGGTGAAGGCGCTGCAGGCCGACGCCAAGCTTGCCGTGGTCACCCGCAGCGAGAAGGGCTGCATGGTGGTCAGCCGCGAGGGGCTGGAAGCGGTGCACGCCATGCCGGTGGATCAGGTGGTCGACGTCACCGGTGCCGGCGATCTGTTCGCGGCCGGCTTCCTGGTCGGCCATTCGCGCGGCAAGGATCATCGCACGGCGGCGCAACTTGGCGGCCTCGCCGCGGCGGAAGTGATCCAGCACGTGGGGGCGCGGCCGGCGGTTTCGCTCAGCGCCCATGCCGCGGACAACGGGCTGGCGCTGTAAACGCGCAGGGCTGCCTTGCGCGCGTTAGGTAATCGGTAACCAATTGGTAACCGAACATGGTTACCGCTTCGTGAACGGCCCCGAAAAGGGCCGGCCAAGGAGCGGGCCATGGCCGAGCGCGACGGCGACAAGATCGAGAACGAAGAGACCCGGCATGCGGCCTTGGCCGCGCTGCCGGCGGTCGAGTCGCCGCCGCTGTCGCCGGCCGGCGCCAGCTCCGACGAACCGGCCGTGGCGGATGCCGAAGCGGCGGGCGATTTTTCCGACGCGACCGAAGCCGCCGGCGATACCGAACCCGCCGTGTCGGTATCCGCGGCGCCGAAGCCTTGGCTCCGGCTTTCGCGGCGCCAGCAGCGCCGACTGACGCTCGCCGCCTGGGTGATGCTGGTCGCCGGCATGGGCGCGCTGTTCGGCGGCGCCGTCAGCAATGGCCTTGCCGTGCGCGACCGCGTCGACGTCGCGAATGTGGCGCAGAGCAAGGCGATGCAGCAGTCGATCGACCGCCTCGCCAAGCAGGTCGGCGAGTTGAAGACGAAGCTGGCGGCGGCGACGGCCCACAGCCAGGTCGCCAGCAACATTCTCAAGAATGCGGTGCCCGCCGCCGGCGCCTCGAATGCCGACATCACCGGCTCCATTCCGGCCGCGCGCACGGCGGCGGTGCCGCTGCCGCGCCCGGCGCCGCGCATCGCGGCGGCGGTCAGCCGGCCGGCGGTGGTGCATGACTGGCGCATCCTGCGCACCCGCGGCGGCCTGGTGGACGTGGTCGGGCGCGACGGCGTCTACGAGGTGGTGCCCGGCGCGGTGCTGCCCGGCCTCGGCCCGGTGCAAGCGATCGAGCAGCGAAATGGCCGCTGGACCGTGGTGACGCCCAAGGGGCTCATCGTCTCCGCGCGCGATCGCGGCTATTTCGAGGATTTTTGAATTCTCCGGAATGACGGCAAAGGGTTGTGCGGCATTCGCGCCCAGTAGCCGCCTCCCCGAAACCGTGCCAGATTTCACCCCGCCGGAACGATGGCCATGGGTGATGTCATGTCATGCGGTTCGATGGGCGGCGCGGCGCTTAGATCTCTTGGATTTCTTGCGGTCATCGGCTTTCTGCTGGGAGTGAGCCTGCCGGCTGCGGCGCAAGGCGCCGCGCCATCAAAGCCTGCGGCCAAACCATTGGCCAAGCCGGAAATGGTCATGGGCTGTCCGGCGCTGATTGCCGCGCGCCCAACACCGTTCATGCCGGCGGCGTTCCGCGTCGCCGCGCTCAAGGTCGACCAACTCAAGCGCGATCAAGTGCGCCTCGACTATATCGGCCATTCGACTTTCCTGATCGAAAGCCCGCAAGGCGTGCGCATCGCCACCGACTACAACGACTATGTGCGGCCGCCGGTCATTCCCGACATCGCGACCATGAACCACGCGCATCCCTCGCACTACACCGACCATCCCGATCCGGCGATCAAATACGTGCTGCGCGGCTGGGCCGGCAACGAGAAGCCGGCGCGCATCGACATGCAATACCGGGACGTACGCGTTCGTAACGTTCCGACCAACATCCGCGGCTTCGACGGCGGTACCGAGCGCCACGGCAACTCCATCTTCATCTTCGAGATCGGCACGCTGTGCATCGCCCACCTTGGCCATCTGCACCACACGCTGACGCAACAGCAGCTCAACGAGATCGGCAAAATCGACGTGGTGCTGGTGCCGGTGGACGGCTCCTACACCCTCGACCTCGACGGCATGGTCGAGGTGCTGCACGCGCTGAAGGCGCCGCTGATGATTCCGATGCATTATTTCAGCCGTTTCACGCTCGACCGCTTCCTCGACCGCGTGCGCAAGGAGTGGGCGGTGGAGATCGCGGCCGTGCCCTCGGTGGTGGTGTCCCGGACCACGCTGCCCACGAAGCCCAAGGTGCTGGTACTCCCCGGCCACTGACGGGTGCGGCCGAAGTCGCAAACGGCGCGGAAATTGACGCGCGTCAATTTTTCGCCGCAGGGGATGCTCTAATAG
>CAWHJV010000001.1:0-205172 GCA_963829755.1 uncultured Pseudomonadota bacterium | reverse complement strand
TCGCCAGCCCGTTTTTTGAGCCAATCGATCCGCCCGCGACCTGAACCATGACCCGAACCGCCGAGACTTTTCATGTCGCCCAGGGCGCCGGTGCGACCATCGACCCCGGGCCGCTGGCCGGCGCGGTGGTGGCGATCGGCAATTTCGACGGCGTCCACCGCGGCCACGGTGCGGTGATCGGGGCCGCGCTTGCGCGCGCCCGGGCGCTCGGCCGGCCGGCGGCGGCGCTGACCTTCGCGCCGCATCCGCGCCGGTTCTTCCGCCCGCAGGAGCCGCTGTTCACGCTCTCCAGCCTGGCCGACAAGCTGCGGCTCCTGGCTGCCACCGGGCTCGACGGCGCCGTGGTCATGACCTTCGACGCCGCGCTCGCCACCACGCCGGCGGAGGACTTCATCGGCGACATTCTGGCCGGGCGGCTCGCGATCGGCGGGGCGGCCATCGGCTTCGACTTCCATTTCGGCAAGAACCGCACCGGCTCGCCGGCCTATCTGGCCGAGCAGGGGGCGCGACTCGGCTTCGCCGTCGACGTGGTGCCGCCGCTGGAGGACGAGGGCCGGCCGGTCTCCTCCGGCTCGATCCGCCAGGCGCTCGCCGCCGGCCGGGTGGTGGAGGCGGCCGAACTGCTCGGCTACCCCTGGTTCGTGACCGCAGAGGTGATCCACGGCGACAAGCGCGGCCGCGATCTCGGCTTTCCCACCGCCAACATGGCGTTGGCGCCGGCCTGCGGCCTCAAGCACGGCATTTACGCGGTGCGCGCGCGGGTCGACGGTGAACTGCGTGACGGGGTCGCCAGCTTCGGCCGGCGGCCCATGTTCGACGATGGGGCCCCGCTCTTGGAGGTGTTCCTGTTCGATTTCGCCGGCGATCTCTACGGCAAGGTGATCGAGGTCGCGTTTATCGGCTGGATCCGGCCGGAGCTGAAATTCGACTCGGTCGAGGCCCTGATGCGGCAGATGGACCTCGACGCCGCCCTGGCCCGCGACGCGCTTTCCCGCGCCGCCGGGGCCTTTCCGGCGCTGGGGGCGGTTTAGCCGGCGGTGTGCCGCAAAAGACGGGGGTCGAAGGGGGTGCGGATTGCGTTTGCGACGCTCATGCGAGCCGCATCGGGATGCTGCGGATTCAACAGCCAGTTTGTGGCCGACGGCACGATCGCAGATGGAACCCGTAGCAGCGCGTCACGGCCGAGGGTCAGCCAGTCGTCGCCGATCTTGCGTGTGATTGCCGGACTTATATTCCAGTCTTCCGGCAACTGGTCTCCGATCGTCTCGGCGCGCGTGGCGATATCGTCGGCAATTTCGACTTCCAGCAGTTGATAACTGTCCGGCAGGTCGTCAACATCGACCTCAAGGCGTACCAGCACTTCCAGCAGCGCGGAGGCTGGATGATCGGCAAAATATACGATCGGATGCCCGCGCGTGTGCCAGCGGCCGGAAGCATATAGCCCACCGTTTCCTCGCAAGTCTGCGAAATCGGATATGCGCCAGACCCGCATCGGCGGTCAGGCGAAGATGCCGTGCTCAATGCGGCAAAGCATTTCCTCGACGAGACGTGCCCCGCTTTCACTTGCGAGGAATGCTACCGGAGTTTCGCCCGAGAGTTCGCGCTTGGGCTTGCGCAGCCATCGATAGGCCTTTGCGTCTTCGCCAAATACCTTCTCGGCTTGCGTGGCGATCCGCATCAGCCGCAAGGCCTTGTCGGTCTCCTCGACGGTGAGCAGATCACCTTCCACGCGCCTGCGTGCGAGCGTGCGCCTTGGAATGACAAGGTCGAAGAGCTCGTCGTCTGAAAAGCCGTGTCTGTGAAGTTCTTCTAAGAATTCAGGCTGCGCGCGCGGGGCTGGGGCGAGCGGCGGGGCAGCGCCGACAGCCGGCTCCGGCAGTGTACGAACACCGAGCGAGGCGGCCTTTGCCTTGGGAACCCGCAAGGTCAACTTGTCGGCAGGGAAATTGATTACCAACAGCTCGATGCTTTCGCCGCCAATATCGGTTTTCTCCAGCGCGACGATCTCGCCCAGCCCATGAGCGGGGTGAAGCACCTGCCGGCCAACGTTGAATGGCTGAAGGTCAGTTTGACCAGAGTCTTGTCCGGCGTGGCCATGCGCTTTCGGTCGCAGATCGCCTTCGTTTTCGAGGATGCGTTTGGCGCCTCTTCCTGCCATCGGCTGCTCCCGCTTTGCCAAATGCCAACTGTTTCTAACAATATGGCCAAAGGCCGTCCTTGTCCAGGAAACCTAAAGCCGGCTTCGCGTCTCGGACGAAGTCAGACTCGACAATACTTGGCGCCGGGCGATAGGCGTGGCCGCCCCCGACGCCATTTGATAAGCCGCCGATCCCGGAAAACCGGCTTTCCGCCACCGAATCGGCCTGCTAGTACACCCCCCATGTCGAAAGAGCGCGATTATTCAGAGACCCTGTTCCTGCCGCAGACGGAGTTCCCGATGCGCGCCGGCCTGCCGCAGAAGGAGCCGGAAATCCTCAAACGCTGGCAGGAGACCGGGATGTATGGCCGCCTGCGCGAGGCGTCCAAGGGCCGGCCGAAGTTCATCCTGCACGACGGGCCGCCCTACGCCAACGGCCACATCCACATCGGCACCGCGCTCAACAAGATCCTCAAGGACCTGGTGACCCGCAGCCAGCAGATGCTGGGCTTCGACTCTAATTACGTGCCGGGCTGGGACTGCCACGGCCTGCCGATCGAATGGAAGATCGAGGAGGAGAACTACCGCGCCAAGGGCAAGGCCAAGCCGAACTTCTCCGACCCGGCGGCGATGATCGCCTTCCGGCAGGAATGCCGCGCCTATGCCGAGCACTGGCTCAACGTGCAGCGCGAGGAATTCAAGCGCCTCGGCGGCGTCGGCGACTGGGACCATCCCTATACGACCATGAGCTTCCCGGCCGAGGCGCAGATCGCGCGCGAACTGATGAAGTTCGCCGCCAACGGCACGCTCTATCGCGGCTCCAAGCCGGTGATGTGGAGCGTGGTGGAGAAGACCGCGCTCGCCGAGGCTGAGGTCGAGTACGAGGATTACACCAGCGATACGGTGTGGGTGAAGTTTCCGGTTGAAAGTCGGGCATCATCAACCAAATGATGCTCGATTAAGGACAAAAAATTCTCGATAAGAGCTGAACGATGTTCGTTCAGCGTCGATTGTAATTTGGACGACGACGCCTTGGACTTTACCGGGAAATAGGGCGATCTCGTTTTCGCCGAAGATCAAATATGGCCTTTATGAAGTCATCGAGGCGCCAGAGGGAAACTGGGCGAGAGTCGGCGACAAGCTCATTGTTGCAGACAAACTTGCAGACGAAGTTTTCAAGCAGGCGCGCATTGAAGTTGCAGAGATATAATCAGTTTGATGGGAAGTCATGGACTTCGAATTGGAGTCTATGGCCTGCTCCCATCCGCTCGCGCCGAAAGGCGGTGCGGGGTTTTGATTCTCCATGTTCCCCTGCTTCCCGGCGAACACGTCACCGACGACACCGGCACTGGCTTCGTGCACACCGCGCCTGGCCATGGCCGCGAAGACTTCGACGTCTGGATGGAGAACAAGGCCGACCTCGAAGCGCGCGGCATCAACACGTCTATCCCCTATACCGTCGACGAGAACGGCGCCTTCACCGAGGCCGCGCCCGGCTTTGTGGGAGAGCGCGTCATCAACGACAAGGGTGAGAAGGGCGGTGCCAACAAGGCGGTGATCGAGGCGCTGGTCGACGCCGGCATGTTGATCGCGCGCGGGCGCTTGAAGCACCAGTATCCGCATTCCTGGCGCTCGAAGAAGCCGATCATCTTCCGCAACACGCCGCAGTGGTTCATCGCCATGGACAAGGGCATCGATAAGCCCGCGGATACGTTGCGCGCGCGCGCCTTGCAGGCGATCCGCGACACCCAATGGGTGCCGGCGGCGGGCCAGAACCGCATCAACGGCATGATAGAGGGCCGGCCCGACTGGGTGATCTCGCGCCAACGCGCCTGGGGCGTGCCGATCGCGGTGTTCATCAAGCAAAAGCCGGACGGTTCGGTCGAGGTCTTGCAGGACCCCGAGGTCGAGCTGCGCATTGTCGAGGCCTTCGAGAAAGAGG
Source organism: uncultured Pseudomonadota bacterium (assembly GCA_963829755.1). GTDB lineage: Bacteria > Pseudomonadota > Alphaproteobacteria > Rhizobiales > Xanthobacteraceae > Pseudolabrys. The sequence continues at coordinate 201,093 of CAWHJV010000001.1, read as the reverse complement.
GCGCCGATGCCTGGTACGCGCCCGGCGCCGCCGAGCGCTTCCTCGGCGGCCGCGCCAGCGAAGGCTGGCAGAAGGTCGACGACATTCTCGACGTCTGGTTCGACTCCGGCTCCACCCACGCCTTCGTGCTGGAGGATCCCAAGCACTTCCCGCAGCTCGCCGGCATCAAGCGCAAGCGCGACGGCGGCGACGACACGGTGATGTATCTCGAAGGCTCCGACCAGCACCGCGGCTGGTTCCATTCCTCGCTGCTTGAGAGCTGCGGCACGCGCGGGCGCGCACCCTATGATGTCGTGGTGACCCACGGCTTCACGCTCGACGAGCACGGCCGCAAGATGTCGAAGTCGCTCGGCAACACCATCGCGCCGCAGGACGTCATCAAGCAGTCCGGCGCCGATATCTTAAGGCTGTGGGTGTCGTCCTGCGACTACTGGGACGACCAGCGCATCGGCAAGGAAATCCTCAAGACCACCACCGACACCTACCGCAAGCTGCGCAACACGCTGCGCTGGATGCTGGGCAACCTCGCGCACTTTCACGAGGACGAGCGCGTCACCCACGGCGAGCGGATGCCCGAACTTGAGCGGCTGATGCTGCATCGCCTCGCGGAACTCGACGTGCTGGTGCGCAAGGCCTACGCTGATTACGACTACAAGCGCGTGTTCGCCGCCGTGAGCGCGTTCATGACCTCGGACCTGTCGGCCTTCTATTTCGATATCCGCAAGGACGCGCTCTATTGCGATCCGGCCTCGTCGACGAAGCGCAAGGCCTGCCTGACCGTGCTCGATCATCTGTTCCGCTGCACGGTGACCTGGCTCGCGCCCATGCTCTGCTTTACGGCTGAGGAGGCCTGGGCCTCGCGCTACGGCGTCGACGCCGGTTCGGTGCATCTCGAGACGTTCCCGGCGGTGCCGGCATCCTGGCGCGACGACGCGCTCGCCGAGAAATGGCGCAAGGTCCGCACCGTGCGCCGCGTGGTCACCGGCGCCTTGGAGATCGAGCGCGCGCAGAAGCGCATCGGCTCGTCGCTGGAAGCGCATCCGATCGTGCACGTGTCCGACGAAGCCCTGTTCGAAGCCGTCGCCGACGTCGATCTCGCCGAGATCTGCATCACGTCGGCGGCAACGCTGGTGAAGGACGAGGGACCCGCCGACGCTTTCCGCCTGGCCGAGGTCGCGGGCGTCGCGGTGGTGCCCAATCTCGCCGAAGGCACCAAGTGCGCGCGCTCCTGGAAAGTGCTCAACACCATCGGCGCCGATCCGGCGTTTCCGGACGTCTCCCCGCGCGATGCCCAGGCGCTGCGCGAATGGGAAGTCGCCCGCAAGGCGGCGGAGTGATCAAATCCTCCCTCTGGGGCCCGCTCACCCGCTTCGGCCTCATCGTGGCGGTGCTCGCCTGCGCGATCGACCAGGCCAGCAAGCTCTATCTGCTGCGGGTGGTCGATCTGGCCAGGACCGGCCCGATCCGGCTAGGGCCCTTCTTCGACTTCGTCCTGACCCGCAACACCGGCATCAGCTATGGCTGGTTCCAGACCACCGGTCCGCTCGGCGCCTGGGTGCTGCTGGCGGTCAAGATTGTCGCAGTCGTGCTGCTGTGGATCTGGCTGGCGCGGGCGCGCGACCGGCTCGTCGCGCTCTCCCTCGGGTTGATCGTCGGAGGGGCCATCGGCAACGGAATCGACCGGCTTGCCTACGGTTGGGTGGCCGATTTCGTCTATTTCCACATCACAACCGCCCATTGGCGGTTCGATTGGTACGTCTTTAACCTCGCGGACGCGGCGATCGTTGCCGGGGTCATCGGCCTCCTGTATGACTCCCTGCGCGGAGACGGCGCCGCAAAACGGCCCTGATCCGCCAGCATAAAGCCTCCCGGTCGTTGGATTCCCAAGGGAATCCTGGCCCGAGAGGGGGCCGAGGTCTCCGGGGCACGGGACCCACGGTCCGCGGATCAAGGCCCGAAGCTCAAAGTGTAACGACTCGCAAGGTTCCGAGATGAGTTCCATGCGCCCGACACGTCCGAATGTTCGCCTGCCCGTCGCCGTCGTCCTCGGCGCGGCGCTTGCGGCGACCGCGCTCGTTGGCAATGCGCGCGCCGGCGATGATAGCGGCCGGCCCATCGACGAGCAGATCCTTCACAACATCCTGACCGGCATCGGTCTGCAGGATCCCAATGCGGTGCAGCCGACCTACCGCGAGCGCTCGCCGCTGGTGATTCCGAGCAGCGATGCGCTGCCGCCGCCCGGGAGCGCACGCGCCGCCGTCGCCAACAATCCGGCGTGGCCGAAGGACCCCGATGTGGAGCGCGCCAAGACGCTCGCCAAGCAGAGGGCCGAGGAACCTCGCGACGGCCAGGAGCAATTCCTGCGCGACAAGAAGCCGCTGCTGCCCAGCGAGATTGGGCCCAAATATGCGGATCGCGGGCACGCGCGTCCCGCATACGACTTCTCCGCGTCCGATCCGGAGAAAAAGAATCAGCACCTGTTGCCGTCGCAACTTGGCTATGTCGGGGGGCTGTTCGGAAACATGTTTGGCGGCAGTAGCGACGAGGAGGCCGCCCAGTTCACCGGCGAGCCGGCCCGCACCTCGCTCACCGAGCCGCCGCCTGGCTACCAGACGCCGTCGCCGACCCAGCCCTACGGGACCGGTCCGGAGGCTTCGAGGCCGAAGGCGGAGAACTCGTATCTGAATCACGGCACCGTCCACATGCCGGAGTGATCAGAGCTGCCGGGCGATTGGAAGTCCGCGTAGGCGTACCGGGTTCGTGTGCCGGGTGCTCAGCCATCATCCCGTCGTTGCAAAGGGAGCGACTGTGATCGCCAGAAGAACCTTCTTGCTTGCCGCCGCCGCCCTGACGGCCGCGGCGCTCACCGGGCCCGCGACGGCCGCCACCGGTCCCAAGGTCGCGGATTTCACCCTGAAGAACGGTCTGCAGCTCGTGGTCATTCCCGACCACCGCGCGCCGGTCGTCACCCACATGATCTGGTACAAGGTCGGCGCCGCCGACGAGAAGCCGGGCAAATCGGGGATCGCCCATTTCCTCGAACACCTGATGTTCAAGGGTACCGCCAAGCATCCGGCGGGCCAGTTCTCCGCCGTGGTCGCGAAAATGGGCGGACAGGAAAACGCGTTTACCACCGACGACTATACCGGCTACTACCAGCGCGTTCCCAGCGATCAGCTCGAGACGGTGATGGCGTTCGAGGCCGACCGTATGACCGGGCTCGTTCTCACCGACGCGGTCGTGCTGCCCGAGCGCCAGGTCATCCTGGAAGAGCGCAACATGCGCATCGAGAACAATCCGCGCGCCAAGCTCGGCATCCAGATCGATGCCGCGCTCTACCTCAACAGCCCCTACGGCAAGCCCACCATCGGCTGGCGCAGCGAGATGGAGCATCTCACCCGGCAGGACGCCATCGCGTTCTATCACCGCTACTACGCCCCCAATGACGCGGTGGTGGTGATCGCCGGCGACGTCGAGCCGCAGGAGGCGCTCAAGTTCGCGCGCGAGACCTATGGCAAGATCAAGCCGAACCCGGACCTGCCGCCGCGGCTCCGGCCCAAGGAGCCGCCGCCGATCGCCGCGCGCACGGTCACGCTCGCCGACGCGCGCGTCGAACAGCCGATCATGCAGCGCGCCTATCTGGTGCCGTCCTTCGCCACCGGAAAGCCCGGCGAGTCGGAAGCGCTCGAAGTGCTCGCCCACATCCTCGGCAGCGGCAGCAGCAGCCGTCTCTACCGCGCGCTGGTCATGAACCGGAAGCTCGCGGTCAACGCCGGCGCCTGGTACGAGAGCGGGGCGCTCGGCATGTCGAAGTTCGGCATCTACGGCGCGCCGCGTCCCGGCGTCACCCCGCAAGCGCTCGCAAAGGCGGTCGACGCGGTGGTCGCGAAGGTAATCGACAAGGGCGTGACCGACGAAGAGCTCGCGCGCAGCAAGACCCGGCTGATCGCCGACGCGGTCTACGCCCATGACAGCCAGGCCAGCATGGCGCGGTGGTACGGCCAGACGCTGATGACCGGCGGCACCGTCAACGACGTCGCGCATTGGCCCGACCGCATCCGCGCCGTCACCGCCGATCAGGTGCAACGCGCCGCGCGCCGCTGGCTCGAGCTCCAGCGTTCGGTCACCGGCTATCTCATCAAGGACAAGAGCGCACAGGCGGAGAAACGTTCATGACCCGGCTTCTGACGTCGCTCGCGCTGGCGGCTTTCGCGTTCGTGGCGGCGGCGCCCGCGGCCTCGGCGATGAAGATCGAAAAGATCGTGACGCCTGCCGGTATCACCGCCTGGCTGGTGCGCGAGAAGACCGTGCCGCTCGTCTCGCTCAATTACGCGTTTCGCGGCGGCGCGAGCCAGGATGAGGCCGACAAGTCCGGCACCGCCAGCCTGGTCTCGAACCTGCTCGACGAGGGCGCGGGCGAGCTCGACAGCGCGCAATATCACGACCGGCTCGAGCAACTCGCCATCGATCTGAACTTCAACGTCGGCCGCGACTATTTCCGCGGTAGCTTGCGTACCCTCAAGGAAAACCAGGACCAGGCCTTCGATCTCCTGAACCTGGCGCTGACCAAGCCGCGCTTCGATCCCGACGCGGTGGCGCGCGTGCGCGGGCAGGTGATGGCCGGCCTCCGGCGCGAGATCACCAACCCCAATGACGTCTCCAGCCTGCGCTGGTGGCAAACCGCGTTCCCGAACCATCCGTACGGCCGGCAGAGCGATGGCTCGCTCGAGACGGTGCCGCGCATCACCGTCGACGACCTGCGCCATTACGTGCACAACGTGTTCGCGCGCGACCGGCTCACCGTCTCCATCGTCGGCGACGTCGACGCCAGGACCGCGGCCAAGCTGATCGACCGCGCTTTCGGCAACCTGCCGGCCAAGGGCCGCCTCAAGCCGGTGCCGCAGGCCGTGCCGGTCGGGCTCGGCAAGCGCATCGTCGTCAAGGTGAACGTGCCGCAGTCGGTGGTCACCTTCGGTGGCGCGGGCATTGCGCGCAACGATCCCGATTTCATAGCCGCCTATATCGTCAACCACATCCTCGGCGGCGGCGACTTCTCATCGCGCCTCTACCGCGAGGTGCGCGAGAAGCGCGGGCTCGCCTACAGCGTCTATGACAGCCTGATCTGGTTCCGGCACGCCGCGGTGATGATCGGCGGCACGGCCACCCGCGACGACCGCACCGGGGACGCGCTCAGCATCATCGAGCAGCAGATCGGACGCATGGCCGCCGACGGGCCGACCGCGGCCGAATTGGCCGCGGCCAAGTCCTATCTCAAGGGCGCCTACGCGCTCTCGCTCGACTCATCGCGCAAGATCGCCGCCCAACTCACCCAAATCCAGCTCGACCACCTGGGCATCGATTACATCCAGCGCCGTGGCGCCATGATCGACGGCGTGACGCTCGCCGACGCCAAGCGGGTCGCCAAGCGCCTCTATGGCGGCGGCCTGCTGGTCACCGTCGCCGGCCGGCCCAAGGACCTGACGTCGGGCGCCATCGCCAAGGAGTAAACCATTGCCGGCCGCCCTGGTTATGGGCGACGCGCGTCGGCAATTGCCGGGGTGTCATGGCCGTGGCATAGCCGTTCGAAGTACGGCGTACTTCCGCAACATCCCTGTCCCGGCCATCGCGCTTGACCTGGCACGCAACGCGCGCCCCTAATCGGGATGCCCGCGCCAAGCGCGGGCATGACAACGGAGTGCCCATGCCGATCCACCAATCCATCGACAGCGCGCTGGAGCAGAATATAGGTGCCCACGGCGTCGCCGACGGGGCACTGAGCGCCATGCTGGCGCGGGCGCAAGGCGCGCTCGATGCCATCCGCGCGTGCCATGCCGACGGCAGTCTGCCGCTGCTGCGCCTGCCTGAACGGAGCGACGATCTCCCCGGCATCCGCGAGGCGGCCGCCAAGCTCGCCGCTGGCGCCAGCGACATCGTCATCCTCGGCACCGGCGGCTCCTCGCTCGGCGGCCAGACGCTGGCTCAGCTTGCCGACTACCACGTGCCGGGCATCGGGGCTTTGCGCGAAGGCCCGCGCCTGCACTTCATCGACAACCTCGACCCGCTGTCGTTCGAGGCCATGCTGGCGAAGCTGCCGCTCGCCACCACGCGCTTCGTGGCCATCTCCAAGTCCGGCGGCACCGCCGAGACCTTGATGCAGACCATCGCCGCGCTGTCGGCGCTGAAAAACGCCGGTTTAGACCCGCGCAACGGCTTCGTGGGGCTGAGCGAGCCGGCACGGGACGGCAAGCGCAACGGCCTGCGCGATCTCCTTACCGAGCATGGTGTGGCGATGCTCGACCACGATCCCAACGTGGGCGGGCGCTTCTCGGTGCTGTCGAACGTCGGCCTGCTGCCGGCGGCGGCGCTCGGGCTCGACGTCGCCGCCATCCGCAAGGGTGCTGGCTTGGCGCTGGCGCCGGTGTTGGCGCAGAAGACGCCGGCGGAGGTGCCGGCCGCGCTCGGCGCCGCGCTCGGCGTGGCGCTTGCCGAGAGTAAGGGCAAGACCATCAGCGCGCTGATGGCCTACAGCGACCGCCTCGAACGCCTGACGCACTGGTACGTGCAGCTCTGGGCCGAAAGCCTCGGCAAGGACGGCAAGGGCACGACGCCGCTCGGCGCGCTCGGGCCGGTCGACCAGCACAGCCAGGTGCAGCTCTTCATCGCCGGCCCGCGCGACAAGTTGTTCAACGTGATCACCGTCGGCGCCGCCGGCCTCGGCCCGCGCATGGATGGCGAGTTGGTGCGGCTTGCCGGTGAGCCCGGCTTTGCCGGCAAGACTATCGGCGATCTGGTTGCCGCCGAAGGCCGCGCCACCGCCGAGACGCTCGCCAACAACGGCTGTCCGGTGCGCAGCTTCCATGTCGACACGCTCGACGAGGAAAGCCTCGGCGAACTGCTGATGCATTTCATGCTGGAGACCATCGTCGCCGCGCATCTGCTCGGCATCGACGCCTTCGACCAGCCGGCGGTGGAAGAGGGCAAGGTGCTCGCGAAGAAGTATTTGACCAGCTAGTCATTCCGGCCGAGCGCGTAGCGCGAGAGCCGGAATCCATACACCGCAGCGGTTCGATTTCGCACGGCTTTCGTTTCGCCTGCGATTCTGGGATTATGGATTCCGGGTTCGCGCCCCTCGTGAGTTGAAGACGCGCGTGAACGCGCTTGTGGGCGCGCCCCGGAACGACAGTGACATGCTCCGCATCACCGACACCATCTCTCTCGACGAATCCGAGCTGGAGGAAAGCTTCGTGCGCGCCTCCGGGCCGGGCGGGCAGAACGTCAACAAGGTGTCGAGCGCGGTGCAGCTGCGCTTCGACGCGCGCGGCTCGCCCTCGCTGCCGAACGACGTCGCCATCCGTCTGATGCGGCTCGCCGGCAGCCGGCTGACCAAGGAGGGCGTCATCGTCATCGTGGCGCAGAGCTACCGCGACCAGACCCGCAACCGGGCCGAGGCGCGAGAGCGGCTCATCGAGTTGATCCGGGAGGCGGCCGTGAAGCCGACCCCGCGCCGTGCCACCAAGGTGCCCAAGGCCGCCAAGAAACGCCGGCTGGAGGGCAAGCGCCACCGCGCCGACATCAAGAAAATGCGCAGCGGCAAGGCGTTGGATTGAGGGCTTCGACTGAATAGCGGGGGTAGCGGGCCGCGCCGGCTTACGGATGCCCCGCCCGCGGCGCTAAGCTCCGGGCGAGCCGAATCGCCGCCTTTTCCTCTCTCCCCGCCAAGCGGGAAGAAGCGGGGGAGGTGAAGGAAACAAGATGTCCGTCCGCCAACTGCCCGAAACCGTCATCAACCGCATCGCCGCCGGCGAGGTGGTCGAACGACCGGCGAGCGTGGTCAAGGAACTGGTCGAGAACGCGCTCGACGCCGGAGCCAAGCGCATCGAGGTGCTGACCGACGGCGGCGGCCGGCGGCTGATCCGCATCACCGACGACGGCGCCGGTATGACCCGCGCCGACCTCGCGCTCGCCATCGAACGCCACGCCACCTCCAAGCTCGACGGCGACGACCTCTTGGCCATCCACACCCTCGGCTTCCGCGGCGAGGCCTTGCCGTCGATCGGTTCGGTGAGCCGGCTCACCATCACCAGCCGCCATGGGTCGGAGCCCAACGCCTGGGCGATCACGGTCGATGCCGGCGAAGCGTCGCCGGTCAAACCCGCGGCGCTGGGGCAGGGCACGACGGTCGAGGTGCGCGACCTGTTCTACGCCACGCCGGCGCGGTTGAAATTCCTCAAGACCGACCGCAGCGAGGCGGAAGCGGTGCGCGAGGTGGTGCGGCGGCTGGCCATGAGCCGGCCCGACGTCACTTTCGTTCTCGCCGGCGAGGAACGCGCGCCGGTTACCTGGAACGCGGCGCCCGACGGCGACCGGCTGGTGCGCCTGGGCGATATCCTGGGCGCCGATTTCCGCACGAATGCGATTGCGATCGACGCCGAGCGCGAGGGTGTTGAACTCTCTGGCTTCGCCGCGCTGCCGACGTTGTCGCGCGCCAACTCGCTCGGGCAGTATCTTTTCGTCAACGGCCGCCCGGTGCGCGACAAGGTGCTGGTCGGCGCGGTGCGCGGAGCTTACGCCGACTATCTGCCGCGCGACCGGCATCCGGTGCTGGCGCTGTTCGTGACGCTGGGCTCGCGCGAGGTCGACGTCAACGTGCATCCGGCCAAGACGGAAGTGCGCTTCCGCGACGGCGGCCTGGTGCGGGGGCTGATCGTGCGCGCGCTCAAGGAAGCGCTCGAACGCGAGGGTCAGCGCGCGGCGTCGACCGGCGGCGGCGCCACCATCGCCGCCTTCCGCCCGCGCCAAGGTCCGCAAGTCCTATGAGACGCCGCGCGGCGGCTACGACTGGCGGCGCTCGCCGGCGCGGCCGGCGCCTTATGCCGCCCCGCGCAGCGGCGGGTTCGGTTTCGCCGAAGCGGCGCAAGCCGCCTTCGACGTCGGTGCGCCGTCGGCGGATGCGCGCGCCGATGTTGCCGATGTCGTGCCGGAACTGCTCGATCGTCCTTTGGGTGCCGCGCGCGCGCAACTGCATGAGACTTACATTGTGTCGCAGACGCGTGATGGCCTGGTCGTCGTCGACCAGCACGCCGCGCACGAACGCATCGTCTACGAGCGCATGAAAGCGGCGCTGGCGGCAAGCGGCGTGGCGCGGCAGATCCTGCTCATCCCCGAGATCGTCGAACTCGACGAGGCCGACGCCGCGCGACTGGTGGCGCGCGCCGAGGAACTGGCGCGCTTTGGCCTGGCGCTCGAATCCTTCGGCCCCGGCGCGGTGGCGGTGCGCGAGACGCCGTCGCTGCTGGGCGAAGTCGATGCGCAGGGCCTGGTGCGCGACCTCGCCGAGCACATGGCGGAATGGGATGACTCGTTGCCGCTCGAGCGGCGGCTCATGCACGTCGCCGCCACCATGGCCTGCCACGGCTCGGTGCGCGCCGGCCGCCGTCTCAAGCCGGAAGAGATGAACGCGCTGCTGCGCGAGATGGAAGCGGTGCCCAATTCCGGCCAGTGCAATCATGGCCGGCCGACTTATGTGGAGTTGAAGCTGGGCGATATCGAACGGTTGTTCGGGCGGAAGTAGTCAGGGCGCCCGCAAGAACACCAACACCGTATCGTCGTAATTGCGCCGCTCCAGTTCCTCGAAACCCTCCGGCTGGGTGAAGCCGGCATCCGCCGCTTCTTCCACCATGATCAAGGCCTCCGGCTTCAGCCAGCCGCCTTCGCGCGCCGCCGCGAGCGCCTTCTGCGCCAATCCCTTGCCGTAGGGCGGATCGAGGAAAACGAGCGAGAACGGTTCCAGTGGATGCGCTGGCCCGAGCCTGGTGGCGTCGCGGCGGAAGATGCGGCTGACGCCGCCCAAGCCCAGCGCCTCGGTGTTCTGGCGCAACAGCGCGCGCGCCTGCACGCCGTCGTCGACGAACAAGGCAAAGGCCGCGCCGCGCGAGACAGCCTCGATGCCGAGCGCGCCGGTGCCGGCGAAGAGATCGAGCACGCGCGCGCCGGTGACCGGATCGCCGTAGCCGTGCATGAGGATGTTGAACAGCGCCTCGCGCAGGCGGTCGCTGGTCGGGCGCACCGAGTCCGACTTCGGCCCCGCGATGGGGCGCGAGCGCAGGCGTCCGCCGACCACTCTCATTTCGGCGCTTTCCTTTTTCGCATGATCCGATCCGAAAACCGGATCCCATCCCGGGTCAAGCCCGGGACAGGCTTTGTCGGGATCATGCGCGGCCCTTGGGCCGTGACGGCCGCGGTCCGCTTGAGCGGTCGGCACGGCGCTTGCGGGCGTTGAATTTCTTTTTCGTAGCGCGCTCGCGCTCCCCCTTTGCACCGTCATCCTGAGGTGCGCCGCCCCGCCGCCCCTCGAAGGACGATTGGCTGTCACCCTTCGAGGCGGGCTTCGCGCGCGGATCGGGACGGCGGGCCGAGGCGGGCTCATCCTCCAGCGGCCCCTCGAAATCCGCGTTCGCCTGCTTGGCGATCTCCGGCCCGAGCGTCTTGCGCAATTCCGCCGTCTCGATTTCGGTGACTTCGCCTTCCGCGAGTTCGCCCAGCTCGAACGGGCCATAGGACAGCCGGATCAGCCGGTTCACCCTGAGGCCGAGGTGCTCCAAGACTTTACGCACCTCGCGGTTCTTGCCTTCCTTGATGGCGAAGGTGAGCCAGACATTGGCGCCCTGTTCGCGGTCGAGCGTCGCTTCGATTGGCCCGTAGCGCACACCGGCAATGGTGACACCGCCTTTCAGCTTATCGAGCGCATCCTGGCCGACGCGGCCCAGCGCGCGCACGCGGTAGGTGCGCAGCCAGCCGGTCGCCGGCAGCTCCAAAACGCGCGCCAGCCCGCCGTCGTTGGTCAAGAGCAGCAACCCCTCGGTGTTGATGTCGAGGCGGCCGACGCTGATCACCCGCGGCATGTGCTTGGGCAGCGCGCGGAACAGGGTATCGCGCCCCTGCGGGTCGGCATGGGTCGTCACCAGCCCGCGCGGCTTGTGGTAAAGGAAGAGCCGCGTGCGCGCCCGGCCGGGCAGGGGCTTGCCGTCGACCGTGACGCGGTCGCGCGGACGCACGTTGAGCGCCGGCGAGGCGATCACCGCGCCATTGACCGCCACCCGGCCGGCGGCGATCCAGGCCTCCGCCTCGCGCCGCGAGCCGAGCCCGGCGCGGGCGATCACCTTGGCAATGCGCTCGCCGGGCTTGGCATCGCCGTGTTTGTCATGGCTCGCTTTTTCGGGCATGAGCAGCATTTATGGCATCGCCCTCGTTCATGCAAATGGCCCTCGACGAAGCCCGCGCGGCGGAAGCGCGCGGCGAGGTGCCGGTCGGCTGCGTCATTGTGCGGGAGGGCAAGGCGATCGCGCGCGCCGGCAACCGCACGCTCGCCGACAAGGACCCGACGGCGCATGCCGAGCTTCTCGCGATGCGGCAGGCCGCGGCCGCGCTCGGCTCCGAGCGGCTGACCGACTGCGATCTCTATGTGACGCTGGAGCCCTGCACCATGTGCGCGGCGGCGATGTCGTTCGCCCGCATCCGCCGGCTCTATTTCGGCGCCGCCGATCCCAAGGGCGGCGCGGTCGAGCACGGCGTGCGCTTCTTCGCGGCGCCGACCTGCCATCATCGGCCGGACGTCTATGGCGGCATCCATGAAAGCGAGAGCGCGGCACTGTTGCAGGAGTTCTTCGCGGCGCGGCGCGCATGACCCGTTCGCCGCCGGGGCAGGGCCCCGGCCGCGCTTCGTCAAAGACGTCGTCGTCTTGGCCTAAGCCGACTTGTCGACCAGCTTGCCCATGCCCGGAGGCGGTGGCGGCTTCTGGGTCACCGCCTGCGGCGTGAACGCCGCGTTCTCACGCGCGCGATCCTGCGGCGACGACGACGTCGGCTTTGACGACGTGGCTGTCTGCGGCTCGATCATCTGAATGCCGATACTACTGACGCTCATGTTTGCTACTCGAATATTGACGAGCGGCAGTGTAGCGGTCGAGGCGTCAACACAACGCGATGCCGGGCGCTGAAATAGGGGCGGTATCGGAAACCATTCGTTGACTCTGTTTCGCCGCGCGCCGCATGGGCGCGGCGAAGAAACAAGCGTCAAGCCTGCTTGGCGAAATCCCACGCCGTGCGCGCCAGCGGCCGGATCAACTCGGCTTTCGCCGGTGCGTGCTCGGATGTCGCGGTGCCGTCGCGCACGCGGCCGATGATGCCCTGCAGGATGGCGGCGATGCGGAAGAAGTTGTAGGCGAGATAGACCGCGAGATAGGGCCGCGGATCGAGGCCGGTGCGCGTGACGTAGCGGTCGACGTAAGCGCCCATCGACGGAATGCCGAGCGCATCGAGATCGTGGCCGGCGAGCGTCGCGGTGCCCGCGGCGCTTTCCGAATGCGGCATGTGCCACGCCATCAGGTGATAGCTGAAATCGGCGAGCGGGTCGCCGAGCGTCGACAGTTCCCAGTCGAGCACCGCGATGACCTTCGGCTCGTTCTTGGCGACGATCAGGTTGTCGAGCCGGTAGTCGCCGTGCACCACGCGGATCGGTCCGGTGGGCGGCAGATGCCGCGGCAGCCAGTCGATCAGCCGCTCCATCTCCTCGATCGTCTCGGTCTCGGAGGCGCGGTACTGCTTCGACCAGCGGTCGACCTGGCGCGCGACGTAGTTCTCGCCCTTGCCGAAATCGCCGAGGCCGATCTGCGCCGGCTCGAATGAATGCAGGCGCGCAATGGTGCCGTTCATCGCGTCATAGATGGCCGCGCGTTCGGCCGGGTTCGAGCCGGGCATCTGCGGCTCCCAGAACACGCGGCCGTCGACGATAATCCATGACGTAGAACGGCGTGCCGGCGATCGATTCATCGGCGCAATAGACGAATGGCTTGGCAACGGGGAAGCCTTGCGCGGCAAGTGCGCTGATGACGCGGTATTCGCGGTCGACCGCGTGCGCCGACGGCAGCAGCTTGCCCGGGGGCTTGCGCCTGAGCACGTAATGCCGCGCTGGTGTCTCCAACAGATACGTCGGGTTCGACTGCCCGCCCTTGAACTGCCTGACGGTGAGCGGCCCGGCGAAGCCTTCGACGTTCGCCGCGAGATATGCCTCCAGCCGCGCCGGCTCGATGCGCAAGCTCGCGCTCACTTCCTTGGTGCCGGAAAAGGCCTGCTGGCGGTCGATGGTGGTCATGGCCGCGCCTTGCTACTTCTTCGTCTCGAACGAAATCGGCGCATCGGCGTAAATCTTATAAGTCTGCGTCTTCGGCTTGTCCTGGTCCTCGTCCTTGATGTAGCGGATCGAGCTCTGCCCTTGCAGCGCGCGCGGCAGGATCATCACGCGAATGAAGCGGGTGGGGCGGTCGGCGGCGGCCTGCGCGAACACCGGGTCGGGCCCGGTCTCGTACCAGGCCGCGCCCGGCCCGTAGGAGGTCGAGCGCCCGTGGGTATCGATGCGCAAGGCCCCTTCGATCACGCAGCGGATGCCGGGGCCCTGGTGCACATGCGTGTAGGCGCAGCCGCCCGGCGGAAAAGCGACGCTGTCGCCGCGCAACAGCAGTTCGCCCTTGGGGATCGTCTCGAGAAACGCGGTGAGCTTCTCATGCGTCATCATGCCGGGGGCGGCGGCGACCGTGCTGCCCTGGTCGCCGCGCGTGAGCTCCCAGCGCCAGCAGGTGACGCCGTGCGGTCCCGGGCTTGACGGTGACGGCGCGCTCGCCCTGCCAGGACTCGCCGTCGCTCAGGCTCTCCCCGCCGATCATGGCGCTGCCGTGCGCGACGAAGATGAAGCGCGGCAGCGGCGGCAGGCTGAATTCGACGGTCTCGGCATTGGAGAGCACGTCTTCGTAGAGCCGCAGCACGGGATGCATGTTTGGTCTCCTGCCGTCAGGCCGCGCCGAAGAAATCGGCGAGCGCGCGGGCGGTGTCGTCGGGGTTTTCCTCGGGGAGGAAATGGCCGGAGTCAACCGGAGCGCCGAGCGCCTGCGGCGCCCATTTCCGCCACAACGGCAGCGGGCCGCTGGTTTCGCTGGGAATGCCGCTCGCGCCCCACAGCGCCAGGAACGGGCATTGCAATGGTCTTTCCGGCCTTGCGGTCGGCTTCGTCGTTGACGAAGTCGGCGGCCTGGCCGGCGCGGTAGTCCTCGCATGAGGCGTGGATGCGCGCGGGCTCGGAAAATGCCGCGCGGTAGTGGTCGAGTGCGCGCGGATCGAAGGCGGACAGGTTCTTCGCCTTGGTCCAGCTCGCCATCTTCCATTCGAGGTAGGCGACCGGCGCCTTTTCGATCAGCATCTCCGGCAGCGGCGCGGGCTGGGCGAGGAACGGCCAGTGCCAGACCTTCATCGCCATGTTGCGGTCCATGCCCATCCACATGTCGTAGGTGGTTACGATGTCGAGCGTCGCCAGGCGCGTCACGCGCTCGGGACGATCGAGCGCAAGGCGGTAGGCGACGCGGCCGCCGCGGTCGTGGCCGGCGAGGCTGAAACGCTCATGGCCGAGCGCGTCCATGATCTCGATCATCACCCGCGCCATCGATCGCTTGTCGTAGGGCGCGTGGTCCTTGTCGGCCTCCGGCACCGCCGACCAGCCGTAGCCGGGCAGGTCCGGGATCACCAGGGTGAAGCGCGTCGCCAGCGCCGGCGCCACCTTGTGCCACATCGCGTTGGTCTGCGGATAGCCGTGCAGCAGCAACAGCGGCGGCCCGTTGCCGCCGGCGCGCGCGAACATCTTGCCGATCGAAGTGTCGATCCAGTGGCTGTCGAAACCGGGGTAGAGGTCGGCGAGGTCGGGCATGGGGGCACTCGTTACGCGTGGCTGAGTATTCCAAACACTAGCCCGTCATTGCCGAGCTTGTCCCGCCTGCGTTAGCAATGGTGCACGCGTTTCGGCAATCCCTCTTCCCTCGCCCACAAGGGAAGAGGGGACGTGTCGGTGTCGGCCACGTCCGAGATCACTTCTCCCGTTCCACCGCCCGCCAGCCGATGTCGCGGCGGCAGAAGCCTTCCGGCCAATCGATGCGGTCGATGGCCTGATAGGCGCGCGCCTGCGCCTCGCGCACCGTCTTGCCGAGCGCGCACACGTTCAGCACGCGGCCGCCGTTCGCCAGGATGCGGTCGCCGTCGGCTTTGGTGCCGGCGTGGAATATTTCGACGCCCTCGACCTGCGCGGCCTCGTCCAGCCCCTCGATCGTCGAACCCTTGCCGTATAAGCCGGGATAGCCCTTGGCCGCCATCACCACGGTCAGCGCCGTGTCCGGGGCCCAGCGCAGATCGAAGCTCTTCAACTGCCCGTCGCAGGCGGCGATCATCGCCGGCACCAGGTCCGACATCATGCGCAGCATCAGCACCTGGCATTCCGGATCGCCGAAGCGCACGTTGTATTCGATGAGCTGCGGGCCGTCGTTGGTGATCATCAGCCCGGCATAGAGCACGCCCTTGTAGGGCGCGCCGGCGTGTCTTGAGTGCCGCGATCGTCGGCAGCACGATCTCGTCCATGACGCGCTGCGTCATGTCGGGCGTCATGATCGGCGCCGGCGAATAGGCGCCCATGCCGCCGGTGTTCGGGCCGGTGTCGCCGTCGCCGACGCGCTTATGGTCCTGCGCCGAGGCCATAGGCAGCGCGGTCTCGCCGTCGCACAGCGCGAAGAACGAGGCTTCCTCGCCGACCAGGCAATCCTCGATGACGATCTCCCAGGCGCGCTCGCCGAGCCCGCCGTCGAACATCATGTCGATGGCGGCCTCGGCCTCGTCGACGGTCCCGGCCACCACCACGCCCTTGCCGGCAGCGAGCCCGTCGGCCTTCACCACGATGGGCGCGCCGTGTTCGCGCACATAATTTTTCGCTGCGTCGGCGCCCTTGAAGCGGCGATAGGCGGCGGTGGGGATGTCGTTGGCCTTGCAGAGGTCCTTGGTGAAGCCCTTGGAGCCCTCGAGCCGCGCCGCCCATTTGGTCGGGCCGAAGGCCTTGATGCCGGCGGCTTCCAGGTCGTCGACGATGCCGGCGCAGAGCGGCGCCTCCGGGCCGACCACCACGAGGCCGATCTTCCTGTCGCGGCAGAAGGCGATCACCGCGCCGTGGTCGCTGGCGTCGAGGCTGACGCATTCGGCTTCGCGCGCGATGCCGGCGTTGCCGGGCGCGCAGTAGAGCTTTTCCGTCAGGGGGCTGGCGGCGATCTTCCAGGCGAGCGCATGCTCGCGGCCGCCGGAACCGAGAATGAGGATGTTCATAATGCGTTTGCCCGTTCCCCGCGTGGGTTAGCGGGCGGCGGCGGTCAGAACAAGAGGCCGGGGGGGCTTGTCGACAGGTCCCGCGGCTCAGTCGCTATGGAAATGGGGCCGGCTGGTGTGCTCTTCCACGCGGTGGATGAAGTCGGCCACCGTCTCGTGCTCGTGGATATGGCCGATATTGTGGAACCGCATCTCGTTTTCGCAGGTGGGGCAGGTGATCGCGTCGCCGTGGATGACCCGGTTCATCCGCGCGTGGAACATGGTGCGGCATTCCGGGCAGCGGACCCGGACCTTGATGTTCTCGACCTCTTTCTCGTGGGGATTGTGCACGCTGCTCGCCTCCAACCGCAGCATCTAGGCAGAGAATGGTTGATGGCCCGTTGCGGGAAGCCGGCGCCTGTTCCCCATCCGGCGGCGAGGTCGTATAGGGTGCGGTCATGGCTGGCAGCAGAATCAGGGCCGAATCCGGGGCTGGCGCCGCCGCGGGCGGCAATATCGCCGAGTGGACCGTCACCGAGCTCTCGGCGGCGCTGAAACGCACGGTCGAGGACGCCTACGGCTACGTGCGGGTGCGCGGCGAGGTCTCCGGCTTCCGGGGCCCGGCGCCGTCGGGCCATTGCTACTTCCGGCTGAAGGACGACCGCGCCGTGCTGGAGGCGGTGATCTGGAAGGGCGTCTTCGGCCGCATGCGGGTGAAGCCGGAGGAGGGGCTGGACGTGGTCGCCTCCGGCAAGCTCACCACGTTTGCCGGTTCCTCGAAATACCAGCTCGTCATCGACAGCCTGGAGCCCGCCGGCGTCGGCGCGCTGATGAAGCTGCTCGAAGAGCGCAAGAAGAAGCTCGCCGCCGAAGGCCTGTTCGAGGAGGCGCGCAAGCAGCTCCTGCCGTTCATTCCCGACGTCATCGGCGTCGTCACCTCGCCGACCGGCGCCGTCATCCGCGACATCCTGCACCGGCTGCAGGACCGTTTTCCGCGCCGCGTGCTGGTGTGGCCGGTGCGGGTGCAGGGTGAAACCAGCGCGGCGGAAGTCGCCCGCGCCATCGAAGGCTTCAACGCGCTGCCGCAGCAAGGGCCGATCCCGCGGCCCGACGTCATCATCGTCGCGCGCGGCGGCGGCTCGCTGGAAGACCTTTGGTCGTTCAACGAGGAGATCGTGGTGCGCGCGGCGGCCGACAGCATGCTGCCGCTGATCTCCGCCGTCGGCCACGAGACGGATTTCACGCTCATCGATTTCGCCTCCGATTATCGCGCGCCGACGCCGACGGCCGCCGCCGAGAGGGCGGTGCCGGTGCGTGCCGAGCTGTTGACGCGGCTGGCGGCGCTCGAAGCGCGCAAGCGTTCGACTTGGCAGCGCAGCATCGAGCAGCGGCGCAAGGAACTCGGCCTGCTTTCGCGCGCGCTGCCGAAGGACATTCTCGCCGGCCCGCGTCAGCAGCTCGACGGTCTGGCGGAACGGCTGCCGCGCGCCTTGCGCGCCAATGCGCAGATCCACCAGACGCACTATTCGCGCGTCGCCGGGCGGCTGGCGCCGCAGCTCCTGCGCAATCAGATCGAGCGCCGGCGCGAGCGCTATGAGGGCCTGAACCGGCGTTTGCAGACCAGTCTGGTCGCCAACGCCCAGGCCCATCGGGCGCGGCTCGCGCGCCATCGCGACCGGGTGACCGCCTTCGGCGACCGCGCCCGCCGCGCCATGGTCGGGCTCATCAACCGGCACGGCGCGCGGGTGGAACGGGCCGAGCGGCTGCTGGCGGCCTTTTCATACCGCGAGGTCTTGAAGCGCGGCTTCGCCCTGGTGCGCGACGGCGAGGGCCGCCCCCTGCGCGCGGCCGCGGGCGTGTCGAGCGGCATGCGGCTCGACATCGAGTTCGCCGACGGCCGCGTGGCGGCGGTGGCCGACGGCGACGCCGTACCCGCGAAACCGGCGGCGCGGCCCAAGCCGAAGCCCCGCGGCGGTGGCGAGGGCCAAGGGCAAGGCGGCGGCCAGGGCAGCCTTTTTGGGTAGGATAGCCTTCCACCCGCAAGCCTTCCGATTCCGGCCCGAAACGACTATCTTGCGGCTAGCTTGAAATCCCCGACGGAGGCCGCCTGTGCTCAATCGCTACGACCGCTCCTCGCCCATGAACGGCGAGGCCGAGGTGCGCTACCTCGACGGCGATTTCCGCGTGGTGCGGCCGGGTGCCTACGTGCGCTGCGCAGTCACCGGCGTGCCGATCCCGCTCGAGGAACTCAAATACTGGAGCGTCGATCTGCAGGAGGCCTATGCTTCGCCGGAAGCGGTGCTGCAGCGTCACCGCGGCGACTACCCGGCCAAGGCGGGCTGATGGTTTTTGCCCCGGACGCAGCGCAGCACGAAGTGATGCGCTGCTGATCCGGAGCCCAGCTTTCTTCATTAAGTTGCCAACCGGGCTCCCGGGTCTGCGGTGCACCGCTTCGCGCTGCACCGCGCCCGGGACACGAAGTTCGTTATGGTCGCACGCGCTCCATCACGAGCTTCCGCAACTTCTCCGGCTCGTCAAGCTCCAATGTCACCGGCAGCACGTGCACTTGCGTTGCCAGCGCATGCAGCGCCGGATCGCCGGTCATGCGCGCGCGGTCCTTCTCGGTGGTGAGCAAGGACAAACCCTCGCTGTCGGCATCCATCTCGAGCCTGGCCGCCTCCTCGGCGGTGAAGCGGTGATGGTCGGGGAACGCCCGGCATTGCGTGACGGCGATGCCGGTCTCGCGCGCACCCTTGAAGAATTTCTCCGGATTGCCGATGCCGGCGAAGGCCAGCACCTTGCGGCCCTTCAAGGCTTCCACCGCGCCGCGCTCGGGCACCAGACGGCCATGCAGCACGGGCAGGCCGTGCGCTTCCGCCGAAGCCATGACGTCGCGCGCGCTCTCGGCGTCGCCCACGACCAGCAACGCATCGGCGCGCGCAAGCTGCGCCTGAAGCGGTGCGCGCAACGGGCCCGCCGGGAACACGCGCGCATTGCCGATGCCGCGCGTGCCGTCGGCCACGGCCAGCGTGAAATCCTTCCGCAACGACGGATTCTGTAGCCCGTCGTCCATGACGATGACGCTGGCACCTTCGGCCTTGGCCAGCCGCGCGCCCGCCACGCGGTCGCGCGCCACGATCGTCGGCGCCGCCCGCGCCAACAGCAGTGCCTCGTCGCCGACGCGGACCGCCGGGTCGTGATGCACATCCACCAGCTTCGGCCCGGCGACGTTGCCGCCATAACCGCGGCTGAGGCAAAACGGCGTCTCGCCCGCCGCCGCCAGCATGTGGGCGATTGCCATGACCGTCGGCGTCTTGCCGGTGCCTCCGAGCGTGAAATTGCCGACGCACAGCACCGGCACCGCGGCGCGCGCGCCGCCGCGCGCCATGCGGCGCGCCGCGATCGCGCCATAGGCGGCGGCCACGGGTGCGAGCAGGGCCGCATGCAGCCCGGCCTTCCGCCACCAGAAGCCTGGCTCGCGCATGGTCGGTTCACCGCTCCAGTCGAAGCTGCAACAGATAGGGCTCGAGCGCCGCCAGCGTGCGTTCCAGCGCGCCGCCCAGGCTCCGCATCGTATTATAGGCGTTGGTGGCCGCCCGTTCACGCGCCTCCGGGTGTGTCAACATCATGCCGAGCACGCCGGTGAGGCGGCCTTCGTCGGCGACGATTTCGGCGCCGCGCGCCTCGTCGAGCGCACTGTAGACCTCGGCGAAGTTCCAGACATGGGGCCCGTGCACGATGGCCGTGCCGAGCTTGGCGGCCTCGATCGGGTTCTGGCCGCCGTGGCGGATCAGCGAGCCGCCGATGAACACCACCGGCACCAGCCGGTAGAGGAGGCCGAGTTCGCCCAGCGTATCGGCGATATAGATGTCGCACCCCGCATCGGCCGGTTCGCCGCGCGAGCGCAGGCGCGCCGTCAGGCCGGCGGCGGCGACGTGCTCGGCGATGGCGGGCCCGCGGTCGGGGTGGCGCGGGGCGATCACCGTCAACAGGCCCGGGAAGTTCGGCGCCAGCCGCTGGTGCGCCGCGATCATGGCGACCTCTTCGCCCTCGTGGGTGGACGCCGCCGCCACCAGCGGCCGCTCGCCGATCGCCCGCTTCAGCCGCGTCAGCTCGCGCTCGTCGCAGGGGGGTGCCGGCACGTCCAGCTTGAGGTCGCCGGCGGTAATCAGGCGCGGCGCGCCGAGGGCGCTCAGGCGTTCGGCGTCGGCCGGCGTGCGCGCCAGGCACACGTCGAAGCGGTTCAGGAGGTCGGTGATCGCGCCCGGCAGACGGCGCCAGCGCCGATACGAGTTTTCCGACAGCCGGCCGTTGATCAGGATCATCGGCACCCGCCGCGCCGAGGCCTCGATGATGCGGTTGGGCCACAGATCGGATTCGACGAACAGCGCCAGGTCCGGCTGCCAGTGGTCGAAGAAGCGCCGCACATAGGCCGGGATATCGAGCGGCGCGAACTGGTGGATAGCCGCTGCCGGCAACCGCCGCGCGGCGAGATCGCCCGAGGTCACCGTGCCCGAGGTCACCAGCACGTTGACGTCGCGCGCGCCGATGCGCGCGATCAGCGGCAGCACGCTCGTCAGTTCCCCGACACTCGCCCCGTGGATCCACACCAGCGGGCCGGGCGGGCGCGGCACGGCCGCGACGCCGCGGCGCTCGGCAACCCGCCCGCGCGGCTCCTTGCCGCGCCGGGCGCGCGTCGCGAGCACGATCGGCGCCGCCGGCCGCGCGATGCGCGAAAACAGCCGGTAGGCCCGCAGCGTGGGCGGCAGTCCTTTACTCACGATGTCGCGTTCCCCTTCCGGTCGGCGATCTCGTAGGCGCGCGCCGTTACCCGGTTGAGCTCCTTTTCCAACATCTGCCGTGCGGATTCCAGCGCCGCGTTGTCGGCGTCCGGCGCCACGGTGATGCCCTCGGCGGCCACCAGCGCCACCCGGCCGAACGGCAGGTTGATGGCGGTGCGGTCCCAGTTGTCGAGCACCTTGCGCCGGCTGCTCGCCATCGCCACCGGATAGATCGGCCGGCCGGAAACCTGCGCCAATTTGATGATCCCCATGCCGGCCACGCGCGAGACCTTGGGCACGTCGGCGGTGAGCGCGACGTTATAGCCTTCCTTCAGCGCGTCGACCATCTGGCCGAAGGCGGTATAGCCACCCTTGCGGAAGAACTCGCCGTTGTGGGCGCCGGACCCGCGGATGGTGCCAATGCCGAGCCGGTGCGCCGCGCGCGCGTTGATCTCGCCGTCGCGGTGGCGCGAGATGAGCACCTTGCCGCGGTCGCCGGGGCGCTTGATGAACGGCATCAGGAAATGCTGGCCGTGCCACATGGCGAGAATCGCCGGCATCTCGACCTGCTCGTAAAGCGTCGGCGGCTCGAAGAGGTGCCGGCAGGTGCGCCAGACGAACGTCAGATACCAGGCGCCCAGTGTCCCGACGACTTCCTGAAAGGCGGGTGAGCGCGTGATCCGGGCGAGTGGCCGCATCGGCTATGCGGGCTCAGCGCGACGGCTGCGCCGTCGCCTCCGGGTCGAGCAGGCGGTGCAGGTGGACGATGAAATAGCGCATGTGCGCGTTGTCGACGGTCTGTTGCGCCTTGGCCTTCCAGGCGGTGTAGGCGGTTGCGTAGTTCGGATAGACGCCGACGATGTCGAGCGCGTTGAGGTCCTTGAACTCGGTGCCGCCGAGCTCGGTGAGCTCGCCGCCGAAGACGAGGTGCGGCAGTTGTTTCGGTGTTCCGGGTTCGGACATGGAGCGGCCCTTTGAATTCTCGATCGATACCCCGGCGGCGGAGTTGGGCTTGACGAATACCGTGCAGCGCGATCTTAAGCGAATTCCGCCTGGCGGTCGCGCAGCAGCCCGATCAGCGCGCCATGGCGGGCGGAACCGGCGGCGACCAGCGCGCCGTGCACCCCGTGCGGTTGATTGTAGCTGAGCGGCCGGCCGGCGAAGTCGGTCATCATGCCGCCGGCTTCGTGCACCAAAAGATCGGCCGCCGCAAGGTCCCAATCGTGGCTGCCGCCGGAGGAAAAACAGGCCTCCAAGGCCCCTTGGGCCACCCGCGCCATGCGCAAGGCCAGCGAATTCAGCCGTGGTTGCGGTTGCAGACCGGGCTCCAGTCGCGAAAGCCGGTCGAGATAGCGCTTGGGGCCTGCGAGCCGGGCGCCGTCGAGGGTGGCGCCGGCGCTGACACGCATCCTCGACCCATTCACGGTCGCGCCGCCGCCGCGCGTGCCGAGGAACATCTCGTCGCTCACCGGCGCGTAGAGCGCCGCCAGGAGCGGCCGGCCGTCGGCGACCAGCGCCACCGAGATGGTCCAGTCCGGCCGGCCGGCAAGAAAGCCGCGCGTGCCGTCGATGGGATCGACCACCCAGTTGCTTTGCTTGATGTCGTCCGAGGGCTCGGATTCCTCCGATATCCAGCCGGCCCCGGGCGCGAGCTGCGTCAGCCGCGCGTGCAACAGCTCGTTGACCGCGATGTCGCCTTCGGTGACCGGCGAATTCTCCGGTCCCTTGGTCCAGTGCTTGAACGGCTTTTGCGCGACGTCGCGCGCCAAGCGGCCGGCTTCGCGCATCACCGCCTCGAGCGGTTCGAGCAGCTTCGACGTATCACTGGCCGGCAACGGTCAAGCCCTCCAGCCGCACCGTCGGCGCATTGATGCCGTAGCGGAATTCGAGATCGCTGGCCGGCGTCAGGTTGCGGAACATGTCGAGGAGATGGCCGGCGATGGTGACTTCGCTCACCGCATAAGTGCGCTTGCCGTTCTCGATCCAGAATCCGGAGGCGCCGCGGCTGTAGTCGCCGGTCACCATGTTGGCGCCGCTGCCGATCAGGTCGGTGACATAGAAACCGTCCTTGATGTCGGCGATGAGATCGTCCGGGCTCACATTGCCGGGCGCGAGATGCAGATTGCTCGCGCCGGGCGAAGGGACCGACGAGACGCCGCGCTGCGCGTGGCCGGTGGTGGTGAGGCCGAGCTCGCGCGCGGTGGCGCAGTCGAGCAGCCAGGAGCGCAAAACACCGTCTTCGACCAGCGCCAGCTTCCTGGCCTTGACGCCTTCGCCGTCGAAGGGATGCGAGCGCAGGCCCCGTTTGCGCAACGGATCGTCGATGATGGCGATGCCGTCGGCGAACAGCTTCTGGCCCATCTTGTCGCGCAGGAAGCTGGTCTTGCGCGCGACCGAAGCGCCGTTGGCGGCGCTGGCGAGATGCGAAACCAGCGAGCCCGCGATGCGCGGATCGAAGATCACCGGCACCTTGCGCGTCGAAACCTTGCGCGGATTGATCCGCGCCACCGCGCGCTCGCCGGCGGTACGGCCGATCTTTTCCGGGCTGTCGAGATCCGAGCCGTGCAGCGCGGAGGAATAATCGTAATCGCGCTCCATGGCGGTGCCTTCGCCGGCGATCGCCATCATCGAGACGCCGTGGCGCGAGCCGAGATAGGCGCCGCGGAAACCGTGGCTGGTCACCAGCACCATGCCGCCGATGCCGGCCGACGCGGAAGCGCCCCCCGACTTGGCGACGCCGTCGACCGCCAGGCCGGCCCGCTCGGCGGCGCGCGCCATCTCTTCAAGCTTCGCCACCGTCGGCAGTTCGCGGTCGATCAGGTCGAGATCGGGAATGTCGCGCGCGAGTTCGCTTTCGTCGGCGAGCCCGGCGTATTTGTCGTCGGGGGCGACCCGCGCCATCGCCACCGCGCGCTCGGCGAGCGTCGCGATATTGTCGGCGGCCATGTCGTTGGTGGAGACCACCGCCTGGCGCTGGCCCACCAGCACGCGCAGGCCCAGATCGTCGCCTTCCGCGCGTTCGGATTCTTCCACCGCGCCGTCACGCACCTCGACGCCCAGCGACATGGAGCGCACCGCCACGGCGTCGGCGGCATCGGCGCCGGCCTTGCGCGCGGCCGCGACCAGCCGTTCGGCGCGGTCGAGGAGGGCGGTCTGGTCGAACAGGGAATTGGCGGAAGCGTCCATGATTCAGGCTTTCATTATAGAGAATACACCGAAGGAAATGGCGCTTAATCCGCGCCGGCGCAACCGCCGATTCCCGGCAATTTGAGCCAAGCGCGCAACGTCTCGTCAATCATGCCCGGCAAGCCTGCGTCAATCATAGCGCATGAAGTCGGTGCGGTGACGCCCGGTTAACCGCGAACTTTAAGCGATTTCCGACGCCTTTGCGGCATCATCCCGCCTGTGACCGGACGAAAATAAGTCCGGCGCGGGAGAGTTTGAGGCGTCAAAATGCGAAGTGGCGGATGCCCCGCCGGGTCGAGCCGTGTGCAGCGGCTCGACCCGTTCGCCCTGCCCGTGCGTTTCGCGGCGAGCGATGCCGCTGCCGACGAACGGGTCCGGGATATCGAGCTGCACCGGGAGCGCGTGATCGTGCGGCGCTCGGTCGCCGGCATGCGCATGGCGCTCAACCTGCCGCTGTCTTCCTTTTCCGGTATCGGACTTCAGGTGCGGACGAGCGCCGCGGGTGCCCATTGCGCGGTGGTGCTCGCCCATAAGGATCCCGGGCTGGTGCTGCCGCTGTTCCTCAGCCATGAAGCCGATGATGCCATGGCGGAATGGCGGGCCTGGGCCGCCGCGCTCGGGCTGCCACTCTTGTTGCACGACGAGGATACCGGCTGGCGCGAGGCTCAAGCGCGCATGGGCCGGGTGCGTATCTCCGCGCCGCGGCCGCGCCGCCGCCGCCGCAACGCGCTGAAGCGGCGCCGGCCGTCGCTCTTGATGCATCGGCAACCTGGCAGGATCGAAGCGAGCACGCCGGTCCATCGCGACGAGCATGAGATCATCGCGCGCAATTGACCGCCACTTAAGCCACTCTATTTGCACCGCTGCAGTTTGAGCGTGTGGCCGCCCTGCAGGTCGAGCACGATGTGGTCGGCGTCGACCTTGGTCAGCGTCAGGCCGGTGTTGGCCGCACGGATCTGCCCGTTGGTGAACTGATCGACGATGCGCCATTGACCGGGCCCGTCCGTCCGCACCGACTTGTTGTGATAGGCCGGCACGCCGCCGCTGGTGTCGAAGCGCTGCTCGCCCTTGAAGGTGATGACGCGCTTGCCCGCGCAGTCGATCGGGCCCTTCTTGCTGCTGTCGCTCTGCCCCCAGCGGCCGGACACCGGATAGCTGCCGGCGAGCGCCGGCGCGGTGAGCGCGGCGACGAGGAGGAGGGCGGTGCCGGTGCGTAGCATCATGGGGCGAGCTTCATCGTTATTGCCGTTGAAGACAACTGTGCATCGAACCGATGCTTAACGTTTGTTATTTGGCCCGATAGGCGGCCATGAACGTGCGCACCGCGATACCGACCACATGGTCGATACGTTCTTGTGTTGGCGGCGGCGCGAAATTGAACAGCACCGGCTTGAACATGGTAGCATGGCAGGTCTCGATGAACTGTGCCGCCGCCACTTCGCAGTCGTCGACCGCGAGCACGCCGGCGTCGACCTGCGCCTGCAGGTAGGCGGCGACCTTGGCGATGCCGACGGCGGGGCCGGTTTCATAGACCCTGCGGCCGACATCGGGCATGCGCTCGGCGACCGCGATCACCGCGCGTAGAGACGACATGCGGCTGGAATCCGCGAATCTGCTCACAAAGGCCTTGCCGTGCTGTAGCAGCACGCTTTCGACGTCGTGATCGTCGTGGTCGAAATCGAACACGCCCTCTGCCTGCATCAAGCATTCGCTCTGCACGATCGCGGCGAACAATTCGTCCTTGTCCTTGAAGTAGACGTAGAGGGTGCCCTTAGAGACGCCGGCCGCCTTGGCGATATCCATCATGCTGGCCGCGTCAAAGCCCCTGGCGAGGAATACGCCCCGTGCGCCGTCGATGATCTGGCGCCGCTTGGCGCTTTCCTCGTCGGCCTCGACCGGTTTGTTCCGTGTCAGCTCAATCGCGTCGGACATGTTTGGGCACTCCTCTCGAATGCCAGTCTAGCGCCGAGTTGGCGGCTTCCGCATCCGTGTAACGCCGTCGCCTGCATCGGTCTAACGCAGCAAGCGCGGACGTCGAAACCAATCCCTCTCAGACTTTCGGAGAATGACCGAACCGTTCGGTCATAAAATCGTTGACAGGCTCACGATGCGAATATAGGTTGACCGAACCGTTCGGTCAATACGAACAGATCTAAGGTGGATGATTGGAAATGCAGTCGGAACGCGCCGATAATGACCAGGTGGCCCTCGTTTCGGACCGTTTGGTTGGCGCCCGCGGGGCGAACGCTGCCCGCCGCGTGCGCGCGTACCGGCTGGCGGCCGCGCCGGCGGTCAGCGACGACGTCAGGGCGGAGCGCAGCGAGCCTGTCGAACCCGCAGCCGAGCCGGCGCAGGCGCGCGGTCCGGCGGCGCCGGCCGCCGATATCGCGACTCCGGCCAAATCCGACTCTTCCAAGGGTGCCCCCCGAGGGGGCCGCCGCAAGCGCGCGCTGCTGTTGGGCGCCGCTGCGGCGGTCCTGCTCGCGGCTGGCGCCTGGTACGGCTACGACTACGTGACGGTTGGTCGTTATCTGGTCTCGACCGATGACGCCTATGTGCGCGCCGACGCCACCACGCTGGCGGCCAAGATCGCCGGCTACATTTCCGCCATTGAGGTTCCCGACAATTCGCTGGTCCATGCCGGGCAGGTGATCGCCCGCATCGACGACGGTGACTACAAGCTTGCCGCGCAGGCGGCAGCCGACAAGGTAGCGACCCAGCAGGCGACGGTCGGCCGCGTCGGCGAGCAGATCACCGCCGCCCAGGCCGCCGTGGCCCAGGCGCGGGCGCAGCTTGCCGCCGCGCGGGCGGTCGAAACCCGCACCGCCTCCGAACTGAAGCGCCAGCAGGCGCTGGCGTCGAAGCAATTCGCCAGCCGGCAGACCCTCGAGCAGGCCAACAGCAGCCAGGCGCAGGCGGTTGCCTCCGTGC
Organism: uncultured Pseudomonadota bacterium; assembly: GCA_963829755.1. Lineage (GTDB taxonomy): Bacteria > Pseudomonadota > Alphaproteobacteria > Rhizobiales > Xanthobacteraceae > Pseudolabrys. The sequence goes on along the minus strand of CAWHJV010000001.1, from coordinate 174,034 downwards.
AGAGCGCGCAGGCCGCGGTCGCCAGCGCGATTGCCAATATCGGCGTGCTGGAAGCGCAGCAGCAGGAGGCCGAGCACCAGCTTAAGGAATTGAGGACGGCGGAGGCCAAGGCCGAGCGCGACCTGTCCTTTACCGTCATCCGCGCGCCCATCGACGGCGTCATCGGCAACCGCGCCATGCAGGTCGGCGACTACGTGCAGCCCGGCACGCGGCTCGCCGCGGTGGTGCCGCTGCACGACGTCTATGTCGACGCCAACTTCAAGGAAACGCAGATCGCGAATTTGCGGCCCGGCCAGCGGGTCGCGGTCTCGGTCGATGCGCTGCCGGACCACACCATCACCGGCACCGTCGCCAGCATGTCGCCGGCCTCCGGCTCGGTGTTCTCGCTGCTGCCGCCCGACAACGCCACCGGCAACTTCACCAAGATCGTGCAGCGGCTGCCTGTGCGCATCCGTCTGCCGTCGTCGGTCACCGACAAGCGGCTGCTGCGGCCGGGCATGTCGGTGGTGGTGAGCGTCGACACCGAGCCCGACAACGCATCGAACAAGGCCGCGCGCGCCGGCAACGGCGCCTGGTTCGCGCCAGACGTCGGCAGCGCCGCGCCCCTGAAAACCGCTCGGTGGTGAGTCCAAGTATCGTGAGTACGGACGCCACCCCGGCCGCGCCCCCGGTTCCCGCCCAATCCCCGATGGGTGGGGCCGGGGGCGCGGATATCTTGACGCCGCGGCGCCTCGCGGCCTTCGTCGTGATGTGCTTCGGCATGTTCATGGCGATCCTCGACATCCAAGTCGTCTCGGCTTCGCTGTCGGAAATCCAGGCCGGCCTGTCGGCGTCCGCCGACCAGATCCCCTGGGTGCAGACCGCCTACCTGATCGCCGAAGTGATCGCGATCCCGCTGTCCGGCTTTCTCTCGCGCGCGCTCGGCACGCGCGTGCTGTTCACGGTGGCGGCCGCCGGCTTTACGTTCACCAGCATGATGTGTGGCCTGACGTCGTCGATGAATTCCATGATCGTCTGGCGCGCGCTGCAGGGCTTCATCGGCGGCGGCATGATCCCGACTGTGTTCGCCACCGCCTATCTGATCTTCCCCGGCGAACGGCAGAAGTATGTCGCGCCGGTAATCGGCCTTATCGCGACCCTGGCGCCGACCATCGGCCCGACCGTCGGCGGCTACGTCACCAACTTGTGGTCCTGGCATTGGCTGTTCTTCATCAACGTCGTGCCCGGCATCATGGTCGCCATCGCCACTTGGTTCCTGGTCGATTTCGACAAGCCGGACCTCAAGTTGCTGCAGCACTTCGACTGGTGGGGGCTCCTCAGCATGGCCGGCTTTCTCGGCGCGCTCGAATATGTGCTGGAGGAGGGGCCGCGCTATAACTGGTTCGACGACGGCGCCATCACGCTGGTGGCGATCGTGTCGGGGCTGTCGGCGGTCGCCTTCTTCGTCCGGGTGTTGACCGCGCGCGCACCGATCGTCGACCTGAGCGCCTTCTTGAACCGCAATTTCGCGCTCGGCAGCCTGTTCTCCTTCGTGCTCGGCATCGGCCTCTATGGGCTGACCTATATCTATCCGGTCTATCTCGCCGAGATCCGCGGCTACGACGCGCTGATGATCGGCGACACCATGTTCGTGTCCGGCCTCGCCATGTTCGTGAGCGCGCCGATCGCGGGCCAGCTCAGCCAGCGCATGGATCCGCGCTTCATGATGATGGGCGGCTTCATTCTATTCGCGCTCGGCACCTGGCAGATGACGTATCTGACCAAGGACTGGGACTTCTGGCAGATCTTCTGGCCGCAGATCTTCCGCGGCATGGGGCTGATGTTCGCGATGGTGCCGGTGACCAACACCGCGCTCGGCACGCTGCCGCCCGAGCGCGTCAAAAACGCCTCCGGCCTGTTCAACCTGACGCGCAATCTCGGCGGCGCGCTCGGGCTCGCGGTGATCAACACCGAGCTCAACGACCGCATGGACCTGCATCTTGCCCGCCTGCACGCGGCGGTGAACTGGGCGCGCCAGCCGGCGGTCGAGACGCTGTCGCGCCTGACCGCGCATTTCCAGGGGCCCGACGCGCACCTGATGGCGATCAAGCAGATGATGGGCATGGCGCGCCAGCAGGCGGCGGTGATGAGCTTCGCCGACGTCTTCATGATGCTGACGGTGCTGTTCGTCGCGCTCGCGGCGCTCGGCGTCATCATGAAGCGCCCTGAGCCGTTGGCGGCGGGGGCCGGCGGGCATTGAACGCGATATCGCTCGCGTAGGTTGCAGATCGCGATGGTGTTCGGCTACTCTTCCCGGCCGGGGAGAGGGCATCATGCTGTCGTTGTCGGAACTGCAGGCGTCGACGATCAATCCCGACGTCGCGCGGGAAGCGTATGTTCAAGTCGATCGTCATTTGTCGGACTTGCTCGATGTGAAGAAATCGTTCGAGCAAAAAGCCGCAACGCTTCTTGGTGCTTACGTAACGATTGCGGTCGCACTCTTCGGTATTGGCGGTGCGATATTCAAGGACACCGGGATCGGTCCCAAGGACTGGCCGTTCTTCGGCGCCGGCGCCGCATTTGTCATCGGTGCATGGTTTTTCGTCGCGGCCCTGAAGTCGGGTCGCTATGCAGCGGTCGGAAGTACGCCGGAGATGTGGTTGAATCGCGGGACAATCGATGGCGGCGAAACTGCGCTGCCTGCCATGTTGGCTTATGTCACCTTCCATCACAGCGAACGAATTAGGCTCTGTGAGACCAGTAACGAAAGCAAGGCAAGATTTATTACTGCCGGGATTGTGACCGGCCCATTGGCAGCCATCGTTTTTCTGTGTCTGCTTGCAGCGCTTTAGATCGTTTTCTGTACGACGCTTCCGACGTCCGGCGGCGGCGGCGGATTCGGCGCCGGCCTGGGACTCTGGGTTTGAGAACTCGGAGTCTGCGATGAAGGACGCGGCGCCGACGAGGAGCCATTGTTTCGAGACATCGGTCAAACCTGCAATTTGATCACCATAATATAGTAGCAATCGCAGAAGTTTTCCACTCATCTTGTGGCCCGTCCAATGGCCACCTCACCCCTTGCCATATCCTCCCGCCGTCGGCGTCTGGATGACGATCGCTTCATCGGCGTCGATCACCGTCTCGTCGCAGCCTTCGAGCTTTTCCATGTGCCCGTCCTGGCGGCGCACCCAATTCTCTCCGACCTGGCCGTGGTCGCCGCCCGCCAAGCCAAACGGCGGAATGCGGCGGTGGCCGGTGAGCACCGTGCATTCCATCTTTTCGAGAAAGCGAATGGTGCGGCGGATGCCGTCGCCGGCATGCCATTTGCCCTTGCCGCCCGAGCCCCGGCGGATGTGGAAGTCCTCCAGCAGCACCGGATAGCGGAATTCGAGGATTTCCGGATCGGTCAGCCGCGTGTTGGTCATGTGGGTGTGCACGGCGTCGGTGCCGTCGAAGCCGGGACCGGCCGGCGAGCCGGAGCAGATGGTCTCGTAATACTGATACTTCTTGTTGCCGAAGTTGAGGTTGTTCATGGTGCCTTGCGCGCCGGCAAGCGCCCCCAGCGCCCCGAACAAAGTGTCGGTCACGGCTTGCGAGGTCTCCACGTTGCCGGCGACGACCGCCGCCGGATATTCCGGCGACAGCATGGAGTGCGGCGGGATGATAATGTTGATCGGCCTCAGGCACCCCGCGTTCATCGGAATGTCGTCGTCGACCATCACCCGGAACACGTAAAGCACCGCGGCGCGCGCCACCGGCTCCGGCGCGTTGAAGTTGGTCGGCTGCTGCGGTGAGGTGCCGGTGAAGTCGACGGTCGCCTCGCGTTTCTTCTTGTCGACCGTGATTTTGACCTTGATCACGGTGCCCTGGTCCATCTCGTATTCGAATTCGCTGTCGTGCAGGCGGTCGATCACCCGCCGAACGCTTTCCGCGGCGTTGTCCTGCACGTGCTGCATGTAGGCCTTGACCACGGGCAAAGTGAACTGCGTCACCATCTTGCGCAGCTCGGCGACGCCCTTCTCGTTGGCGGCGATCTGCGCCTTCAGGTCGTTGACGTTCTGCACCGGGTTGCGCGCCGGGTATTTGGCGCCGGTGAGCGCCCCCATCAGTTCTTTCTCGCGGAAGCGGCCGCGGTCGACCAGTTTGAAATTGTCGAACAGCACGCCTTCCTGCTCGATATCGGTCGCGTTCGGCGACATGGAGCCGGGCGAGATGCCGCCGACATCGGCGTGGTGTCCGCGCGAGGCGACCCAGAACAGGATGGTCTTCTTTTTGTCGTCGAAGACGGGCGTGCAGACGGTGATGTCGGGCAGGTGCGTGCCGCCGTTGTAGGGCGCGTTGATGGCGTAGACGTCGCCGGGCGCGATCTTGCCCTTGTTCTCGCGGATGATGGTCTCCACCGCGCGATCCATGGAGCCCAAGTGCACCGGCATGTGCGGCGCGTTGGCGACCAACGTACTGTCATGCGCGAACACCGCGCAGGAGAAGTCGAGCCGCTCCTTGATGTTGACGGAGTAGGCGGTGTTCTGCAGCGCCACGCCCATCTGCTCGGCGATCGACATGAAGAGGTTGTTGAACACTTCCAGCATCACCGGGTCGGCATGGGTGCCGATGGCATGCACGCGCTTGAGCGGCTTGACGCGCGAGAGCACGAGATGGTCCTTGCGCGTCAGCTCCGCCTGCCAGCCGGGCTCGACGATGACGGTCTGGTGCGGCTCGATGACGATGGCCGCGCCCTTCACCTTGTGGCCGGCCTTGAGCTGATCGCGGGTAAAGACCGCCGCCTTGTGCCATTTGCCGCCGGAAAAGAACTGCGTGCGCCGCGCCGGTTTCGGCAGGGCGGCGCGCGTCGCCCGGCCGGCCTTCTCGCCGAACTTGGCGCCGCCGCCGACCGCTTCAACCGACACGGCTTCGATCACCAATTGCTTGGCGCGGTCGATGAAGCCGAACTGCGCCTTGTGCGCCTTCTCGAAGGCGCGCTGCATGGCGGCAAGCGTCACGCCCTTGATCCGCTTTTCGGCGAACGTGCCCGCATTCACCACCAGCGGCGTATCCGTGCCGGCGTAGCGCACATGCGTGCGCACGATCACCTTGATTTTGGTTGCCGGCACGCCCTGGCCCGCGACCTCGTCGCGCGCTTGCCGGCCGATGCGCTTGGCGGTGCGCTCGATCGCCGTCAGCGCCTTGGCGCCGAATGGCTGCTCGATCGCCTGTTCGCGGGTGGCGCGGATGTCGGCGAGCCCCATGCCGTAGGCCGACAGCAGCGACGAGAACGGATGGATCAGCACGCGCGTCATGCCGAGCGCGTCGGCGACGAGGCAGGCGTGCTGGCCGCCGGCGCCGCCGAAGCAGTTGAGCGCGTAGCGGGTGACGTCATAGCCGCGCTGTACGGAAATCTTCTTGATCGCGTTGGCCATGTTCTCGACCGCGATCTTGATGAAGCCGTCGGCGATCTCTTCCGGCGACTTGCCGCCGACTTGGCTGGCGAGCGCCGCGAAGGCCGTCTTCACCGCCGCGTCGTCGAGCGCCTGGTCCTGGCGCGGGTCCGAAGATCTTGGGGAAGAAATCCGGCATCAGCTTGCCGAGCATGACGTTGGCGTCGGTGACGGCCAGCGGCCCGCCGCGCCGGTAGCATGTCGGGCCGGGATTGGCGCCGGCCGAATCGGGCCCGACGCGGAAGCGCGCGCCGTCGAAGTGCAGGATCGAGCCGCCGCCGGCGGCGACCGTATGAATGCGCATCATCGGCGCGCGCATGCGCACGCCGGCGACTTCGGTCTCGAAGGCGCGCTCGTATTCGCCGTCGTAGTGCGACACGTCGGTCGAGGTGCCGCCCATGTCGAAGCCGATCAGGCGCTCGAAGCCGGCCTCGCGCCCGGTCTGCGCCATGCCGACCACGCCGCCGGCCGGGCCGGAGAGGATGGCGTCCTTGCCCTGGAACAACTCCGCCGCGGTGAGGCCCCCCGACGACATCATGAACATCAGGCGGATGGGATCGTGCGAGTCTTCCGCGCGGCCCGAATGCAGGTCGGTCGACACCTGCGACACGTAGCGGCGCAGGATCGGCGACAGATAAGCATCCACCACCGTGGTGTCGCCGCGCCCGACCAGCTTGATGAGCGGCGAGACTTCGTGGCTCACCGACACCTGGCCGAAGCCCATGTCGCGGGCGAGCGCCGCCACTTGTTTCTCATGTTCGGAATAGCGGTAGGCGTGCATGAACACGATCGCCACCGCGTCGATGCCGTCGGCCTTGGCGGCTTCGAGATCGCGGCGCACGGAATCGAGATCGGGCGCCTGCTCGACCGTGCCGTCGGCGCGCACGCGCGCGTCGACTTCGGCGACGCGTTCGAACAGCATTTCGGGCTTGATGATTTCGCGCGCGAAGATTTTTGGCCGCGCCTGGTAGCCGATCTTGAGCGCGTCGCGGAACCCCTTGTTGGTCAGGAGCAGCGTGCGGTCGCCCTTGCGCTCGAGCAGCGCGTTGGTGGCGACCGTGGTGCCCATCTTCACCGCGCCGACCTGAGCGACCGGAACGGGCTCGCCCTTTTTCAGACCCAGGAGATCGCGGATGCCCCGCACGGCGGCGTCGCGATAGGCCTCCGGGTTGTCGGACAAGAGCTTGTGCGCCACCAGCCTGCCGTCGGGCGCGCGCCCCACCACGTCAGTGAAGGTGCCGCCGCGGTCGATCCAGAAGTCCCAGGTTTTCCGGCTTAAAGGCTTGCGCGTCATGGTGTCCGCCTCCGTCGGCGGCGATAATGCATGCGTAGAATAAAACGTCAACAAATTGTTGACAAATTATTCGGCCGGACTAGGCTGTCATCGTCGCAGGGCCCGGTGCGGGCATTGGGAGGAAGGGCGCCCGGCAGCATGAGCGTGAGGATGAGCAGGAAGCAGGCCGAAACCAAGGTCGGACCGATCGTGTCCTCGGGGCATCTCGCCACCGGCGCCATGCCGGCCTTGTCGGAGCTCGAGTTCGGGCTGATCCTGCTCGGCCATGCCTTCGACCGCTGGATGGTCCGCTGTATGACCGCAGCCGGCGTGCCCAATCTGTCCGGCCTCGACGTGCTCGTCCTGCACGCCATCGCCCACCGCGCGCGCTCCAAGCGGGTCGCCGATATCTGCCTGGTGCTCAATATCGAGGACACGCATCTCGTCACCTATTCGCTCAAGAAGCTGGAGGCGCAGAAGCTCGTCACCAGCGCCCGGCGCGGTAGCGAGAAGGCGGTGAGCCTCACCGCCAAGGGCGAGCAGGTTGTCGAACGCTATCGCGAGATCCGCGAGGCGCTGCTGGTGCGGCCGGTCAAGAGCGCGGGCGCCGACGAGCAGCGTATGTCGGAGATCGCCGCCATGATGCGGGCGCTGTCCGGGCATTACGACCAGGCTGCGCGCGCGGCGGCGAGCCTGTGAGATAAAGGTCTAGCGCCTCACCCGCATCCGCTGCCCGACCACCACCGTTGCCACCACCGCGGCGGCGTAGAGCAGCGTCGTGGCTTCGATCGGCTCGCCGTCCACCGGCCAGGCGAGCGTCACGATCACGAACGGCTGCAGCAGGGTCAACTGCCCGACGCGAACGACGCCGCCCATGCCCATCGCCGCGTTGAAGACGAAGAAGGCGAAGAACTGGCTGATGAAGGCGACGTAGGCGAGGCCGCCCCAGGCGGGCCACGGCACCGTGGCGAGCCCGCCGGGCCAGAGCGCCACCATGGCGATCGCGGCAAGCGGCAGGTAGAGCGCGACCTGCCAGCAGATCACCTCCCAGCCGGCCATGGTCTGGCTCAGCCGCCCCGACAGCGAATAGCCGAAGCCGCCCGCCACCACGACGCCGAGCAGGAACAGGTCGCCGGGTCCGATGCCGCTGCCGTCCCCGTGCCGCAGCATGAAGGCGACGACGATGGCCGCGCCGAGCGCGCTCGCCAGCCAGAAGCCCAGGCTCGGCCGCTCGCGCGTGACGATGGTCGCGGCGGCCACCGTCGCCAGCGGCATGATGCCGAGCACCACGCCGCCATGGGCGGCCGGTACTTGCGTCATGGCGAACGCCATCAGCACCGGAAAAGCGACGATGGTGCAGAAACCGGTGAGCGCGAGCAGGCGCCATTGCGCCCAGCTCGGTGACCGCCGCCGCGTCGCCAGCAGGAAGGCGACGCCGGCGCAGCCGGCGATGGTCACCCGCGTCGCGGTCAGAAACAGCGGATCGAGTGCGCTCACGGCGAGCCGCGTCATCGGCAGCGTGCCGCCGAACAGGCAGACGCCGGCAAAGCCGAGCGCGAGACCGAGTTTTTCGCGGGGATTCGTCATTGGGCGGCGCGACGCTATCGCGCGCGCGCCGCCGTGGCCAGCGCCTTGAGCCGGCGGGGATATTTCACGGAAATGTGATGGTACACCCATATCCGAAAAGCTAGCCTATCGCGTTGAGGATTTGGCAGCCGCCGGGGGTGCCGATGTCTGACGCCTTGCGCAGAAGCGGAATCCCGCTCTTCGAGGCCGTCCCTTGGGGAACCAGCCTCGCGCTCTTCTATGAAACCGAGCGCGATCTGATCGACACCTGCGCGGGCTACTTCGCCGCCGGGCTGCAAGCCCAGGAAATGTGTGTGTGGGTGCTCCCCGAATCGGCGACGATGGAGGCTGCCCGCCCCGCGCTGCAGGAGGCCGTACCCGACTTCGCCCGTCATGAGGCGGCCGGTGGCATCAAATTGATTTCGGGCGACCGCTTGGCCGTTCGCGGTGGCGCCTTCGGCGCGTCCCGCGTGATCGAGCGTTGGCACCACCGTTTGAAGTGCGGGCGCGAGCGCGGCTACGAGGGGCTGCGCGTGAGTGCCGATGCCTGGATGGCGACCGGCGAATGGCAGCAGTATTACGCGTTTCAGCAAGAACTCGTCGCCGCGCTTTCGGGCCAGCCGATTCTGGCGCTCGGCACCTACGATCTCGGCGCCAGGCGGGCGGTGGAAATGCTCGATGTCGTTCGGCTCCACCATCTGACGGTCGCCCGCCGTCGCGGCGACTGGCAGTTCATGGAACCGCCGGAGTTGAAGCAGGCCAACGCCCGATATTCACCGGCTCGACGATGCCCTGGCCATCATGTCGGCGCCGTTTCCCGGGCGGGAGCTGTTGACGGAGCGCGAGCGCGGCGTCTTGGCGCGGATGGTGACGGGCGCCTCGAGCAAGGAGATCGCGCGCGAGTTCGGCGTCAGCCCGCGCACGGTCGGTTTCCATCGCGCGAACATTCTGGAGAAGCTCGGCGCGCGCAATACCGCGGATGCAATCCGCACGGTGCTGAGCCGGGAATAGGCGGCGTTTGTGCGCATTACCGTATTCGTTCCGGCATCGTGATTGCGGACATGCACGATATTGCCTCCTGGTAATCATACCAGTGTCCCCGGCTGTGACGGCGGCGCTACTCTTGCGCAGCGTGCGGCGCGCGCGGCGCAAATCCGTGGCCAGGCATCGTGGAATCCGGAGTGAGGCGTGCGAGCGGGAGCGACGAGATGAAATCACCGATCGTGAAAAGATCGATCTCGGTTGCCGGCCACAAGACCAACATCAGTCTCGAAGATGCGTTCTGGATGGGCCTGCGCGAAATCGCGCAAAGCCGCGCCATGACCGTGTCGGCGATCGTCTCCGACATCGACATGCGCCGCCATCACGCCAACCTGTCTTCGGCCATCCGCCTGTTCGTACTCGAGCACGCGCGGACGCAGGCCGCCGCGCGCGCCGAATGCGCGCCGGAGGCGACACGCCGGCGCTGACCGCATGGCGCGCCCGGCCGCTCGCGGCCGTCGCCGCCTGGTCCGGGCATGTGAGCGATCAACGCCGATCGGCTACGCCGCCGCCGCATGGCGAGCGGCGGTTTTTGCATGGCTGCATGGAAAGTCGAGATTCGGCCCGCCAACGCGCGCACCGACGACCGGACGGGAGGCCTAGGTACAATTACGGTACCGCCAAATTAACAGGTTTGAAACTGGAGATCGCTACCCAGGGATGCATCGGCATCGTGTGCGGCGTGGCACTGTCCCAACGTGATCGCGGCGAAGCCACGGGTTCCTGGGGGGCTTTTCAATGGCGTCAACTTCTCTTTCCTCCGATCTGGAGGCGGCGGCGCGCGATGCGGCCACGACCGGTCCCGCCACCGGTTCGGCCGAGCTCATCAACTTCGCCATCGGCGACGAGCAGTACGGCGTCGACATCATGGCGGTGCGCGAGATCAAGGAGTGGTCGAACGTCACGCACTTGCCGAAGCAGCCGGACTACGTGCGCGGCGTGCTCAACCTGCGCGGCGCCGTGCTGCCGATCATCGATCTGCGCTGCCGTTTCGGGCAGGGGCTGACCGACTGCACGCCGACCCACGTCATCATCATCGTCCAGGTTGACGACCGTCAGGTGGGGCTCTTGGCCGACCGGGTTCTCGACATCGTCTCCTTCGAACGGGCCGCCGTTCAGCCGGTGCCGAACGTCGCGCGCTCCGCGCAGGCCCGCTTTCTCGCCGGTTTGGTGACGATCGAGAACGCGATGATCGCACTGATCGATCTACCGAACCTCTTGGGCGCCGAACCCGCGCGGGCCGTGGCGGCATGACGTCGCTGCACTGCCGCGGCAGTATCCCCGGCCCATCCGCGATCCCGTCAAACCCCGTTCGCGCCGGTCAAGCCGGCCTTTTCCGCTGTTCAAACAAGAAGACAGGAAGATGAATCCAATGCGGTCAATTTCGAACTTGAAAGTCAGCACCAAGCTCGCCGGTGCTTCGATCGTCATCATCGCGCTGGTGGCCGCGATCGTCGGCTCGCAATTGTGGGGCAGTGCGCAGGTCAAGACAGCGACCGAGAACGTCGTGCGGCGCGCGGCCTGGCGCGCGCGATCCTTCAGGCCAAAGCCGGTGTCGAGGGCATGCAGGTGGGGGCCCTCCGGGTGCAGTTGGCTCAAGACAGTAACGAGCTGTCGCACGCCCAGGCTCAAGTCTTTGCCGGCACCAAGGCCGCCACCGACGCCACCGACGACGCGCTCAGCCGGTCGAGCCTCAAGACGACGCAGGCGACCTTGAACGACTTCAAGCAGAAGATTGGCGATTTCAATGACGCGGCCAGCAATCTTGTTGGTTTGCAGCAGGAGCTCTTCGGTCTGCGGCAGCAGCAGGCGCAAAAGAAGAACGACTTGGCCGCGACCGTCAGTCTTGAGAAGCAGATCGCCGACCTTAAAGCGCAGATCGGTAAGATCGCGTTCAAGCAGATGGAACCCATCGCGGCCGAAATCTCCGCGACGGCCGGCAAGCTGGCGACTGCCGTGTCGGGCCGCATGGATCAGAACGCGGCCCAGGCCGAGCAAACCCTGAGCCTGGTGAAATATGTCGGTCTCGCCGTCTCGCTACCGGTGATTCTGCTGCTGTTCGGCGCGGCCTTTTTCGGCAACCGGGCGATCGCCAGGCCGCTGCGCAATTTGGTCGGGAGCCTGAAGCAGATGGCCGCCGGCGAGGACGTCGAGATCACCGGCACCGAGCGCGGTGACGAAATCGGCGACACCGCCCGCGCCGTCAACGAGATCAAGGTCATGCTGGCCGAGAAGGCGCGCCGCGAGGCCGACGAAAAGGCCGCGGCCGACCGCGAACAGGCCGCAGCGCGACGCCGAGGCCGCCGCCCGCACCGCCGAGGAGAGGGCGGCGCAGGAAAAGCGCGCCGCCGCCGAACGCGACGCCGCCATGCAGAAGGCCGCCGAGGAGTTCCAGGCCGCCGTCGGCAGCATCGTCAACGCCGCGGTCGCCGGCGACTTCTCCCAGCGCGTCGATCTCGAGGGCAAGATCGGCCTGGTGCTCAACGTCGGCACCGCCATCAACTCGCTGTGCGAGAACGTGGCGAACGCGCTCGACGACCTGGTGCGCATGCTGAATGCGCTCGCCGACGGCGACCTCACCCAGCGCATCACGGCGGACTACCAGGGCAGCTTCGCGCTCCTGAAGGACAACGCCAACAAGACCGCCGAGCGCATCGGCGCGACCGTCTCCGACATCAAGGCGGCTTCGCGCGAGGTGACCAACGCCTCCATGGAGATCACCCAGAGCACCACCGATCTGTCGCAGCGCACCGAAGAGCAGGCGGCGAGCCTGGAAGAGACCTCGGCGTCGATGGAGGAGATCGCCTCGACGGTGAAGAAGAACGCCGACAACGCGCAACAGGCCAACCAGTCGGCGATCGCGACGCGCGAGGTCGCCGACCGCGGCAACGAGGTGGTGGCGCAGGCGGTGAACGCCATGGCGCGCATCGAGGAATCCTCGCGCAACATCTCCGAGATCATCGTCGTCATCGACGAGATCGCGCGCCAGACCAACCTGCTGGCGCTCAACGCGGCGGTCGAGGCGGCGCGCGCGGGCGACGCCGGCCGCGGCTTCGCGGTGGTGGCCTCGGAAGTGCGCAGCCTGGCGCAGCGTTCGTCGCAGGCGGCCAAGGACATCAAGGACCTGATCGTCAACTCGGGCGGCCAGGTGAAGGAAGGCGTCGATCTGGTCAACCGGGCCGGCACGGCGCTCACCGAGATCACCGACTCGATCAAGCAGGTGGCCGACCTGGTGTCCGACATCGCCGCGGCCAGCGCCGAGCAGTCGACCGGCATCGACCAGGTCAACAAGGCGCTGACGCAGATGGACGAGGTGACGCAGCAGAACTCGGCGCTGGTCGAGGAGAACGCCGCCACCGCCAAGACGCTGGAGAGCCAGGCCAGGTCCATGGACGAGCGCATCGCCTTCTTCCGCATCGCGGAAGGGGACGGGCTGGCGCGCGGCGGCCAGCCGGCGCTATCCGCCGTGCACGCGGCGCCGCGACGCTGCAGCCGAAGCCGCGCCGGCGCGCGCCAACGGCATCGCGCGCAACCCCGTCCGCCGCATGCAGAACGCCGTGGCGACCGCCTGGAAGGACTTCTGACCGCCAGAGACCCTTGCGATCGGGCGGCGGCCGTCGGTCTCGACAACGGGACCACGGCCCCGCGCCGCCAATCTTATCTGTCAGGGGGCGAGGCGCCGCGCGGCCGGCGCCGACGAAATCCGTCTCCGCAATTCAGCCCCGATAAAGCATTTCTTTACAGCACCATCCTAGGGTTAATGGTCTCGGTTTAGGCCCCCGACGGCCGTTACCGCGACCCGACCTGGCGCCCGCGCGGATATCCGGGAAACGGACGTTGAGCCGCGGCGCAAGCGCGGCGGCCACGAGAGACGCTGTCATGCCATCCTGGTTCATCTCCATCGCCGCGGCCGCCGTGATCGCGGGCGCGAGCATGGCGCTGGCCGGCGCGGCGAATGCCGCAGACGGCGTCACCGCGCGCGCGGTCGTGTTCGGCGAGGTCGCAGGCTTCAAGGGACCGGGCGCCGCGCGTGGCATCGGCGTGCGCGAAGGCATCGAGGCCGCCTTCGCCGAAGTCAACGGGAAGGGCGGCGTCCACGGCCGCAAATTGTGGCTCGTCAGCCGCGACGACGGAGCGGACCGCTCGATCGCCGCCACCCGGCAGTTGATCGGGCATGACAAGGTCTTCGCGCTCATCGGCCCGGTCGGGACGGCGGCGGCGAAGGCCGCGCAGGCGATCGCGGCGGCCGCCGGCGTGCCCGTCATCGGGCCCGTCACCGGCGCCGGCTTCCTGCGCGATCGCAAGCTCGCCAACGTCGTCAACGTCCGCGCGCGCGACGATGAAGAGACCGAGGCCTTGATCGCCCATCTGACCAAGGACCTCGACATCGGGAAGATCGCGATCCTCTACCGGGACGACGCCTTCGGGCGCGCGGGTCTCGCCGGGGTGCGGGCCGCGATGAACAAGCGCGGCCTGACGCTCGCGGCGCAAGCCGCCTACAGGCACGGCACGACGGCCGTGAAGACGGCGCTCCTCGACATCAGGCGCGCCGATCCGCGGGCGGTCGTGATGGTCGGCACCGCCAAGCCGTGCGCCGCCTTCGTCAGGCTCGCGCGCAAGATCGGCTTCGATCCGGTGTTCGCGGCCACGTCGGGCGTCGGCGCGGCGGCGTTCGCGCGGGCGCTTGGCCGCGACGGCAAGGGCGTCATTGTCTCGCAGGTCGTGCCGCTGCCGTGGGACGCCTCGCGCAAGGTCGTGGCCGACTATCGGGCGGCGACCAGGGCGATCAATCCGGCGGCGCAGCCGGACTTCGTGTCGCTCGAGGGCTATCTCGTCGGCCGCCTGGCGGTCGCGGGGCTTGAGCGGGCCGGCGCCAACCCGACGCGCGAAGGTCTCATCGAGGCCATCGAGGCGCCGGGCCGGTTCGACTTCGGCGGCCTCACGATGCGCTTCGGCCCGGACCAGAACCAGGGCCTGCATCGCGTGTTCATGACCGTGGTTCAGGTCGACGGCTCGTTCAAGGCGGTGCCCCCCGTCAAGACCGCGTCCGCGCACTAAGTCCGGGGACACTGGGAATACTGTGATGTTCGTCAAACGCGACGGCGTGAAGGCCGAAAAGAAAACCGGTAAGCCATCGTCGAAAAACTCGGCGCACGGCGGCAAGGACGTCATCCGCTTCGGCATCGGCGCGAAGCTGCAACTCGCCTTCGGGGCCGCCGCCGCGATGACCGTGGTTGCCGCGGCCCTCGCGATCCATTCCTTCTCGGCGACCGAAACCGGCTTCCTGCACGTGGCCGGCAACCAGGTGCCGGCGATGACCGGCGCTCTTCGGCTGTCGGCGATCTCCGGCGAGGTCTCCACCGCCGCGGCGCGGCTGGTCAACGCTGAGACGGCGAAGGAGCAGAAAGCCATCTCCGACGTGATGGCCGCGCGCAACCGGGAATTCTCCAAGGCGATGGCGCGGCTGCGGCAAACGCACGGCCGCGACGCCGCTTTCCGCAAGGTTCAAAGCACCGCGCAGGCGCTCGACGCCAATCTTGCCGCCTTGAAGCGGGCGATCGTGCAACGCACCGCGACGCGCGACAAGCTCGCGCAGCAGCTAGCCGGGTTCCAAAAGCTTCATCATCGGATCGGCTATCTGCTGACGCCGCTCGTGGATGACTCCTATTTCGACGTCGTCACCGCCGCCGACGGCGTCGCCAAGAACGGCGACGGCGTGATCCGCTCCATCGTTGACGGCGATCTTCCGATCCTGCGCGCGCTGATCGAGATCGAATCGGAGACGAACCTGCAAACCGGCCTGCTGACCGCGCGCGCGCTGACCGCGTCGCCGCCGGTCCTGGCGATGCTCGGCGACCGCTTCACCGCCTCCACGCGGCATGCCCGGCGGCTGCTCAAGAAACTGCCGGACCAGGGAAAGTTCGTCGCGCTCAAGAAGCAGGTTTCGGGTCTCGCCAAGCTCGCGGATTTCCACGCCGCCGCCGGCGGCGCCGATCAACGAGATCCCAAGGCGCTCAAGAAGATCTTCCGCGTTCAGGATACGCTTGCCAACGTGCTCGTCACCTTGGTGGACGACCTGAACTTCAAGGTGGTCACCCACGGCGAGGCGGCCGCCACGCACACGCGCAAGGCCGTGGACGTGCTGGTGAACCGCCGGATCGCGGGCCTGCGCGACACGCTTGAAACCGTGGCGCAGACGCAGGTGCTCGCCAACATTATGAGCGAAGGCACGCTGACCAGGAACGCGGCCGCCGTCGTTCCGATCCGCGACCGCTTCATGGCCTCGATGGGCCTGCTGGTCAGCTCCGCCAATTCGCTCAAGGACAAGACGATCAAAAAACTCATCGGCCGGTTTGTCGAATACGGCATCAAGCCGGACAACATCTTCGCGCTGCACGAACAGGAGCTGAAGGCCGAACAGGCCGCCGAGCGGACGGTCAAGCAGAACGCGGCGCTGCAAAGCGCGCTGAACAAGGCGGTGGCCGCCGTCGTCAGCCAATCGGAATCGAACATGAACCAGAGCGTGGCCGGCTTGATGGACCAGCTCCATCGCAACCGGACCGCGCTCCTGATCGACGCCATCGTCAGCCTGCTGATCGCCGCCGGCATCGCCGTCTTCTATGTGCGGCGCTCGGTCGTGCGCCGGCTCGCGGCGATCGGCGCGGCGATGCATCACCTGTCGTCCGGCCGGCTCGATCTCTCCGTGCCCGCGGTCGACGACCGCGACGAGATCGGCCGCATGGCGCGCTCGGTGGTGGTCTTCCGCGATGCGGCGGTTGCCAAAGAACGGCTTGAACGCGAAGCGGAAGAGCGGCGGCGCCAGTCGGACGAAGAACGCCGCGCGGCGGCCGAGCGGGCCGAAAACGAGCGCGGCAAGGCCGCCGAGCTTGAGGCCAAGGTGGCGGAAGAGGAGCGTCAGGCGCGCGCGCGCGTGGAGGCGGAGCGCCAGAAGGCCACCGAGTCGCAGGCGCAGGCCGCCGCGGTGCAGGCCGACGTCATCGCGCGTCTGGCGCAGGGCCTGAACGCGCTGTCCAACGGCGACTTCACCGTCCGCCTCGACGACGGCTTCGACGGCGCCATGGCGCAGGTCCGGGACGACTTCAACGCGATGGCCGACCAGATGACGGAGACGCTCGCCAAGGTCAGGACGGCCGCGCGCGAGGTCACCGAGGCCGCCACTGAAATTTCCACCAGCACCACCGACCTGTCGCAGAGCACAGAGGAGCAGGCGGCGAGCCTGGAGGAGACCACCGCCACCATGGCGGCAATATCCGCGGCGGTGACGAAGAACGCGGAGAGCGCCCGCGAGGCGGATCGGTTCGCGGTGCAGGCCCACGGCGTCGCCGGCCGCGGCGGCGAGGTCGTGGCGCAGGCGGCCGGCGCCATGGCACGCATCGAGGAATCCTCAGGCAAGATCGCCGACATCATCGTGGTCATCGACGAGATCGCGCGCCAGACCAACCTGTTGGCGCTCAACGCGGCGGTGGAAGCCGCGCGCGCGGGCGACGCTGGCCGCGGCTTCGCGGTGGTGGCGTCGGAAGTGCGCAGCCTGGCGCAGCGCTCGTCGCAGGCGGCCAAGGACATCAAGGACCTGATCACCGGCAGCCACGGCGAAGTGAGGGACGGCGTCGACCTGGTGAGCCGCACCGGCCAGTCGCTCGACGAGATCGTCGCCGCGATCAAGAACGTTGCCGACATCGTCTCCGGCATCGCCGCCGCCAGCGGCGAGCAGGCGGCCGGCCTGGAGCAGGTCAACAAGTCGCTGGCGCAGATGGACCAGCTCACCCAGCGCAACGCGGCGCTGGCGGAAGAGAACGCCGCCACCGCCAGGACGTTGCAGCGCCAGTCGGCGGCGATGGACGAGCAGGTCGGTGCGTTCCAACTGGGCGCGGACGACGCGCCGGCACACATCGGCGCGGCACCGTCGCTCGCCGCCAAGCGGCCTGCCCATCGGCTCGCGTCGTAACCCTGAGCTGGTGGGGGCCCGGCGGCGTCGGCCACCGGGCCCCCATTCATATTTATCAGCCAGCCTGTAAGCCGGGTTCTGTACGGCCCGGGGCCGAAGCCACGGACGTGACGGCCATTCCTCTGGCACGCCGGTTGCCCGGCGCGTCTAGCAACCTACCCGAACGGCTGACCCGGACCGGATCTGGCGTCCGAAGACGCCGCGCCATTCCTATTCGGTTTTGCTCCCGGTGGGGTTTGCCGTGCCGCCGCCGTTGCCGGAAGCGCGGTGCGCTCTTACCGCACCGTTTCACCCTTACCATCCCCGCCCTTTCGGACGGGGAGGCGGTCTGTTCTCTGTGGCACTGTCCCTGAGCCGAACCTGCGAAGGCCCGACCCGCCGGACGTTATCCGGCACCGTTGGTCCATGGAGCCCGGACTTTCCTCCCCGGCCGCCTTTCGGTGTGTGGCGCGGGGCGGCCGTCCAGCCGACTGACAGGCGTAGGGATGGGGGCGGGGCGCGTCCCGGTCAAGCGCTACCGCCGCGCCGGCCGGCAAAAAAAAGAGCCCGGGCCAGTCTCGGGAGGGGGAAGAGGGGCGGCCCGGGCTCGTCGGAGGGAGCAAGATGAGAGTGGATCGGCGGAGCGTGACGCCCGATTAGGTCGTTCACCCGCGCACCAGATCCGAACCGGTGGTCGCGTTCAAATCGGGCTAAAATCGGGCCCTGCCGATTAAGCTTTTGTAATCAGGGCCAAATCGGCCCTGTTCAGATCTGTTCGATCAGGCCCAAAAGCCTCAGGCCCAAAGGCGTCAGGCCCAAGCGCCCTTGTGCGGGCCGCGGTGCTTGTGGACGGCGGTGGCGACGCGCTTCGGCAGCGCCAGCAGGCCGGCGAACAGGTGGGCGATCATCGCACCGCGCTCGGCATGGGCGTGCGCGAGCGCCTCATGGACGTCGATGGCGTTCATATAGGCGGGGTAACGGGTATTCATGGCACTTCTCCTAGGCGGGGCATTTCCTGCCCCATGCGCTAGATGCATAATATTATCTTCCATCCATATGATAATCCCATAGAATGTTCATTCATCTGTTCCAAATAGGAACAAATATCCCTCCACAAATAGCCGTCCACAAATAACCGCCATGGATGCCACCTCCGACCTCAGGGTCTTTGTCCGCGCCGTCGACCTCGGCAGTTTCTCGGCCGCCGCCAAGGACTTGGGCCTGACCCCCTCGGCGGTTTCCAAGCTGGTGTCGCGGCTGGAAGACCGCCTGGGCGCCCGCCTGCTCGAGCGCAGCACCCGCCGCCTGGCGCTGACCTCCGAGGGCGAGATGTTTTTCGCCCGCGCCAAGCGCATCGTCGCCGAAATCGAGGAGGCCGAGGACGAGGTCTCGCGCCTGCGCGGCGCCCCGCGCGGCCGCCTGCGCATCAATTCGGGTACCGCCTTCGGCCTGCACCAGCTCGCGCCGGCCTTGGCCGATTTCCTCGCCCGCTATCCGGAAATCGACGTCGAGCTGTCGATCACGGACCGCCTCGTCGACCTGATCGAGGAACACGCCGACATCGCCGTGCGCTCCGGCCACATCCCGAAGGGCCCTTTCGTGCAACGCAAGATCGCCGACCTGCAGCGGGTGATCTGCGCGGCGCCGTCCTATCTCGGCCGCCACGGCACCCCGAAGGCGGCCAGCGATCTCAAGACACACGACTGCATCGTGGTCGCCGGCCCCGGCCTGAACCGCTGGCCGTTCGAGACCCGCGGCGGCGTCGACATCATCGACGTCCACCCGCGGGTCGTCACCGACGACGCCGAGGCCGCGCTGCGCCTCGCCGTCGAGGGCGCCGGCATCACGCGCCTGTCCGAGGTCATCGTCGGCGACGCCCTGCAACGCGGCGAGCTCCAGGCGCTGCTCACCGACGTGCATCACGTCGAGCCGTTTCCGCTGGCGGCGATCTATCCGGCCGGGCGCCAGCGGCTGCCGCGCGTCGCGGTGTTCATCGAATTCCTGGTTGAGCGTTTCGGCGGCGCGCCCTGGCGCGTGCCCGGCATTCCGCCGGCGCCGAAAGCGCAAGGCTGAGAAAAGGCCGAGAGCTTGCGATCGTGCGTCTTATGACGCCGCCAACTCGTCCGCGCTTGCCTGGCGGTGTTCCGGCAACGCCTTGACGAGCGCATTAAGCGTGCGCGCCGTGGAGGCGTCGGCCATGCCGTCGACACGCGCCGGGCGGAAATGGCGCTGGAAGGCGGTGACCACGTCGCGCGTGTGGTCGTCGTAGTGCCCGTTCGCCTCGATGCCGTAGCCGTATGACGCGAGCTGGCGCTGCAACTGCGCCACCGCTTCGCCCTCGTCGCCCACGCGCAGCGTCGGGCCTTCCGACGTCAGCGGCGCCGGCCGCACCCAATGGCCGATCCCCAACTCGTAAAGCAGTTGCCAGGGAAAGCGCTCGCCGGGATCCTGCTTGCGGCCCGGCGCGACATCGGAATGGGCCAGCACGCGCGCGGGCTGAAGCGGCCCGCGCCGCATCAGGATCGCCTTGCACAGCGAAATCACCGCCGCCGTCTGCCGCAGCGGAAAGTTGCGATAGCCGAATTCGTGCCCCGGATTGACGATTTCGATGCCGATGGAGCGCGAGTTGATGTCGGTCTCGCCGTTCCAGGAGGCGACACCCGCGTGCCAGGCGCGCCGCTCTTCCGGCACGCATTGCACGATGCGGCCATCCTCGAACACCAGATAATGCGCCGACACCTTGCTGTCCGGCGCGGTGAGTCGCGCGAGCGCGGCCTCGCCGGTCTGCATGCCGGTATAATGTAACAGGATCATGTCGGGCGGCCCGCCGCGGCGCGCGTCATGGTTCGGCGACGGCACCACGTCGGCGACCATGAAGGAGTCGGGCTGGAACGTATTCATGTGGGTCTTGAGCGGTCGGGAGGGCAAAGGGCGCGCACCATTGAACGGTAGGATTGAAAAAGCAATAGACTCTCAAATCATGACGATAACGCGATGACGGAAGCGGCCGGGGAGGCGGAAACCGTCCCGGCCGCGAGATTTGTTTCGGTGTGACGTGTAGCCGACATTCGACGGCTTTGACTACATGCCGCCCGGCTTTTGATGCGTGCCCACGGTGTCCGCCGCGCCGCTGCCGACGGTGCTCGCGCGGCTTCGCCGCCTTCGGTGGGCTGTAGGCCGCGAACTTCTGCGCCGATTTGAGCGCCTTTTGAAGTCCATGGCGAGCTTCAGCTTCCTTGCGGCCGCCCTTCTTGCCGAGCATCGATCTGGAATGCGCTCGGCGTAATCGCGACCTCCTTGGCGCCGATGCCGAGAAAACCGCCGAAGCTGACGACGTAGGCCTTGATCGTCCCGTCCTGCGTGAAAAGGATGTCGCTCACGTCGCCGATCTTCTTGCCGTTCGAGCCGATGACATCGGTGCCGGTGAATTTCGACGCCAGCAGTTGATCCGGCTTCTGCGAAGCGACGATCTTCGGCGTGGCCGGGGCCGCCTTGTCGCCGGCACTGGCGGTGGTCTTGCTGCCGCTCGTCGCCTTGTCGCTCTTGTTCTGCGCACTGCTTCCGGATTTGGCGGCCGGCGTCTGCATCTTCTCGGGCGGAGCCTTGGTGCTGGGATTCGCCGGCGCCGCCGCTGCCGGCTTCGACTGATTGGAACTCGGTGGTGTCGGCGATTGAGCGAACGCCCCGCCCATCGTCAGCGCGCCGATCGCGATACCGAGCAATAGCTTCTGTCTCATGGTCGCCTCCTTGAGATTTCGAGGGGGCGATCGTGTCGGGGCGGGGTTCCGGCGGAACCGAAGGTCGTCTCGACATGGCGCGCCCCCGCGCCATCTGCAACGCCGGTTCGCCTGTCTTGTTCCGTCCTCGCCCGGCGCGCCGCGACCGAACCGCCCACGCCCGAGCGCCGGCAACAGATCGTTAAGTTTAGCGGTCGTTAATGAGGGAATCGGTCGGCGAGCCGCCGGCGACCCCTGGGTGGGGGCCGCCGGCAGAGCCATTCCATTGACGCCCATAATATCCCATGGTATCCCACGATCATTCACTGGAGATTGCGGGGCCCGGCCCGGGGGCAAGTCCCCGACTGAGGGGCCCGGCGATCGCTCAGGGTCGAGCTGGCGTTCATCGCGGGCGTTGTGTCCGGTCGGCGTGGGGTGCGGGGTATGGACCGCTTCGTGTCGAACTTCACGTTGCGGCTCGATTCCAAGGGACGCGTCTCTATTCCCGCCTCCTTCCGCTCGGTGCTCGCCCGCGACGGTTTCGAGGGTCTCTATTGCTATCCGGCGCTCGACGCGCCGGCGGTCGACGCGGGAGGCAATGCGCTGATGGCGGAGATCGAATCCCTGATCGGGCGTTATCCCCCGTTCTCGGACGGACGCGAGCAGTTTGCCATGGCGCTGTATGGAACCAGCGAGACCCTGAAGATCGATGGCGAGGGCCGCGTGAGCTTGAGCGAGGCATTGAAGCGTCATGCCGGGATCACCGACGCGGTCGCGTTCGTCGGGCTCGGCCACAAGTTTCAGATCTGGGAACCGGAGCGCTTCCGGCAGGAGCTCGCGGAGGCCACCCAACGGGTGCGCGCGCTCAAGGCCGAACTCGGTTCCCAGGCGGTGGCGCAACCTGCGCACGGAGCACGGGAATGACGGTGGGCGGCGACGGCTCTCGGGCTGTCGCTGGCGGACCAGCCCCCCACATTCCCGTGCTCGGCCCGCCCGCGGTTCAGTTCCTGAAAGTTCAGTCTGGCGGCGTCTATATCGACGGCACCTTCGGCGCCGGCGGCTATAGCCGCGCGATCCTTGCCGCCGCCGACTGCAAGGTGATCGCCATTGACCGCGACCCGAGCGCGATCGCTGGCGGCGCCGATCTGGTCGCCGGGTCGCAAGGCCGGCTCACTCTGACGCAGGGCCGCTTCTCCGCGCTCGACCGGATCGCCAACGACGCCGGCGTCGCGGCCGTCGACGGCGTGGTGCTCGACGTCGGCGTCTCCTCCATGCAACTCGACCAAGCGGAACGCGGCTTCTCGTTCCGGCTCGACGGGCCGCTCGACATGCGCATGAGCGGGGAGGGGCCGAGCGCCGCCGACGTCGTCAACGGCGCGGGCGAGCGCGATCTCGCCAACATCATCTATATCCTCGGCGAGGAGCGCCATTCGCGCGCCGTCGCGCGCGCCATCGTGCGGGCGCGTGAGCAGGCGCCGATCGCGACCACGAAAGCGCTCGCCGATCTGGTGGCTTCGGTCGTGCGCTCAAAGCCCGGCGACATCCACCCGGCGACGCGCACGTTCCAGGGCCTGCGCATCTTCGTCAACGACGAGCTCGGCGAACTGGCGCGCGCGCTCGCCGCCGCCGAGCGTGTGCTCAAGCCGCAAGGACGGTTGGTGGTGGTCTCGTTCCATTCGCTCGAGGACCGCATCGTCAAATCGTTCCTTAGCCAGCGCGCCGAGACCCGCGGCGGTTCGCGCCACGCGCCGGAGGTGAAGCGCCCGGCGCCGACGTTCCGCGTGCTCACCAAGCGTCCCGTCACCGCCGCCGACGACGAGATCGCGCGCAACCCGCGCGCCCGCTCCGCCAAATTGCGCGCGGGCGAGCGCACCGACGCGCCGGCCCGTTGCAAGACGGCATTGACGACCTGCTGCCGCGGCTGCCCGCGCTTGCGGCCGTCTTGAAGGGGCGCCGATCATGATGCGCCTGGTCAACATCATGGTGATCGCGGCGCTGATCGTAGCGGCAACCACAGTCTACAAGATCAAGTTCGATTCCACTTTGCAGGTCGAGAAGGTCGCCAAGCTGCACAGCCAATTGCGGCGCGAGCGCAACGCCATTGCGGCCCTGCGCGCGCGATGGGCCCGGCTCGACACGCCGAGCCGCGTCAAGGCGCTGGCCGACCGCTATCTCACGCTGCAGCCGATCGTCCCGACGCAGATCGACAACTTCAACGACCTGCCGCCGCGGCCGCCGGCGCCACCGGCGCAGCCGAGCGATCCGATCGGCGCGATGCTCGCGCCCAATGCCCCCGAAACGACCGGCAGCGTGCCGGCGACGCGGCGGTGAAGCAAGATGACCACGCCCGCCCCCCGGCATGAAACCCGCTGGCAGCGCCTGGTGCGCCGGCTGCTCTACGGCCACGGCGTCGACCGCGACGTGAAGGCGAAGGCGCGTATCGTTCTCGCCGTCGTCGGCTTCGTGCTCGTCTACAGCGCCATCGCCGGCAAGCTCGTCGTCTTCGCGGTCGAGGGCAACGAGCACGGCGCCCGGCATTCCGTCATGCAGGACGCGGTCGCGACCGCCCGCCCCGACATCGTCGACCGCAACGGCCGGCTGCTCGCCATCGACGTCAAGGCGCCGTCGCTTTACGCCGAGCCGCGCAAGCTGATCGATCCCGACGAAGCCGAGGAACTGCTCACCGCCGCGCTGCCCGACCTCAACGACAAGGACCTGCGCGAGCGGCTGGATTCCAAGCGCGGCTTCGTCTGGCTCAAGCGCGAGATCACGCCGCGCGAGAAGCGCGAGATCCATCATCTCGGCATTCCCGGCATCGGCTTCCTCACCGAGAACAAGCGCGTCTATCCCAACGGCCCGACGGTGTCGCAGGTGATCGGCCTGACGAACATCGACAACCAGGGCATCGCCGGCATGGAGAAATGGGTGGACGGGCAGGGGCTCGCCGCGCTGCACATGGCGGGGCTCGCCACCGACCGGCTGCAGCGGCCGGTGCAGATGTCGCTCGACCTGCGCGTGCAATACGCGCTGCGCGAGGAGCTGGTGAAGGCGCGCGCGAAGTTCAAGGCCAAGGCCGCGGCGGGCCTCGTGCTCAACGTCAACACCGGCGAGGTGGTCGCGCTGGTGTCGGAGCCCGATTACGACCCCAACGATCCGATGAAGGCCAACGATCCGAGCCGCATCAACCGCATCACCACCGGCGTCTACGAGCTGGGCTCGACCTTCAAGGTGCTGACCGTCGCCATGGCGCTCGACGACGGCAAGGCGACGTTGCAAACGAAGTTCGACGCCACCCACCCGCTGCACTACGGCCGCTTCACCATCCACGACTACGAGCCGAAGAACCGCTGGCTGACCGTGCCGGAAATCTTCAAGTACTCGTCCAACATCGGCGCCGCCCGCATGGCGCTGGCGGTCGGCGTCAAGGGGCATCAGGCGTTCCTGCGCAAGATGGGCGAGCTCACGCGCCTGCGCACCGAGCTGCCGGAAAGCGCCGCGCCGATCGTGCCGCATCCCTGGACCGATCTCAGCACGGTGACCATCGCCTTCGGCCACGGCCTGTCGGTGGCGCCGCTGCAGGCGGCGATGGGCATCGCGGCCTGCGTCAACGGCGGGCTCTTGATCAAGCCGACCTTCCTCAAGCGCAGCCGCGCCCAGGCGCTGCAGGTCGCCAAGCGCGTGCTCAAGCCCTCGACCAGCCGCGACATGCGCTACCTGATGCGGCTGAACGCCGTGCAGGGCACCGGCACCTTCGCCAACGTCGCCGGCTACTATGTCGGCGGCAAGACCGGCACCGCGGAAAAGGTGGTCGACGGCCGCTACGCCAAGCACAAGCTCCTGACCGACTTCATGGCCATCCTGCCGTCGGACAAGCCGAAATACCTGGTCTTCATCATGCTGGACGAGCCGCAGCCGGTGAAAGGAACCCACGGTTTCGCCACCGCCGGCTGGAACGTCGGCCCGACCGCGGGCAAGGTGATCGCGCACATCGCGCCGCTGCTCGATGTCGAGCCGCGCTTCGATCTGCCCGGCCCCGCGCAGTTGATCCTGGCCAACGCTAAGCCGGGCCAGTAGGACTCGACGCGACTTATTTGAGGCGTATTGTGCGCCGCTCTCTGAAGTGACGGATCAGAGTCAGGTGTCAATGAAGCTTGCCGACTTGCCGCTGGAACACGCCCGCTTCGACCCGCGCTTCGCCGGGCGCCAGCTTGCGGGCGTCGCGTCCGACAGCCGCAAGGTGAAACCGGGCGACCTGTTCGTGGCGGTGCCCGGCACCAGGAGCGACGGCCTCGGCTTCGTGCCGCAGGCGCTCGCTGCCGGCGCGGTGGCGGTGATGGCCGAACGCGCGGCCGAGGTGCCGGCGGACATCGCCTTCGTCGACGTGCCGGACGCGCACCGCGCGCTGGCGCTCTGCGCCGCCGCCTTCTTCCCGCGCCAGCCGCCGACGATTGCCGCCGTCACCGGCACCAGCGGCAAGACGTCGGTCGCGGCCTTCACCCGCCAGATCTGGGCGGCGCTCGGTTTCAGCGCGGCCAGCCTCGGCACCATCGGCGTGGTGTCGCCTAAGGGCGAGCACTACGGCTCGCTGACGACGCCCGATCCGATCGAGCTGCACCGCACGCTCGACCGATTGGCGGGCGAGGGCGTGACCCATCTGGCGCTCGAGGCCTCCTCGCACGGCCTCGAGCAGCGCCGCCTCGACGGCGTGCGCATCGCGGCCGGCGGCTTCACCAACCTGTCGCGCGACCATCTCGATTACCACCCGAGCATGGAAGCCTATCTCGCCGCCAAGCTGCGGCTGTTCGATACGCTCATTCTCGACGGCGGTACCGCCGTCGTCTGCGTCGACGATTGCCATGGCGGCCGGGTGGTCGAGGCCGCCGAGAAGCGCGGCTTGAACGTGATGACCGTCGGCGTCAACGGCGACGACATCAAACTGGTCGACGGCGCCATCGACGGCTTCAATCAGGTGGTCACCGTTGCCCACAAAGGCAACACCTATAAGATCAGGCTGCCGCTGGTCGGCGCCTTTCAGGTCGAGAACGCCGCGCTCGCCGCCGGCTTGGTGATCGCCACCGGCGGCGATCCGGCCCGCGTGTTTGCGTCGCTCGAAACATTGCAGGGCGCCAAGGGCCGCCTCGAACTCGCCGGCACCCGTAATGGCGCGCCGATCTTCATCGACTACGCCCACAAGCCCGACGCCTTGCAGAAGGCGCTCGAAGCGCTGCGCCCCTATGCCAATGGCAAGCTTACGGTGGTGTTCGGCGCCGGCGGCGACCGCGACAAGGGCAAGCGCCCGCTCATGGGCCGCATCGCCATCGAGAACGCGGACCGCGTCATCGTCACCGACGACAACCCGCGCAGCGAAAATCCCGCCACCATCCGCGCCGAAATCCTCGCCGCCGCCCCGGGCGCCGGCGAAATCGGCGACCGCGCCGAAGCCATCCGCGCCGGCATCGCCGGGCTGGAGGAAGGCGATGTCTTGTTGATCGCCGGCAAGGGCCATGAAACCGGCCAGATCGTCGGCGACCGGGTCTTGCCGTTTTCCGATCACGACGCGGTGGCGGCAGCCTTGCGGGGGAAGGTGGCATGACGGCCCTCTGGACCATCGACGCCATGGCGGCCGCCATGGGCGCGGAGAGATCCGGCGCCCTGCCGGCGGACGTCGGCGGCCTGTCGATCGACAGCCGCACGCTCGCGCGCGGGGACGCCTTTTTCGCCATCCAGGGCGACAGCCGCGATGGCCACGACTTCGTCGACAGCGCCTTGCGGGCCGGCGCCGGCCTCGCCGTCATCGCGCGTAATGAACGCGCGCGCTTTGCCGCCGACGCGCCGCTGTTGATCGTCGACGACGTGCTCGGCGGTTTGCGCGCGCTCGCCCGCGCCGCCCGTGACCGCATTTCACATGCCAAAGTCATCGCGGTCACCGGCTCGGTCGGCAAGACCGGCACCAAGGAAGCGCTACGGCTGGCGCTTGCCGCCGACGGCGAGACCCATGCCTCGGCCTCGTCCTACAACAATCACTGGGGCGTGCCGTTGTCGCTGGCGCGCTGCCCGGCGTCGGTCAAATACGCCGTGTTCGAAATCGGCATGAACCATGCCGGCGAGATCACGCCGCTCACCCAACTGGTGCGCCCGCACGTCGCCATCGTCACCACGGTCGAGCCGGTGCATCTGGAATATTTCGGCTCGGTGGAAAAGATCGCCGACGCCAAGGCGGAAATCTTCTCAGGTATCGAGCCCGGCGGCACCGCCGTGCTCAACCGCGACAACAATCAATATGACCGCCTCGCCGCCGCGGCGAAAAAAGCGAACGTCGCCCGCGTCGTCTCCTTCGGCGAGGACGAAAACGCCGACGCCTTCCTGGTGCGCTATTCGCTGCAGCCGGAAGCTTCGACCGTCGAGGCCATCATCCTGGGCGAGCCGGTCACCTACAAGCTCGGCGCGCCCGGCCGCCATCTGGTGCAGAATTCGCTCGCGGTGCTGGCCGCCGCCGCGCTCGCCGGCGCCGATCTGGCGCTCGCCGCGCTCGCGCTCGGCCAGTTGCAGCCGGCGGTCGGCCGCGGCGCCCGCTTCACGTTGCAGGTCCCCGGCGGCAAGGCGCTCTTGATCGACGAAAGCTACAACGCCAACCCGGCCTCCATGGCCGCGGCCATCGCGCTGCTCGGCCAGGCGCCGGTTGGGGCCCAAGGCCGCCGCATCGCGGTGCTCGGCGACATGCTGGAACTCGGGCCCGAAGGCGAAAGCCTGCACCGCGGGCTCGCGCCCGAGCTGGACGCGGCGAACGTCGACCTCGTCTTCTGTTCCGGGCCCTTGATGCACGCGCTCTGGCAGGCCCTTCCCTCCATGCGCCGGGGCGGCTATGCCGGGACCGCGGCGGAGCTGGAACCGGCCGTGCTCGATGCCATCCAGGCCGGCGACGCGGTCATGGTAAAGGGCTCGCTGGGCTCGAAAATGGGCCCGATCGTCAAGGCCCTGGAAAGCCGCTTTCCCCGCCAGGGCGCGCTCGCGCCGGCACAATAGGCTTGATCGATGTTCTACTGGCTGACGGACCTCTCGGACAAAGTCTCGTTCCTCAACGTCTTCCGCTATCTGACCTTCCGCACCGGCGGCGCCATCGTCACGGCGCTGGTGTTCGTGTTCCTGTTCGGCGGCCCGATGATCGACCTGCTGCGCATGAAGCAGGGCAAGGGCCAGCCGATCCGCCTCGACGGGCCGCAGTCGCACCTCATCACCAAGAAGGGCACGCCCACCATGGGCGGGCTCATGATCCTGTCGGGGCTGTTCGTGTCGACGGTGCTGTGGGCGAACCCGGCCAACCCGTACGTCTGGGTGGTGCTGGGCGTGACGTTGAGCTTCGGGTTGATCGGCTTTTACGACGATTACCTGAAGGTCACCAAGCAGACCAACGCCGGCTTCGCCGGCCGCACCCGGCTGATCTTCGAAGCCGTGATCGCCATCGTCGCCGTCACCATTCTTTCTCATCTCGGCAAGGGGCCGATCGCGACCTCGCTGGTGTTCCCCTTCGTCAAGGAGTTGGTGATCAACCTCGGCTGGGGCTTCTTCGTGCTCGGCGCCTTCGTCATCGTCGGCGCCGGCAACGCGGTGAACCTCACCGACGGCCTCGACGGCCTCGCCATCGTGCCGGTGATGATCGCGGCGGCGAGCTTCGGGCTCATCTCCTATCTCGCCGGCAACGCGGTGTTCGCCGACTATCTGCAAATCCATTATGTCGCCGGCACCGGCGAACTGTCGGTGCTGTGCGGCGCGGTGATCGGCGCCGGCCTCGGCTTCCTCTGGTTCAACGCGCCGCCGGCCTCGATCTTCATGGGCGACACCGGCTCGCTCTCGCTCGGCGGGTTGCTCGGCGCCGTCGCGGTGGCGATCAAGCACGAGATCGTGCTCGCCATCATCGGCGGGCTGTTCGTGCTGGAAGCGGTGTCGGTCATCGTGCAGGTGGTCTCGTTCAAGCTGACGGGAAGGCGCGTGTTCAAGATGGCGCCGATCCATCATCATTTCGAACAGCTCGGCTGGACCGAGCCGCAGATCGTCATCCGCTTCTGGATCGTCGCCGTGGTGCTGGCGCTGGCCGGGCTGGCGAGCCTGAAGCTGCGATGAATATTCTTTGTCATTCCGGGGCGCGTGCGCAGCACGCGAACCCGGAATCCATAACCCCTGCTGCGGAGTATGGATTCCGGGTTCGCGGCCTTTCGGCCGCGCCCCGGAATGACCGAGTAAAATCATGATCCCGATCACCACCTTCGCCGGCAAGACCGTCGCCGTCTTCGGGCTCGGCAAGTCCGGCCTGCTGTCGGCGCGCGCGCTGACGGAAGGCGGCGCCGAGGTCGTCGTCTTCGACGACAACGAGGCCTCGATGGCCGAGGCCGAAGCCGCCGGCTTCAGGACGCAAGACTTGCGCGGGCTCGACTGGTCGACGATCGCCGCCCTGGTGCTGGCCCCGGGCGTGCCGCTCACCCATCCCGAACCGCACTGGTCCGTGAAGCTCGCGCACGCGGCAGGCGTCGAAGTCATCGGCGATATCGAGCTGTTCTGCCGCGAGCGCGCCAAATCCGGTCCGCAGTGTCCGCTGATCGCCATCACCGGCACCAACGGCAAATCCACCACCACCGCGCTGATCGCGCATCTGGTGCAAAGCGCCGGCCGCGACGCGCAGATGGGCGGCAATATCGGCGTGCCGGTGCTGGCGCTCGAGCCGTTTAAGCCCGGCCGCGTCTACGTGCTGGAAGTCTCGTCCTACCAGATCGATCTGGCGCCATCGCTGCATGCGACGGTCGGCATTTTGCTCAACGTGTCGGAAGACCATCTCGACCGCCACGGCACCATGGAGAACTACGCCGCCATCAAGGCGCTGCTGCCGGCCGGCGTCGAAGCCGGCGGCAGCGCGGTGATCGGCGTCGACGACCGCTGGACCCGCGCCGCCGCCGACCGCATCGAGCGCGCCGGCAGACAAGTGGTGCGCGTCTCGGTGCTGGCGCCGGTGCGCGACGGCTACTACGCCGAAGGCACGCGAATCTTGAGCGCCCACGCCGGCAAGGCCCACGCGGTGGCGCAGCTTGCCGGCGTCGGGTCGTTGCGCGGCGCCCACAACGCGCAGAATGCGGCTTGCGCCGTCGCCGCGGGCGTCGCGCTCGGCCTCGGCTTTCCGACGATCCAGAAGGGCCTCGCCAGCTTTCCAGGCCTCGCCCACCGCATGCAGCAGGTCGGCCGCAAAGATACGAAATTGGGGAAAGTGCTGTTCGTCAACGATTCGAAGGCGACCAACGCCGACAGTGCGGCACATGCGCTGGCGAGTTTTCCAGACATTTATTGGATCGCCGGCGGCAAGCCCAAGACTGGCGGCATAACGAGCCTCGCCGAATTCTTCCCGCGTATCCGCAAGGCCTATCTGATCGGCGAGGCGGCCGCGGCCTTTGCCGAGACGCTGGAGGGCAAGGTTCCCTACGAGATCGATGCGGTGCTGTCGGCGGCGGTCGACGCCGCCGCCCACGACGCGGAAGCCTCCGAGGCCAAGGAACCGGTCGTTCTGCTGTCGCCGGCCTGCGCCTCGTTCGACCAGTACCGGAACTTTGAAATCCGCGGGGAAGCATTCATTGATCTGGTGCGGGCGTTGCCGGGCATAAAGCCGGTGTGACGCCGATTATTAAGCCTTCGTAAACCGTGACGCGTCAGGACTAGGAGGCCCGCATCGGGGGGTGCGGCAGGGGACATTTCCGGCCATGGTCTCGCGCGCGCAACGCACGCCCTTCGGCGAATGGTGGTGGACGGTCGACAAGCTCACGCTCGCCGCTCTGGGCGCGCTGATGCTGGCCGGCATCGTCTTGTCGCTGGCGGCGAGCCCGGAGGTCGCCGGCCGGCTCGGCCTCGATCCCTTCTATTTCGTCGACCGCCAGATCCTCTATCTCTTTCCGACTGTGGCGGTGCTGCTGGCGGTGTCGTTCCTGACCCCGCGCCAGATTCGCCGGCTGTCCATGGTGGTGTTCATCGTCAGCCTCGTGCTGGTGGCGGCGACGCCGCATTTCGGCGCCGACATCAAGGGCGCGCGGCGCTGGCTGGTCATCTTCGGCATGAACATCCAGCCGTCCGAGTTCCTCAAACCCGCCTTCGTCATCGTGATCGCCTGGCTGTTTTCGGAGAGCGCGCACCGCCCCGACATGCCGGCCAACGCCATCTCGCTGGCGCTGCTGCTGCTGGTGATCACGCTGTTGGTGCTGCAGCCCGACTTCGGCCAGACCATGCTGGTGGTGCTGGTGTGGAGTTCGCTGTTCTTTCTGGCCGGCATGCGGCTGATGTGGGTGTTCGGCATCGCCGGCGCCGGCGCCGCCGGCCTGACGGTTGCCTATTACACCGTGCCGCACGTCGCCAAGCGCATCCAGCACTTCATGCATCCGGCCTCCGGCGCGAGCTACAACATCGAGGTCGCCACCGAATCCTTCCTGCGCGGCGGCTGGTTCGGGGTCGGGCCGGGCGAGGGCACCATCAAGCGCATCCTGCCGGAGAGCCACACCGACTTCGTGTTCGCGGTGGCGGGCGAGGAGTTCGGCGTGGTGCTGTGCCTGCTGCTGGTGTCGTTGTTCGCCTTCATCGTGATCCGCTCGCTGCTGCGCGCGCTGCGCAACGAGGATCTTTTCCAGCGCTTCGCCGCCGCCGGCCTCTCCATCCTGTTCGGCATCCAGGCGGCGATCAACATGTCGGTCAACCTGCGGCTCATTCCGGCCAAGGGCATGACGCTGCCGTTCATTTCCTACGGCGGCTCGTCGATCATCTCGCTCGCCTACGCCATGGGCATGCTGCTGGCGCTCACCCGCGAGCAGCCGCGGGTGTCGATCTCGGCGCCCGAATACGATGCGGGGCGGGAACTCGAACTGGCTCCGAGCGAACACGCGGCTTGACCAAATCTCGGGTCCGTCGAGTGGCCCGCTGGGCCCTGTTGTGGGGCTCCCGTGTATCGTTGGGCCGCGTAATCATCTGCCGGGACAGACTGTGCAATGGCTCCAGGCGATGCTAGATTTCGCTACCTAGGCGGGATGTGCTCACGCCTACGGAGGATGGAATGTCTGGGGTTCTCGAGGAGACCACCACGCGGGAAATCGAAAAAGCTCATGTCGAACGGCGTGTCGAGGAATGGGCAGAACGCATTGATGCGTTGTATCGGCAAATTGAGGGCTGGCTAGCTGAAGGCTGGACGGCACGCCGCGTCGGAAAAGTGCATATGCACGAACAACTGATGCAGAAATTCGGTTTGCCGGCGCGCGACCTAGCCGTGTTGGAACTCTATCATAACGGCGAGCCGTCGGCGCGCGTTGAACCCAGAGGATTGTGGATTATCGGTGCAAACGGACGCTTGGACCTCTTTCACGGCTCCGACCAGTACGTGATTGTTGACTCCGCTGAAAATTTTGAACCACCGGATTGGCGTATTGCCTCGTTGTCGGATCGTGGTGACGCCAGACCCCTCAGTCGCGAGACACTGAACGCGGTTCTCTGACAGTGCGCGACTTGCCGCACATTCTGGCCGTCTATCGGGAGATTGACGCGGAGCTCGAAGGGAAGCGCTTCGCGGCGCGAGCGATTGGGGACGAAATTACCGTTGGTAATGTCGAGGCAAAACAGCGAATAAACGACCAGGCATATTTCGTGCTTTCTTGGGGGCAGTTGGAGTTGGCCATTGATAACGTTTGTCGAGCGGCAATTCGGGCCCGGCAGGCGAACGGAAATTGGGCGGCGCGCCGAGCATGGGATCTGTACAATCCGGATGATGATCGGTTGTCGGGTTTGCGATTCGAGCACCGGGTGGCGCTGGTGCTCGACCGGAGTGCCGGGCGCGGCTCGCCATGGGCTTTGGTCATGGCGCATTACGCGCTGCGGAATCAGATCGCTCATGGCGACTTGCAAGCGGAATGAATTGACGTGATTAGCGTGGTACGGGAGTTTTTTACGATTCAGTCTGCGCTGCAGACCTAGATCGCATTGGCCATCACGTTTCGCGGATACAGAAGTTGACGACCGGCGAGCGCCCCTCAAGCATACCACTCATCCTGCTCTGCGCGGGCGGCACCGGCGGCCATCTGTTTCCGGCCGAGGCGCTGGCCGATGCGTTGGCCAGGCGCGGCGTGAGCATCGATCTCGCCACCGACAGCCGCGCCGCCCATTTCAAGTTTCCCGCCCGCGCCGTGCATCTGATCCCGAGCGCAACGGTGCGGGGGCGCGATCCCGTTTCGCTGGCGCGCACCGCGTCGCTCCTGGCGCTCGGCACGTTCAAGGCGTGGCGCCTGATCGGGCGTATCCGCCCGGCGGTGGTGGTCGGCTTCGGCGGCTATCCGACCGTGCCGCCCTTGCTGGCGGCGTCATGGCGCGGCGTGCCGACCGTCTTGCACGAGCAGAACGGCGTCATGGGCCGCGCAAACCGCCTGCTGGCCGCGCGCGTGACCCGCATCGCCACCGGCTTCCATACGCTCAAGCACGTTGACGCCAAGGTGAAAAACAAGATTGCCTTCACCGGCAATCCCATTCGCCCCGCGGTGCTGGAAGCGGCGAAGAGGCCCTACGCTGCGCCCGCGGGCGAGCTGCATCTCCTGGTCTTCGGCGGCAGCCAGGGCGCCCATGTCATGGCCGAAATCGTGCCGCCGGCTGTTGCGCAACTCTCCGCCGACGTGCGCGCGCGCTTGACGATCGTGCAACAGGCGCGGGCCGAGGACCTGGATGCGGTGAAGGCGACCTACGCCAAGCTGGGCGTCCGGGCCGAGTGCGCGCCGTTCTTCAGCGATCTGCCGGCCCGCATGGCGGCGGCCCATCTCATCGTTTCCCGCTCCGGCGCATCCACCGTGGCGGAGCTTGCCGCCATCGGCCGGCCCGCCATAATGGTGCCGCTCCCGCATGCGCTGGATCAGGACCAGTTCGCCAATGCCGGCCTGCTGGCGGAGGCGGGCGGGGGCATTCGGCTCGAACAGCGCGATTTCACGCCTGAACGGCTGGCTTCCGAGCTTGAAAAGCTCGGCGCCAGCCCGTCAACGCTGGTAACGATGGCGGCGGCGGCCAAATCGGCCGGCACCCTCGACGCCGCCGAGCGGCTGGCCGATCTGGTGTTGCAGGTGGCGGGGCTTTAAGCATCCCGCCGGGGCTGGGCTTGCCCGGCTGGCGGCGTCTTGCAAGAAACAACAAAGAGCCGGCCCCGAAGCCGGCGCCTGACGTTAAGCATATTGGGGCAACACGCATGAAACTGCCGCGCGACATCGGACCGGTGCATTTCGTCGGCATCGGCGGCATCGGCATGAGCGGCATCGCCGAGGTGCTGGCCAATCTCGGCTACACCGTCACCGGTTCCGACGTCGCCGAGAACGCCAACGTCAAGCGCCTGCGCGATATGGGCCTCACGGTGGCGGTCGGCCACAAGGCGGAGAACGTCGACGGCGCCGACGTGGTGGTGATCTCGTCGGCCATCAAGCAGGACAATCCCGAGCTGATCGCCGCCCGCGCCAAGCGGCTGCCGGTGGTGCGCCGCGCCGAGATGCTGGCCGAGCTGATGCGGCTCAAATCGTGCGTGGCGATCGCCGGCACCCACGGCAAGACCACCACCACCTCGATGGTGGCGGCGCTGCTCGATGCCGGCGGGCTCGACCCGACCGTCATCAACGGCGGCATCATCAACGCCTACGGCACCAACGCCCGGCTCGGCGCCGGCGACTGGATGGTCGTGGAGGCCGACGAATCCGACGGCACCTTCCTCAAATTGCCGGCCGACATCGCCATCGTCACCAACGTCGACCCCGAGCACCTCGACCACTTCCACACCTACGAAGCCGTGCAGGACGCCTTCCACGATTTCATCGAGAACATTCCCTTCTACGGCTTCGCCGTGATGTGCACCGACCATCCGGTGGTGCAGGCGCTGGTCGGCAAGCTGGTCGACCGCCGCATTCTCACCTACGGCGAGAACCCGCAGGCCGACGTGCGCCTGTCCGATATCGTGCACAAGAACGGCGGGCAGGGCTTCACCATCCATTTCCGCGACCGCGAAGGGCGCACCGCCCACACGATCGACAACATCACGCTGCCGATGCCGGGACGCCACAACGCGCTCAACGCCACCGCGGCGGTGGCGGTGGCGCACGAGCTGGGGCTTGCCGACGACGTCATCCGCAAGGCGCTCAAGGGGTTCGGCGGCGTCAAGCGCCGCTTCACTAGAGTGGGAGATTGGAACGGCGTCACCATCATCGACGACTACGGCCATCATCCGGTGGAGATCGCCGCCGTGCTGCGCGCCGCCCGCGAGAGCGCGCCCGGCAAGGTGATCGCGGTGATGCAGCCGCACCGCTACTCGCGCCTCCATGACTTGTTCGAGCAGTTCTGCACCTGCTTCAACGATGCCGACGCCGTCATTGTGGCGCCGGTCTATCCCGCCGGCGAGAAGCCCATTCCGGGTACCGACAGCGAAGCGCTGGTGCAGGGCCTGCGCGCGCACGGCCACCGCCACGCGCTGCCGCTCGCCGGGCCCGAGCATCTCGCGGGTCTGGTCAAGGAATTGGCCGAACCGGGCGATTACGTCGTCTGCCTCGGCGCCGGCTCGATCACGCAGTGGGCCTATGCGCTGCCGGACCAGTTGAAGGCGCTGGGGTAGGGCGCTTGGCTCGATGACCTTCCCCGACATCACCGCCGATCTGAAAGCCCGCATGCCGGAGTTGCGCGGGCGCCTCATGGCCAACCAGCCGCTCGCCGAGCTCACCTGGTTCCGCGTCGGCGGTCCGGCGCAGGTGATGTTCATGCCGGAAGACGAGGGCGATCTCGCCTACGTCCTGCGGAACCTGCCCGCGGACACGCCCGTCACCACCGTCGGCCTCGGCTCCAACCTGATCGTGCGCGACGGCGGCGTGCCCGGCGTGCTCATCCGGCTCGGCCGCGGCTTCAACGAGGTGACCGTGGAGCCGGACAACCGCCTGCGCGCCGGCACCGCGGTGCCCGACGTCAAGGTGGCGCGCGCGGCGCAGGAGGCGTCGATCGCGGGCCTTGCCTTCTATCGCGGCATCCCCGGCGCCATCGGCGGCGCGCTGCGCATGAACGGCGGCGCCTATGGCCGCGAGACCAAGGACGTGCTGATCGAAGCGCGCGCCGTCGACCGTGGCGGCAAAATGCATGTGTTATCGAACGCCGACATGCATTACACCTATCGCCACTGCGGCGCGCCGGAGGATTTCATCTTCACCCGGGCGCTGTTTCAAGGCGCGGCGGGCGATCCCGCGGCGTCATCGCCGCCGAGATGGACAAGATCACCGAAGCGCGCGAGGCGACCCAGCCGATCAAGAGCCGCACTGGCGGCTCCACCTTCAAGAACCCGCCGGGTGAGAAGGCCTGGCAACTGATCGATGCCGCCGGCTGCCGCGGGCTCGTCGTCGGCAAGATCGCAGGTCTCCGAATTGCACTGCAATTTTCTCATCAATCTCGGCGGCGCCAGCGCGGCCGACATCGAAACCCTGGGCGAAACCGTGCGCGAGCGGGTGAAGGCCACTTCCGGCGTCACCCTTGAATGGGAAATTAAGAGAATCGGGGTAGCCAGCTAGCGCATGATCCCGAACAGTGGGCACCGGTTTTCGGAAAAGATCATGCGCAAGGATAGAGCATGAAACACGTCGCGGTCCTGATGGGTGGCTGGTCGGCCGAGCGCGAGGTCTCCTTGCGCTCCGGCGCTGCGTGCGCCGACGCGCTGGAGCGCGCCGGCGGCTATCGCGTCAGCCGCGTCGACGTCACGCCCGACATCGCCACCACCTTGCGCGATCTCAAGCCCGACGTCGCGCTCAACATGCTGCATGGGCGGCCCGGCGAGGACGGCACCATCCAGGGGCTCCTGGAGATCGTCGGCATTCCCTATTCGCATTCCGGCGTCGCCGCTTCGGCGGTGGCGATGCAGAAGGACATGGCCAAGACCATCCTGCGCGCGGCCGGCGTGCCGGTGCCGGGCGGCCGCGTGGTCGCGCGCGCCGAGGCCGCCAAGGCGCACGTGCTGCCGCCGCCTTACGTCATCAAGCCGGTGTCGGAAGGTTCCAGCGTCGGCGTCTTCATCGTGCGCGCGGATCAGGAGTACCCGCCACAGGAACTGACGCGCGCGGACTGGCATTTCGGCGAAACCGTGCTGATCGAGCCGTTCATCGCGGGCAAGGAGCTCACCTGCGCGGTGATGGGCGACCGCGCGCTCGGCGTCATCGAGATCGTCGCCACCACCAAGTTCTACGACTACGAAGCGAAATACGCGCCCGGCGGCTCGCAGCACATTCTGCCCGCGCCGGTGCCGGACGCGGTCTATGAAGCCTGCCAGCGCCTGGCGCTCGCCGCGCACAACGCGCTCCAGTGCCGCGGCGTCACCCGCGCCGACTTCCGCTACGACGACTCCAAGCCCGGCCTCGAAGGCCTGGCGTGCCTCGAGGTGAACACCCAGCCGGGCATGACCGAAACCTCGCTGGTGCCGGACATGGCGGTCCACGCGGGCATCGGCTTCGAAGCACTGGTGGCCTGGATGGTCGAGGACGCGTCGTTGGGGCGGTGAGGCGCGGCGGCGTGATCGCCGCCGTTGGCGTGCCCGAAGCGGTCAGGTCGTCCCCGTTTCCGCTCGTTCCCGCGCAAACGGGACCCGGTCTTTGCCGATAAGGAATCAGATTCTTTTTTGCGGGAATGAGCGGTGGACCGGGCGGTTCCACCCGAATGCAGAGCGTTCCAGGTTCAAACCGGCGCCTCGATTTGCGGAATGTGAGTTTGCTCTTGCAGCAAAGCGGAGATAAGAGCGTTAGCAGCGGGTTCGCCTTGGTCGCGAATTGACCCACTGCAGACATACGCCGAATATTGCCTTCAATTCGAACCCCGCTGTTCATTAACACTAAATAGTGCATGGGTATCAGCTGTGCCGATGACACTAGAACTGCTGCCACGAGATGAGATCGGCAATGCCCCTATTGCCAGAGTGTTTATCGCGGGCTGATCGGCGCTACCGCGGATGTCGGCACACAGCACGCCGCAATGAATTGTAGAGGATTTGGCAGGGGAAAGCTGCCACGTGAAAAGACCTACATCGTTCTGCTTACTTCTAAGCGCAGTCTTTTTGGCCATCGCGGCCTTCGGCATTCAGGGAGTGTCGGGGACGCCGCCCGACATAATGATATCGCACCTAAATGCTTTCGGACGAATCCTAGCATCCGCAATCGCATTTCTTTTTATTATATTGGCCCTGATCGCGTGGAGGGCTGGTTCCTCCGCATTTTGGACGGCAGCAAGAATTGCCGCCCTATTTGGACCCGTACCGATTATGCTCTTGCCGGCTACGCCATTCGTTGACTGGAGGGTGTCACTAATCATTGGAGTGTCGGGAAGCGTCGCCCTCTTCGTTTGGCTCTCGATGATGCGATACAAGCCGGGAGTTGATTGGTCCGCGCCCTACGCGTGGGACGCTCCATTTTTTCCCTCCACAAAATATCCTCTGCGATCTTGGATTGTGAACTCATATTCGGCCTTGTTCGCCGGCGCCGCTGGAGGATCGGTAGCCATGCTGTCACGGACAGCGAATGCGTCGTTGAGCCTGATGTTCCTTATTACCGGAGCCTCACTATTGCTCACAATTCACATCTGGATGTGGTTGTTCTTGGGTGAAAGCGGCTAAATGCGCCGCAAGTGAAGGGCTGAGCCACCATAATGTGCCGATGCTTAGGCTGCTTCTGGCCCATCCCCACCACGCCCCTCTTGCGCGTCTGCCAACCGCTGTCCGTCCGCAGCGGATCCGCGCGTATCGACTGATCCCGCTCGATCCGGCAACTGAGGTCGCCCCCGCGCGCTGACAAACGCGCGCGCCGTCAATCGTCTTCCCCCACGCCCGTTTCCCCGCCTTCTTCTCCGAACGCACCAGGGTCGTCCTTGCGGCTCTCGAAGAACGCTTCGATGCGGCGGGCAAGCGCCTCGCGCCGCGCATCGATGTCCTCGGGCATGTCGTCGTCATAATAAGGGCAGTCCGCGCAAGGCCCGTCGGTCTTCTTTTCGCCCGCACCCATCCGCCGCAGCGTTTGCAAAGTTTGCGTGAGCGTCGACAGGTTGCGCGCGACATCGCGCGCCTCGCCGCGGCCGCGCGGCCGGCCGCGCAACACGGCGCGCGCCGCTTCTTCGGCCGCGATCTCCTTCATCACCAGCGCCTCGATCCGCTCGACGGCGGAAAGTGAGCTGTTCGTCTCTTGGTCTGCATCTTGGTCTGCGTCTTGATTTGTATCTTCGTCCGCCGCTGCGGGGGCCTTTTCCTCGGCCAGCGCGTGCGCTTCCTCCAAGAGGCGTGCCGCCGGCGGCAGCGTGCGCGGCGGCCGATCGCTGCGCTTCGACCAGCCCTCGCGCTCGACCATGCGGTGGAGGGCGCGCAGGCTCATGCCGCATTCGACGGCGATCGCCGGCATCGGCTGGTCGGTTTCTTCATAGCGCCGCCGCACGGCGGCAATGAGTTCGGGCGCGTAACGCACCATGCCTCACCTCCAGCGTTGCGATAGGGGAAACGGCCGCGGCCCAAAGGACGTAATGGGAGGACGCAAAGAGGGCGCACGCGTGCACGTTAGGAGAATGTAGGGGGAGCAGCGTGACGCTGTCAAGGACTAAAATCGTAATATGGGCACTTAATCTGAGAGACCTTCGCCGGGGCGAGCCGGCCTCAGGCCGCCGCCGGAACCGGTTCTCCGCGCGATCCCGTCGTCATCGCACCGCTGCGGGGCATCGCCTCGCACCTAATTCCTCACTTTTCGTAAACCTTTACCATTCGTTTACCGAATGCCTCGAAGACTGTCGTTTGGCGGTGCGCCGCCGTCTCGCCGCACGCGATGTGTGGGCGCGGCGAGCCGCTGGAAAAAAGCCGCGCGGCGGCGGGCTCGGGCCGGCGCCGAAGCGGATCACGGGTTGGCGTCGCGCGTCATGCGCAAAGTCGGGGCTGGCAGGCATTCGAACGGCCGGCAAGCGGGCAACATGTTTCAAAGAGCTGCGATGGACGATCGGGGACACCTGGTGCAATCGCCGAAGCGCAAGATCGGACGCCGCGCCGCGGCGGTGCGCTGGCTGCGCGCGCACACCTCGGCGCAGCCCGGCTGGCGCCGCACGATGCTGCGCTGGACCACCGCGCTGCTGCAGTGGCGGATGCCGCGCGGCGTCGGCGCCTCGGCCGCCGCGGTTCTGCTGGTCGCCAGCGCCGGCTATGGCGCCGTGCGCGGCGAGCATCTCGACACCATCACCGCCAACCTGCAGGACATCTGCGACAGCGCCGCCAACACCATGGGTTTCGGCCTGTCCGAAATCGCCATCGCCGGCCGGCACAACCTCAGCCGCAAGGCGATCCTCGCCTCCGCCGGCATCACCGGCCAGACCTCGCTCCTGTTCCTCAACGCGCACGCCGCCCGCGCGCGCCTGATGAAGAATCCCTGGGTCGCCGACGCGACCGTGCTCAAGCTCTATCCGAGCCGCCTGCGCATCGGCATCACCGAGCGCAAGCCGTTCGCGCTCTGGCAGAAGGACCGTCACGTGTCGCTGATCGCGGCCGACGGCACCGTGCTCGAACCTTATGCGCCGCGCCGCTTCCTGTCGCTGCCGCTGGTGGTGGGCAAGAGCGCCGAGCATGACGCGCAAGGCCTGCTCGCGCTGATCAAGCGCTATCCGAACATCGCGCCGCGCGTGAAGGCCTATGCGCTGGTCGCCCAGCGGCGCTGGAATCTCTATCTCAAGGACGGCGTCGAGGTGCTGCTGCCGGAGGCCGATCCGGCCCACGCGCTCGATACCCTGGTCGATCTCGACCGCGACAAGAAGCTCTTGTCCCGCGACATCACGCGGGTCGACCTCAGGCTTGCCGACCGCGTCACCGTGCGGCTGTCGGATGCCGCCTATGCCGCGCGCGAAGCCGCCCTCAAGGCGGCGGCGAAGGCCCGCAAGGCCAACAAGAAAGGCGGCGAGGCATGAGTTCGCTGCACGTCGGCCTCACCCCCAAGATGAAGCCGGTGTCGCCGCGGCGCTCGACCGTGGTCGCCAGCCTCGACATCGGCACCAACAAGGTGGTCTGCCTGATCGCGCGGCTCGCGCCGCAGGCGCCGCAGGACGTGCTGCGCCGCCGCAGCCACGGCGTGCGCATCCTCGGTTTTGCCCACACCGCCGCCGCCGGCATGAAGGCGGGCGCGGTGGTCGATCTGGTCGAGGCGGAGGAGATGGTCCGCCAGGCCATCGACATCGCCGAAAGCATGGCCGGCGTGCAGATCGAACGCGTCGTCGCCTCGCTCTCCGGCGGCCGCCTCGGCAGCGAACGCTTCATCGCCGATATCGAGCTCTCGGGCGGCAGCGTTACCGACGGCGAGATCGCCCAGGTGCTGGCGGCGGCGAGCCGCCACGCGGTGCGCAACGGCCGCGCCGTGCTGCATTCGCTGCCGATCGGCTACGCGCTCGACGCCGTGACCGGCATCCGCGATCCGCGCGGCATGCTCGGCCACACCTTCGGCGTCGACATGCACATGGTCACCTCCGACGGGGCAACCGTGCGCAACCTGATGCTGACGGTCGAGCGCTGCCACCTGTCGATCGAGGCCATGGTGGCCTCGCCCTACGTGGCCGGTCTGGCGTCGCTGGCCGACGACGAGGCCGATCTGGGCGCGGCCTGCGTCGATCTGGGCGCCGGAACCACGACCCTGGCGGTGTTTTCCGGCGGCTGCTTCGTCCATGCAGACGGTTTCGCCCTCGGCGGGAATCACGTGACCATGGACCTCGCCCGCGGCCTCAACACCCAAATCGCGGATGCTGAGCGAATCAAAGCGATTTATGGCAGTGTTTTGTCCGGTGGATCGGATGAACGCGACATGATCACGGTGCCCCCGTTCGGCGACGATGAGCGCGAGCCCCCGCAGTTCGTTTCGCGGGCGCAGGTCGTGCGCATCATCAAGCCACG
This sequence comes from uncultured Pseudomonadota bacterium, assembly GCA_963829755.1. GTDB lineage: Bacteria > Pseudomonadota > Alphaproteobacteria > Rhizobiales > Xanthobacteraceae > Pseudolabrys. The sequence continues at coordinate 132,138 of CAWHJV010000001.1, read as the reverse complement.
GGTCGAAGAGATTCTCGAGATGGTGCGCGACCGGCTGCAAGCCTCGCCCTTCGCGGCGGAGCCGCGCGCGCGCGTCGTGCTCACCGGCGGGGCGAGCCAACTCGCCGGCATCGCCGATCTCGCGGCGCGCATCCTGCGGCGCCCGGTGCGCATCGGACGCCCGCTCGGCGTCGCCGGCCTGCCGGAAGCGGCAAAGGGGCCGGCCTTCGCGGTGGCGGCGGGCCTTCTGGTCTATCCCCAGGCGGCACACCTAGAACATTTCGAACCGCGAAAAACGCGGCAGTTGATGACAGGTACAGGCGGCTACATGGCACGGGTCGGGCAATGGCTGCGCGAGAGTTTTTGACCCTTAACGGAGAAACCACGCAAGGGCCGGCGGCGGACCGGCTCGGCGCGGCGGCGTTGAAATGCGTTGGCGTCATCAGGCGCGATCGCGGACCTGCTGCCCGTGCATCACAGAGGCAAACGTCATGACCATCAATCTTCAAATCCCCGACATCCACGAGATGAAGCCGCGGATCACGGTGTTCGGCGTCGGCGGTGCCGGCGGCAACGCCGTCAACAACATGATCGCGGCCGGGCTGCAGGGCGTCGATTTCGTCGTCGCGAACACCGACGCACAGGCGCTCACCGCCTCCAAGGCCGAGCGCATCGTGCAGATGGGCGCGCAGGTGACCGAGGGCCTCGGCGCCGGCTCGCAGCCCGATGTCGGCCGCGCCGCCGCCGAGGAGGTGCTCGACGAGATCCGCGACCACCTGTCGGGCGCACACATGGTGTTCATCACCGCCGGCATGGGCGGCGGCACCGGCACCGGCGCTTCGCCCGTCATCGCCCAGGCCGCGCGCGAGCTCGGCATTCTCACTGTCGGCGTCGTTACCAAGCCGTTCCACTTCGAAGGCGCGCGCCGCATGCGCTTCGCGGAGGCCGGCATCACCGACCTGACCGAGGTGGTCGACACCCTGCTGGTGATCCCGAACCAGAACCTGTTCCGGGTCGCCAACGAGAAGACGACGTTCGCCGACGCCTTCGCCATGGCCGACCAGGTGCTCTACTCGGGCGTCGCCTGCGTCACCGACCTCATGGTTAAGGAAGGCCTGATCAATCTCGACTTCGCCGACGTGCGCGCGGTCATGCGCGAGATGGGCAAGGCGATGATGGGCACGGGCGAGGCGTCCGGCGAGAAGCGCGCGCTCACCGCCGCGGAAGCGGCCATCGCCAACCCGCTGATCGACGACGCCTCCATGAAGGGCGCCAAGGGCCTGCTGGTCTCGATCACAGGTGGCAAGGACCTGACGCTCTACGAGGTGGACGAGGCTGCGACCCGCATCCGCGAGGAGGTCGACCAGGACGCCAACATTATCGTCGGCGCCACCTTCGACGAAAGCCTGGACGGTATCATCCGCGTGTCGGTGGTGGCGACCGGCATCGACAACACCGGCACGCTGCGCGACTCCATGCCGGTCGCGCGGACGGCGACCGTCGCCAAGGCGCCGAGCCAGCCGGCGCCACAGGCCCAGCCGACCCAACAGCTCCAGCCGGCGCCGCAGGCCCAGCAGGCAGCGGCGCCTACCGAAAGCGCTCTCAAGCAACTCGCCAGCAAGATCCGCGCGGACAATGCACGCCTTTCCGAGCGGGTCGAGCGCGCGCCGGCGGAGGCGCCGGCGACCGAAGCGGCTAGGCCGTCCGTCGCGCCGCAGCCGTCGCACGAATTGTCGGCCCATGCCGCCGTCGCCGCCGCGCTGCTGTCGACGGGGATCGAGGACGTTTCGCTGCGGCCGATGCCGATGAAGCCGTCGCTGTTCGATGCGGCGCCTGCCGAAGCCGCCCCGCCGCCGGTCGAGCCGCCGCCGGCCGAGGCGTTCATCCCGCCGGAGCCGGAGCGCGCGCCGCGCACCCCGCGCATGCCGCGCATCGACGAACTGCCGCTGCCGGCGCAGAACGAGCTGCGCGCCCAGCGCGGCGAATTGACCGCCGACAACCATCCGGAGAAGCAGCGCCTGTCGCTGATGCAGCGGCTGGCGCAGGTCGGGCTTGGCCGGCGCGAGGAAGCGGAAGCCCCGCAGCCGCCGCGCACGGCGCAAGGCGCACCCCAGTTCGAGCGCCCGGCGCGCCCGACGGCCCGCCAGCCCGAGGGCCGGCCGGCCGAGCCGGTCTCCGAATATGCCCGCCGGGCCGGGCCCCAGGGGCTCGACCCGCGTGGACGCCAGGCGCCTGTGCAAAACTCGCCCGAGGACGACCAGCTCGACATTCCGGCCTTCCTCCGGCGACAGGCGAACTGAGCCGGCTCTGAGACAAAACGGCCCCGATCCAATCCTGGTTCGGGGCCGTTTCGTAACGGGCGTTAACCGGCCGTTTTGGTTAATGCTTTGAATTGTTGATTTTTTTCTCCGGCAAGGCGTTGCTGTTATGGCCGCCGATGGTGCGGCGGCCGGCACTGGCGGGCGTTAAGGCCTGTAGGTAACCAACATCTTGCTTAGGTCCGATTTGGGCAGGCTTAAATGCGGCAAAAACGAGTAATAGTCCGTAAGAAAGCGTGACTTGGAGAATCCGGTCGCTCTGGCCTAACTTCCAGCGCTGTAAGGGACTTTTGGGTCTGAGGGGATACCGTTCCGGGGCTGAGGACGGTGACTGCACGAAGGGCCGAATTGTGACCCTGCGATTTTAGGGGTTGGGGCCGCGCGGCCCGCAACGGGCCGGCGGAAGACGGGATACGATGAAGGGCGCCAAGCAGACGACATTGCGCGAAGAGGTCGCCGTTTCCGGCATCGGCGTGCATTCGGGCCGTCCCGCCACGTTGACCCTGCATCCCGCCGACGACGACACCGGCATCATGTTTCAGCGCGTCAGCGCCGACGGCACCATCGAGCGCGAGATTCGCGCCGACGTGCGCGCGGTGACCGCCACCGAATTCGCCACCGTCCTGGGCGACGCGTCCGGCCCGATGTGTTCGACCGCCGAGCACCTGCTCGCGGCGCTGCGCGGCCTCAACGTCGACAACGTGGTGGTCGAGATCGACGGCCCCGAAGTGCCGATCATGGACGGCAGCGCGGCGCCGTTCGTCGACGCGCTCGACCAGGCCGGCCTCACCATGCGCGCCCTGCCGCGCCGTTACATCGAAGTGCTCAAGCCGGTGCGCGTCGCCAAAGGGAACGCCCTCGGCGAGCTGCGCCCCTACGCGCACGGCTTCCGCGTCGAGGCCGAGATCGAATTCGATCATCCGCTGATCGGCCGTCAGGCGCTGGCGCTCGACATCGAGCCGGACAGCTTCCGCCGCGAGATCGCGCGCGCGCGCACCTTCGGCTTCATGAAGGACGTGGCCAAGCTGTGGAGCGGCGGTTACGCGCTCGGCGCCTCGCTCGACAACACGCTGGTCGTGTCCGACGATCGCGTGCTCAACCCGGAAGGCCTGCGCTTTGCCGACGAGTTCGTGCGCCACAAGGCGCTCGACGCGCTCGGGGATCTGGCGCTCGCCGGCCATCCGCTGCTCGGCGCCTATCGCACCGTGCGCGGCGGCCACAAGCTCAATCACGCGGTGCTGTCCGCGCTGATGGCCGACACCGGCGCCTGGCGCGTGGTGGAGGCGGTCGACGCGGCCCGCCGTCCGCGCGGCCATGCCGGCACCGCGGCTGCCCAGGTGGTTCCGGCCTACGGGCCCGACGTATCCTGACAGGCGCCATCCACGCCGGTTTGCCCCCGTCCGCAACCGTCTCGATCCTAGTGGTCCGCTTCCGACATTCGCATCCCATTGCCGCAAGCTCAGGAGCAAATGTCGGAAGCAACGGACCACTAGCAAATATTTGATTCTAGTGGAGCTTTGAATTTGACATTTGATAAGTGGCCCATTGCAAATGGGTCTCAAATGTCAAATTCGCGCCACTAGCAGGCCGCCTTAATCCCGGCAGAATGTCGGCTTAATTGCTTGGCGAAACCGCAGTTTTTCGTCTACAGGAAACGGCTTGCGGGTTATCGAAGAGGGCGCGCCGTCGAAATCGAGGTCGCCCGCGAAAGTGCCGTTCTTGTCCCAGGGGGATTCGTGCCGGACGATAGCGCATTGAAGCAGACGGCCGCGCGGGTTGCCCGGCCGGGGCGCGGGCGGCGCTTGGCGTGCGCCGCGGCGGCGTTGACCCTCGCCGTCAATCTCGGCGGCTGCAGCAGCGGCGGCGCCAGCAGCCTCGGCGATTTCAGCAAGCTCAGTCCGACCAACTGGTTTTCCAGCGACACGCCCGAGGTCGATCAGCCGGCCGCGCGCACCTACAACGAGGGCCTCTATCTGCTGAACGTGCGTCACGATCCGGTAAAGGCGCTGAAGAAGTTCGACGAGGTCGACCGTCAGCACCCTTATTCGGACTGGGCGCGCAAGGCGCTGCTGATGTCGGCCTATGCCAACTACCAGGCCGGCAACTACGACGACTGCGTCGGCGCCGCCAAGCGCTACATGACCTTGCACCCGGCCAGCCCGGACGCGGCCTACGCCCAGTACCTGATGGCGGCGTCCTATTACGACCAGATCCCGGACGTCACGCGCGATCAGGCGGCGACCCAGAGGGCCGTGCAGGCGCTGGAAGGGGTCATCCAGCGCTATCCGAACTCGGAATATGCTGCCAAGGCCAAGCAAAAGCTGCTGTTCGCGCGCGACCAACTCGCCGGCAAACAGATGGAAGTCGGGCGCTACTACCTGAAGCGCCACGATTACATCGGCGCCATCAACCGCTTCAAGATCGTCGTCACCAAATACCAGACCACGCGGCAGGTCGAAGAGGCGCTGGAACGGCTGACCGAGGCCTATATGGCGCTCGGCATCGTGAACGAGGCGCAGACGGCGGCCGCCGTGCTCGGCCACAACTTCCCGGACAGCGACTGGTACAAGCGCGCCTACGCGCTGGTGAAGTCGCGCGGGGTGCTGCCGAAGGAAGACACCGGTTCCTGGATCAGCAAGGCCTTCCGCAAGGTCGGGCTGGACGTGAATCTGGGCTGAGCCGGCGCCGACCGGCGCCCGGGGCCGGTCACATCCCTCTTGCCAGCCGCCGCGAAGGCGGGGCATCCAAGGGTAGCTGCGGCGGCCGGCGATTCGTGTGAAAATCTCTTGCTGCGGTGGTCACTGGATCGTCCGCTTTCGCGGATGATGACGCCCAGGATAGGCGCCATGCTCTCCCGACTTTCGATCCGCGACATCGTCCTGATCGACCGGCTCGACATCGATTTCGCCGACGGGCTTGCCGTGCTCACCGGCGAGACCGGCGCCGGCAAGTCGATCCTGCTCGACTCGTTCGCGCTCGCCTTGGGCGGGCGCGGCGACCAGACCCTGGTGCGCCAGGGCGAGGCGCAGGGCCAGGTGACCGCCGCCTTCGACATCGCCCGCGACCACCCGGTGCGCGCGCTGCTTGCCGACAGCGGCGTCGCCGCCGAGGACGAACTGATCCTGCGCCGCGTGCAGTTCGCCGACGGGCGCACCCGCGCCTTCGTCAACGACCAGCCGGTGAGCGTGCAGGTGATGAAGCAGTTGGGCGGCGCGCTGGTCGAGATCCACGGCCAGCACGACGACCGCGCGCTGGTCGACGCCGCCACCCACCGCCGCCTGCTCGATGCTTATGGCGGCCTCGAAAAGGATGCCGACAGACTGTCCATGCTGTGGGACGCGCGCCGCGAGGCCGAGACCGCGCTCGAGGAACACCGCGCCGAGGTCGAGCGCGCCCGCCGCGAGGCCGACTGGCTGCGCCATGCGGTCGACGAGCTCGGCAAGCTCAGCCCCCAGCCGGGCGAGGAGACCCAGCTCGCCGAGCGGCGCGCCGCCATGATGCAGGTGGAAAAGGTCGCCGAAGACCTGCGCGACGCGTTCGATGTTGTCGGCGGCGACAAGTCGCCGGTCGCGGCGATCGCCGGCGCGTTCCGCCGGCTGGCGCGGCGGCAGCCGCAGGCGCCGGCGCTGATCGAGCCGGTGGTCAAGTCTCTCGATAGCGCGCTCAACGATCTGGAGGAGGCGCGCGCGAATCTCGAAGCCGCCTTGCGCGCGGCCGACTACGATCCCGACGAATTGGAGCGTGGCGAGGAGCGGCTGTTCGCCCTGCGCGCGGCGGCGCGCAAATATACCGTGCCGGTCGATAATCTCGCCGCGCTCGCCGAGCAGTATCGCGGCGACATCGCGCTGATCGACGCCGGCGAGGAGAAGCTGAAGGAACTGGAAGCGACCGCGGCAGCCGCCGCGGCCGCCTACGGCAAGGCGGCGGCGGCGCTGTCGAAGGCGCGTGCCAAGGCGGCGGCCGGGCTCGACAAGGCGGTGAACGGCGAACTGAAGCCGCTCAAGCTCGAGCGCGCCCGGTTCATGACCGAGATCGAGGTTGACGCGAACGCCGCCGGGCCGAACGGCATCGACCGCGTCGAATTCTGGGTGCAGACCAATCCGGGTACGCGGCCGGGGCCGCTGATGAAGGTCGCCTCCGGCGGCGAGCTGGCGCGCTTTCTTTTGGCGCTCAAGGTGGTGCTGGCCGACCGCGGCTCGGCGCCGACGCTCGTCTTCGACGAGATCGACACCGGCGTCGGCGGCGCGGTGGCCGACGCCATCGGCGCGCGGCTGGCGCGGCTGGCGCGGGGCGTGCAGGTGCTGGCGGTGACGCACGCGCCGCAGGTCGCCGCGCGCGCCGACCGCCACTACGTCATCAGCAAGGATGCGCTGGCCAAGGGCAAGCGCGTCGCCACCCGCGTCACCGAGGTCGCGGCCGACCACCGCCGCGAGGAGATCGCGCGCATGCTGGCCGGCGCCGAGATCACCAACGAAGCGCGCGCGGCGGCCGAGCGGCTCTTGAAGGCGGGGTAGGCCGGCCGCCATGGCATTGATTTAGGTCACACTGGCTGACTTGGCCGCCGCTAGGATCCTTCTGCAACTCTTTGCCGTTTGGACCAGAAGGAGCCCAGCCATGAAATTGGTGAAAACCCTGGCGCTGTCGGCCGTTGTCGCCACCTTTGCCGCTGCCTCCTGGCCGAGCGCGGCCGCGGCGTTTTCGATCTCCGTAAGCTGGCGGGGGACGGCCAAATGCTTCGACAGTCAGTCGCCGATCATCCGTCTGTCACGGGTGCCCAAGAACGCGAAATCGATCCGCTTCCACATGACCGACCTCGATGCGCCGAGCTATCCGCACGGCGGCGGCACGGTTGCCTATCATGGCCAGCGGCGGCTGCCGAAAGGGGCATTCTCGTACAAGGGGCCCTGTCCACCGACGCCGCACCGCTACCGCTGGACGGCGCAGGCGTTGGACGGCAGCGGCAAGGTCGTGGGTCGGGCCCAGACCACCCTGCGCTTTTCGCAGTAGCGGGGCGGTAGTCGTCGCGGCGCTCGGCTAGTCGTAGGGGCTCTTCGCCGCGCGGGTGTCGGCGGCCAATTCGACGGGCGGTGTCGGCACGTAATGCGCCGGCGTCGCGCCTCCGCGCGCACGCCGCGCCCGCGCGTCGTCCGGCGTCTCCAGCAGTTCCTTCGCGGCCATCGCCGCCCTGCGATCGACCGTATGAGGAGAAGGATCGTTGGGCGGCGGCATCATGCTGGCGTGATAATAGGCCATCTTCTCCATCGCCGCGGCCGTGTCGACCTTGCGCTCGGGATCGATGTCGCGCTCGTTGGTGGCGCGCGGGGTCACCACCACGCCGTTGACGATCTCGTGGTCGAGCCACCATTTCTTGACGAGATTGCGCCTTCCGTTGCCGAGCTTGTCGTCGAGCCAGGTGGCGACCGGCACCATCAAGGGCTTGAGGAACATCGCGTTGACGCCGAGCCAACTCGCCACGCGCGTCAGTACCGCGCCGTCGGCGTCCACCACCTTGTTGATCGGGCAGGTCTTCATGCAGCGCCCGCAGGCCGAGCCGCGCGCGTTGGTCAGCCGATAGCGCGTGCAGCGCTCGACGTCCGGCTTCCAGATCTCGTAGCCGTTGAACACGACCTTGTCGCCGAACGGAATGGCGTCGCACGGACATTCGCGCGCGCATTTGAGGCAGTTCGAGCAGAAGGTCTGCAGGCCGAAATCGATCGGCCGGTCGGCTTCGAGCGGCATATCGGTGGTCAGTACCACCGACTTGAAGCGCGGGCCGACGAACGGGTTGAGCACCAGTTCGCCGATGCGGCTGAGCTCGCCCAGGCCCGCCCACAGGATGAGCGGGATGTGCAGCACGTCACTGTCGGCGTTCGTCTGCGAGCGCGCCGAAAACCCGAGCGTGCGCAGCATCTCGGCCATGATGCCGGCGATGACCGCGCCGCGCAGGTAGCCGCGCATGGACTGCGAACCGGAAATCCAGTCGTCGCCGCTCGCGGCCTCCATGGTGTCGAAACCCTGGTCGATCAGCATCACCACCGCGTTGCGGTGATAGGGTTCGATCGCGCTGCCGTCCTCCTTGTGCGAAAACCAGGCGTAGCGCGGAATCTCGCAGATGCCGGTCAGGTCCGCGCCTAACGCATATGAGAGCGACTTGAGCGCCGCGGCATTGGTCTGCGGGTTGCGGTAGCGCGCGCGGTCGCTCGCCCCCGCCACCTCGCCGTTCTGGAAAGGCACCAGCGACCGGATCACCTGCAACAGGCTCCACGACAGCGGCGTCTTGAAGGAAAAGCGCGTGCGCTCGTTCTTGGCCTTGTCGCCGAGGTCGCCGTGCAGCGCGCGCTGGAAGAAGGCGGCGCGCTTGGGCACCCGCGGCACCTCGTCGTCGAGGATGAGCGTGGTCGGCCGTTCGGCGCGTTTCACCGTCTCCATGGGAAAGCGCGAGAGGTGCGTCTTGCGCTTTCTTTGACGGTTGCGCTCGCGCCCCGACTGCGCGCCGTTCAGGCCCAGCCAATAGGCGAGCCCGCGCGCGTTCAGCGCGCTCTCGTGCAGGGCTGCATCGGTTGCGAGTTCGTAGTCGGTGGTGACGACGGCAAGCGAGAAATCGTCGAGATAAGGATTACGCAAGCCGCCGTCGTCACGCACGGCGAGACCCGCCAGCACCGCCAGCCGCTCGGCATCGACCAGGCCGTTGCCGGCGAAATGCGCGCGCGCCGCAAAGCCCATGGCGCGGATATGGCCGGCGACGCAAACCGCGATCTCGGCCGCGCGCATATCGGCGATTTCCGCGCGTGCGGGGGCGATCCACTCGCGCGCCAGGTTGTCCGGCTCCGGCAAGCGCGGGCGCTCCACCAGGATGACGGTGGCAAACTCATGTGTGGGATGGTCGCCGCCGGCGAGCCACCCGTTTTCGGGCATCGGGCAGATGCCGACCTGCGATGCGTCGAGGAAATAGGCCGCGCCCTTGATGTCGGCCGCGCGGCGGGCGAGGTCGTCGGGCACGGGCGCTTGGCCCGGCGCCGGCGTGCCATCGGCGAACTTGGCGAACAGGTCGCGGTAATGCGCTGCCGCCCGCGCCAGCGGCCCCTCGGGCGCGGCGTCGACAGCCGCCGTCAGCTTCGGTTGCGCCACCTCCCGGGCCGCCACGCTTTCATCACGCAAAAGCGTCTCCAGCGGGAAGGGGCCGAGGTGGAAGGGGCGGTACTTGCCGCGCGGGTGAAGCAGCATGATATTTCCGGTGTTCCCTGGGTGCTTCCGTTTGGGCGGCCGCGTTCCCGGCCTTGGTTCTGGCGCCGACATTCGGGTAATTTGCCGGCCGGCGCAATGCGGCGCCCGCCTGTCGAAGAGCAACATGGCCAAGCAAGACCCCGAACGAATCGCTCCCGAAGACCTGACCGAGGCCCAGGCCAAGGCCGAGCTGATGCGGCTCGCGCTCGAGATCGGCGCCGCCGACCGCCGCTATTATCAGGAAGACGCGCCGACGTTGACCGACGCCGCCTACGACAATCTGCGCGAGCGCAACAAAGCGATCGAGGCCCGGTTCCCCAATCTGGTGCGCGCGGATTCGCCCTCGAAGCGGGTGGGCGCCACGCCCGCGCGCGGCTTCGCCAAGGTGCGCCACGCGGTGCCGATGCTGTCGCTCGACAACGCCTTCGCCGAAGACGACGTGCGCGACTTCGTCGCCCGCATCCGCCGCTTCCTCAAGCTTGGCGACGACGATCAGATTTCGTTTTCCGCCGAGCCCAAGATCGACGGCCTGTCCATGTCGCTGCGCTACCAGGACGGCGAGTTGGTGACGGCGGCGACGCGCGGCGACGGTTCCGAAGGCGAGGACGTCACCGCCAACGTCAAGACGCTGAAGTCGGTGCCGCACACGCTCAAGGGCCGCAACATCCCGCGCGTCACGGAGGTGCGCGGCGAGGTCTATATGACCAAGGCCGACTTCCTCAAGCTGAACGAGCGCCAAAAGGAAGCCGGCGAAACGATCTTCGCCAATCCGCGCAATTCCGCCGCCGGCTCCTTGCGGCAGAAGGATTGGCGCGTGACCGCCTCGCGCCCGCTCGGCTTCTTCGCCTATGCCTGGGGCGAGATGAGCGACATGCCCGCCGACACGCAAAGTGGCATGATCAAGTGGTTCGAGCATTGCGGCTTCGACACCAACCCGCTCACCAAGACCTGCCATTCGGCCGATGAGCTGTTGGCGTTCCATCGCCATATCGAGGAGCGCCGCGCCAAGCTCGACTATGATATCGACGGCGTCGTCTACAAGGTCGACCGGCTCGACTGGCAGGAACGGCTCGGCTTCGTCTCGCGCACGCCGCGCTGGGCCATCGCGCACAAGTTCCCGGCCGAGCGCGCCACCACCGTGCTGCACGACATCGAAATACAGGTCGGCCGCACCGGCGTGCTGACGCCGGTCGCCAAGCTGGAGCCGGTCGGCGTCGGCGGCGTCATCGTGCAGAACGCCACGCTGCACAACGAGGACTACATCAAGGGCATCGGCGGTGACGGCGAAGCGTTGCGCGAGGGCCGCGATATCCGCATCGGCGATACCGTCATCATCCAGCGCGCCGGCGACGTCATCCCGCAGGTGGTCGACGTCGTGCTCGACAAGCGCCCGAAGAGCGCCAAGCCCTATCATTTCCCCAAGAAGTGCCCGTGCCCGCTCAAGACCGACGTGGTGCGCGAGGTCACCGCCACCGGCGAGGCCGGCGCCCGCGCCCGCTGCACCGGCGAATTCGCCTGTCCGTTCCAGAAGATCGAGCATCTGAAACTGTTCGCCTCGCGCCGCGCTTTCGACATCGAAGGCCTGGGCGAAAAGCAGGTGGAGATGTTCTTCGAGAACGGCTGGGTGAAGGAACCCGCAGACATCTTCACGCTCGAAGGCCGCAACGACAAGATCAAGCTACAGGACGAAGAGGGCTACGGCGCGACTTCCGTGCGCAACCTGTTCGGCGCCATCCGCCAGCGGCGCGAGATTTCGCTCGAGCGCTTCATCTATGCGCTCGGCATGCGCCATGTCGGCGAGACCACCGCGCTGGCGCTGGCGCGCGGTTATGGCTCCTGGAAGGCGTTCCACGACGCCTGCCTCAAGGTTGCTCACGGCGACGAAGAGGCGCGCGCCGAGATGGACGCGCTCGACCAGATCGGCGACACCGTCATCGACAGCATCGCCGCTTATTTCGGCGAAAGCCATAACAAGAAGATTGTCGAGAATCTGAGCAAGCAGGTGACCGTCACCGACGTCGAGAAGCCGAAATCGGATTCCAAGATCGCCGGCAAAACGGTCGTGTTTACGGGGTCGCTGGAGAAGCTGACGCGCGACGAGGCGAAAGCGCAGGCCGAGCGTCTCGGCGCCCACGCGTCTGGCTCGGTGTCGAAGAAGACCGATCTGGTGGTGGCCGGGCCTGGCGCCGGCTCCAAGCTGACCAAGGCCAAGGAACTCGGCATCGAGGTCATCAGCGAAGACGAGTGGCTGAAGTTGGTTAATTCCTAGTCATTCCGGGGCGGCCCAAAGGGCCGAACCCGGAATCCAGAGAAACGCTCCCAAGTTTGACCTCTGGATTCCGGGCCCGGCGCTGGCGCGCCGTCCATACATGACAATTAGAGCGGCCTTGTCGCCAGCTCCAGCCACTTGCGCGTCTCATCATCTATCAGCGGGCTGATCTCCTCGCGCACGCGCCCGTGGTAGCTGTCGAGCCAGTGCCGCTCCTTCGCCGTCAGCATGCGGGTGTCGATAAGCTTGCGGTCGATGGGCGCCAGCGTCAGCGTCTCGAAGGCGTTGAGCGGCTTCTCGGCGCCTTCGGGCTCGGGCGCGGCGATGACCAGCACCAGGTTCTCGGTACGGATGCCGTAGCCGGCGGTCTTGTAGTAGCCCGGCTCGTTGGACAGGATCATGCCGCGCCTGAGCGCCACATGGCCGAGCTTGGAGATGCGCGCCGGCCCCTCGTGCACCGAGAGATAGCTGCCGACGCCGTGGCCGGTGCCATGGTCGAAGTCGAGCCCCGCCTGCCACAGCGCCACCCGCGCCAGCGGATCGAGCTGCGCGCCGCTGATGCCTTCCGGGAATTCGGCGGTGGCGATGGCGATGTGGCCCTTGAGCACGCGCGTGAAGCGGTCGCGCATCTCGTCCGACGGCGTGCCCACCGCGACGGTGCGGGTGACGTCGGTGGTGCCGTCCTCGTACTGCGCGCCGGAATCGATCAGGAACAGTTCGCCGCCGCCGATCGTGCGGTTCGAACTCGTTGGTGACGCGGTAATGTACGATGGCCCCGTTCGGCCCGGCGCCGGCGATGGTCGGGAACGACACGTCCTTCAGCAAGCCGGTGTCGCGGCGGAAGCCTTCCAGCGCCGCCACCGCGTCGATCTCGGTCAGCTTGCCCGTCGGCGCTTCGCGCGCGAACCAGGCGAGGAAGCGCGCCAGCGCCGCGCCGTCGCGCATGTGCGCCGCGCGCGAGCCCATGATTTCGGTGTGGTTCTTGACCGCCTTCATGAGCGTGATGGGATCGGCGTCGGGCGACGCCTTGCCGCCGTGTTCGCCGACGAGCCGGGTCAGCGCGTCGGCCGCGGTGGCCCGGTCGAGGCGCACGGTCTTGCCGCTCATCTGCGCGAGATCGTGCTCCAGATCGTCTTCGCCGTGGACGTCGGCGACGTCGGCCAGCGCGGCGCGCGCGGCGTTGTCGAGCTTGGCCTGGTCGAGATAGAGCGCCGGCTTGCCCTCGCGCGGCACCACGGCGAAGGCGAGCGCCAGCGGCGTATGCGCGATATCGCTGCCGCGAATGTTGAAGGCCCAGGCGACGTTCTGCGGGTCCGAGACGACCAGCACGTCGGCGCGCAACTTGCCGATCTCGCCTTGGATGCCGCGCAATTTGTCGGCGGCGCTTTCGCCGGCGAACTTGAGGTCGTGCGGCTTCACCGGGGCCGACGGCGGCGGCGGCCGGTTCGTCCACAGCGCGTCGATCGGGTTGTCGTCGACGGGAACCAGCTCGGCGCCGGCATTGGCGCAGGCCTTGCGCAGGCGCTCGGCACCCTCGGTGGTGTGCAGCCACGGATCGTAGCCCACCTTGGCGCCGACGGCGAGGTTCGCCTCCAGCCACTGCGCCGGCGGGCTCTCGACCAGGTGCTCGATGGCGAAGACGGCTTTGTCGACCTGGGCGTCGGCCTGCACGGTGTAGCGCCCGTCGACGAAGATCGCCGCTTGGTTCGTCAGCACGACCGCGGCGCCGGCCGATCCGGTGAAGCCGGTCAGCCAGGCGAGGCGTTCTTCGCCCGCCGGCAGGTACTCGTTCTGCTGCCGGTCGGCGCGCGGAACGACAAAACCGTCGAGCCCGCGGCGGGCGAGCGCGGCGCGCAACGCCGCCACGCGGCCCGCGCTTTCGGCACGTTCGCTGGCATCGTCAAAGGTCTGGAAATGAGCTTCGAACATGGGACGACACTCTAAAGCGTTTCCAGGCGAAGTGGGAACCGGTTCGCCGTCCGGAAGCGCGATAAAGGAAAGAGCGTTTCCAGGCGAAGTGGGAACCGGTTCGCCGTCCGGAAGCGCGATAAAGGAAAGAGCGTTTCCAGGTGAAGTGGGAACTGGGTCGCCGTCCGGAAAACGCTCAATGCGTCGTCGCGCCCGGGTGGCGGGCCACGCGGGCGTCGAGCATGGCGCGCGCGTCCGAATGAGTCAGGCCCTCGAAGGCCATCCGCCAGGCCAGCAGGCGTTTGGTATCGGCCCGGCCATCGCTGTCGGGGGCCATGAGGACCCGCGCCGTTTCCCAAGGCAGCCGGGCCACCTTCGCCAGCGCGATCATGGCTTCCTGGTCCCGACCCTTGACGATGTCGATGACGACATCCTCGGGCACCTTCGCGATCAGCGCCAGCGCGATGGCGAGTTCGTCGGTGCGCCCGGCCCTGGCGAATTCCTCGAGCTTGGCCCAGCTTAGCTTGCCGGCCCGGTTCAGCGACTGCACGCGCACGCGGGCCGCGGCGTGCGCCTGGGTCAGCGCCGTCGCCTGGCTGCGGATGGCGTCCGCCGCGTCGGTCACGGCGCGCTCGATCTCGTCGGGCGCCTGGCGGCGTTCGGCCCGCAGGGCGGCGCGAACCATGTCCGATGCGGCGTCGAGCAGTTTTTCGAACAGAGGGGCCGGCAGGTCGGGCCGCCGGCCGACACAGCCGGCGAGCGTATCGTCGCCCTCGGCGCGTTTGATGAGGACGGCAAAGCTGTTGCGGGAAAAGCGCGCGCCGGCGTTGCGCACGGTGCCCAGCAGCACGTCGCGGTCGCCGCGCTTGACCAGCACGTCGGTCACCGCCGCCGACAGCGTCCCGCGCCGGGCGATGGCGAGCATGTGGTCCTGCGTCTTGGTCACCGCGCATTCGATGAGCGTGGCGTCGGTGAGCGCTTCCGATTGCGTGAGCACGGGCGAGGCGACCGTGATCGCGTCGTCGCAGGCGAGCCGGTGCAGCACCCTGGGGGGCGCCTTGGCGGCCGGGCCGAGCCGGCCCGCGAGCAGCGCGCGGGCGGCTTCGTCGATGGCCTCCAGCAGGCGGACGAACATGTCGTCGATGAGCGCGAGGTCGTCGGAGGAAAACTGCGCGGCGCCGACCAGGTAGAGGTCGGTGAGATGGCGCATCGTCAACGCCTTCTGGTCCGGCGCGATGTCGCCGATTCTGTCGTGGAGGTCGCGGATGAGCATTTGCGAAGGGCCCATGGCCGGAACAGTGTTTTTGAGGCCGTTTTGCGCGGTTCGCGGCTGGCCGGAAGCAGTCGAGGCGGGCGAGGGTCCGCTCCGCCGCGACAGATTGCCCCCGTTTGGTTATTAATTCCTAAACCATGGCCCGCCGGACCGGTTTCGGCATATGTCCATTTTGCGGCCTCATCTGCGCGTCATAAGATGAACCCGGGCGGCATTCAGCGACAGCGACCAAGGATCCGCTCATGAGCGATAGCGACCCGGCCCCGCCGGCCCAGGCCCCGGTGAAGCAGCGCGCGCCGGGCTGGCTGCGCGGTTTGCGATATGGCGCGCTGGCCGCCGTATTGCTGCTGGCGGGCTTCGTGGCCGGTGTCTTTGCCGAGCGTGCCCGTTCCGGACCGGCGCCCTTGGCGGATCTCGGGCCGGCGCCGCAATACACCCTCACCAACCAGCTCGGGCGGAAGGTCTCGTCCAAGCGCTTCGCCGGCAAGGTGCGGGTGGTGACGTTCCTGTTTCCCTACTGCACCACCTACTGCCCCCTGATCGCCGCGCATCTGATGGGCTTCGAACGCCTGATGGTGCTGGCGCAGAGCGGCCTGCAGGACAAGGTCGAGATCGTGTCGTTCAACATCGCGCCCGACGCGGCGGGGCCGAAGCAGATGCGCGAATTCCTGCACCAGTACGGCTGGGACCCGAAGGATCCGCATTGGCAGTACCTCACCGGCAGCAAGGCGCAGATTCGCCGGGTTGTCACGGGCGGGTACCACGTCGCCTATCGGCGTGTCGCCGACGGCGCCGACGCCGGCACGGCCCAGCGCAGACGCCGCAGCTCGCGGTGTCCAATCCGCTCGCCGCCAAGGCCAAGCCCGGCTTCGATATCTCGCACAACGACGCCATCGAGATCGTCGACGCCAAGGGCCGCATCCGCAAGATCTACGACGACGCCGACGTGGTGCCCAACCAGCAGCTCTGGAACGACGTCTCGCGCCTGCTGAAAAACGACTAGGGAAGCGAATTCGACATTTGATACCCACTTGCAGCGGGCCACTCATCAAATGTCAAATTCAAAGCGCCACTGGAATCAACCGGTCGCCAGTGGCCCTTTGATTCCGACGTTTGCTCCCGAGTTTGCTGCAGCGGGATGCAAATGTCGGAGTCGGACCAGCGGCTCAGCGCCCGCGCTTGAGCACCAGCGTCACCCAGCCCTCGAGCTGGATGCGCCGTTCGAGCGTCAAGCCTTGCATGCGGTAGGCGGCAAGCGCCGCGTTGGCGTGGGAAGGCAGCAGGCCGGAGAGCACCACGCGGGCGTTCGGCGCCGCAAGATGCCGGATCGGCAGCGCCAGGCGAAGCAGCGGGCCGAGCAGGATGTTGGCGAAGATCAGGTCGTAAGGGCCGCGGCCCGTGACCTTGCGGACACCGGCGCCGGCGGCATGCACCGCGGTGATGTAGGGCGCGACGCCGTTGAGGCGGGCGTTGTCGCGGGCCGCGGCCACCGCGCGCCAGTCGATGTCGCTGCCGATCGCCTTCACGTGCAGGCGCTTGGCGGCCGCGATCGCCAGCACGCCGGAGCCGGTGCCGATGTCGAGGACGCGTTTGAACCGCCGCCGCTTGGCGAGATCGTCCAAAGCCGTGAGGCAGCCGCGGGTGGTGCCGTGGTGGCCGGTGCCGAAGGCGAGCGCGGCCTCGATCTCGATTCTAAGCGCGTTCTCCGGCACCCGTGCGCGGTCGTGGCGGTCGTGGGCCCCGTGCACCACGAAGCGGCCGGCGCGCACCGGGGCGAGGCCGGCCAGGCTCTGGGCCACCCAGTCGGTCTGCGCCAGCGGTTCGAACGCCAGCGCGGCGGCGGCTTGCTCGCCACCGGCAAGCGCCACCAGCGCGCGCACCGCGGCCTCATCGGGGACGCCGCGGAAATAGACCGCCATCTGCCAGCGGCCGTCGTCGTCGGCGAAGGCGGCGGCGACGGTATCGTCGGGATCGAGCGTTTCGTCGAGCGCGGCGGCGAGGGCGCGCGCGGTTCGTTCGTCACAGGCCAAGCGGGCAACCACGGTGTGCATGGCGCTTATCTAGCGCGGCGCCCGATTCGTGTCGCGGGGTTGGTCGATGCGGGCCCATTATGCATTGCGCGTGATCTTATCCAAAAACCGGTTCCCGCTTTTCGGGATCGTGCGCGACCGCTATAGAGGCCGGTATGATCGAACGCCCGACCCCCGCCGACCGGGACGCTCTCGCCCTCGCCAGACGCAACGGCTGGCCCGAGGACCTGTGCGTGCTGATCGAGCGCTATCCGCGCGAGCATTGGGACGGCCACGCCAATCTCGGCGAATGGGTGCCCTTCTGGCTATCGCGCCATGCCATGTTCCGCGAGCTTGCCGGCGCGCTCGAGACCATCGCCGGGCGCTTCCGCGCCGGTGCGCTGGCGCCGGCCGACTTCCCCGATCTGTTCGTGCCGCGCCTGCGGTTCCTGCTGGAGCAACTCAACGTCCACCACCAGATCGAGGACTATCATTACTTCCCCCTGCTCCGCGCTGCCGACGTGCGCCTGGCGCGCGGTTTCGACGTGCTGGAAGGCGATCACCACGCCATCCACGCCGACATGGCGGCGACGGCGGACGCCGCCAACGCGCTGCTGCGCGCGCTCGCCGGCGATGCCGATGCCTTGCGCCGCCGCGGCGACGCCTATGCCGACGCCAGCGGCCGGCTGCTCGGCGGGCTGATCCGCCATCTCGACGACGAGGAAGATCTGATCGTGCCGCTCGTCCTCGACCGCAGCGAGGCGGCGCTCGGCATCACGCACCGCGGGTAGCGCGCGCTGCGCGTGATCCCGAAAAGCGGGAACCGGTTTTCGGACAAGATCACGCGCTAAGATAAAGATCTACCGCCCGAACAGGAAGAACGGGAACGGCAGCGGGCCGTCGTCGGTGCGGTAGCGCCGCTCGGGGACGTAATCGGGCGGCGGCGGCGGTGGCCGGTCGTCGTAGTAGGTGCGGCCGTTCGTCCTGGTAATAGGCGCGGCCATTGGTCCAGCGCCGCTGTAGGACGGCGCGGCCGCGGCGGTGATCTCCCGGCCGGCGCCCTCCTGCGCCACCGCCGGCGCGCGGCCCGGCATGTGGCCGAACAGCACCACCTCGGTGTTCGCCATCTTCTCCTGCTTCACCAGCTTCCACAGCATGGCGGCGTTCTTGCGCGACAGCCGCACGCAGCCGTGCGACACGGCCGGCCGATTCCGCTCCTCGTTGGTGCCGTGGATGGCGTCGCCCTTCCGGGTGAAGAAGATCGAATAGGGCATCGGCGCGTCGTCCCATTCCTCGCTGCGATGGTCCTTCTCCATGCGGAACGGCTTGTAGGCTGCCGCTCGGCGTGCGTAGCGCGCGACGCCCGTCGACACCGGCCAGCGGTAAAGCACGTCGCCGTCCTCGGACACGGTCATCCGCTGTGTCCACTTGTCGATCTGGATAAGCAGCTTGGCCGCGGCCGGCGCCAAGCAAAACGGCATCGCGAGCAACGCGGCGGCGAGCGCAACACGAGGCGGCGACGCATGACACACAACTCCTTCCGACCCCTGCCCACAATGATAACACGCTCAACGCAGATATGTTGCCAATAACGGCCATGTTGGGGCGTGGCGGGCCGGACCCGCGCCAATAGGCCGCGACCGCCGCATCGACATTGTGGCGAAAAGGGCGCACTGTTCGGGCGACCGAACCGCCATCGCAAGGCGGCGGCGCTTTAACGACAACTCACGACTTACGATCGGAACCCATCCGGGTTTCCGTTGTCCTCGCGTCGGCGCCCCGCGCCGGACGAAAGGAAACACCATGCAACTACCTCACATCCTGCAAGGCGATTTACCGACGCGCCTGGTGCAGGGCGCCGTCGCCGGCGCCATCATCGCGATCGTGATCGGCTTCAACTGGGGCGGCTGGACGCTCGGCAGCACCGCGCAGAAGATGGCGGAAGACAGCGCCAACCACGCGCTGGTGGCGGCGCTGGCGCCGATCTGCGTGCAGAAATTCAATCAGACCGCCGAAGCGCCGGCCACGCTGGTGGCGCTGAAGAAGATCGACTCCTGGGAGCAGGATACCTTCATCGTCAAGGGCGGCTGGGCGACGTTCCCCGGCGAGGCCGAACCGAACCGCAACGTGGCCGCGGCCTGCGCGCGCGCGCTCAGCGGCGCCAAATAGCGCGCGGCGGCGCGGTCTTTCGGCGTTCCCGGCGATGCCGCTGGTATAGCGGCGGCGGAGGCTGCTAGGGCTTTGCCATGACCTCCAAAATGCACCCGACAATCCCGACGCGAACCGATGCCTATGTCGCCTGCAGCTGCGGCGGCACCATGTGCATCACCGAAGCCGAGCCGATCGCCGACAAGCCGGCGCTCATGCGCCACGTCTACAAGTGCCTCGACTGCGGCAAGGTAGCGGCGTTCGAAGTGGCGAAGAAGGCCGCGCAGGCCGCCTGAGCGCGCGCCGCCGCCCGCGCCGCCGCTCAGTGGCGCTTATTCGGCGCCAGCGCCTGCTTGACGGTATGCGGCACGTGGCCGCCGATCACCTGGGCGATGCAGCGCTTGCCCGGCCTCGCAGGTGACGATGCACTCGGTGCCGGGCTGGCCCTTGCAGTCGGTGCCGCAGCCGTAGCGCTGCGGCCCTTGCGAGAACGAGCCGTTGACGTCTTTACAGGCCTGCTGGAGCGCCTGGGCGCTCATCTTGATGTGCAGATGGATGTCCCGGGCCGAAGCCGCGCCGCCGAAGGCCAGGGTCCCGCTCAAGACGAGCAGGGCGATCAGATATCGCAAAGCGTACCCCCAAAAAATCGAACGTGTCCCCCGGGGACGCATTATAGACGTCTAGGCATTCGATCATAGCCCCGCGGGCGCGTCGGGGTTAATGCCGGGCGGCCGCGCCGCGCCTTTTCCCGCGCGCGCGGCATCGCCATATTGA
Source organism: uncultured Pseudomonadota bacterium (assembly GCA_963829755.1). Classification (GTDB taxonomy): domain Bacteria; phylum Pseudomonadota; class Alphaproteobacteria; order Rhizobiales; family Xanthobacteraceae; genus Pseudolabrys. Next base: position 112,236 of record CAWHJV010000001.1, on the reverse strand, counting down.
AGGACGGCCGCCGCCGGCCGACAAGGGAAGGGAGCTTCTCCGCATGTCCGAGCCGCTCGTCGTCGTCATTCCGCACCGCCTCGGCAAGGCGGAGGCGCTCGCGCGCATCAAGGGCGGCATCGGCCGCGCCAAGAACGAATTCACGCGCGTGCTCACCATCGAGGAGGAGACCTGGGAGGACAGCCGCCTGAGCTTCCGCGCCGCCGCGCTCGGCCAGCGCGCCTCTGGCTTCATCGACGTCGGCGACGCCGCCGTGCGGCTGGAGGTGCGGCTGCCCTGGCTGCTGGCGCGCTTCGCGCAGGCCATCCAGCGCGTGGTCGGCTATCAGGGGCAGGCGATGCTGGAGAAGAAGTAGGGGGGCGTGAGCCGCTGCGGCTCGAATTGCCGTTCCTTCAAGAGCAAACGTTGCTTTCGATGCTTTGCATCGGCAGGAAGCAATTGTAGAGTTCGGCATTCGTAACTCTAGAATTTAGAGCCTCCACTGTGATCTGTAAGAATTGCAATAACGAAGTGCCTGCTCATGTCGAGCGCTGCGTCGTTTGCGGTGTCGATGTGGGCTTCCCTAATGTCAGAGCAGCAGAAGAACCTAATGAGGAGGCCGCACTACAGGAGCGTGTTGCCTCGGCGCTCAAAGCAGCGGCTGCAAGAGGTGCAGAGGAGGTAGTAAAAAGCTTTGGGGCAGCGGTCAAAAGATCACAAGCAGTCCTTGCTCGTCCCTTAGGCGATCTAGATGCCTTCGCAAAAAGTACGAACGCCCTTTATGTCAGCTTTCATAGCCAAGTGCGAGCAGGCGCTCGTATGCCAGAAGATAATGACTGGGACAAAGGCCGCGCTGCTGCAGAGAGCACAATTAATCCGCTCTATTTTGAGAAGATTAATTGCACCGCGTTATCGTTGGACGGCTTTGGGGTCCTGTGGTGGGGCGAATATTCAATGGCCTTTAAAGAGCTGCACATCGCAAGTCGTGCAACTGTCTTCGAGGAGAACCCATTCCTATTTTGTGGGCGTCACCGCGTAATTGCGGGGAGAAGACCGCCGCTGGGCTATCGGGCCACATGGGAGAACCGTGATCAATTGGCAGTAGCTAAGCTCGCCAGCAAGATAGAGTCCGTGACAGAGAAGTCTCAATTTCCGCCAATTTTGTTGAATGAAGGAACTTCACGAGGCGACGCTGACTTTGTAGAATGCCACATCTATGGCCCCTTACATCCCACGTCCATTGAACGCGTGATCGGGCCCAGACCGAAGAAGGGGCCTGATCTCATAATTTGGAAAAGTGTCTCCAACTCGTTGCGTAAAGTGGGTGTCATTGTGGAGGAAGTTTAGTGGACGCTGTCTATTCGGGCCAGGCTGGATTATTGCCCTTATAGAGGGCGCTGATGTCCGTGTGCGGAAGGCAGACGACCTCAACGCGGAATTTACTATTGCGCGAGAAGGCGCTGGCTATCTCTTTCAAGGTTGCAACGACGTTGTTGTAATAAGGGGCGCGCGTGAGGGTGCAGTATTTCCCGTATTCAAAAACGCTTGGGAGGCAGATCGAGCTCTTCGGCTATTTTTAATTTCGATCGATTCTGAAGAAGAGGAGGGGTTGCGTCTAGAGGCTGGCGATTTGGTGGAAAAGCTAATTGTCAGTCCTCCATAAAACTCTTTGTCGAAAATCAGCTTTACTCGCATTCGCTGCCTGACGAAGCTGATGCAGAGTTCATAATTAGATCAAAGCGCTGGCGTATTTTCCTGAGTTGTTCAGGAGTTGCTCGGAAATCAAAAAACGATTGCGGCTCGTCGAAGCGACTGGAACGATTTGCCATTAGCTTATTTGACGATCAGGACAAGATTTCTTTTGAAGAAGCTGCGATACGTCGAGGGGCATTTCGAATTCTAGGTTCTGTTGATCCAGAAGCAGAAGATAGAAATTTAGCCGTCCTTGATGTTTATGATGCCTTGAAAGACCAGCCCAATTTCCGCACTATTGTGAACGAGTGGACATTTGCGTTTAGGCGCCGCGCATCCAAGAAAATCATTGTGCCCGATGAAGAAGAGCAAAAGACACCAGGTGTTCTTGAGCAAGATGTATTTAGTCGCGAAGCTTATGAGCGCTCAACTGCACAGAGAGTTTCTATCGCTGAAAGACTGAAGCAAGGAAGACTGCAGCTGGCGCGAAAATATACTGATCAGTTGATAAGTGATCAACTCGCAAACAGTGGTGCGCAATTTGCAGCAAAGTCACTTTGCTGGCTCGCACAGGAGGCAAAATTCTATCATCTTCATTCGCTTCAACTTGAGTGGGCGCAACGAGCAGTAGATGTATGCCCTTCGGATGCATGGGCGCACGGCCAGGCTGCTGACGCATTGATTCAGTTCTCTAGACTTGATGAAGCGTTGAAAGAGCTTGATGTTTGTGAGTTGCTTGGTGATGGGCAGTTTGCAGCTACAGGTCGGGCGCGGGTATTGCGAATTCAGGGTCACCTTGAAGAGGCGTTGCAGGCGTTCAGAGATGTGCGGTCGAAATTCCCCGACCATGAGGCAGAGCCGTATACTTGGGCAGGTGCCGCTGAAACGCTTCGAGAAATGTGGAGATTCGACGAGGCGCTGGAAGAATATGAAGATGCGCTGAAAAAATTTGGTGATGTGCATTTCTTGTTTTGCGGCAAGGCAGCAGTGCTCGCCGACATGGGTAGGCTGGATGAATTTGTCGCTGCTTATCGTGTTCCAGAGCTCCGTGGTGATTTGGTTGCTATCAACGGAACCGCTTCCGTGTTGCGGGAGCAGGGCAAGATCGAGGAAGCAACAAGTGTAACCTCGTCTGCGATCGAGCGATATCCGTCAGACCCCATTGCTCGCTGCAATTATGCGGAGAACTCTTCGGACAAAAGGAGATCTCAGAGGTGCACTGGAGGTATATAATTACGTTAAAATGAATTATCCGACAGTTCCCGTTGCATATAGTGGCTATGCTGAGGTGCTTCGTGACGAACGGCGACTTGATGATGCGATCTCGGCTTATCAAGAGGCGGCGACGCTCTTCCCGCGAGATTTTCGCATTGCAAATGGCTATGCAAACATTCGAAAAGTGAATGATGATCTTGAGGGGTCGCTTCGTCTTTACGAAGAAAATGTTCGCCATTTCCCTTATGACCTTGTTAGTAAGTCAGGCCGGGCAGACTTGCTGAAGCGGCTTGGAAAATACGATGATGCAATCGAGGCTTATGATGAAATTCTTAGGAGGTGGTCCCATTACGAAATCGCGCGCAATGGCAAAGCTGCGATTCTAGTAATTCAGGAGCGTTACAGCGAAGCGCTTGAGTTGCTTCCGACTGAGCAGCCCATTACAAGGTCAGATTGGATCGCTTGGCATATCAGGGGCATGATACTCTTGCGGCAGGGTCGAATTTCAGAAGCAATTACGTTTTTTGACGAGGGTCGAAATAGGACGCCATTTGCGCGAGAAAAACGTTACTTTGAGGGCGCGCTCAGCGCTGCAAAGTTGAGGGGCGGCGATTTTGTTGGCGCCGCTTTGGCAGTGGGCGATGCAGGATTCCCGCTACCAAATATATTGCGGTTTCATGCTTATGCCGCGATGGGGAATAGGCGAGAGAGCCATGACCTTTACGGGCAACTGGTCAATAGTTGTCCGCTGCGTCTTTTCGATCTTCGCGACGGAATTGCCATCTCGTTTCGGAATGATAGAGACGTTTGAAGCACATAATGACAATTGGATATTTGACCGCGAGGCGGAGGCGCTATTGCAAGAAGCCGCCTGAGAAACTTCACGCCGGAAATCCTGAATTTGTTTCTAGTGGAGATATTGGGAGACGAATAGCATTCTGTTGTACACAGCGCGGCTGTCTCACACCCGCTCGACAAAACTATCCACCACCCGCTTTTCCCCCGCCTTGTCGAAGCGGATGGTGAGCTTGTTGCCGTCGACCGCGGTGACGTTGCCGTTGCCGAATTTCTGGTGGAACACGCGGTCGCCCGCGGTGAAACGGCTGTCGGCGCCGGTGGATTTGGCGACGAGCTCGCCTTCGATGGTGAGCGGGCGGCGTCTCTTTGCGCCACCCCGCCGGCTCCGCCGGCCGCTCCCCCTCCGAGGGGGGAGGTGAAGAAGCAAAGCCCGGCTCGGCGCCGTCGTCGACGAATTCCGGGTCGGTCACATAGCGCGCACCAGGGCCGCCTTGGCGGCCCGTCTGGCCGTAAGGTTGCCCGGCCTCGTCGAAGCCGCCCTTTCCGCGCTGCGCTTGCGCGCGCTGCCAGCCGGGCGTCGAATAGCTGGAGCCGAACGCATTCATCTCGTCGAAGCGGGAAGCGCCGTAGCCCGCCATGCCGAAGCCGCCCGAGCCGCCGGCGGCCTCCTTGATCTCGACGTCCTCCGGCGGCAGCTCGTCGAGAAAGCGCGACGGCACCGTCGAGGTCCACAGGCCGTGGATGCGCCGGTTGGTGGCGAAATAGATCTTGGCCAGCTTGCGCGCGCGCGTGAGGCCGACATGCGCCAGCCGCCGCTCTTCCTCCAGGCCGGCGCGGCCCTGGTCGTCGAGCGAGCGTTGATGCGGAAACAGCCCTTCCTCCCAGCCGGGCAGGAACACGGTGTCGAATTCCAGCCCCTTGGCCGAATGCAGCGTCATGATGTTGACCTTCTGCTCGGCCTCGCCCTGGTCGCGGTCCATCACCAGCGAGATGTGCTCGAGGAAGCCGCCGAGGTTCTCGAACTGCTCCATGGAGCGCACCAGCTCCTTGAGGTTTTCCAGGCGGCCGGCGGCGTCGGCGGTGCGCTCCTTCTGCCACATCTCGGTGTAGCCGCTCTCGTCCAGCACGATTTCGGCCAGCTCCGTGTGCGGGATCTTGTCGACCAGGCCGCGCCAGCGCGCGAACGTTGTCCATCAGCGCGCGCAGGGTGCCGCGCGGTTTCGGCTTCATCTCGTCGGTGGCGGAAAGCGTGGCGGCGGCTTCGGTGAGCGGGACCTTTTGCTTGCGGGCGTAGTCGTGCAGCATCTGGATGGTGGCGTCGCCGAGGCCCCGCTTGGGCGTATTGACGATGCGCTCGAAGGCGAGGTCGTCGGCCGGCTGCGCGATCGTGCGCAGGTAGCCGAGCGCGTCGCGGATTTCGCGGCGCTCGTAGAAGCGCGGCCCGCCGATGACGCGGTAGGGCAGGCCGAGCTGGATGAAGCGTTCTTCGAACTCGCGCATCTGGAACGAGGCCCGCACCAGGATGGCGATCTCGTCCAGCGGATGGTCTTCGCCACGCTCGCGCGCGTCGCGCTGCATCTCTTCGATCCGCTCGCCGATGTCGCGGGCTTCTTCCTCCGAGTCCCAGCAGGAGGTGGCGGTGACCTTTTCGCCGGCGACGTCCTCGGTGCGCAGCGTCTTGCCGAGCCGGCCTTCGTTATGGGCGATGAGATGGGAGGCGGCCGCCAGGATGTGGCCGGTCGAGCGGTAATTGCGTTCGAGGCGGACGACCTTGGCGCCCGGGAAAATCATGGTCGAAGCGCAGGATGTTGTCGACCTCCGCCCCGCGCCAGCCGTAGATCGACTGGTCGTCGTCGCCGACGCAGCAGATGTTTTTCCTTTCTTCCCTCTCCCCGCGTGCGGGGAGAGGGTGGCTTTCGCGCGCGTCGCGCGCGGAAGTCGGGTGAGGGGGCGTCTCGTCGTTCTGTGCACTCAAAAGCGGCCCCTCACCCGCCGCATCCTCGCTCTGCTCGGATGCGTCGACCTCTCCCCGCAAGCGGGGAGAGGTGGAAGAGGGCGCCTGCGCCAGCAGCCTGAGCCACAGATACTGCGCCACGTTGGTGTCCTGATACTCGTCCACCAGGATGTATTTGAAGCGCGCCTGGTACTGCCGCAGCACGTCGGGGTGGGCGCGGAACAGGCGGATGGTCTCCAAAAGCAGGTCGCCGAAGTCGCAGGCGTTGAGCGTCTTCAAGCGTTCCTGGTAGGCGGCGTAGAGCTTCTTGCCCTTGCCGTTGGCGAAGGTGGCGGCTTCGCCGGCCGGCACCTGGTCGGGGGTCAGGCCGCGGTTCTTCCAGCCGTCGAGGATGCCGGCGAACACCCGCGCCGGCCAGCGCTTCTCGTCCAGCTTTTCCAGCTCAAAGAGCTGCTTGATGAGGCGGATCTGGTCGTCGGTGTCGAGGATGGTGAAGTTCGATTTGAGGCCGACCAGTTCGGCGTGGCGGCGCAGGATCTTCACGCCGATGGAGTGGAACGTGCCCATCCACGGCATGCCCTCGACGATCTGCCCGACCATGAGGCCGACGCGGTCCTTCATCTCGCGCGCCGCCTTGTTGGTGAAGGTGACGGCCAGGATCTCGCCCGGCCGCGCCCGGCCGAGATTGAGAATGTGCGCGATGCGGGTGGTCAGGACGCGGGTCTTGCCGGTGCCGGCGCCGGCCAGCACCAGCACCGGGCCGTCGAGCGTCTCCACCGCCGCGCGCTGCTCGGGGTTGAGGTCGGCGAGATACGGCGCGTTGGCACTCCTGGCAGCCATGGCACGCGCGGCAATGCCGCCGGCCGCCGGCTGCGGCGCTGGATCGGCGGTTTCGGTACGCTTCGGTTCGGCCATTGGCTCTCGGGGGAACGGGAAAAGGGCGGGCCGGGCCACCAAAGGGTGGGCCATGACCGTGGGAGCGACGAACGATTCTGTCATGCCAAAGATGGCATTCATGCCTACCAAATTCGAGGGGTGGGGGCGCGGCTCCACCGCCCCGTTTCCCCGCCTTTCGGTCCGAATTCGGCGGGATTCAGCTTAACGCCAGGATGTTCCAGCCGACGCAGCCGGTGCGGCTGGCACTCACCCGCCGCATTCTCTAAGCTCCCGGCCAAACACCGGCTGCAGGGAGAGTGGAGAGTTATGCAGGCAACCACACCGGGTATCACCAAGGCCAATACCGGTCTCGACGGGATCGTCTGGAACATCCTCGGGCAGACCTATGTCCCGAAGCAGCTTAGCGAGGACACCTTCGCCTGGCACGCCACCTTCCCGCCCAGCACCTTCGTGCCGCCGCACATCCACCCGACGCAGGACGAGTTCATCTACATGCTGGAGGGCAAGATGGACGCGTGGCTCGACGGCAAGGACTTCGTCGCCACCGCCGGCGACCTCATCCGAATGCCGAAGAACATCCCGCACGGCCTATTCAACAAGTCGGACCAGACGATCAAATGCCTGTTCTGGGTCACGCCGACGCGCAAGCTCTACGACCTGTTCTGGGCGATCCACTCCATGAAGGAGCAGAACCCGCCCGACGTCGTGGCGCTCTCGGCCAGGTACGAGGTGAACTTCCTGCCGCCGCCGCCGGAAGGCGCGTGAGGTTTTGTCATTCCGGGGCGGCCCGAAGGGCCGAACCCGGAATCCATACGCAGCAGTGCTTGCGTCTGGCTTGGAAGAACGGGAATTAAAGCTTCAATCGAAAGGCAGGGATTATGGATTCCGGGTTCGCACGCTGATGCGTGGGCCTCGGAATGACAGGTGCGCTCACGCCACCTTCTCCGGCTTGTTGACCTGCTCCTTGGCGAAGCCCGCCTTGGAGGCGTAGCCGCGCACGATCGCCTTGCGCTCTTCGTAGGACAGCACGTTGTCGATGTTGTCGAAGCCGTCGGGCGCGCGTTCCTCGACGGCGTCGATAACGCCTTCCGGCCCGCCCGAGCGGTTCGACTGGACGATCTGCGCCGTCATCGGCAGCCGCTCCTGTTCGTAGGCCCACAGCGCCTGAAAGGGATGCTCGGCGCCGCGCAGCCGGTCCGCCAGGCAGCGCGCGTCGAGAATGGCCTGCGAGGCGCCGTTTGAGCCGACCGGATACATCGGGTGCGCCGCGTCGCCGAGCAGCGTCACGCGCCCGTGCGACCAGTGCGGCAGCGGATCGCGGTCGCACATCGGATATTCCCAGAACTCCGGCGTCGCCTCGATCAGCGCCTTGGCGTCGACGAAGGGAATATGGAAGCGCTGCACGTACGGCATCAGGTCTTCGAATTTGCCGGCGCGCGACCAGTCCGCCTTGTCGGGCGGCGCGCCGCCTTCGCTGACCTTCACCAGCACCGCCCAGTTGGTGAGCGGTCGGTCTTCCCGCGCGCCTTCGCCGATCGGGTAGACGACGAGCTTGGCCGCCATGCCGCCAGCGATCACCATCGAGCGCCCGGTGAGATATTGCGGCCAGTCGAGCGCGCCACGCCATAGGATCGAGCCGTTCCAGCGCGCCGGGCCTTCGTCGGGATAGAGCGTCTCGCGCACCAGCGAGTGGATGCCGTCGGCGCCGATCAGGATATCGCCCTGCGCGGTCGCGCGATGCGAACCGTCGCGGTCGAAGAAATAGGCGGTGACACCGGCCTCGTCCTGGGTGAAGGCGCCGAGGCGGTGGCCGGTGTGGATGCGCGATTCACCGAGCCGCGAGCGCACCGCTTGAAAAATGACGGCCTGCAACCGGCCGCGATGAATCGAGAACTGCGGATATTCGAAGCCGGCGTCGGTGCCGCGCGGCTCGCGCCAGATCTCTTGTCCGGTACGGTTCATGTAGAACAGTTCGTGGGTGCGGATGCCGACCTGGTCGAGCCGCGGCAGCAGGCCAAGCTCGGCAAGCTCCTTGATCGCGTGCGGCAACGTGTTGATGCCGACGCCCAGCTCGCGAATTGTGTCGGATTGCTCAAAAATCTCGCAGTCGATGCCGCGCGCATGCAGCATCAGAGCGGTGGTGAGCCCGCCGATTCCACCGCCGATAATGATCGCCTTCATCGAAAACGCCTTACGCTACCGGGACCCGAACTTTTTCCGTCAAGCATAATGTCGTCAGTTCGCGGCACCGGCAACCGGTCTTTCAGGTCATGGTAATCGCCCAGTGGAGCGAATTTGACATTTGATACCCACTTGCGGCACCCCGCTCGTCAAATGTCAAATTCAAAGCTCCACTGGAATGTAATAATTGCTAGTGGTCCTTTGCTTCCGACATTTGCTCGGGAGCCTGCCGTATTGGGAGGCAAATGTCGGAAGCGGACCACTGGTCGGTTGACTCGCAGCCAATTTAGCCGGTCCAATGCGCGCCGCCGGATCGGCGCTATTCAGGGGGATTGGTCATGGTGTCAGCGTTTCGAAGCCTCGCGGTGCTCGGGGCCTTGCTGTTCGCGGTTAATACGGCCGCGGCGCAGGACAAAATTCGCATCGGTCTCATCTACACGCTGTCGGGGCCCGCGGCCGTGCTCGGCCAGCAGTCCAAGAAGGCCTTCGAGCTGGCGGTCAAGGACCTCGGCGGCAAGATGGGCGGCAAGGAGGTCGAGCTTTTTTCGGTCGATGACGGGCTCAGCCCAGGCAAGGCGATCCTGAAGGTCAAGGAACTGCTCGAACGCGATCACGTCGATATCGTCGTCGGCCCGATCTTCTCGAACGTGCTGGGTGCGATCCACAAGCCGGTGATGGACGCGGGCAAGATCCTCATCAGCACCAACGCCGGTTCCTCGTCGTTCGCCGGCGCGGCGTGCAACCCCGATTTCTTCGTGACCTCTTATCAGAACGACCAGATCTTCGAGACGCTGGGCAAGATCGCGAACGACAAGGGCTACAAGCGCGTCTTCGCCATGGTGCCGAACTATCGTGCCGGCAAGGACGCGCTCGCCGGCTTCAAGCGCACCTATAAGGGCAAGCTGGTGGCGGAAGAACTCGTTCCGCTCAAGGGTATCGACTTTCAGAGCGAGCTGTCGAAGCTCTCGTCGCTCAAGCCCGACGCTTTGTTCACGTTCATGCCGGGCGGTCTGGGCATCACCCTCATCAAGCAGTACAATCAAGCGGGGCTGAAGGGGAAGGTGCCGGTCATCTCCGCCTTTACCGCCGACGAGGCGACGCTGCCCGTGCTGGGCGCGGCCGCCGAGGGCATCTATGGCGCGCTGACGTGGGCGCCCAACATGGACAATCCGCAGAACAAGAAGTTCGTTTCCGAATACGAAGCCGCCTACAAGGCCATACCGGCGTCCTATGCGATGCAGGCCTATGACGCGGCCAATCTGATCAACAGCGCGGCGGTTGCTCTCAAGGGCGACCTTTCCAGCACCAAGGCGGTGAGCGCGGAGCTCAGGAAAGCGAATTTCAAGTCGGTGCGCGGCGCCTTCAAGTTCAACGTCAACGGCTATCCCATCCAGAACTTCTATCTGACCAAGGTGGCCAAGCGTCCGGACGGCAAGTTCGAGACCGAGATCGTCGAGAAGGTGCTCTCGGACGCATCCGACCCCTACGCCAAGAACTGCAAGCTGCACTGACGCAATGCCGAAGAGCCCACCCCCGATCAAATCGGGGGTGGGGCGGCCAGCGCTGCAAAGCGTTCAGGATGCTCTACGCGGCGCGCACATCGGTGTGGCCGAAATCATCGCCCTTGAATAGCAGCGGCACGTCCAGCGTCTTGGCGAGGGCGTAGCCGAAACAATCGCCGAAATTGAGCCGCGCCGGGTGGCCGGAGCCCTGGCCAAAGCGTCGATAAGCGTCGCGTGCGACTGCCGACTGCTCCGCGTCAAACGGTATGACCTGGACCGAACCGGATGCCAGGAATTCCTGAATTGCGCCGTCATCGGTCGAGCCAGCTTGCCGCGTGAGCACGATACCTACTTCGAAGAGCGTGGCCGCGGAAATGGAGCAGGCTTCGGCCGATTTGATTTTGTCGATGAAAGCGAGAGCGTCCGGTTCCTGGAACAAGACCGCAATAATCGCGGAGGTGTCCAGGACGATCAAATTGGCAGTCCGTTCTCGTCATACAAGAACGAATGATCGGACGTGGCGCCAGGTTTCTTGTTGGCCGACACCTTCTTGGCCAGCGCCATGAGTTGGCGTTGGATTTCATCGGGATCGGGACGGCCTTCCCGGCGTTCCCGTTCCAGCCGCTCTCTTATAGCTTTGCGCACGGCCTCTATGTCGCTCTCGCCGGTCAATTCGGCGAGCTCGCGTACCAGGGCAGTGGTTTCGGCGTCGGTAATGTTGAGTTGCGGTGTGCCCATGGGTCGAGCCTCCGGCTCTTTTCTACCATATGGAGGCGGAGCCAGCCAGCGCCAAACCGGCACCTGTCCGAAGCGGTATCCCCGCGGCCCTCACGCCGGCTTGGGTGCGCCCAGCGCCTTCCAAATGCCCTTTGCCGTCGCTACCACGCGTTCGTCAACCACGAGCGCGCCCTGCATGAAGATCAGCGAGCGGGTACGGCGCACCACCTCGCACTTGGCTTCGACGAATTCGCCGATCTGCACCGCGTCGATGAAATGCACGTCGAGCTGCACGGTTGCCTGCGGCACGCGGCCGTTGGCGTACCAGCAGGTCATGCCCATGGCGCGGTCGGCGAAGGTCATCAGCATGCCGCCTTGCACCACGCCGCGGCGGTTGTGGTGCTTCGGCTCGGCCAGGAAGGCATAGCGGAAACTGTCGCCCCAGGACCGCGACCAGAACGGGCCCACCAGCCCGACGAAGCCTTCGTCGCGATAAGGCTCCCAGCCGGCAGCGGCGGGATCGAAGGCGGTGGGGGTGTCGGGCATCGGCTCAGAGATGGGCGAGGGATCGGCCGGCGGCTGCGAAGTCGGCATTAGAGTCCAATCCATTCAAGCTGAATTAGCGGCGCGCCTGGCATTTTGCATGTGCGTGATATCATCCGAAAACCGGTTCCCATCCCGATCAGGTCGGGGACGGGCTTTTTCGGGATGACGCGCTAGCTCTTGCCCGGCATGCCGATGCGCCGGCCGGCCGCTTCCGGAACCGGCAGGCGGCTGTGCGCCGCCTTCATTTTAGCCAAAGACTTCATCACCGCCTCGGGGAAGGGCGCCACCTTCTTCGCCGTCATGTCCACGTGCAGCGTCATGCTTTCCGAGGTGGCCGACACCCAGCCTTCGGTGGCGTGGAAGAGCTGCTCGAAATAGTGGATGCGCTTGGCGTCGAAATCGAGCAGTTGGAAGGTCACCCGCACCGGGTCGCCTTCGTGGATTTCGCGCAAGTAGCGCACGTGCGCTTCCGCCGTGAAGGTCGAGTGTTTGTGCGCCTTGAGATACTCGTGCCCGATGCCGATGAGCTCGTAGGCCTCGTCCACCGCGCGGTCGAACAGCACGTTGTAATAGGCCATGTTGAGATGGCCGTTGTAGTCGATCCATTGCGGCTCGACCGTCATCTGCGAGGAGACGAAGGGCGCGAAGAAGACGGGTTCGAGGTCGGTGCGGTCGAGCATCTGTTTCCTTCTTGTCTCGCCTTCCTGTGTTGCCTGGCCGGGACAAGCCCGGCCATGACGATATCATCCATGCGCTGATGGGATAAACCGCCCAGGATTTCTGATCTGCCGCAAAACTACGCCAGCGAGCCCTTATTCGTCCACTTTGGCGACTATTTTTGCGCGCCGGAATGCCTACATTGTCACAATGTGCAATGGAGTCGGCCATATTGCGGGGTAGGGCGTAATCGATGGTGAAGCTTCCCGATCTCGGCGGCGCGCTCGCGGATCTTGCGGACGCGGTCGATCTCACCGAATGGGTCAGGGGGTCGACCGTCTGGCTGGCGGTGACGGGCCTGAGCCGCGCCGGCAAGACCGTGTTCATCACCAGCCTGGTGCACAACCTGCTGAGCGCGCTGCACTACCCCAATCGGATGCCGCTTCTGAAGGTGGTCGCCGACGGCCGGCTGCGGGCGGCGACCCTGCAGAAGGTGAAGGCGGACCTGCTGCCGCGCTTTCCCTACCACGCCAATATCGCGCAGATGGCCGCCGCGCCGGCGTGCTGGCCGGACCGCACCGCCGACATCAGCGAGATCGGCATCGACATCCGTTTCGAGCCGGCGGGCCTGCGCGGCGCGCTGCTGACCAAGGTGGGCGGGCCGACCGCGACGCTCAAGCTCAACATCGTCGACTATCCGGGCGAGTGGCTGCTCGACCTGCCGCTGTTGTCGCAGAGCTATGCCGAATGGTCGCGCGCGACGCTGGCGCTGTGGCGGCAGGGCCTGCGTGCCGAGGTCGGCCGCGGCTTCTTCGCCTTCCTCGCCGATCATTCCGCTAACGACGCCGGCGAGGAAGCGACCGCGCGCCGCGCCCACGAACTCTACCGTGACATGCTGGTCGCCGCGCGCGACAGGCACGGCCTGACCCATTTGCAGCCCGGCCGTTTTCTGTGTCCCGGTGCGCTCGGCGACGTGCCCTATCTCTGGTTCGCGCCGCTCGACGTCGGCGAGAATAACGGCCGCATGCGTGCCGGCTCGCTAGGCGCGCTGATGCAGGAGCGATTCGAGACTTATAAGCGCGAGGTGGTCGAGCGATTCTACAAGGATTACTTCCGCAACTATGCGCGGCAGATCGTGCTGGTCGACGTGCTGGGCGCGCTGCTGGCCGGACGCGAGGCCTTCGAGGACACGCGGCTCGCCATCGGCGCCATCCTGGAAAGCTTCCGTTACGGTCAGCGCTCGATCCTGTCGCGGCTCATCGGCAGCGCGCGGGTGGAGAAGCTTCTGTTCGCCGCTACCAAGGCCGACCATATTCCCGACATGCAGCGCGAGCATCTGAGCCTGCTCCTGCGCAACATGGCGGCGCTGCCGGCGCTGGAGGCGCGCGGGCGCAATGCCGACATCGACGTCAGCACCATCGCTTCGGTGGCTTCGACCGTGCAGGGCATCCAGGACATCGATGGCAAGCGCGTGCAGGTGGTCGTCGGGCGCGAGGTCGGCGCGCCCAAGCAGGCGAAGTTCTTCGCCGGCCAAGTGCCGATCCGCCCGCCCAAACTCGGCGAGTGGGGCACGCCCTTTCTGAACATCCCAGTGTTCGAGCCGCCGGCCATCGACCCCGCGCCGGTCGACGGCATTCCGCATATCAATCTCGACGTGGCGCTGGAATTCCTGATCGGAGACAAGCTGCGATGAGCCACACCGGCGAAGCACGCATAGACGAGCGAATGGGCCCGCGCGTCATCGAGGAAGACGCGCCGCCCGACCGGCGCGACGACTTCGCGGCCGGGCCCGCCGTGTTCAAGACCGAGATCGCGGAGCGCGTGGTGCCGGCCGAGCGCGCGCTCGCCACGCCGCCGTCCGCCGCGCCCGCCAAAACCCGCCGCCGTGATCGTTGGATCCGGCTCGGGCTCTGGGGCATCGGGCTTTCGCTTGCCGGCTGGCTCGGCCTCGACAGCTATCTCTGGGTGTCGGACGCCTTCGCGCGCAGTGCCACCTTCGGTTACATCGCGTCCGGCATCGTGACGGTTGGCGTCGGCGGCGCCGTGCTCATCGTCGCCCGCGAGTTGAGGAGCTTTTTCGCGCTCAAAAGCGTCGAGCACAATCAGGCGCGCCTGGAGCAGGCTGCAGCCCAACTCGGCTCGGCGGAGATGCGCGAGGCGATCCGGCAGGTGCTGGCCTCCTTGCCCAAGGACCGCGAGAGCGAGGCCGCCATCGAAGCCTACCAGCGCCAGGCGCAGGCGCATCATGCGCCGCGGCAGCAGGTCGAATTGCTCTCGCGCACGGTGATGCGTCCGCTCGACCGCCGTGCCGAGGCGGTAGTGCGCCGCGCGTCCGCCCGCGCCTTCGCCATGACAGCGATCGCGCCCACCACGCTCATCGACACAGTGCTGTTCGTGGCCTTGAGCGTGCGCATGGTGCGCGGCATCGCGGCGAGCTACGGCCACCGGCCGACCGCGGCGTCGACCCTGCACCTGCTGCGCCGGCTGGTGTTCGAGGCCGGCACCTTCGGCGCCGTGGGACTGGCCGGGATGGCGTTGACCCAGCACCTCAGCGGCGCTGTACTCGAGCGGCTGGCGGCCGACAGCGCCGAATTGATGTATGCCGCCCAGCGTATCGCGCGCATCGGGCTGATCACCATGGGCCTCAGCCGGCCGGTGCCGTTCCAGGAAGGCGAGGCGCCGGGCGTGTTCTCGTCGCTGATCGGCAACCTGTTCGCGTCGAAAGACAAGACCGATCGCTGACGACTGGAATGATTGAATGGCCACCGTCGACCGCTCGCTCATTGCCGACCTGCCGCTGTTCGCCGGTCTCGAGGCCGACGCGCTCGATGGCATCCTGAAGGAAGCGCGCGCGGTGCGCCATGCCAAGAACAGCGCCGTGTTCGAGCAGGGCGCGGAGGCCGACGCCTTCTTCGTGCTGCTGAACGGCCACGTGCGGGCGAGCAAGGCCACGCCGGGCGGCCATCAGGTGGTGGTGCGCTACGTGACGCCGGGCGAGACCTTCGGCGTTGCTGTCGCCATCGGGCTTTCTCATTATCCGGCGACCGCCACGGCGGTCGACGACAGCGTGGTGCTGACCTGGCCGTCGTCGGCCTGGCCGCGGCTGGTGGCGCAGCACCCGGCGCTCGCCGGCAACACGTTGCAGGCGGTGGGGGAGCGCCTGCAGGATTCGCACACGCGTATCATCGAGATGTCGACCGAGCAGGTGGAGCGCCGCGTCGCCCGCGCGCTGTTGCGTCTGGTGCAGCAGGCCGGGCGCAAGGTGGAAGCCGGCATCGCCATCGACTTCCCGATCAGCCGGCAGGATCTTGCCGAGATGACCGGCACCACGCTGCACACGGTCAGCCGCATCCTCAGCGCCTGGGAGGATCGCGGCCTGGTCGAGAGCGGCCGCCAGCGCGTCGTGGTACGCGACCCCCACAAGCTGTTCACGCTCACCGAAGACTGACGGCGCCTGCCTCCGTATCATTACGGGGCCCGTACGATTACGTAGGGGATAGGCGCAAGGCGGCGAGAAACGTCGCGACGTCGACGCCGTGCTCGCGGCACGAATCTTCGACCGTGTGGAACGTGGCGATCGGGCAGCCGACGCAGCTCATGCGGAAATCGAGAAAAACGCGGATGGTTTGCGGCCACTCTCGCATGATGTCGTCGACGAGATCGTCGAACTCGATCGTTTGAACGCGCTTTCTCATGCTGGAACATTAACGCTTTCGGCGCACGCTTCTTTGCGCCGGCGCAATCAAGAAATTGAATGTGTCTTCGAGAAAAAATTCGGCCACGTCGTCGTTCGCCGCTCTGTTTGATGCAGCACAAAGAACGCTGGCTTCCCTTGGGTCATACACACGACCGTCGAATTCAAATTGAAACTGCAAACCGCAGGGGATTGTCATGAAACTCAACATCACCCGACGCACCGCGATGATCGGTGCCGCTGGCCTGGCCGCCGCCGCCACCGCGCTCGCCAACACCGGCGAGGTCGCCGAGGCCGCCGTGGCCACCGACGACACCGGCCCGCTGCCGACGCGCCGCGAGAAGATCGTGCCGGCGACGCCGCCCTTCGTGCATCCGCACGATCAGGTCGCCAAGAACGGCCCGACCATCAAGGAAGTCACGCTGACCGTGCACGAGAAGAAGATCGTCGTGGACGACGACGGCACCACCTTGAACGCGTTCACCTACAACGGTTCCGTCCCGGGTCCGCTGCTGGTCGTGCACCAGGACGACTATATCGAGCTCACGCTGGTCAATCCGGCGACCAACATGTTCGAGCACAATGTCGACTTCCACGCCTCCACCGGCGCGTTGGGCGGCGGCGCGCTCACCCATGTCAGCCCCGGCGAGCAGGTCACGCTGCGCTTCAAGGCCACCCGCCCCGGCGTGTTCGTCTATCACTGCGCGCCCGGCGGCCCGATGATCCCGTGGCACGTCGTTAACGGCATGCAGGGCGCCGTCATGGTGCTGCCGCGCGACGGCCTGAAGGACGCCAACGGCAAGCCGCTGCGCTACGACCGCGTCTACTATGTCGGCGAGACCGACTTCTACGTCCCGCGCGACGCCAACGGCAAGTTCAAGAGCTATGCCAACGCCGGCGAAGCCTATCAGGACCAGATGAATGTCATGCGCGGCCTCATTCCCACGCACGTGGTGTTCAACGGCCGGGTCAACGCGCTCACCGGCAAGAACGCGATGACGGCCAAGGTTGGCGAGACCGTACTGATCGTGCACTCGCAGGCCAACCGCGACACCCGTCCGCACCTGATCGGCGGCCATGGCGATTACGTCTGGGAGAGCGGCAAGTTCTCCAACCCGCCGGAGACGAACCTCGAGACCTGGTTCGTGCGCGGCGGTTCGGCGGCGGCGGCGATGTACACCTTCCGCCAGCCCGGCACCTACGCCTACCTCAATCACAACCTGATCGAGGCCGTGCTGCTCGGCGCCACCGCCCACTTCAAGGTCGACGGCAAGTGGAACAACGACCTGATGACCCAGGTGAAGGCGCCCGGCCCGATCGTCAAGGGCTGAGGCGCGGCGAAGTCTCAATCGCAAGCATGAACGAAGAAGGAGCGGGGCGGCTGCTTGTGCCGCCGCCCCCGAAAGAGGCGCATCATGTTGATCGCCGTGAAACTGAAGATCGCCGCCGTGATCGCGACCTGTGTCGCGGGCTCGGCGGTGGTCTCTTTTTGGGATGGCGCGAGCGTCTTGCACGTTGGCGAGGAGATCGAGCGGCCGGCCATGGTCGAGATCGCGCCCGGCAGCGTGCGCTACTGGCCGCCGGGCGAATTCACCCGCGCAGGACTGCCGGTGAACGCGGCGTCGCGGGTCGTCGGCTTTCGCCATCCGATCGCGATCATGAAACATGAGGTCACGGCCGCCGAATACGCCCGTTGCGTCGCCGACGGCGCCTGCGTCGCGCGCACCGGTGCGCCTAACGGTCCGGATCTGCCGGCGGTGATGGCGAGTTGGCGCGACGCCAGGGCTTATGCGGCCTGGCTCAGCCACAAGCTCGGCGTGCGCTATCGGTTGCCGACCGACGAGGAATGGACCTACGCGGCCGGCAGCAAGGCGCCCGACGAAACCCCGGTGGCGCAGGATCCGGACGATCCGTCCAAGGCTTGGCTGGAGCGCTACCGCCGCGAGTCGCGCCGCGACCCGGCCATCAAGGAGGCGCAGCCCATCGGCCGCTTCGGCAGCAACGAGTACGGCCTGTTGGACGTCTCCGGCAACGTCTGGGAATGGACCTCGACGTGCTTCAGCCGCACCGTCGTGGACCGGCAGGGACACCCGGCCGGCACCGAGACGCCCAATTGCGGGGTCCGCGTCGTGGAAGGCCCGCACCGGACCTATATCAGCGACTTCATCCGGGACGCCCGTGCCGGCGGCTGCTCGGTCGGCACGCCGCCGAGCAATCTCGGCTTTCGCCTGGTCCGGGACACCGGAGGCCGCTGGTCTCCGCGGGCACTGTTCCAGCGCCTCGCCGCGTTAACCAAAAATTAACGATTTGCGGCAGCCGCCTTCCGCCTGAGCTACCTTGCCGGCGGAATCAAAGGAGGCTGCCCGTGATCGGCAAGCTCGTGCGCGGCATGGTGCTGTTCATTCTGGCCACGCTGATCGTGGTCTACATCGTCTCGGGCAATAGTCGGCCGCCCGCGCCCAAGCTGCCGCCCGACACGATCCTCGGGTACCTGTCCGCCTGAGGCGTCCGCGCTGCCGTTTCCCGCCCGTGGCGTCCTCTGCTAACGTCCGCCTCCAAACGGACTGGCAGAGGATTGTCGTATGGCCCTGGCCCAAATCGAGAAAAATGACGGTGGAAACGCTGCTTCAAGGAAAAGCACCAACCCGGCGGCGCTGAAAAAGGCGATCGACGCGCTTGCCGCCGCCTTTGGCAACCGGGTCATCACGTCGCAAGCCGTGCGCGAGCAGCACGGCAACACGGTGACCTGGATCGCCAACGAGCCGCCGGACGCGGTGGTCTATCCGCAGAGCACCGAGGACGTGCAGCGCATCGTTTCGATCTGCGCGGCGAATGACGTGCCGATCATTCCGTTCGGCGTCGGCACCTCGCTCGAAGGCCACGTCAACGCGCCGTTCGGCGGCGTCTCCATCGACTTCCGCGACATGAACAAGCTGCTCAAGATCCACGCCGAGGACCTCGATTGCGTGGTGCAGCCCGGCATCACCCGCAAGACGCTGAACGAGCAACTGCGCGACAGCGGCCTGTTCTTTCCCATCGATCCCGGCGCCGACGCCACCCTTGGCGGCATGGCGGCGACCCGCGCCTCGGGCACTAACGCGGTGCGCTATGGCACCATGAAGGACAACGTGCTGGCGCTCAAAGTGGTGCTGGCCAACGGCGAGGCGATCGACACCGCCCGCCGCGCCAAGAAGAGCTCGGCCGGCTACGACCTCACCCGACTGATGGTCGGTTCGGAAGGCACGCTCGGCATCATCACCGAGATGACGCTGAAGCTGTCCGGTATTCCGGAGGCGATTTCCGGCGGCACCTGTCCGTTTCCGTCGCTGGAGGCGTGCTGCAACGCCGCCATCCACACCATCCAGTCCGGCATCCCGATCGCGCGCATCGAATTGCTCGATGCCTTGCAGGTGAAGGCCTGCAACATGCACGCCCATCTCGGCCTGCCGGAAGTGCCCATGCTGTTCCTGGAGTTCCACGGCACTCCGGCCTCGGTCGCGGAGCAGTCCGAGCGCTTCGGCGAAATCGCGGCGGACCTCGGCGGCGGGCCCTTCACCTGGACCACCAAGCCGGAGGAGCGCACCCGGCTGTGGGAGGCCCGTCACCACGCGGCGCTCTCCAACTTCGCCTTGCGCCCGGGCGCGCAGATGTTTGCCACCGACGTCTGCGTGCCGATCTCGCGGCTCGCCGAGTGCGTCACCGAGACCCAGGCCGACATCGCCGCAAGCCGCCTGATGGCGCCCATCGTCGGGCACGTCGGCGATGGCAATTTCCACCTGAGCCTGCTTGTGGATATGAGCGACGCCGACGAGGTCAAGCGCGCCAAGGCGCTCTCCGAGCGATTGGTCGAGCGGGCGCTCGCCATGGATGGCACCTGCACCGGCGAGCACGGCGTCGGGGAGGGCAAAATAAAGTATTTGCTGGCCGAGCACGGGCCCGCCGCGCTTGCCGTCATGGCTTCGATCAAGCGGGCGCTCGACCCGCAGGACATCCTCAATCCGGGCAAGATCCTCGCGCGGAGTTGAGGGCGCGGCGCTTCGCAGGGACCGAAAACGGCGGCACCGCGCGGCCGGCGGCCTCGGCGCGCCTTCCATCCTTGGCAGCATTATGTTCTTGGCGGTTTTGGCGGCCTTGTGAAAGATGGCATGCGACATAGATTCGCCGCCAAACGGCGGGAAAAATAGCGTAGATACATCAGTCTAGGCACGAACACGCGCTGGCGGCCCGGAGCCGGCGCCGGAGTTGGCGTTGCAGACGACCCTGCTCGGAATAGCGATTGCGATCATCCTGGCGCTGGTGGCGGCGCTGGTCGGGCCGTTGCTGATCGACTGGGGCCAGTACCGCTCCATCTTCGAGGCGGAAGCGAGCCACCTGCTCGGCGTCCAGGTTCAGGTGAAGGGCGCGATCGACGCGCGGCTCTTGCCCTCGCCGCGGCTCACGCTGCGCAATATCGAGATCGGTTCGGGCGGCGGCGACGACCGCATCCTCGCCGACGCGCTCAATGTCGAGTTCGCGCTGGCGCCCCTCATGCGCGGCGAATGGCAGGCGACCGATCTGCACCTGAGCGGACCGCAACTGCACCTCGGGCTCGACAAGGCCGGACACGTGAAGGCGCCGGCGTTGGCGATCGGCTTCAAGCCCGACGTGCTGACCATCGACCGGCTCGGCATCGACGGCGGCAGGATCGTCCTGAGCGACGCCAGCAACGGCAACACCGTCACCCTCGACCACCTTTATTTCAATGGCCAGGCGGCGTCGCTCGCCGGCCCCTTCAAGGGCGAAGGCGGCGTCACCGTCGCCGGCAATCAGTTTCCCTTCCGCGTCAGCACCGGCCGCTACGCCAACGACGGCAAGCTCAGGGTCCACGTCGCCATCAATCCGGTGCAGCACCCGCTCGCCATCGACGCCGACGGCACGCTCGCGCTGCATGACGGCGCGCCCCAGTTCGACGGCAGCATGAAGGTCCAGCGCCTGGTCGGCATCGACCGCGACCACGGCAGGGTGCTCGAGCAGCCCTGGCAGGTGAGCGGCCACCTCAAGGCCACCGCCGCCTCGGCGCTGCTGGAGAAGGCCGAGTTCCACTACGGCTCCGAGGACCACGGCCTCAAGCTCGCCGGTGTCGCCAATCTGACGTTCGGCAAGAAAGCGCGCTTCAAGGCGGAGCTCTCGGGCCGTCAGCTCGATCTCGACAGCGTGCTCGGCGGCGGCGATGCGCATTCGTCGCCCGGCGACGCCGTCCGCAAGCTGGTGGCATTCGCCGGCAACGCCTTCCGGCCGCCGATCCCCATGCAGTTCGGCGTCGGCATCGACGAGGTCACGCTCGGCGGCGGCAGCGTGCAGAACGTGCGCGGCGACATCAGCGCCGACGGGGCGGGGTGGAATCTGAACGATTTCGAGTTCCGCGCGCCCGGCTTTACCCAGACCAAGGTGAGTGGCCAGCTTGCCGTCGCCGATAACGGCGCGGTCAGCTTCACCGGGCCGGCCGAAATCGAGTCGAACGATCCCAATGCGTTGTCGGCCTGGTTGGAGGGCCGCGTGCCGCCGAAGAAGCAGGACCTGCGGCCGCTGTCGGTGCGCGGCGACCTCACGCTCGGCAGCCGGAAAATCGCCTTCGAGCACATGCGCGCCAAGTTCGCGCGCAAGACCATCACCGGCCACTTCGCCTATGTGTTCGCCGACGCCAAGCAGCCGTCCAAGCTCGTCGCCGACCTCAACGCGCCCGAGCTCGACCTCGACGTCGCGCTCGGCTTCGGCAAGGCGCTCGCCAAAGGGTCGGACCTCGGACGGCCGCGCGACATGGCGATCAACGCCGAGATCGGCCGCGCCACCATCTCCGGCATCGAGGGACACAATGTCAGCGCGCGCATCAATGTCGACGCCGATCACTGGCGCATCGACAAGCTCGCGGTGGCCGACCTCGGCGGTGCGTCGTTTTCGGCCAATGGCAATCTGGATCTGAAGGGGCCGTCGCCGCAGGGCAGCCTGCACGTCGATCTCGACGCGCCCGACCCGACGCCGGTGACGACGGTGTTGGCGCGCTTCTTCCCGGCGACCGCCAAGGTGCTGCAGGCGCACGCCGCCGAAATGGCGCCGGCCAAGCTCACCGCGCAACTGAGCCTCGCCGGCGGCACCCCGAGCACCGCCAAGCTCGGCATCGACGGCCACCTCGGCACCATCAAGCTCACGCTCGACGGCCAGGGCCGGGTCGACGCCAAGCAGTGGCACATCGGCGACGTCCGCCTGGACGGCAAGCTTGCCGCCGGCGACGGCAGGGCGCTGGTCGCCATGCTCGGCCTCGACCGCTATGTCGCGGTGCGCGACGGGCCCGGCGCCCTGACCGTGAAGGCGGACGGCGCCTGGGGTGGCCGCCTGCGGTTAAGCGGTGGGCTCGACGCCAACGGCCTCGCCATGCAAGCGCGCGGCACCGCCGATCCTTTCGCCGATAAGCCGTCGGCGGCCTTGCGCGCGCGCGTGACCCGCGCCGACCTGGCACCCCTGCGCGGGGTCGGCGGCGGCGAGGGCGCCTTGCCGGTGACGTTTGCCGGCCAGCTCGCGCTCGCTGGCGACACGCTCACGCTCGACGACATAAAGGCAATCGTAGGGGACACCGGCGTTCGCGGCACGTTCGGCGTCTCGCTCGATGCCCCGCATCGCCTGGATGGCATGCTCGACGTCGACCGCGTGGACGGCGCCGCCTTGATCGCGGCGGCGATCGGGCTGCCGCCTGCGGACGTCCCGAAGGGCGCGGCCTGGGCCTGGTCGGACGCGCCGTTCGGTCCCGGCGTCTTCGGCGACTATGCCGGTCAGGTGGGCCTGAAGATCCGCCGCGTGCGGCTGTCGCCGCGGATGAGCTTGCGTCAGTTCAGTGCCACCCTGCACGCCGGCAAGAACGCATTCGCGCTCGACGACATGGCCGGCGTGCTCGATGGTGGCAGCTTCAGCGGTTCGCTCGCGTTCAAGTCCGGCGACGGCGGTAACGTGGCCGTCAAGAGCAAGCTCGCGCTCGCCGGCGTCGAAAGCGCCAGCCTCTTGTCGGCGGCGACGCGCCCTCCGGTCACCGGCGTGCTCGACGTCTCGGCCGATGTCGCGGGCAACGGGCTCAGCCCGGCTGCGCTAGCAGGCTCGCTGCACGGCGCCGGCAAGCTGGTGATGAAGCACGGCGCCTTCGCCGGTCTCGATCCGCAGGCCTTCGCGGCGGTGACGCGCGCGGTCGATGACGGGCTTCCAATCGAAGGAGGCAAGATATCCGATGTGGTGCGCAGGGCGCTGGAGAGCGGCGCGCTTCCGGTCAAGCAGGCGGCGGGCAAGTTCGCCGTCAACGCCGGCCTGATGCGGCTCGACGACTTCACCGCCGGGGGTCCCGATGCCGACCTGTCGGTGACGTCCTCCCTCGATCTCACCGACGGCACGCTGGACGCGCGGCTCGTGCTGTCGGGGGCGAAGGAGAAGGGGCGGCCCGACATCTTCATGGCGCTGAAGGGGCCGGCAACGTCGCCGGCCCGCAGCATCGACGTATCCGCGCTGACCGGCTGGCTGACGCTGCGTTCGGTGGAGAACCAGGCCAAGCGGCTCAAGGCGCTGCAAGAAGCCGCCCCGTCGCCGGCGCCGAAAGCGCGATCCGCGCCGCCGCCGAAGTCCGGCCCGATCGCCGCCGACCATGACGGGGGGCCGGCGCCGCGCGCCACCACCACGGCCTCGGATCGCCCGAGTGGCGGCGATCCGGCGCGGTCCGCCGCGCAACCCAAGCCCGACGATTCCAAGCTCAACAACGCCAAGCCCGCGGCTCCCGCCGGCAATACGGCTTCAACGGATCCGCCATTACCCGCGCCGCCCGTCGCCGAGCGCAAGCGCGCGCCAACGGCGCATCGCCGCGCGCCGGCCAAGCGGCAGCGGGCGCCGGCGCTGCCGGCGCCGATCAATATTCATCCGTTGCCGGCGCCCGGCAGCATCATCGCGCCGGAATTTTCAGTCGGGCGATAGCGGCATGGGCGCGGCGCCGAACGTGCCGTCGCGCGACGGCCCCAGGCGCTCGCCGATGTGCCGGGAGCGGTAGTAGTCGAGCACGAACAGCCTGATCGCCGAGGACAGGTTGCCCTGCTGACGGTCGGTGTCGATCGTGGCCACGAGGTCCGACAGGGTCATGTCGCGGCCGCTGGCGATTTCCTTCAGACACTTCCAGAACGCGTCTTCCAGGCTGACGCTGGTCTTGTGACCCGCGATGACGATCGAGCGTTTGACAACCGGCGATTTCATCGACCGTCTCCTTTGCCGATCCGGTGGCCCTCGAGATCGCGGCTGGCTTTGGCCTCCTGCGCGGCCTTCAATTTGGCGATGGCCTTCGGCTGGCTGTGAGCCAGACGATTGGCGCTGGCGCGCGCTTCGTCCAGCGTGCGTTTGGCCTGCTTGCGGACCGTCCGCAGGTTGACCACCTCAGCCATTCGCCGCCCCCTCTTCTGGTATATCGGTACCCGGTGGTTCGAGCACTGATCGCCCTTCAAGATCGCGCCCAAATGCGCCGAGACATTGGCAATAATCCGGCGGGCGCCAAGCTGTCAGTGTCAATTTTGACGTATCGGGTGAATTTAGTCCAAGCGATCCGCCAGTCGGTATAAATAAAGCGTAGAATTTAGAAGCCCAAAGTCGCTAATAACGTAACGTATTGTCGACGATACGCTCCTTACCGCCAAGTAGACGGGGAGCTGATCGCCTGTAAATATTGAATCGAGCTCAATCGAAATAGCTCTTGGCGCGCCCGAAATAGCCCGCGTCTTGTACGCCAGGACATTGCGGCCGCGTAAAATGTTACCGGAGCACTATGCGTCCGCGCGGCGGTGGTGCCATGGTGGGACCAGTGGGACCGGGGCGACTCAGGACGCCTCTCACCCTGGGCGGGTCATTTTTTCCGGCCGGACGAGCCGATCGAACTCGGCGCCGCTGACGAAGCCCAGGCGCACGGCCTCCTCCCGCAGCGTCGTGCCGTTGGCGTGGGCCGCCTTGGCGATCCGCGCCGCCTTGTCGTAGCCGATGTGGGGCGACAGCGCCGTCACCAGCATCAGCGAGCGCTGCATCATCTCGGCGATGCGCGGCTCGTTGGCCTCGATCCCGACCACGCAGTTATCGGTGAACGAGCGCGCGGCGTCGCCGAGAAGTTTGACCGATTGCAGCATGCAATAGGCGAGCATCGGCTTGAACACGTTGAGTTCGAACTGGCCCTGGCTGCCGGCCACCGTAATGGCAGTCTGGTTGCCGAACACCTGGCAGCAGACCATGGTCAGCGCCTCGTTCTGGGTGGGATTGGTCTTGCCCGGCATGATCGACGAGCCAAGCTCGTTGGCCGGCAGGATCAGCTCGCCGAGGCCGGCGCGCGGCCCGGAGCCGAGCAGGCGGATGTCGTTGCCGATCTTGTACAGCGCGGTGGCCGCGGCGTTGAGCGCGCCGTGCAGGAAGACGTAGGCGTCGTGACCGGCCATGTGCTCGAATTTGTTGGGGGCGCTGACGAACGGCAACCCGGTCATGGCGGCGATGCGCTTGGCGAACGCCTTGGCGAATTTCGGATGCGTATTGAGGCCGGTGCCGACGGCGGTGCCGCCCTGCGCCAGCGGATAGAGCTCGCGCTGCGCCAGTTCGATGCGTGCAAGCGACGATTTCACCTGCGCGGCATAGCCGGAGAATTCCTGGCCGAGCGTCAAGGGTGTCGCGTCCATGGTGTGGGTGCGGCCGATCTTGACGATCTTGGCGAATTCCTTCGCCTTCTTGTCGAGCGCGCCATGGAGATGCTGCAGGGCCGGCTTCAGATGCCGCTCGATTTCGAGCACGGCGGCGATGTGCATGGCGGCCGGGAAGCTGTCGTTCGACGACTGGCCGCGGTTGACGTGATCGTTGGGATGGATCGGCGCCTTGCCGCCGAGCTTGCTGCCGAGCCGCAGGTTGGCCGCGTTGGCGATCACTTCGTTCACGTTCATGTTCGACTGGGTGCCGGAGCCGGTCTGCCAGACCACCAGCGGGAAATGCTCGTCGAGCTTGCCGTCGGCGATCTCCTGCGCCACCTCGGCGATGGCGGCGGCGCGCTTCTTGTCGAGCGTGCCGAGATCGCGGTTCGTTTCCGCCGCCGCGCGCTTGATGAGGCCGAGGGCGTGGACGATCGGCAGCGGCATGCGCTCGCCGCCGATGCGGAAGTTCTGCAGCGAGCGCTGCGTTTGCGCGCCCCACAGCCGGTCGGCCGGGATATCGATCGGTCCGAAGCTGTCGCTTTCGCTGCGGGTCTTGCCGGAAGCTTTGCGCGTCTTCTTGTATGCTTTGGCCATGGCGGTCGGTCCGTTGTCGCGGGTGATGCCCCATAACGCGGAACCTAAGCCGATTGCGCGCGAGGACAAGGCGGGCCCGCGCGCGGGCAAACGCCGATCGAGCCGCCTACTTTTTGCGGAAGCGGTCGAGCCGCACCACCTCGGCACCACCGGTCGTCGGCGGTTCCGTCTCGGGCTCTTCGGGGGCGGCGGCCGGCTCGGGCGAGGCCGCGCTGGGCGCGGGCGGCGGCGAGGCGATCAGTGGCGGCCGCTCGGCGCCTTTCTCGGAGGCGTTGGCCGGGGCGGCGCGCTCGCCTTCCTCGCCCACTTCCTCGAACTGCAGGCCGAATTGCACCGACGGGTCGAAGAAGCCCTTCACCGCCTCGAACGGGATCGTCAGCTTGGTCGGCACGCCGCCGAACGACAGACCGGCCTCGAAGGCGTCGTCCACGACCTTCAGGTCCCAGAACTGGTGCTGGAGGATGATGGTCATCTGCTCCGGATACTGGCTGCGCAGCCGGTCCGGTATGACCACGCCGTCGGCGCGGGTGTCGAAGGCGATGTAGAAATGATGCTCGCCCGGCAGGCCGTTCTTGGCGGCGTCGATCAGCACGCTGCGCACCACGCCGCGCAGCGCCTGCTGGGTGAGGAGATCGTAGCGGATATGGTCGGGCATTAAGGGCTTTCGCGAGGCTCTGATTCCGATTTCGGGCCCAATGCTAGCGCGGCCGGCGCCGAAAGGCACCCCGGTCCGGATGGCCTGGGGCTTGCGCCATTGCCGCAGGAAGAAATCGTGGTCCGCGGTGGGAAAAGGAAGTGGAGGCTTCTGTTGCCAGGTGCCTCCGAACCCCGCCTGACGGTGCTAACCCGCCAGGGCTTTAAGTCGGTCTTTCAGACTGCCTTACGCAGCCTGAGCAACCGGAGCATAGTTGTCGTTGGCAACTATGGAAACGGCCCGATAACGGCGGAACCATGCCGAGCAAAAGTACGTCCTTTACGCCCTCGTCGATCCTATTTCGGCCCCGCCGAAGCCCCCCTTCGATCTCGTGCCCGCGTGCGGGAAGGGGCTTGGGTGGAGCCGCCGGGTACTGCCCCCGGGTCCGATAGGTTTATTACGACGCCCATTTATCGCCATAGCCGGGGTTGCCCCCGGCATCCCGAATATAGGGGCGATTGGTTGAGGAATAAAGACCAGAATAGGGGCGGCCAAGGCGGGACTTTGGGGGGATTCGTCCGGAGCGCGGGCGGACCCGTTGCCGTTCACCGCGTGCGCAAAAAAGCCAATTTGGCCGGTCATATTTGCTCCATGCCGGGCGGCGCCATGACTGATGGGGCGGCGTCATGCAAGGGCGGGGCCTTTGCCGATGATCGATCGCCGCGGACTGCTCGCATCGTTGGCCGCGGCCGGGGCGGCCGTGGCTCTGCCGCGGGCCGCGACCGCCGAGCGCGCGCCGTTCGTCACCCGCGCCATTCCATCATCGGGCGAGCGCATTCCGCTGGTCGGGCTCGGCAGCTGGCGCACTTTCAACGTGGGCAACGATCCCGCGGCGCGCAATTCATGCACCTCGGTCATGAACGCCTTTTTCGCCGGCGGCGGGCGCATGATCGATTCCTCGCCCATGTACGGCTCGTCGCAGGACACGATCGGCTACGGGCTGAAGAAACTCGATGCCTTCGGCAAAGTGTTCTCCGCCGACAAGGTGTGGACTTATTCCGGCGGCGCGGCGCAGGTGGCGGCTTCGCGCCGGAAATGGGGCGTCGGCCGCTTCGACCTGATGCAGGTGCATAACCTGCTGTCGTGGCAGGACCACCTGCCGATGCTCATGGACATGAAGGCGCGCGGCCTCATTCGCTACGTCGGTATCACCACGTCGGAAGGGCGCCGCCACGACGAATTCGAGCAAGTCATGCGCCGCCACCCGCTAGACTTCATCCAGGTCACCTACAACGCGGTCGAGCGCGGGAGCGGGCGGCGCATCCTGCCGCTGGCGCGCGAGCGCGGCATGGCGGTGATCGTCAACCGGCCGTTTCGCGAAGGACCGCTGGTGCGGCGCGCCAAGCGTCATCCGCTGCCGGCATGGGCGACGGAGATCGATTGCCGCAACTGGGCGCAGGTGCTGCTCAAGTTCATCGTCTCGCACCCGGCGGTGACCTGCGCCATTCCGGCGACCACGCGCGTCGACCATGTGCGCGAGAACATCGGCGCCTCCTATGGCCGGCTGCCCGACGAAACCCTGCGCAAGCGCATCGTGGCCGCGGTCGAGGCTTTCTGATGGCGGTGTGGCTCAGCTATTCGCCGTCCGATTTCCTGCTGTTCACGCCGCAGACCTATTACCGCCTGTTCGAACTCTACAACCGCGATATCTGGCCCGCGCAGGTGGCGGTCGCGGCGCTCGGCCTTCTGCTGCTCGGATTGGTCTTCTCCGGCAATGCGCGGTGCGGGCGCGCGATCGCCTTGATCCTCGCCGCCTGCTGGCTGTGGGTGGCGTTTGCGTTTCTGTTCGCGCGCTACGACGCCATCAACTGGATGGCGCGCTATGCCGCGATTGGCTTTGCCGTGGAAGCCGCGCTGCTCGTCGTTGCGGGCGTCGTTCGCAATCGTCTCGCGCCCGGCACGGACGTCACGAGCCGCGTCGGCATGGCCGTCGTCGTTTTCGCGTTGTTCATCCAGCCGCTGTTCGCGCCGGCGCTGGGCCGGCCCTGGACGCAAATGGAGATATTCGGTCTGGCGCCCGATCCGACCGTCGCCGCGACCGTCGGCGTGTTGTTGATGGCGCGGCGCGCGCCTTGGCCGCTCTTCGTCATTCCGGTTCTGTGGTGCGTCATAACCGGCGCCACGCAGTGGGCGATGGGTGCAGCCGAGGCGCCGTTCATGCCGGCGATCGCGGTTCTCGCCATCGGCCTCATGCTGTTCCGCCGTCTCATGCCGGCCGCGCCGGCGCATTAAGCATTCCGGCAAGAGCAACGCGATTGCGTCGCATTTGAACGGTTTCGTTCAGTCGATCTTGCCGAAGACGTGCCAGCTTCACCGTCGTTTCGCAGGGTTGAGCGGCGCGGCGCGCGAAGACGCCGGCCCGCGAGCCGAGGTGGGCGTCATGGACTGGGACGATGACATCGCCGACGAACGATCGGCGTCCGACGCGCCGATGACGATGCGCAAATCGGATACGGCGGTCGAGGGTGGCGAGGCGCTCGATCTCTACGCCCGGCGGATCGCGCGCAACCTGAACGATCTGGAAGAGCAGGTCCTGCTCCTGCGCGACGCCTGCGCGGAACGCGCCAAGCTGCTGCGTGAAATCGAGTGACGCCACGCCGGCGGCGGCCGTCGTCTCAGCGCGGCGCCGCGCACCACGCCTGCCACATGCTCCGGTAAGCGGCTTCCATCGCGCGCGCGAAGGCGGCACGGTCGCACAAGGGCGACCCGGCGACGCGCGCGCGCAAGGTCTGACGCAACGCTTTCAATTGCGCCGGATCGGCGGCGAGCCGCGCGGCGCATTCCACGTAGTCCTCGGCCGTTTCAGCGATCCAATCCTCGGCGCCGATGCGCGCGAGCAGGCTGGCGCCGACGCGGCCGCCATGGCGCGCGCCCCGCAGCGCGACGACCGGCACGCCCATCCACAGCGCCTCGCAGGTGGTCGTCGTGCCGTTATAGGGAAACGGATCGAGCGCGATGTCGACGCGCGCGTAGAGCTCGAGATGGGGGACGTTGCCTTGCGTCCAGCCGACGAGCTCGACGCGCGCGGGCGCGATGCCGCGCACGGCCAGGCGCTCGCGGTAGCGCGCGCGCGTGCCCTCGTCGGCGAAAGGCTTGCCCTTGAGCAGCAGGCGCGCATGCGGCAGCCGGTCGAGCAGCGCGGCCCAGGCATCGAGGGTCGGGGATGAGAGCTTGGCGGGGTTGTTGAAGGAGCCGAAGGTGACGGTACCGGCGGTGAGACACGGCGGCGGCGCCGGCTCCGGCGCGTCGTCCGCGCCGCCGTAACACAGGAAACCGGGAAGCCGCACCAGGCGCTCGCTCGCCAGCGCGTCGGCGGCGCCGGGCGGATCGGTCTCGGCGTCCACGATGCGATAATCGATGGCGCTCAAGCCCGTGCTGTTGGGATAGCCGAGCCAGGTCGCCCGCACCGGCGCCGGCTTGCGCGCGAAAACCTTCAGGCGATTGTGCGCGGTGTGGCCGGCGCAATCGATCAGGATGTCGATCGCGTCGGCTCTAATGCGGGCGTCGAGTTCATCGTCGCTCATGCCGACGGTCGAGACCCAGCGGTCGGCGAGGGCCTGCAAGCGCGCGGTGATGCGGTCGGGCCTGGCGACGTCCGCGTAGCAGGTGACCTCTACCGTTTGGCGGTCGTGCGCCTGCAACAGCGGTTCGATGAAATAGGCGACCGAATGCTGCCGCAGGTCGGGCGAGACGTAGCCGATCTTGAGCCGGCGCGCCGGCGTGCGGTCGTTGCTGTGAGCGGCGGGCGGCGTGGCAGCGAGATGCGTCTCCCAATCGCGGTGCGCGGCGAAGATGTCCTCGGCGCACGCGTCGGTCCGGTAGTTCAGGCAGAATAGCCAGTTCGAGCGGATGCCGGCGTCGCCGGGCGCGATGCGAAGTGCGCGCCGGAATTCTGCTTCGGCCTCGTCGATGCGGCCCTGGTTCATCAACACGATGGCGAGATTGGCGCGGGCGTCGGCGTGATCGGCTTTCAGCGCGATGGCCGCGCGATAGGCCGCGGCCGCTTCGTCCAGCGCGCCACGGTCGTTGAGCGCGTTGGCAAGGTTGTAGTGCAGGCCGGGGCGCTCGGGGGCGCGCGCGAGCGCCCGCCGGAAGCAGGCCACGGCTTCTTCGAGGCGCCCCTGCGCGCTCAGGATATTGCCGAGATTGGAGTGCGCTTCGACGAGCGCGGCGTCGGCGGCAATCGCGGCGCGGTAGGCGGCGGCGGCCTCCTCCGGCCGATGAAGCGCGTCGAGCGCGGTGCCGAGATTGTAATGGGCTTGCGCGAAGCCGGGCTTGTGCCGGACCGCGTCGCGCCAGGCGGCGGCGGCTTCGTCGTGGCGACCGAGCGCGCTCAAGGTGGCGCCGAGATTGGCGTGCGCGTCGGCGAAATCGGGCGCGGCCGCGACCGCTTGGCGCAACGCGGCCACCGCTTCGTCGAGCGCGCCCTGCGCTTGCAACGCGATGCCGAGATTGGCGAAGCCTTGCGCGAAATCCGGCCTGATCGCGACGGCGCCGCGGTAGGCGAGAATGGCGTCGCCGACGCGGCCCAAGGCCATCAGCGTGTTGCCGAGATTGTAGTGGGCGTCGGCGTAGTCGGCGGCCAGCGCGATCGTCTGCCGGTAGGCGTCGGCGGCTTCCTCCAGGCGGTCTTGCTGGCGCAGCGCGGCGGCGAGGTTGAACAGCACGTCGGCGCGGTTCGGCTGCAGCGCCAGCAGGCGCCGGTAGTCCACTTCGGCGTCGCCGAAGCGGCCGGCTTGGTGATGGCCGACCGCCGCCGCCAGGAGCACGCGCGCGTCTTCGGCCGTGTCGGCGGCCGCGTTGTCGTCGGCAGCGGCGGTCCGCTGGTCACGGCTCATGCTGTCCGTCCCGCTCCGGGCCGTCGGTTCGCTCGACATCGTTTCGGCGCGGGCTTAGCCGATGCGCCGCCGGCACGGTGCCCGAGTCGGCACGGCCGCGCCACCGGGCGGGCTCGCCGTTGCGGTTGTGTTGGTAGAATTTATGTTCCTTTAGGTTGCGGTGTGTTAACTAAAACAGGCACGCACTGATTGAATAATCGTCATGTAAACGCAACGTCGGATGGGTTATTGTCGCAACCGGCATTTGAATACGGATTCTTGCGCTCACGAAGGTTGAGCCTTGCGCGCGCGGCCTTCAAAATGATTTCCGTGGGCCGCGGCCCGGGCGGGGGCGAACAGCATGAATTGCGACGACGGCGGCGGAGGCCGCGCCCTCGCTATCATGGATTGCGTGGAACCAGCCGGCGGCGCGGCGTTGGCCGCGGGAGTCGTGGCCGATGCGTTTGCAGCCTTAGGATTCGACAGGATTGATCGGGACCGACCCTCTCGATCCCGACCGGCGCTTCAAGCAGACCGCCATGGCCGGCGGCCGATCGGCGGAGTTGCTCAGGCGCCCCGCTGCCGGGTGCGACATTGCCGCAGATTTCAAAGCCGCAGATTTCAAACCGCGAAACGCGAGAACCCGGCGCCGTGGCGCGGTGCCGGTGCAACGTGGAGCGCGGCGTTCGTTGACCGGTCGCCGTCTCGTCAATTGCCGGAACGTCATGGGGGGGGCGTGGGGACATTGGGAGTGGGGACATGAAGATCGTGAGTGCCATCGGCGGCGTCGACGATACCAACGATGCGCCGCACGCACCGGGCAAGGTACGTGCCGTGCTGCGCGAACTGGCGGAGACGTGTCCCGACCCAGGCAAACTGGTTGAATTGTACTACTGGAGCGCGGAACCCGACTTGCTCGAGATGCTGCATCGGATTCTCGGGCTGCCGGAGCAGCCGCGCGAGGTTCTATGCGCCTTTTTGGCCATGGTCGCCGATTGCCCGGACAGCGTGAGCGTGGCCGTCAGTCCGAGCGGCGCGGTCACGCTGTCGTCCCCGACGGTCGCGCATCTCATGAGCCGGCGGGACGAGCTATCTTGAGCCTATCGGCGGCGGTGCCGCGCAACCTTGCGCGGTTGCGGAAATCGTTGGCTTTGCCGGCGGGGCCAGCTATGTTCCGGCACCATCTTTCCGTGTGGAAGTGGCGCAACGGTTCAAGAAGCAAGAAGGATGAAGAAGCCGCCCGATCCCACCGACTGCCTGGTCGGCAACAACATTCGAATCCTGCGTCTCGAAAAGGGGCTTTCGCAGTCCGACCTTGCCGAGCGGCTAGGAATTACCTTCCAGCAGATCCAGAAGTACGAGAAAGGCATCAACCGGGTGGGCTCCAGCCGGCTGGCGCGGCTGTCGCAGGTGCTGAACGTTTCCGTTGGCCGGTTCTTCCAGGGCAGCGAAGCCGGGACGCCAGTCGGCATGGCGCCGGAAGCGCTCACCAATCTGCTCGCCAAGCCCTACGCCATCAGGATGCTGAAGGCGATGGCGGGCGTGCCGAACAATGCCGCGCGGCTGTCGCTCGTTCAGCTCGCGGAAAGCATGGCGGAGATCGACGACAATTAGAGTCCGATCCGCTGGGCACGTTCACCGTCTCACGGCAACGGCGACAGTATCCAAGTTTTTGTCTTGTCGCGTTTCCGGACGGCGAGCCGGTACTCGACGTCGCCTGCAAGCGCGCCGGAGCCGCGTTCGACCGGACCGCGCTAATCCAGCAGCCCGGCGCGGCGCATGCGCTGGGCCTCGTCCTGCGTCACCACCGTCTTGCCGATCGGCCACAGCGAGAGGCCGGCGAGCTTGAAGTGCGCCCAGGCGAACGGCAGCCCGACGACGGTGACCGCCAGCAACAGCGCGGTGATCAGATGGCCCAGCGCCAGCCACCAGCCGGCGAGCACCAGCCAGACCGCATTGCCCACGACGCCGAGCGGGCCGCTGCCGACGCCGGCATAGCCGGTGTAGACCTCGCGCGGCACCACGGTGTTGCCGAACGGCAGCAACGTGTAGACCGCGATCTCGAGTGCGGCGCGCGCCCAGGGCAGCCCGACGATGGTGATGGCCATGATCACGGCGGCGATCAGCCATCCGGCCGCCATCCACAAGCCGCCGAAAACGATCCACAAGACGTTCAGGAGCAGGCTCACCGCCGGCATGGTTTCCCCCCGGTCACGAATGCGCCGAACATCGGCCTCAATCCCTATTCAACCCTAAGCCGGGCGGAACGGCCATCCCGGTTCCACCCGGCGTGCCCGGAACTCGCCGCGCGCGAATTGATTACCTTTTCTGGGAGGAAACAAGAGGCGTCGGAACGCGCGCGCTGGCGCCGGGAATTGCGGCGCGCCGGGACAATTCGGCGTTGAGAGATGATGGCGTTGAGAGACGTTGGCGTTGAGAACATAGAATGAGGCGACACCCAATGAAAAGAATGTTCCCGATCATGTTCCCGAGCATGTTCCCGGCCTTGTTGCCGGTTTTGGTGGCCCTGATGCTGGCGGCGGTCTCGGTGCCGGCGATGGCGCAGTCGCAGCAGGATCAGCAGGCCTGCGAGGGCGACGTCTACGCTCTGTGCGGCGACAAGATTCCGGACCAGGACGCGATCGTGGTCTGTCTGCGCAAGCAATGGCGCAAGGTGAGCAAGGACTGCCGCCACGTCATGGCCACCTTCGACAAAAACCACAAGAAGCAGACAAGCAGCCACAAGAGCGAGCGCCGGCGAGAAGATCGGCAACTAGGTGCCCGCCCCCGCTGGCGGCGTCGCCGGCGGCGGGATAAAGCTCGCCGCCATGCCCGACCCCATTCCCGATCCCGCTGCGCCGGCGCCGTCGGCGGCCGCCGTCCGCCCGACGCTCCCGGCGATCTTCCTCGCCTTCGCCAGCGCTTCGCTCTCGGGTTTTGGCGGTGCCTTGCCATGGGTGTGGCGCACCGTGGTCGAGAAGCGCCGCTGGATGACGCAGCAGGAGTTCAACGAGGCTCTCTCGCTGGCGCAATTCATCCCCGGAGCGAATGCGCTGAACCTTGCCGTCGTGTTCGGCTCGCGCGCGCGCGGGCCGGTCGGCTCGTTGGTGGCTTTCTGCGGCCTGATGGCGCCGCCGCTGGTGATCGTTATCGTGCTCGCGGCTCTCTACGACCGCTATGGCGACATCGCCGTGCTCAGCCGCATCCTCGCCGGCGTGTCGGCCGCGGCGGCGGGGCTGATCATCGCCTTCGTGGCCAAGACGATCCAGCCGTTGCTGAAGCGGCGCGACTGGACGGTGGGGGTGGCGCTGGTCGGGTTCGTCAGCGTCGCCATCGTCCAGTGGCCGCTGCCGGTCGTCTTCGTGGTGCTGGCGCCGATCAGTATCAGCCTCGCCTGGTTCAAGAGATGACGCGAGGGCGGCCGTGAAGACATCCCCGCTTGGCGCCATCGCCGGCCATTTCGCGCTCCTGTCGCTGTTCGCGATCGGCGGCGCCAATGCGGTCATTCCGGAGTTCCACCGCGTCGCGGTCGACGTGATGCACTGGATGAACGACCGCCAGTTCGCCGACATGTTCGCGATTTCGCGGGTGGCGCCGGGGCCGAACGTCATCATCGTGACGCTGATCGGCTACCACGTCGCCGGGCTCGCCGGCGCGCTGGTGGCGACGGCGGCGATGGTCATCCCCACCTGCACGCTGGCATTCATTGTCGCCCGGCTCTGGGAGCGGTTCAAACACGCGCGCTGGCGCATCGCGACCGAAGCCGGCCTGGTGCCGGTGGCGCTCGGGCTGATCACGGCGAGCGCCCTGGTGATTGCGCGCGCCTCCGACCACAGCGTCGTTGCCGTGGTTCTCACGCTGGGCACCGCGGTGGTGGCCTATGCCACGCGCATCAGCCCGCTCTGGCTGTTCGCGGTGGCCGCCGCCGCCGGGGCGGCGGGGCTGGTTTGAGGCGGGGCGCTTTTGCCGGGGGCGGGCGTTTAGCGGTTGGTCGCCCGGAATGACGGGGAAAGGCCATGCGCGCGGTTGCCGGGACGGCCAAACTTGCCCATCTTCCGACTCGGGAGATAGGGCTCCATGCGCCAATACCTCGACCTGATGGAACGCATCCTCGCCGATGGCGCGGAAAAGCACGACCGTACCGGCACCGGCACGCTGTCGGTCTTCGGTCATCAGATGCGTTTCCGGCTCGGCGACGGCTTTCCGCTGCTCACCACCAAGAAGCTGCACCTGAAGTCGATCGTCCACGAACTGCTCTGGTTCCTGGCCGGCGACACCAACATCAAATACCTGAAGGACCACGGCGTGCGCATCTGGGACGAGTGGGCCGACGAGCACGGCAATCTCGGGCCCGTCTACGGCCACCAGTGGCGCTCCTGGCCGGCCAAGGACGGCAGCACAATCGACCAGATCAGCCATTTGATTTCGATGATCGAGCGCAGTCCGGACTCGCGCCGGCTGATCGTCACCGCCTGGAATCCGGCCGACGTCGACAAGATGGCGTTGCCGCCGTGCCACTGCCTATTCCAGTTCTACGTGGCGAAAGGAAAATTGAGTTGCCAGCTCTACCAGCGATCGGCGGACGTCTTCCTCGGGGTGCCGTTCAACATCGCGTCCTATGCGCTGCTGACCCACATGGTCGCGCAGCAGACCAATCTGCAGCCGGGCGATTTCATTTGGACCGGTGGGGATTGTCACCTTTACGCCGATCACCTCGAACAAGCGCGGCTGCAGATAACTCGTTCGCCGCTTTCGTTGCCTCAACTCGTCATTAAGCGGCGACCGGCCAGCATTTTTGAATATTGCTATGAGGATTTTGAAGTCGCCGGATACGACGCACACCCCCACATTGCGGGGAAGGTGTCGAAGTGAACAGGCGACTGCCCAGAATATTTATAGCATCGTCGAGCGAACGGCTGAGCATTGCCTATGCCATACAGGAATTGTTGGAATATGACGGCGAAGTCACCGTGTGGACCGAAGGGACATTCAAGCCGAACGGTTACACGCTCGATGATCTGTTGAATGCCATCAAGTCTCACCAATTCGGAGTTTTCGTCTTCGTGCCGGATGACCGGCTCACGGTGCGCGGTCGCAACTTGCCGGCAGCGCGCGACAATTTGATTTTCGAATTTGGTCTTTTTGTCGGCGCGCATGGGCGGCAGCGCTGCTTTTTCGTTCTCTCGCGTGGCGGCGAGCGCGCTCATTTGCCGACGGATATGGCCGGCTTGACACCTTTGACCTACGCGACGGGCCGTTCGGACGACAATCTGCTGGCCGCACTCGGCCCTGCCTGTAATCAGATTCTGTCGGGCGATCGGCGAGGCGCATTCGTCGATCGCGCCATCATCTGGTGTTGCGAGTTTCGATTTGCCATCGGCCCAGGACTACATTGAAGCCTGGGAAAGCTCGGATCTTGTGGCGGCGCGGGAGATGCTGGGTAAGTCCTCGCTTGATCCTTATGACCCGGAAGCAGCCAGTGCCCTGGCAATCCTGAAACAGCTATTCGTATTCTTAGAAAGCATGGCTGATGCGGTGAGTTCTGGCCGTATCGCGGAATCGCAATTGCGCTCGGTTTTCAACCGCCCGGTGCGCATGCTCTGGCCGCGCATGTATACGTCTTTGGCGCCGCCCAACCATGCCGATGAATGGTGGGACCCTCCGCCCAAGCTTGCTGAGCTTTACAAGCGGTGGGAGTAGCAAATGAAATATGGGCGACAATTGCTTCGATCAAAGCCAGGGTAGCAGCGTGAGCCATCAAATCCGCGCGGCGCGGCCCGCCGATAGCGCGCTGGTTTTGGCGCTGGTGCGCGAGCTCGCCCAATATGAAAAGCTCACGCATGAAGTCGACGCCAGCGAAGAGACGATCGCGGCGGCGCTGTTCGGCGACGCGCCGCGGCTTCATTGCGACATCGCCGAATGGGACGGCCGGCCCGCCGGCTTCGCGGTCTGGTTTCTGAACTTCTCGACGTTCCGCGGCCGCCACGGCATTTATCTCGAGGACCTGTTCGTGCGGCCGGAATTTAGGGGCAGGGGACTCGGCAAGGCGCTCTTGAAGCAGCTGGCGCGCCGCTGTGTCGACGAAGGCTGGGCGCGCTTCGAGTGGGCGGTGCTCGACTGGAACGCGCCCGCGATCGCGTTCTACAAATCGATCGGGGCGCAGGTGAAGGACGAATGGAAATTCTGCCGCCTGAGCGGCGACGCGCTCAGCCGCTTCGCGGCACAAGGATATCGGTGAAATGAAGGTGGTCCTGGTCGCGGCGGTGGCGGAGAATGGCGTGATCGGCGCCGCCGGCGGCATGCCGTGGCGGCTGAAGTCCGATCTCAAGCATTTCCGCGCGCTCACCATCGATAAGCCGGTGCTGATGGGACGCAAGACCTGGCAGTCCATCGGCCGGCCGTTGCCGCGCCGGACCAACATCGTCATCACGCGCGACCCGCATTTCGCCGCCCACGGCGCGCTGGTGGTGCCGAGTTTCGAGGCCGCGCTCGACGCCGCCCGCAAGGACGCCGAGGCGCGCGGCACCGATGAGATCATGGTCATCGGCGGCAGCGACATCTTCCTCGCCGCCATGCCCGTTGCGGACCGGCTCGAAATCACCCATGTGCACGCTGCGCCGGCCGGCGACGTGCGGTTTCCGCCCATCGATTCGGCGGTATGGCGGGTAGTTTCGCGCCGGAAGCACGAGGGTGGCCCGGACGACAGCGCCGATTTCAGCGTGACGGCCTATTTAAGGCGCTGAACGAGCACGACAACGCGGCATCCGGGCGCGTTGCGACGCGGGCGCGGCTCCCCTATAACCCTCCCCGAAAAACGAGGCTGGCGGGTTTCGTTGACGCTGCAGCCGAGGAGATCAGCATAATGCCATGGAGCAATCAGGGCGGCGGCCCTTGGGGCGGCTCGGGCGGCGGCAAGGGCCCCTGGGGCTCCGGACCGCAGCAGCAGGGTCCTTCGAGCCCCGATCTGGAGGAGATGCTGCGCCGCGGCCAGGACCGCCTGCGCAGCGTCCTGCCGGGCGGCAGCATGGGCGGCAAGGGTCTCGTGCTGCTGGTGGTCGCTGCGATTGCGCTGTGGGGCGCGTCGGGCTTCTTCCGCGTCAACCCCGACGAACTCGGCGTGGTGCTGCGATTCGGCCAGGAAGTGCGCCAGGTGCAGCCGGGCCTGCACTATCATCTGCCGTGGCCGATCGAGACCGCGCTTACGCCCAAGGCGCTGCGCGTCAACAAGATCGACATCGGCATGCGCCAGATCAATACCGGCAGCACCAACCCCGTCATGCGCGAGGTGCCGCAGGAAAGCCTGATGCTGACCGGCGACGAGAACATCGTCGACGTCAATTTCTCGGTGTTCTGGAAGGTCAAGCCGACCGGTGTCGGCGATTACCTTTTCAACATCCAGCACCCGGCCGGCACGGTGAAGGCGGTGGCGGAGAGCGCCATGCGCGAGGTGGTCGGCCGCTCCGATATCGGACCGCTTCTGACCGGCGCGCGTCAGGTGACCGAGACCGCCGTCCAGCAGTTGATGCAGAAGACGCTCGACCATTACGGCGCCGGCATCGACATCACCCAGGTGCAGTTGCAGAAGGTCGACCCGCCCAAGCAGGTGATCGACGCCTTCCGTGACGTGCAGGCCGCGCGCATCGACCTCGACCGCTCGGTCAACGAGGCGCAGACCTACGCCAACCGCGTCGTGCCTGAGTTGCGCGGCAAGGTCGCGCAGATCGTCCAGGCGGCGGAGGCCTACAAGGAGCAGACCGTGGCGGAAGCCACCGGCGACACCTCGCGCTTCCTCAAGATCTACCAGCAGTACAAGAAGGCGCCCGGCGTCACCCGCCAGCGTATGTACCTGGAGACGATGGAGAGTGTCCTCGGCAACAGCGACAAGGTGATCATGGATACAGGCCAGAAGGGCTCCGGCGTCGTGCCGTATCTGCCGCTCAAGGAACTGTCGGGGCCAAAGGCGCCGTCGTCGTCGAAAAGTGGCGCCTCGCCGTCGAGCGGCAGTTCGTCGCAGAACCAGTCTGGAGGCGGCCAATGAGGTTGAATGTCATCGGCGGCGTCATCGTCGTCCTGATCGCCGCCGCCCTGATCGTTGCCTACAGCGCGCTGTTCACCGTCTACCAGACCCAGCAGGCGCTGGTGGTGCGGCTCGGTAAGGTGGTGCGTGTGGTCAACCAGCCCGGGCTGCACGTGAAGATGCCGTTCGTCGACAGCGTGATTACCATCGACAAGCGCATCCTCGATCTTGAGGCGCCGACGCAGGAAATCATCGCTTCCGACCAGAAGCGGCTGGTGGTCGACGCCTTCGCGCGCTATCGGATCAAGAGTCCGCTGCGCTTCTACCAGACGCTCGGTTCCACGGCGGCGGCCAACTCGCAGCTCGAGATTCTGCTCAATTCGGCGCTGCGCCGCGTGTTGGGTGAATCAAGCTTCATTGACGTGGTGCGCGACAAGCGCGCCTCCTTGATGGAACGCATCCAGGAACTGCTCGACCATGAGGCGCAAAGCTACGGCATCCAGGTGGTCGACGTGCGTATCCGCCGCGCCGATCTGCCCGAGCAGAACAGCCAGGCGGTTTACCGCCGCATGCAGACCGAGCGCCAGCGCGAGGCGGCCGAATACCGCGCGCAAGGCCAGCAGCGGGCGCAGGAAATCCGCTCGCAGGCCGACCGCCAGGTCACGGTCCTGATCGCCAACGCCAAATCGAAGGCGGAGCAGATCCGCGGCGAGGGCGACGCCAAGCGCAACGAGATCTACGCCAAGGCCTACACCCAGGACCCGAAGTTCTTCGATTTCTACCGGTCGATGCAGGCCTACCGGAGCGGCCTCAAGCACAACGACACCCGCTACGTCCTCGGGCCGGACTCGAGCTTCTTCCGCTTCTTCAACGATCCGTTCGGGAAGGCGCCGGTGGAGGCCACGACGACGCCGGCCCCGGCCAAGGCCGGCACGCCGCCGGCGCCCGCGCAGTAGGCTTGTCAGGAGGCGCGGCCCGGCATGAACGACTTCCTGGCCGCGCTCGGATTGGTGTTCGTCATCGAAGGCCTCATCTTCGCGGCCTTTCCCGGGCACGCCAAGAAGGCGATGCTGAGCGTGCTGGAGACGCCCGACCAGTCGCTGCGGATGCTCGGCATCGCCGCCGCGGTCATCGGATTGGTGCTGGTTTGGCTGGTGCGGGGCCTCGGCCTCGGGTGAGGCGCGTGGTCCGCGCGTGGCGCGAGAGGCGGGTCGCCGTGCCGGAAACCGGCCGTCGCGCCCGCGCGTGCGAAACCCGTGCCTCCCGGCGCTGCCGGCGATCGATTCAGCCCCGAATCCGGGCCTTGCACGCGTTCCACACGGTACCGATATGAGGGGCGCTGCCCTTGAATCGCCTCGATGGCAGGCGCACTCTCGTTGCAACCTATTTCCAGGAGCCAAGACGCCCATGGGCGCTTTCCTTCAGCGTACGCGTGCCGGCCGCATGGGTATGGTCTTGCTTGCCGCGGCCGTCCTGCTCTGGCCGGCCTTTGCCGCGCCCGCCCAGGCGCGCGGCCCCGAGGCGATCGCCGACGTCGCCCAGCAGGTCTTCGATGCGGTGGTCAACATTTCCACCAAGCAGTCCGTGGACATGAGCGACCTGCCGCAACTGCCGCCGAATTCGCCGCTTGGCGACCTGTTCAAGGAATTCAAGAAGCGGCAGGGCGAGAGCGGCGGGCCCAAGCGCAGGGTCAATTCGCTCGGCTCCGGCTTCGTCATCGATCCGGCGGGCTACGTGGTGACCAACAACCACGTCATCGCCGATTCCGACGAGGTCGACGTCATCTTCAATGACGGCGCCACCCTGCGCGCCAAGATCGTCGGCCGCGACACCAAGGTCGACTTGGCGCTGCTGAAGGTCAACCCGCCGCACCCGCTCAAGGCGGTGAAGTTCGGCAACTCGGACAAGCTGCGGTTGGGCGAATGGGTGATCGCCATCGGCAACCCGTTCGGCCTCGGCGGCACGGTGACCGCCGGCATCGTTTCGGCGCGCAACCGCGACATCCGCTCGGGACCGTATGACAACTACATCCAGACCGACGCCGCCATCAACCGCGGCAACTCGGGTGGGCCGCTGTTCAATCTCGACGGGCAGGTGATCGGCGTCAACACCGCCATCATCTCGCCGTCGGGCGGCTCGATCGGCATCGGCTTCGCGGTGCCGTCGAACACCGTGCGTCCCGTGATCGACCAATTGCGCGAATACGGCGAGGTGCGGCGCGGCTGGCTCGGCGTGAAGATCCAGACCGTGACCGACGAGGTCGCCGACAGCCTCAACATCAAGCCGCCGCGCGGCGCGCTGGTGGCGGGGGTCGACGACAAGGGGCCGGCCAAGCCGGCCGGCATCGAGACCGGCGACGTCATCGTCAAGTTCGACGGCCAGGACGTGAAAGAGATGCGCGACCTGCCGCGCATCGTGGCGGACACGCCGGTCGGCAAGGAAGTCGACGTCGTCGTGCTCCGCAAGGGCAAGGAAGTCACCAAGCGCGTGAAGCTCGGCCGGCTGAAGGAAGAGAAGCAGGCCGCGCTGACACCGAACAAGGACAACCCGCCGCAGGAGCAGCCGGCGGTGAAGAAGGCGCTCGGCCTCGATCTCGCCGACCTGACGGCGGCGCTGCGCAAGAAGCACCACATCAAGGACGGCGTGAAGGGCGTGCTGATCACCGGCGTCAAGCCGGATTCGGAAGCCGCCGACCAGCACCTGATGCCGGGCATGGTGATATCCGAGGTGCAGCAGGACCCGGTCGGCACCGCCGCCGATCTTGAAAAGCGCATCGCCACGCTGCGCAAGGACGGCAAGCAGACCGTGCTGCTGCTCGTGGTCACGCCGGAGGGCAACACGACCTTCGTGCCGCTGAAGTTGGAGTAAGGTTGCGCGCCAACCCGGATAGTTGAGATGGCCGGGCTTGTCCCGGCCATTTTTTCAGTCGGGTGCGTTGCCTTTATTCGGCATCCACGAACTCATCCCGCCGGTAGCCCTGCACGTAAAGCAGCGCGGTGAGGTCGCCGTGGTCGATGCGCGCGGCGGCGGCTTCCGCCACTTTCGGCTTGGCATGGTAGGCGACGCCGAGGCCCGCCTCCGCGATCATGGCGAGGTCGTTGGCGCCGTCGCCGGCGACGAGCGTGTCCGCGCGCGCGAGGCCGCGCGCGGCGGTCAGTTCGTGCAGGGCCGCGAGCTTCGACTGGCGGCCGAAGATCGGCTCCGTCACGGTGCCGGCGAGCGTCTCGCCTTCGCGTTCGAGGACATTGGCGCGGGTCTCGTCGAAACCGACCATGGCGGCGACGCGGTTGGTGAAGAGCGTGAAGCCGCCGGAGACGAGGCAGGTGAAGGCGCCGTTGGCGCGCATGGTGGCGACGAGCGCGCGCGCGCCGGGCGTGAGCGTGATGCGCTTTTCGATCACGTCGTCGATCACCGACAGCGGGATGCCCTTGAGCAGCGCAACGCGCTCGCGCAAGGCCGGCTCGAAGTCGATCTCGCCGCGCATGGCACGCTCGGTGATCGCCGCGACATAGGCCTTGAGGCCGGCGTAGTCGGCGAGCTCATCGATGCATTCCTGGCCGATCATGGTGGAGTCCATGTCGGCGAGGAACAGCTTCTTGCGCCGGTTCGCGGCCGGCTGCACCACCACGTCGACGGGCGCGGTGGCGGCCGCGCGCAACGCGGCGGCGAGGGTGCGTTGGTCGACCGCGTGATCCGCGCTAAAGGGAATGTCGGCGGCATCCGGCCCCAGCGGCTGCGGTTCGCCGGTCTCGATCAGCGCGGCACGCACCCGGCCGACGGCGGCGCCGTCGATCGCGCCGGCGGCGATCACGGTTGCGACATGCGTAAGGGGAGCGGTCATTTGGCGCACGAAGTTGGACGGGTGGTGCTTATTGCAGGCCCCACCGCCAGCGGCAAGTCGGCGCTGGCGTTGCGGCTTGCCGGGCGGCTCGGCGGCGCGATCGTCAATGCCGACTCCATGCAAGTCTATCGCGACCTGCGCGTCATCACCGCGCGCCCGAGCCGCGAGGAAGAAACGCGCGCGCCGCACCGGCTCTACGGTCAAGTCGACGCGGCGGAAAACTATTCGGTGGGGCGCTGGTGCCGGGACGTGGCCGGGGTGCTGGCCGCGTGCGCAAGTGGGGGCCGTACCCCGATCCTGGTCGGCGGTACCGGGCTCTATTTCAAGGCGTTGACCGCGGGGCTTGCGGCGGTGCCGCCGGTGCCCGCCGACATCCGCGCCGCGGTTCGCGGGCGGCTGCAGAGCGACGGCGTGCGTCCGCTCTACGAAGAGCTGCTCGAACGCGACCCGGCGACGGCCCATCGTCTGATGCCCAACGACCGCGCACGCATCTCGCGCGCGCTCGAAGTCGTGCTGGCGACGGGTCGGTCATTGACCGACTGGCACAGCGAGGGGCTGCCGCCGCTCATCGACCCCGGGCGCGTGGCGAAGGTTTTCGTCACCTGCGAACGCGCCGAGCTCGTGCGCCGCATCGAGGCCCGCTTCGCGGCCATGCTGCAGGCTGGTGCATTGGACGAGGTGCGGGCGCTCGAGGCCCGCAAGCTCGACCCGATGCTGCCGGCGATGAAGGCGCACGGCGTACCCTGGCTGATCCGCCATCTGCGCGGCGAGATCTCGCTGCAAGACGCGGCCGCCGGCAGCGTGATGGACACCCGCCGCTACGCCAAGCGCCAGCTCACCTGGTTCCGCAACCAGATGAAGGAATGGCCCTGGATGGACGCCGAGGCGGCGCAGGGCGAAATCTTGGGCGCTTTGGGCTGAAGAAAGGCCGATTTCGCGGCGAACGCCGTCCGGAAGCCCGGCCGTTCGGCCGCGCGCAAGGGTCCTAATCGAGGACAACAAGATAAAATTACAGGAATTCCGCACTGGTTAAGCAGTTCTCAAAGGTTGCGCGGTATTTGCGTTAATCGTGGGGGATGAGGGACCGTTCACGATCGCGGCGCTTCCAAAAGACCGCGACGACCGACGACGGAGCGAGCCCTTCATCATAAAAAGAGAGCGCTCATGTCGATTCGCATCAAGCTTCTTCTGTCTTTCAGCATCGTCGTCCTGCTGGCGGCGGGCGTCGCGGGCTACGG
The DNA here is from genome assembly GCA_963829755.1 of uncultured Pseudomonadota bacterium. Taxonomy (GTDB): domain Bacteria; phylum Pseudomonadota; class Alphaproteobacteria; order Rhizobiales; family Xanthobacteraceae; genus Pseudolabrys. Next base: position 67,493 of record CAWHJV010000001.1, on the reverse strand, counting down.
CTACCAGCTCATTACATCGACGAGCGCGCTCGTTTCCGGCCTTCATGACGGGCCCATGGCGGCCGCCAGCGCCGCGCGGTCGGCGCAAGTGGGATTCGAAAAGGCGCGCCGCAGCGTGGAGAAATCCATCCTGCTGAACAAGCCGGCGAGCGCGGAGGCTCTCCAGAATGTCGACCAGTTCATGGCGGAGCTGGGCGACAACATGGACACGGTCAAGAAGCGGTTGGCGAACGCCCAGGGCTTCAACGACGGCATCGACCAGATCGTGCCGATGGCGCAGGAATGGCACAAAGCCGCGATGGCGTATCTGAAGCCGGCTACGGCGGATGCCAAGAAACCAGCGGCGCAGACGGTCGTCGACGACGGTAACACGCTGAGCGACGAACTCGACATGATCGCCGGCAACGCGAACATGTACGGCGCCAATTTCAAGGCCGCGGCGGATGCGACGGCGGCCAAATCGAAGCGAAACCTGATCATCCTGGCCATTGCCGCGGTCGTGGCGGGGCTCGGGGCGGCGGTGCTGATGGCGGCTTCGTTCAGCCGCCCGATCCGCAACGCCATGAAGACGTCGGAGACCATCGCCGCCGGTGACTTTTCGCAGCCGGTCGTCACCAAGCGCCGCGACGAGCTCGGCCGGCTGCTGAGATCGCTCGACCAGACCCGCGCCGCCCTCGACGAGGCGGAGCGCAACAAGGAGCGCGAGCGCGCCGAGCAGGTCGCGCTGCTGGAATCCAGGGTCGAGGAAGAGCGCCAGAAGATGATGACCTCGCAGGAGCAGGTGCAGGCCGAGCAGGCGCGTAGCGCCAAGTTGAAGGAAGAAGCCGACGCCGAGCGCCAGAAGCAGCTCGAAGCCGAGCGCCAGGCGGCGCTGGAGCAGGCGCGCGGCGCCGAACAGCTCGCCAGCCTCATCGGCGCCCTCGGCAACGGTCTGGCGCGGCTGTCGGACGGCGACCTGACCGTGCGCATGGACGACGACGTGCCGGAGGCCTATCGCCAGCTCGTCGCGGACTTCAACAGCACCGTCGACCGCCTCGCCGATACCGTCGCCGGCATCATCGCGGCGACCAACGACGTCGCCAATGCGGCGGTGGAGATCTCCGCCGCCACCACCGACCTGTCGCAGCGCACCGAGGAGCAGGCGGCGGGCCTGGAGGAGACCACGGCCTCCCTGCTGGAGATGGCATCGAGCGTCAAGAAGAACGCCGAGAACGCGCAGCGCGCCAACGAGTTCGCGTCCAGCATGCAGACGGTCGCCGACAACAGCACCAAGGTGGTCGGCAACACGGTCGACGCCATGTCGAAGATCGAGGCGTCGTCCGACGAGATATCGGAGATCACCAGCGTCATCGACGAGATCGCGCGGCAGACCAACCTCCTGGCGCTCAACGCGGCCGTGGAAGCGGCGCGCGCCGGCGACGCCGGCCGCGGCTTCGCGGTGGTGGCGACCGAGGTGCGCAGCCTGGCGCAGCGCTCGTCGGAAGCGGCCAAGAACATCAAGGCGCTGATCGCCAACAGCTCGGGTCAGGTGAAGGACGGCGTGGCGCTGGTCAACCAGGCCGGCGAGGCGCTGACCAAGATCGTGGAGCAGATCAGCGACGTGTCGGCCATCGTGGCGGACATCGCGACGACGACCAACGAGCAGGCCTTGGGGATCGATCAGGTGAACCAGGCGCTGACGCAGCTCGACGAGGCGACGCAGCAGAACTCGGCGCTGGTCGAGGAGAACGCGGCGACCGCCAAGACGCTGGAGCACCAGTCCACCGACATGGCGCAGCGCGTCGCCTACTTCAAGCTCGGTGCCGGCGCCGGCCAGGCAACCGACGCCGACGACGTCAGCGCCGCCGCCTGAGGCACCGCGCCAAAGGCAGGGGGGCGGCCACTCGCAAGGCTGCCGCCCCTTGCGCCGGCCCAAGGGCCGCGGCCACGACATCAAAGGGCCGCGCCCGCGACATCAAAAGTGACTGTCCGGCGCCGGCCCGGGTCCTGGCGCCGATGCCCGAAAGGGCGTAGTTTGGCCTTGACCACGCTGAGCGCCCTTCCTATAACGCGCGCAACGAAACTTCAGGCGGAAACAATGGTGCGCAACATTATTATCCTCGTAGTAGGGGTTCGGACGCCTCCCGGCGGCCCTTGAGGGCTATTGCCATGGGAAAGCGTCCGAACAGGCCCTCCTAGGGGCCTTTTTTATTGGCCGGACGGCATCGAGACGGCATCGAAACAACACGAGCGGGCGATAACGAGACTGACGAAGGCAAGGACGACGACCATGACACGCGAAATGACCGGCGCCGAGATGGTGATCCAAGCGCTCGCAGACCAGGGGGTCAAACACCTGTTCGGCTATCCGGGCGGCGCGGTGCTGCCGATCTACGACGCGCTGTTTGCGCAGAAGGACGTCCGGCACATCCTGGTGCGCCACGAGCAGGGCGCGGTGCATGCGGCGGAGGGCTACGCGCGCTCCACCGGCAAGGTCGGCTGCGTGCTTGTGACCTCCGGTCCCGGCGCCACCAACGCGGTCACGGGCCTCACCGACGCCCTGATGGACTCGATCCCGATCGTCTGCATCACCGGCCAGGTGCCGACCCACCTCATCGGCAACGACGCCTTCCAGGAGGCCGACACCGTCGGCATCACCCGGCCGTGCACCAAGCACAATTACCTGGTGAAGACGGTCGACGACCTGCCGCAGGTTCTGCACGAGGCGTTCCATATCGCCGCCAGCGGCCGGCCCGGCCCGGTGGTGGTCGACATCCCGAAGGACGTCCAGTTCGCCACCGGCGCCTATTTCAAGCCGAAGGACAACCCGCACTCCGGCTACAAGCCCAAGGTCAAGGGCGACATGGACAAGATCCGGCAGGCGGTGGAGATGATGGCGTCCGCCAGGAAGCCGATGTTCTACACCGGCGGCGGCGTTATCAATTCCGGCAAGGCGGCGAGCGACCTGCTGCGCGAACTGGTCAAGCTCACCGGCTTCCCGATCACCTCCACGCTGATGGGGCTCGGCGCCTACCCCGCCGCCGACAAGCAGTGGCTGGGCATGCTCGGCATGCACGGCACGCTGGAAGCCAACATGGCGATGCACGATTGCGACGTCATGGTGTGCGTCGGCGCGCGCTTCGACGACCGCATCACCGGGCGGCTCGACGCCTTCTCGCCCGGCTCGCGCAAGATCCACATCGACATCGATCCCTCCTCGATCAACAAGAACGTGCACGTGGACCTGCCGATCATCGGCGACTGCGCGCACGTCCTGGAAGACATGGTGCGGCTGTGGCGCACGCAGGCCAAGCAGGCCGACGGCAAGGCGCTCGGCGACTGGTGGAAGCAGATCGACAAATGGCGCGCGCGCAACTCGCTCGCCTATCGCCAGTCGAACGAGGTGATCAAGCCGCAATACGCCATCCAGCGCCTCTACGAACTGACCAAGGATCGCGACACCTTCATCACCACCGAGGTCGGCCAGCATCAGATGTGGGCGGCGCAGTTCTACGGCTTCAACGAGCCCAACCGCTGGATGACCTCCGGCGGCCTCGGCACCATGGGCTACGGCCTGCCGGCGTCGGTCGGCGTGCAGCTTGCGCACCCGGGCTCGCTCGTCATCGACATCGCCGGCGAAGCGTCGGTGCAGATGACCATGCAGGAGCTCTCGACCGCGGTGCAGTACCGGCTGCCGGTCAAGATCTTCATCCTCAACAACGGCTACATGGGCATGGTGCGCCAGTGGCAGGAACTGCTGCACGGCGGCCGATACTCGGAGAGCTATTCCGAGGCGCTGCCGGATTTCGTCAAGCTCGCCGAGGCCATGCACGCCGTCGGCATCCGCTGCGAGAAGCCGGGCGACATCGACCACGCCATCAAGGAGATGATCGACGTCGACCGGCCGGTGCTGTTCGACTGCGTGGTCGATCCGGCGGAGAATTGCTTCCCGATGATCCCGTCGGGCCGCGCCCACAACGAGATGCTGCTCAGCGGCGCCGCCGAGGACATCGAGGAGGCGATCACCGAGGAAGGCAAGATGCTGGTGTAGGCGTCGTCACACGCGCTGTCAGACGGAACAAGGACCAAGACCGTGAACGCAAATACCAACGTGGCTTCGAGCACCTCGCACTATCCGGCAAAGTCGGTCAACGAAGGCATCGTGACCCATACGCTATCGGTCCTGGTCGACAACGAGCCGGGGGTGCTGGCGCGCGTCATCGGGCTGTTCTCCGGCCGCGGCTACAATATCGAGTCGCTCACGGTGTCGGAGACCGAGCACCAGCAGCACCTCTCGCTTATCACCATCGTTACCACCGGCACGCCGATGGTGATCGAGCAGATCAAGAACCAGCTCGACCGGCTGGTGCCGGTGCACCTCGTCACCGACATGACGCTCGCCGGCAACTCGCTCGAGCGCGAGCTCGCCATGGTGAAGGTCAAGGGCAGGGGCGAGCACCGGGTCGAGGCGCTGCGGCTGGCGGATGCTTTCCGGGCGCGCGTGATCGACGCCACCACCGAGAGCTTCGTGTTCGAGATCACCGGCAAGAGCGACAAGATCGAACAGTTCATCGAATTGATGCTGCCGCTCGGCCTGGTCGAGGTGGCGCGCACCGGCATCGCGGCGATACGGCGCGGGCCGGGGGAGGGGTGAGTCCTGGACGCCGGCCGGCTTCGGATATACATTGTATATCCGAAAGGAGGGAGCCTCTCATGAGAGCAGTGGTTGCACAATGGGGGAACAGCGCCGCGGTGCGCCTGCCTAAGTCCGTTTTGGAGGACTTGCGGGTCGCGCCCGGTAGCGAGGTCGAAATCTGGATCGCTGGGGGTCAATTGCACATGAGACCGATACCGTCTGTCACCAGTCACCGGCTGGAGGATTTGCTGGCCCAAATCGCCCCTGACAGTATCCCGGAAATGGAAGAATGGCCTCCCACCGGCGCTGAGATCATCGAAGATGACTATTCCAAATCCGGACGATGACATTCCGGATCGGGGCTACCTGGCTCGGGTCAATTTCGACCCTCGCGTCGGTCACGAACAATCGGGAAATCGGCCGGCGGTCGTTTTGAGTCCCTACGGCTATCACGCGAAGACGCCGTTCGTCGTCGTCTGTCCGATTACATCAAATCTGACTCCTTATCCGTTCAAGGTCGTTCTGCCACAGGGGCTTCCGATCAGCGGCGCGGTCCTGGTCGATCAAATTAAGTCGGTTGATCGTTGGAGGCGCGGCTGCGACATCGTCGGTGTTCTGCCGGAGCCGGTAATGGCCGACATCCGCGGCCGGTTGGCGGCTTTGCTCGGCATCACAGTCGCGCCGCACGCCGCGCCGCCTGAGAAACCATGACGTGAGTGCGTTGTTGAGCAAATGCCCGTCAACATCCTCCTTCCGCTCGTGACCTTCGCCGTTGCGATGGCGTTCACACCGGGGCCGAACAACGTCATGCTGGCGGCCTCCGGCGTGAATTTCGGTTTCAGCCGCACTGTCCCGCATATGGCCGGCGTCACGGTCGGCTTCATGGTGCTGGTGCTGGCCTCCGGCGCGGGGCTCGGACTCGTTTTCGCCGCGGTGCCGCAGTTGCAGATCGTGATCAAGATCGTGGGCAGCGCCTATCTGCTCTGGCTCGCCTACAAAGTCGCGACCGCCCACTTGGCGCGCGACGCCGGCGGTGGCCCGGCGCGGCCCTTCACCTTCTGGCAGGCGGCGGCGTTCCAGTGGATCAATCCCAAGGGCCTGGTGGCCGCCATCAGCGCCCTTGCCATCTACCTCAGGCCCGGCCACGAGGCCCGGGACCTCGCCGTCATGGTGGCGGTGTTCGGGATCGTGACCGCCGGCTCGGTGACGACCTGGGCGAGCTTCGGCGTGGCGCTCAGGCGCCTGCTGCGCGATCCGGCCCGCGCCCGGCTGTTCAACATCGCCATGGGGCTGCTTCTGGTGGTCAGCATCGTGCCGATGCTGCTCGAGGGGTGAAATCAAGGGGCAAAACTAAAGGACACCGGGCCTTGTCGGCGGTCCCGGGGCGTCCTAGAAGCATGGCCGACATTTCCGGGGCTGGAGCATGATCCCGAAAAGCCTGTCCCCGGCCTGATCGGGGATGGAAACCGGTTTCCGGAAAAGATCATGCTCAAATAACAAGGTGAGACCAAGGTCCGGCTTGCCGGACCTTGGTCGAATTCTAGAGGATCATCATGCGAGTTTACTACGATCGCGACGCCGACCTGAACCTGATCAAGGGCAAGAAGGTCGCCATTGTCGGCTACGGCAGCCAGGGCCATGCCCACGCGCTCAACCTGCGCGATTCCGGCGTGAAGGAGGTCGTGGTCGCGCTGCGCAAGACCTCCGCCGGCGTCAAGAAGGCCCAGGGCGAGAAGCTCAAGGTCATGGAAGTGGCCGAGGCCGCCAAGTGGGCCGACGTCATGATGATGCTCACGCCCGACGAGCTGCAGGCCGAAATCTACAACGAGCACATCGCGCCCAACCTCAAGGAAGGCGCCGCGATCATGTTCGCGCACGGCCTCAATATCCACTTCAACCTGATCGAGGCCGGCAAGGGCATCGACGTGCTGATGGTCGCGCCCAAGGGCCCCGGCCACACCGTGCGCTCGGAGTATCAGCGCGGCGCCGGCGTGCCGTGCCTGCTGGCGGTGCACCAGGACGCCTCCGGCAACGCGCATGACCTCGGCCTGTCCTACGCCGCGGCGATCGGCGGCGGCCGCGCCGGCGTCATCGAGACCAGCTTCAAGGAAGAGTGCGAGACCGACCTCTTCGGCGAGCAGGCGGTGCTGTGCGGCGGCGTGGTCGAGCTGATGAAGGCGGGCTTCGACACTTTGTGCGAGGCCGGCTACGCACCCGAGATGGCTTATTTCGAGTGCATCCACGAGATGAAGCTGATCGTGGACCTGATCTACGAAGGCGGCATCGCCAACATGAACTACTCGGTCTCGAACACCGCCGAGTACGGCGAATACGTCACCGGGCCGCGCATCATCACGCAGGAGACGCGCGCGGAGATGAAGCGCGTGCTCGACGACATCCAGTCCGGCCGCTTCACCCGCGACTGGATGCTGGAGAACAAGGTCAACCAGACCTCGTTCAAGGCGACGCGCGCCAAGCTCGCCGAGCATCAGGCCGAGCAGGTCGGCGCCAAGCTGCGCGACATGATGCCGTGGATCAAGGAGCGTGCGCTGGTCGACAAGAGCAAGAACTAGCCGCGAGGCGCTTCAAAAGAAAACGTCATCGCCGGGGTCCGCCCCGGCGATTTCGTTTAGGAGAGCCCTGCGGCGGCGAAACCCGTTTGCAAGGGCGGGCCGAGCCGCTACTAGTGCTGCGGTGAACGGCCGGGCGCACGGGAATGTTTGAGACGCTGAAACCTGAAATGGCGAGGTGTGGGCGTGACTGAGGGTGCAGGCATGCCTCAGCAGACCGCCGTCGCGCTCAGCGCGGTGGACGTCGCCTTCCGCGTGGCCGGCGGCGGCACCTTCACGGCCGTGCAACAGGCGACCCTGCACGTGGCGGACGGCGAATTCGTCGCCATCGTAGGGCCGACCGGCTGCGGCAAGTCCACGCTTCTGAACATCGCCGCCGGGCTGCTGGCGCCGGCGGCCGGCCGGGTCGATATTTTCGGGGCGCCGCTCGCGGCGCTCAACACGCAGGCCGGCTATCTGTTCCAGGCCGACGCGCTGTTCCCCTGGAAGACGGCGCTGGAAAACGTCGCCATTGGGCTGGAGACGGCGGGGGTGCGGGCCGGCGAGGCGCGTCCGCGCGCGCAGGCATGGCTGAAGAAGGTGGGGCTCGGCGCTTTCGGCGACCGCTATCCGCACATGCTTTCGGGTGGCCAGCGCAAGCGCGTGGGGCTGGCGCAGGTGCTGATCCGCGATCCCAAGATCCTGCTCATGGACGAGCCGTTCGGGCCGCTCGACGCGCAGACCCGGCAGATCATGGGCAACCTGCTGCTGGAGCTGTGGAGCGCCGACCGCAAGGCGGTGCTGTTCGTCACCCACGATCTCGAAGAGGCGATCGCCTTGTCGGACCGGGTGGTGATCATGTCGGCGGGCCCGGCCTCGCGCATCATCGGCGACTGGCGGGTGCCGCTGAAGCGCCCGCGCGACGACATCTCCGAGGTGAAGCTCGACGCCGCCTTTCACGACCTGCACCGCGACATCTGGCACAAGCTCAAGGCGGAAGTCGTCAAAGGCTACGCGCAGATGGAGGGAGCGTGATCATGTCCCGCCTTAACCTCCTCGCGCTGCAAATCCTGGTCGCGGTCGTCTTCCTCGCGCTGTGGTATGTGCTGACGACCTATCCGATCTTCGGCCACGTCGTGCTGCCGCCGTTCTTCTTCTCCAATCCGGTGGACGTCGCCAAGCAGATCGTCGACTGGTTCGTGAGCGGCATCATCTGGAAGCACCTGTGGGTGACGCTGGAGGAATCCATCCTCGCCTTCGTCATCGGCTCGATCGGCGGCGTGCTGGTCGGCTTCTGGTTCGCGCGCCAGCCGCGCACCAACGCCGTCTTCGACCCTTACGTCAAAATGGCCAACGCTCTGCCGCGCGTGGTGCTGGCGCCGATCTTCACGCTCTGGCTGGGCCTCGGCATCTGGTCGAAGGTGGCGCTAGGCGTGACGCTCGTCTTCTTCATCGTGTTCTTCAATGTCTACCAGGGCGTCAAGGAAGTCTCGCCGACGGTGCTCGCCAATGCCCGCATGCTGGGTATGAGCGAGCGGCAGCTCATGCGCCACGTCTACTGGCCCTCGGCGCTGTCGTGGATGTTCTCCTCGCTGCATACTTCTGTTGGTTTTGCTGTTGTTGGTGCTGTGGTGGGCGAATATCTCGGCTCCGCCGCCGGCCTCGGCTATCTCATCCAGCAGGCCGAGGGCGTGTTCGACGTCGCCGGCGTGTTCGCCGGTATGTTCGTGCTCGCCGCCTTCGTCATCGTGATCGACATGATCGTCACCCTGGTCGAGAAGCGGCTCTTGGTCTGGCGCCCGGCGCCCGCCGACGCGCGGCCCTGACGCCGGGGGTGCGGCCGGGTCGCATCTGCCATATTGAATACCGCTAGGCAGCGCCGCGCCGCTGATTTATGGTCCGCGCCCAACAGCGGCTCCAGGCTGCGGTTCCGAAAGGGAGGACATCCATGCGTAACAAGTTATTGCGGCGGCTCGGCGTTTCGCTCGCCGCCCTGGTGTTGTCGACCGGCTTTGCGTTCGCGCAGATGCCGAAGGTCACGCTCGCCATCGGCGGCGCCTCGTGCCTGTGCTACCTGCCCACCATGCTGGCCCACCAGCTCGGCATGTACAAGAAGGCCGGCGTCGACGTCGACGTCGTCCAGTTCAAGGGCGGCTCGACGGCGCTCAAGGCCGTGCTCGGCGGTTCCGCCGACGTTGTGTCCGGCTATTTCGACCACTGTGTCGAGCTCGCGCCCAAGGGGCAGGGCCTGCAGGCCTTCGTGGTCTATGACCGCTTCCCCGGCCTCGTACTGGTGGTCTCGCCCAAGCACACCAACGAGATCAAGTCGATCAAGGACCTCGCCGGCAAGAAGGTCGGCGTGTCCGCGCCCGGCTCGTCCACCGACTTCTTCCTCAAGTATCTGCTGAGCCAGAACGGCGTCGACAAGAACGCCGCCGCGGTGATCGGCGTCGGTCTCGGCGGTTCGGCGATTGCCGCCATGGAGCAGGGCCAGATCGATGCCGCCGTCATGCTCGACCCGGCGGTGACGGTGCTCGCCAACAAGTACAAGAACCTGCGCATCCTGAGCGACACCCGCTCGCAGAAGGACACGCTCAAGGTGTTCGGCGGCCAGTATCCGGGCGGCGCGCTCTACACCAAGGCGAGCTGGATCGCCTCGCACCAGAAGGAAACGCAGGCGATGACCAACGCCATCGTCATGACGCTGAAGTGGATCCATTCGCATTCGGCTGAGGAGATCACCGCCAAGATGCCGCCGGCGTTCACCAAGAACAAGAAGCTCTACATCGCGGCGCTGAAGAACACGATGTCGATGTATTCCAGCGACGGCAAGATGGACCCGAAGGGCGCCAAGGCCGTGCTCGCCGTGTTCGCCAAGTCGTCGCCTGACATCGCCAAGGCGCATATCGACCTGTCGAAGACCTACACCAACAAGTTCGTCGATCAGGCGAACAAGTAGGACGCCGGGTTGCCGCTCTTAACCTCTCCCCGCTAAAGCGGGGAGAGGGAGAACGCCATGAACATCCTTTCCATCCAATCCCACGTCGCCTACGGCCATGTCGGCAATTCCGCCGCCGTGTTCCCGCTGCAGCGCATCGGCGTGGAGGCCTGGCCGATCCACACCCTGCAATACTCCAACCATCCCGGTTACGAGGACTGGCAGGGCGAGGTGTTCCACGCCGATCTCATTCGCAAGCTCACCGCCGGCATCGAAAAGCGCGGCGTGCTCGGTGAGTGCGATGGCGTGCTTTCCGGCTATATGGGCAGCGCCGAGATCGGCGCGGCGATCCTCGAGGCGGTGGCGACGGTGCGCAAGGCCAATCCCTCGGCGCATTACTGCTGCGACCCGGTGATCGGCGACAAGGATCGCGGCATCTTCGTCGCGCAGGGTATCCCCGAATTCATCAAGGAAAAGGCGGTGCCGGCGGCCGACATCATCACGCCCAACCATTTCGAGCTCGACTTCCTCGCCGGCCGCGAGAGCAAGACGCTGGTGCAAGTGCGCGCCGCGCTTGACGCGGTGCACGAGCTCGGGCCGCGCGTCATCATGGTGACGTCGCTGCATTGCGAGGAGGAGACGCCGGAGGATGCCATCGACCTGCTGGCGTCGGACGGCGAGCGCTGCTTCCGTGTGCGCACGCCGCGGCTGCAGCTCGTCGTCAACGGCGCGGGCGACGCCATCGCCGCCTTGTTCTACGCGCACTACCTGCGCAGCGGCCGCCTCGGCGAGGCGCTGAGCCGCGCCGCCTCCAGCATCTTCGGCGTGTTGAAAATGACGGCGGAGGCCGGCACGCGCGAGATCCAGCTCATCGCCGCGCAGGACGAGTTCGTCGAGCCGAGCGAGGTCTTCGAAGCGGAAGAACTCGCCGCATAAGCGATCCGCAAGGACGCATCGATTATATTGATTATTCGCGTGTCGGCGTGCGCGCTAGATATATTGCGAACATATGGCCCATGCGCGCGTCGCGAACTCGAGCGTCGAAATGAAACGCCGCTTCTTCACACTCGACGTCTTCACCGACCGGCGCTTTGCCGGCAACCCGCTCGCTGTGGTGCTGGAGAGCGACGGGCTCGACACCGCCGCCATGCAGGCGATCGCCGGCGAGTTCAACCTGTCGGAAACGGTGTTCGTGCTGCCGCCGCAGGACGCGGCGCACCGCGCCCTCCTGCGCATTTTCACGCCCGCGCGCGAACTGCCCTTTGCCGGCCATCCGACGGTGGGCACCGCCGTGCTGCTTGGCCGTCTGGATGGCGGCGATCAAACGCGCGCCATGGTGCTCAAGGAGGGCGTCGGGCCGGTGCCGTGCCGGGTAACGCCGACGGCTGACGGCGGCGAAGCGACCTTCGACCTGCCGGCGCTACCGGCGGAGGCCGGCGCGCCGCCGCCGGTGGCGACGCTGGCCGAGGCGCTCGGGATCGCCGTGGACGACATCGGCTTCGCCGATTTCCCGACGAGCTGCTGGTCGGCCGGCAACGGTTTCACCTTCGTGCCGGTGAAGAGCCTCGATGCCGTCGCCCGCGCCAGGGCCAACCGTGGCCGTCTTCGACAGCGCGCTCCCCGAGCCGCCCCATGGCGCGCTCTTCGTCTTCAGCCGGGAGACGGTCGAAGCCGGCCACGACTTCCATGCCCGCATGTTCGCGCCGGTCATGGGCGTGGTGGAGGATCCCGGCCACCGGCTCGGCGGCGGCGGCTTTTGCCGGCGTGCTCGGCAGGTTCGGCGGGTTCGGCAACGGCACCCACAGCGTCACCATCGAGCAGGGCTACGAGATGGGCCGGCCGAGCCTGATCAGGCTCGGCCTGACGCTCCAGGGCGGGGCGCTGACCGCGGGCACCGTCGGCGGCGGCGCGGTGTTGGTGTCGGAAGGCACGATCGAGGCTTGACGGCGGCGGCGCGGTCGCGTCGATTGCCGTCAATGTCCGAGCCCACCGTTATTCCCGTCGACCGACTGGACCTGACCTTCGCGCCCCAGCCCTGGCCCTTCGCCGACGCGCGGCGGGCGGAGATCGACGCCCATTTTGCCGAGCTTCAGCGCGAGAAACCGGCCCTGTGGAACGGCCGGGTGCTGCTCATGTACGATCGCCGGCTGGACGGGGGCGTGCTGCGCGGCCGCTATTTCGAAACCGACTACGCCAGCTTCACCGCCTGGCGCGCCTGGGGGCGTGCATCGGCGGGCGTTCATGACTGCTTCGGCGCCGGCGCGCTCGTTGCCGCCGACGGCGCCGTGCTGCTGGGCGTCATGGGACCGCACACCGCCAACGCCGGCTGGATCTATTTCCCCTGCGGCACGCCCGATCCGGGCGATGTCATAGACGGCAAGGTCGATCTCGATTTCAGCGTAAAGCGCGAGCTGAAGGAGGAGACCGGCTGCGAGGCGTCGGACTTCACCGTCGCGCCGGGCTGGACCATGATGACCGACCGCAACTTGATCGCCCTGGTCAAAACGTTGCGTAGCCACGAAGGTGCGGAGACCCTGCGCGAACGCATGCTGGCGCATCTGGCCCATGAAAAAGAACCCGAGTTGTCCGACATCCGCATCGTGCGCGGGCCGGGCGATTTCGATCCGGCCATGCCGCGCTTCGTCACGGCCTTTCTTCGGTACCATTTTGCGGCCCTTTAACGCGCGGCGGCGCGCCCTTGCCAAGCCCGCCCAAACCGCGTGAACATGCCGTCCATGAAGCTCGAACATCTCGCCAAGCGTTTCCGCATCGACAAGCCCTACGCATTCAAGCTTGCCGATCACAAGCCCGCCGACACCTGCAACCTCGACATCGACAAGAAGGAGGCCAAGGACATGCTGGCGGAGGGCGTCGAGCGCCTGTCCGACCTCCAGGAAAGGCTCTACGCCAGCGACCGCTGGTCGATCCTGCTGGTGTTTCAGGCCATGGACGCCGCCGGCAAGGACAGCGCCATCAAGCACGTGATGACCGGCGTCAATCCGCAGGGCTGCCAGGTCCATTCCTTCAAGCAGCCGAGCGCGGAAGAGCTAGATCACGATTTCCTGTGGCGCGTCGGCAAGGCGCTGCCGGAGCGCGGCCGTATCGGCATCTTCAACCGCTCGCACTACGAGGAAGTGCTGGTGGTGCGGGTGCATCCGGAATTCATGGAGAAGCAGAAGCTGCCGCCCGTGCTCAACCACAAGGACATCTGGCACCATCGCTTCGAGGACATCCGCAATTTCGAGAGCCATCTCGCCCGCAATGGCACGCGTATCTTGAAGTTCTTTCTCAATGTCTCGCGCGAGGAACAGCGCAAGCGCTTCCTCGACCGCATCGACGAGCCGGCGAAGAACTGGAAGTTCTCCATGTCGGACGTGCACGAGCGCGAGCACTGGGACGCCTATATGACGGCCTATGAGGACATGATCCGCAATACCTCGACGCTGGAAGCGCCGTGGTATGTGGTCCCGGCCGACAACAAATGGTTCACCCGGTTGGCGGTGGCCGCCGCCGTGGTCGAGACGCTGGATGGGCTGGGCTTGCAGTTCCCGAAGGTCGGCGACGACATGCGCCAAGAACTGCAGCAGGCCAAGAAGGCGCTGGAGGCGGAGAGGGGCTAGCGGCTCCGCTCACTTGATTGCTGCGCGTCAGGTCTGCTCAGTTTCTGAAAGTGAAAATCGGCCGGCGCGATCGGCATGTTGGTTAAGGGCCGGATGCGGCCCCACGCGGCTGGCGCGCATCCCCCCGTCAAACTGCGCACCGCTCGGAATTTTTGTGCCATTTAGGAAGGCGTGCCATCCGGTTGAAACTCATTGCCAAAGTTTAACGTGCAACGGCCCCCGAAAGCGGCGACAAAGATGCGCCGACCGGAATCGGTAACCGAGCGCATCCGTCGCCCCCGCGCAAAGTTACTTGTTCCGGTCGGCTTTGCTTTGAAGAACAGCCCGCATTCATACGTAGTGACAGCCGTAGTGATAGCGCTCCGCGATCCGGCTATCTGTTGAGTATATGCCGGCGGGGGCGGTTCCACCTGGGGCCCGCCGTGAGCTTCTCCGAGCGGGGCCTTTTCTGGCATCGATGCCGCCCAGCCATCGAATTGCTCGTTGGCCTTCTTGTAGCTCGGCAGCTTCTTCACGTTGCCGATCCAGCGGGGGTACTCGCCTAAATCGAAACCCGCTTCTTTGCCCGCCCGCTCACCACAGGCCCGGGATCAGCCGGTAACGCACCCGCAGGCAGTAGTCGCTGTAGTCGGGCAGGTCGCGCTTGAGGACGCGTTCTTCGTCGAGCAGACGCCAGGCGAGGATCGGCAGCAGCAGAAGCAGCAGCAGCAGGCTCCAGGCCGAGCCGAGCGTGAGCGGCGTGCATAGCGCCAGCAACAGCGCGCCGGCATACATCGGATGACGCACGACGCCGTAAAGCCCGGTCGAGATCACCGGCTGCTCGGCTTCGACGCGCACCGTGGAGGCGGCGTAGCTGTTCTGCTTCATCACGGTGAAGAACACGGCGAAGCTCGCGACGATGCCGGCGGCGCCGAGACCGGAAACCCACGCCGGCAGCGGCGACCAGTGCCAGCGATGATCGAGCGCCGGCAGGACGATCGTGAGGAGGAACTCGGCCATGAGCAGCGCGATGATGACCTTCTGCGCCGGCTCCCGCTCGGCGCGCGGGCCGGCCCGCATCCGGCGCTCGATGAGGGCCGGATCGTGCTTGGCGAAGTAGAGGCCGAGCGCGATCGAGGAGCCGATGAAGGCCACCAGAAACAACCAGCCCTGCCAATAGCGAAAAGTGCCCGCGGCGCCGAACAGGACCGCCCCGAAAATCAGAACCGATGCCGCCTGGCGGGGCGCGGCGCGGCGGAAGAGGGCGCCCATTCGCTCGTCCATGTCTTGCCTTGCTTTGCCGCCGGAACGTCAGCAATGCTGACCCAAATTCCTAGTGCCGCCGATTTGAAGGTCCTGCACGGCCCGCCGCCACCTCGTTCAGGACCTTCAAATCGAAAGCGGCACTAGAATCATCGGCTTGGAGTGCCCCTTGGCTTCCGAAGTTCGTGTCTGAGCGTGCCGCGATGTATCACGAACTTCGGAAGCGGGGCACTCGCACGCTTGATTTCGCCACCCCCTTTCCGCTAGAAGCGGGGGCACAGCACATGCGGTTAACGCGGGCTTTACCAAGGTTCGCGATCCTAGCCGCCGGAAACGAGGGTCTTTGCAAGCCATGTCGACGCGCCACGATATCTGCGCGATCGAACGGGGGGCCGCCCGGCCCGCGCCCGAAGGCTTGACCATGCCGACCCTCATTCTGGGCACGCTCCTTCTCCTTATCTGCCCCTGAGGGCCGGCAGGGCGTTCACGCCTGGGCACTCGGGGGACACGGAGACACCCCTTAGGAGCGCCCGAAGCGGCGCATGTGATTGAGAAGGACAAATTCCATGACTACCCAGACCCCGTCCGATCAGGACCGCGTCGTCATCTTCGACACCACCTTGCGCGACGGCGAGCAGTGCCCCGGCGCCACCATGACCCACGAGGAGAAGCTCCAGGTCGCCGAGCTGCTCGACGACATGGGCGTCGACATCATCGAAGCCGGCTTCCCCATCGCCTCGGAAGGCGACTTCGCCGCCGTGCACGAGATCGCCAAGCGGTCCAAGAACGCGGTGATCTGCGGCCTTTCGCGCGCCGCCTTCAACGACATCGACCGTTGCGCCGAGGCCATCAAGCCGGCGCGGCGCAAGCGCATCCACACATTCCTGTCCACCTCGCCGGTGCACATGAAGTACAAGCTGCAGAAGGAGCCGCACGAGGTCTACGAGATGGTCATCGCCCAGGTGACCCGCGCCCGCGGCCACACCGACGACGTCGAATGGTCGTCGGAAGACGGCACCCGCACCGAGATCGACTTCCTCTGCCGCTGCGTGGAGGCGGCCATCAACGCCGGCGCCACCACCATCAACATCCCCGATACCGTTGGCTACTCGGTGCCTGAGGAATACTACGAGCTGTTCAGGACGGTGCGCGAGCGTGTGCCGAACTCCGACAAGGCGGTGTTCTCCACCCATTGCCACAACGATCTCGGCATGGCGGTGGCCAATTCGCTGGCCGGCGTGAAGGCGGGCGCGCGCCAGATCGAATGCACCATCAACGGCATCGGCGAGCGCGCCGGCAACGCCGCGCTGGAAGAAGTCGTGATGGCGATGAAGGTGCGCAACGACGTGCTGCCTTACGCCACGGGGATCGACGCCGCCATGCTGACGCGCGCATCCAAGCTGGTATCGGCGGCGACTTCGTTCCCGGTGCAGTACAACAAGGCCATCGTCGGCCGCAACGCCTTCGCGCACGAGAGCGGCATCCACCAGGACGGCATGCTCAAGAACGCACAGACCTACGAGATCATGACGCCGGAATCGGTGGGCGTGAAGCAGACCTCGCTGGTCATGGGCAAGCATTCC
The DNA here is from genome assembly GCA_963829755.1 of uncultured Pseudomonadota bacterium. Lineage (GTDB taxonomy): Bacteria > Pseudomonadota > Alphaproteobacteria > Rhizobiales > Xanthobacteraceae > Pseudolabrys. The sequence goes on along the minus strand of CAWHJV010000001.1, from coordinate 50,946 downwards.
GGCCGCCACGCCTTCATCCACAAGCTGGAAGAAATGGGCTACCAGTTGTCGGAGAACCGGCTCCAGGACGCCTTCGTGCGCTTCAAGGCGCTGGCCGACAAGAAGAAGCAGATCTACGACGAGGACATCGAGGCGCTGGTGGACGAGGAGATCGCCACCGCCCACGATCGCATCAAGGTGATCTCACTCACCGTGATCGCCGGCACGCAAGGGCCGCAGTCGGCGACCTTGACGCTCGACATCGACGGCAAGCACGTCACCACGCAATCGACCGGCAACGGCCCGGTGGACGCGATCTTCAACGCGATCCACGCGCTGGTGCCGCACGAAGCGGTGCTCGAGCTCTATCAGGTGCACGCGGTGACCGAGGGCACCGATGCGCAAGCCGAGGTGTCGGTGCGCTTGGCGGCCGACGGGCGTTCGGTGACTTCGCGCGGCGCCGATCCCGACACTTTGGTGGCGTCGGCGAAAGCCTATCTGGGCGCGCTCAACAAGCTGACGAGCCGCAACCACCTGGTCGGGGTTGGCGGACGCCGCATCCACTCGCAAGAGGTCGGTTGAGTTTTTCCGCGCATCTTCGCGGCATCTCGTGTGGGTGCTCGCGGCGGCTCTGCCGTCGCGGGCATTTTCGTTTCGCGTCCGTCGGCGTTTGGCCAAGAGCGTTAACGGAACGGCAACGGTATTGCCGCGGCTTCGCTGCGGCCTCACCTTCGCCATGAATGCCGCATTGCCGCCGCACATTAAGATTTCGCCATAGGGCACAGGGTTTCCCGCTCCCCTCTCGTTCAATGTTCAACGCGAACGGCTTTCGACAACGGCGTCCGCTTCACCTGAGACGACGGCGTTTCGAAAGCGGCAGCGTCGACAAGCGAAACCATCGCGGTGGCCGCGCGCGGCCGCGCGCGAAGAGGAGGATCTTATATGACGTGGAAGACAGTTCTCGCCGCTACCACCGCGCTCGCGATCGCCGGTAGCGCGATCGCCTACGCCAAGCCGGGTGACGGGCCGGGCCGCCGGGCCGATGGCTGGCGCCCGAGCGCGCAGGACATCACCGCCTTCGCCGACGCGCGCATCGCCGCGCTGAAGGCGGGCCTGGAGCTCACCCCCGATCAGCAGAAGAACTGGCCGGCGGTGGAGAGCGCCATGCGCGATCTCGCCAAGCAGCGCGCGGATCGTATGGCCGCCTGGCGGGACGCCAAGGGCGCCACCCAGACCCCGGCCGATCCGATGGAGCGCCTCGGCCGGCGCGCCGACGCGATGCAAGCCCGAGGCAGCGCGCTCAAGAAGCTCGCCGACGCCGCCAAGCCGCTCTACGACAGCCTGAACGACGCCCAGAAGCATCGCTTCATGGTGCTGGCGCGCCTGGGCGGCCGCTTCGGCGGCGGGCATCACGGCTGGCGCCGCGGCCACGGCCGGCACGGCATGGGCGGCTGGCACCACCATCGCGGCCCGCATTTCGGCGGTCGCGGCGGCCCTGGCGGCCCCGCGCCGCAGTAAGCAGGCGATAACGAGAAGTGGGCTGCGGATCGACGCGCTCTCCGACGCGGCTTCCCGCCGCAGCCCAAGCCGCCGGGCCTCTGGCCCGGCGGCTTTTTCGCGGGCCCGCCGGCCCGGCTTTCCGCTTGGGATTTCCGCGACTTGCCGACGTCCGCCAAGCTGGACAGGGCGGGCGGCCTTTGCTAAGGCACCTCGGCTTGGCGGCGCCTGCCGCCGGTGGATCCGGGCGCATAGCTCAGTTGGTAGAGCAGCTGACTCTTAATCAGCGGGTCCAAGGTTCGAGTCCTTGTGCGCCCACCATTCCAAAATCAAGATACTGAAAATCCTAATCTTTCTGGGCTGCGGCCCTCACCTTTTGGTCAGGTGAGGGAATAGACGTTCCACTATCGTTCACAAGTTTGCCCATGGCCTCGCGTGCGAGGCGCGCCCGGTCGGCGGCTTGTGTGTAGAGGGACGCCATTTGGGTGCCCGTCCAACCGAAGATCGCGTTCAGTTGCGCAACGGTGGCGCCGTTGTTGGCGGCGCGGGTGGCCCCGATCTTCCGCAGGCCGTGGGCCGACTTATTGACGCCGGCGGCGCGGCAGGCCTCGGCGAACATGTTGCCGAAGGACTCCTTCGTTAGCGGCTTGCCGTTAGCGCCGCAGATGAAGGTCAGATCGCCAGTGGGCCCTGCACGCAGCGCTTCGACTAGCGGCGGCAGCAAAGGGATATGGACGTCCGTCTTGGTCTTTTGCGTTCGAATATGTGCGATCCCGTCGCGCACATGCTGCCGGCCAAGGAGTACGGCGTCGCCGCGGCGCAGCCCGCTATAGAGCAAGACGGCCAGCCAAACGCGCTGGCGCGTGCCGAGCGGCCAGCGTGCCTCATAGGCCGCCACTTCCTCTTCAGTCCATATAGGGAAGCCATCGCCCGACTTGAGGGCAGGATATTTCACCTTCGCCGCCGGATTCGCCTTAACGTGCTGAGCCTCTTCGGCCCATGTGAACAGGCCCCTCATGGTGTCGAGGAAATGCCGCGCCTGAAAAGGGGTATCCGCGCGCCGGTCGCGGCCCGCCGCAATCGTTGCTTCCGTGATCTGGGTGAAGGGCTTGTCGCCAGCGGTGCCGATCACCTGCTTCAGGATGTTTTCGCGCTGGCGGCGTGTAGCCATTGACAGGCTGCGCCAGGCCGCCGACTCCCGATACCGCTCAATTAGCCATGCCAGACTGGCATCCTGACCGATGCCGTGGAATTACGACGCTCACCGCCGACGGCGGCGTCATAGTTCGCCATAAACTCTGGCGTCCCATACAAACCCCTGATCCTGATGCGCGGCCCTCTACCCATGCGCACGTACCAGACGGTCTGGCCGTGCCGGGTGATTTGCCTGTGCAAGTGACGCGGCCGAGGGCGGGGCATGTCGGTCATCAAAGTACAATCTCTGGGTCGGGATCAAGACGGGAGACCGCGCCCGCGGAAGTCCCCTCGTCCATCAACTTCACGAAGATCGTCCCGTCGGGGCGCACCTCCACGCCAGCCGCGCCCGCCTGCTTGGCGGCGCGGATGGTGCGCGCGACATCGGCTTGCGTGATTTTAGCGGGGCGGCGGCTCACGTTCGCACTCCGGCTTGAGACTGAGCCCGACGTACAGGCGCTGACGAGCGTCACCGTCCCGGCGCTGGGAGACTTTGATCGCAGGAATGGCCGCCTTGAGGTCCCGTCCAAACACACCGGCCGAACTTGCGTGCTGCCCGCGCTTGTCGCACCAAACCTGCCAGGCCCCATAGAGCGTGCTGCACGATACCTCGCCGCTGAGGTCGCAGGTTTCGGCAATGAAGGCCTTGATCGGCGAGGCTAGTTCTTCGAGGTCTTGCATCGCTTCGAGGCCGCTCGGGGCCGGCACGAAGTGGCCCCGCTCACGCAGGCGGCTAGTAGCCCTGCAAAGCCCAATTCAGGATGCCGGGATATTCGCGTTCCAGGCGCGATTGCAGTTCATGATCTTCCTGGCCCAAGAACGAGCGTTGCGTCATCAGGACCACGAAGCGGTTCGCGAGCGCGCCGGAGTTGTCGGTCAACCGCGGCAGCTCGTTCGTCATGACGAAGAACTTGGTGCCGAGGCGGCCCGTCCAAGGTTCCTTGAATTTGCGGTCGATAGTGTGAGTATCCTCGCCCGAAATGCTCAGCAGGCGCTCTGTGATGAGGGCTTGATCCGTCCGCCCGCCGATCCGCGCGTCGCCGATGATGGCTACGTTTTTGCCGATCAATGGGGCCAGACCGAAGTTTTGGCCGAGGCTGGCCATAGTCGGCCCAACGACCTTGCTGGCGCCCACGAGCGCCGTGAGAACCTTAGCAATGGTCCCCTTGCCCGAGCGCGGAGGCCCGACCAACAACATGATTTTCTGTTGCGAGGTGTCCGGGCTGAGGCCATAGCCCAGCATGTCCTGCGCCAGCTCGATGCTCGCCAAGTCGTCGCCGAAAGACCTCGTCGAGAAATTTCTTCCACTCGTGCGGTTCGGGTGCGTTCGGGTCGTACGCGACTTCGGACGAGCCGATCCGAAATACAGCGGCGAGGCCGGGTGCAGCTTGCCAGTCGGCAAGTGCAGGAGACCATTTGCGACCGGTAGAAATTCGGTGGCTGGTGGCTTCGCGCCTGCCCCGTCGAGCCACGCAGGCGTCTCCACCGCGCGATCCAAGTTGCAGATGGCCTGTAAGGCGTCGATCACGTTATCGACGTTGCCCTTCTTGGGCTTGAAGGGCGAATAGCTGTCGGCATTCTTCGTATGCGCACCCTCGAGGTAGGAATAGATCTCGGCCCGTATCGTTTCGCCATCGACAGCGCGGTAGGAGGAGCCTGAAAACTTGAAGAACTCATCGCGATAACGGTACAGGGCCTGCTTTCCATCCACCGATGTATTTGGCCGACGACGAACTGGCGGGCAATCGCCATAGGGTCGCGCGGGTCGAGGATGAGCAGTTGATTCATAGTCGAGAACCCGCGGTTCGACCGGCTGTTGCGGCAAGTGCCGAGTCAATGGTGCGCCGGGGACAAAAGGGATAATGCTGCCCGGCGCCGTCATTTGCGCGCTCCCAACAGATCATTGACATCTTGCCCAGCTTGGTTCGGCTGGAACATGAGCACCTCGCGGTTCGCCGCGAGCCAACGGTCCCGACACTTGGCCGCTTGTTTCTGCCCGGTGCCGCTTGCGTCGTGATCGACCAGGATGGTGAGGCCATCGATCCCTGTGAGAACGGGAAAGCTCCCAATCGCACCCGCGTCTCCCAGCGCCCACGCCGGCGTCAGCCCGAGCATCATCGCGCTCAGGGTCGTCTCAACGCCCTCGCCGATGGTGAGCCCCTGTGCGACTTCTTCATCGGCCGTCAACTTGATTGCGGCACCGGCCTTCGGCCCGAGGCACTTGCGGCCGATTTTTTCGCCGCGGGCGGAAAGTGCGGTCCGGTGCACGGCGCGTGGTTCGTTGGTCCGAATGTCGCGATACAACGCGACCAACATCGGCGACCGCGTCGTGCCAAAGCGGCCGGCCGGGTGGAAGCGCAGCACCTCACGTATCCCGAGGGAGCACGCGTAATGCCGCGAGACTCCAGATAGCGTTCCGCGAGCGTCCCGCGCAGATCGACTCGACTCGGCCCACAGTTTGAGCGCGTCGCGTCTTGCCCTGGTGCTTGTTCCGATCGATGACCGGCTTCTGATTGGCGGATCGGCGGCGCCAATTGGGCGCCGGCCGGGCCGCCGACCAGTCGCTCGGCTATCGCAAGCGCCTCTTTGAAGCCGACCTTCCGTTCGCGCCGGATCAGATCGAACAGGTCGCCGCCCTCGCCAACCTCATGATCGTACCATATGCCGGCCTTCTGTCCGGCGACGACAACCGCCAGCGACCCTTTCCGACCGAACCGCAGTTCCTGCTTCGATGACATGGCCAGATTTTCGTGGCCAAGCAATGCGCGCGCGATTTCAGCCGCACGCCCGAAGGCGGCTTCTTTGATCCACTCGTAAGCAAGCAGGGCTGCCTCTTGACGCTTTGATGGAGCAGGCCGTTGTTCGGATGGCCGTCGCGGGCCATTATTCGCTCCGCTGCTCATCGATTTCTGGGACAGCCGAGGCGGCGGAGACGGTCGCGCATTCCTCGCCAATTGGTGCAGGAATGCGAGGAGGTCCGACCGGAGGATCAGGCGCCGCTTTTTGCCAATCTTGAAGGAGCGCAGCGCCCCACTGTTGAGATACGGCTGCAAGCCGTTCTTGGAGTATCCGATCTGGTCGGCGGCCTCCGCCGGGCTATACGCAATGCGGTCGTTTTGGTCGTCGCTGATCATCGATGTGCCATTGCCGTTTCAACTCCCAAGTGAAGCGGGAGCCAAAAACGGGCACCGGAACGACAGGCATAAAAAAAGCGCAGACGTTCAGGGCCCGTTAAGGGCTCCCGCACGTCTTGCGCGGTGGTCGCCGAGGCGACCTGTCTATATTCCTGCTCCTGTCCGCCGGCAAGGTCAACCGTTAATGTGCCCAAGATTGCAATAGTGGGGGAAATAGCCAGGCTCCCTATCCATCGTAGTGGCACGCGATGGCACGCGTGATTTCTCATTGCATGCGCGGCCCTAAATAATAAACTTGAGGCGGAGTGCGGGATTCCGCGTGACACCGCGTGCCGCTCTAGATGGACCAAAGCGGAAAACCGTGATCAGCGAAAACGATGCAGCTACGAATTTCCGGATTGTCGAAAAATGAGCGTCTGATTTTTTGGCTAGCAGGGCTAAGTTCATTTGAAGCCAGAGCTTTTTCACAGTGATAAGCTCCGGCATTCGGAATTTTTAAGTCACGAGAGCGGGACATGGGCCAGCCCCGACCCGGAACGCTCATAAACTCCGGTCGGCTCGTGGGCGTGCGCCCGCGTAACCACGCTGAGCTTGAGCATTTGTCCGCACCGCGTGCCACCCCCTGGTTACGGCCCCATGGTTCAGTAGCAGGCCGGCTCCGGGGGCCGCTTAGCTTCTATCATCCGAACTAGGGCCGTCATGGCCAACAGGTCGCAGTTGGGCCACAAACAGACCTAGGCAGCGGCGTGCTTTGATCAGCGACGGGTAATCGCCTAAGATCCTCAAGCACTTTGCCGGTGGGGTCGCTGGCACGCTGCTCACCGGCTCGCTCGGCGGCCTCTTCCAGAGCAGGAAGGCCGTGCACGACCAGGCCCGGCGCAATGCCATGCTCGACCCCAAGAATCCGAGCGACCGGAAGGCACTCGAGTGGAATGCCCAAATTCAAAATGCTCACCACCACCTGCATCGGGCTCAACGGATGTTCTAATCGTCACTGCAGCGCCCATATATAACATGAGCGCCGCATTGCTTATCTTTTGGCCTTGAGCCGCTTGATGATCGCCTTTGCGGTCTGCCTCTTATCTTCGAACATCTGGTTCAGCGCCATTTCGTAGAGCTGGTAGGCGTCCAACATTTTGGACCGCTTAACCCTTTCCCCATGGGCGCCAAGATTCCCTACGACCCGGAGAGCGTGAAGCATCTCTGAATAAGCCTGAGTGTTGATCTTACTCGCAAACTTGTCGATCCTGGCCGATAAATCCAGTGGCACTCTTTTCCCAGGTCTGTTCGGATTTCGCCTAGAGATGCGGTACTTTGGGACCTTAAAGTGATCCATCAATCGTTCCATGCTGGTGCGCAGCCGGGAAGCGGCGATACCATAATCCGTCCAATACGACTGAAATGACAAATCTATCTCATCAACCACAGCCTGGGGGACGCGCGGGTTTATTTCGAATATCGGAGGCGCAGGGTACATCGATGCCGGGTCATAGTAATCGACCCATTCGATATTCCCTTGATAGTCCTCCTCCTGCTGAGAATAGATATCCCCTGAGACGACAACCACTTCCCCACACGCTGAATTATTGCATTCGAGCATCATCGAGAAGCGCTCATATTCTTCTTCGGGGTTCTCGGCCATGTGGCGGATGTATGCGGGCTGTCGCTTAACTACGCTGTCCTTTTTCCTCACGAGATGACCACGCGAGCAGTGCGGGCACGGGTATTTGGGAACATGATGGTCGCTTATGCGCTGCGTCCAGATTCTCCGATTCATCGTTTCGCTCAGCCGTTGACATCCCCGGAGATTATCCTACGCGATTCGCGTTGTGTCGACTGCTGACGAGGTATTCCGGCATAGTGTCCTGCTCGATAATGCCAGTTCCTCCGTGCTCACCGCAGCGTTCTAGTCAGCGGCGAGCCATTTTGTCTCCTCCCCGCTGTTCAAGACGCTATTGCTCGAACTAGGTATCGAATCAGACGCCGCACTACCTCGATTGGAATTCATGCTGGGTTCTCCCAATGCTTGAGGCCGGAAGACTTCGAGCCCCAGCGCAATAGCCAAAGCCCCTTCAGGGGCTTTATACTGTGGCCTTCCTGGGGCTCGGGAGGGTGCGATGGGCGATGATGCCGAAATCTATGAAGCCGCAGCTCAAATTCTCAAAGAGATCAAAGCGGAGTATCACGGCGAAGTCATTGCGACCTTGGCGGCCAAGCTCTCCGAGCATATTGCACCGAAATTGGCGTTTGATGCTGATATTGAAGAAAGAGAAAAGGATTACGGCCTCACCGCAGTTGAATTCGCCCACGAGGCGGAACGCGTCCTCGCCAAGCGCGGGCCAGGATACAAAACGCCTGTATTCAAATGCTTAGAGGACTTCGAACGCTGCAAAAAGCATTCCCACAAGAACCTTTGTCGCGCAGCGCTGGCAATTTGCGTCGGGAAGCACCTAATTCCCTTCGTAAAACACAAGTAGCCGGATAGAAAATTCCAGTCCAGCTACCGGAATGTCGGGTATGCGCCGTATCTGCGTCATCGGCCACGAGCGGTCATGAACTGTCCTTCGGCCTTAGTCAGCGAATGGCCAATAAGCCCATTCGCTACTACCCACTTAGCGAACCATAGCGGCTTGTTAGGAAATCAAGCGTGGCTCTCAGAATCGGAGTTACTTTTACGACGTCATCGTAGTTGTCTTCTAATAGCTCCTCGTCGAGGTATTCATGTGATGTCGTATTCCTATGGTCCACCATATCTAGCCAGACCCCTTCTTCATGAAGCCATCCGGCTTTGAACGCCTCTTTCAGGCTTTCTCGAGGGGTTTTGGGGTGAAAGCCTTCGTATTCGAGCGCCCGCTTGAGGGTCTTCCACATGAGCTCAATCGTGACCTCAAAACGATGTATGGTCCCCTCAAACACGAGCTCGCGATCTTTAGGGATTGCTATTGCCCGCTCTAGGTTGCTGACCGCTTTAGACAGATTCTTCAGGCTGTCGGTGAGTTTCCTTGCGCTCATAAAGCACCACCCCTTGTGATATTACCGATTCCTTCAATCGATCCGGCATCGCCTCGAATAGAGAAACTGAAATTTTGTAAAGCGTTCTGGACTGCCCCACAGCGTCGCGCAAGTAAGACCATCGGGTTCTAGGCAAGTTCGGCGCGGACACGGCGATATCGAAATCGGAGCGATCCTCGTGGTCGCCGACAGCTCGCGATCCAAACAGAATGATCTTTTGGACCTCAGGTACATCAAGGAGCAGTTGGAAAGTCGTGCGAGCACTGTCAGGAAGAATCGACTCTCCCATCGCAAGCAGTCCCCGGTACCAAGCCTAATGCAGGGCGCTCCATGCTCACCTCAATGCACCACGCAAAAACGAGATTGCGCTGACAGTTTAACCAGAACGTTACCATACGCCGCTTGCAGCGCGTCCGATATGGGTCATACCCGGCTGTTAGCCGAGAGAAGGCGCACTTCTTCTGCTCCCCAGATAGCCGCTGTTAGTCCCGCCAGGTCGTATCGGCGCCCCGTGGCCACAGAAGTGACTTCTCCGGTGGTTACGTTTCGGGTGGCGGCTTGGGCAGAACGGACGAGGGATCAGCCCGTCGGCGTTCTCTGCGGCGTCTCGACAGGTTCTCCGGCTATACATTCTTGTTCCGTTTTGCTGGGCCGGATGGTGACCCGCGCCTCTCCACTAATCGTTCAAAGCGCGTGCGAGGCGACGTGTTCGCGGGACCGGAAGGTGCTAGCGAAGTCGAGCAGCAGGGAGCGACTGCGTAACCACTGGCCGATCGGGGCGTGAGGCAGTCAGACCGCCCCGAGTTTTTGGACACTAGCAAGGGCTTTCTGGATTTTTGTAAGTTAGCAAAAAAGCCTAGCGGGGATAGTGGATTACAGATCAGCAGACCGAGATTTCCGGAGCCGTGAGAGCGAGACGAATGACGGCGGGCTCGTGCGGCAATTCCCGAGCCGTAGGTCCCTTGGATGGTTACGCTTTCGTCGGCTAATGCAAAAATGAAATCCCGATACTGATCGGAAGGCTCTAACTCAACGAACGCCCGAATTTAGGGACACTGTGTGGGCCCCGAGGCATTTTAAGTTTTGCAATGCTGAGAGCGAGCTGGTGGTCGCCCTAGAGCATTGGCGGTATCGGCCAGCAAAGCCTACCCTGTAGCTGATATCCAGTGAGCGTAACCATCACCACTTGACGCACCCGCTGGCGGCGCGAGCCACTCGCTGGTGACGGACTGAGGTTTAGAGTAGGCCGGCGCCGGCGTGGTCCTTAAAGAGCTCCTGGTCACGCACGTAGCCGGCCAGCGTGTCGGTGGAGCGATGCCGGCTCGTGGCCATCATCTTGAATAGCGATGCGCCACGTTTGGCGGCGCTGGTCAGGAAGCCGGCGCGCAGCGAGTGGCCCGAGAATTGGGCAGGGTCCAATCCGGCCCGCTCGGCATGGTGCTTGACGATGTTCGCGACGGAGCGGTCGGTGAGGCGTGCGGGCTGCACATGGCCGCCGCGGCGGATCGGGCGGAAGATGGGCCCGTCGGTGATTTCTGCGGCGTCCAGCCAGGCTCTCAGCGCCGTTACGGGGCACGCTATTTCACCGGGGACGATGGCGATCACGGCGCCGCGGCCTTCCTGATCGGTCTTGGCGCGACGAATGGTTACGCGCAGACCCTCCGGCACCTCCTCGACGTCGGCGACGTCCAGGGCCACCAACTCGGAGCGCCGGAAGGCGCCAGCGAAGCCGAGCAGCAGGAGGGCGCGATCGCGCAGTGTCGTGAGCGAGCCGTCCGGGCGTGGTGCCATGGCGATAACGCAGTCCGCTGTCGCCGGCGCCATGCGCCGTGGCGCCACGCCATGGGTGCGCCGGATGCCGCGCACCACGGCCTTCACCCGCTCGTCTGCGGTGGGGATCGGATGGCCGCCGATGCTGTGAACGTAGCGGATGGCGGCGCAGCGCCGGCCGATGGTCGACGGCTTGGTGCCACGGCGCGCCTCGAACGCCAGATAGGCCGCCACGGACTCAGGGGAGGCCGGCAGGACGGTCAAGCCGCGGTCCTGGCACCAGACGCCGAAGATCTCGAAGTCCTTCCAGTAGGCTTTGCGCGTGGCGGCGGATTTCTCGGCGCGGGCGTAACCAGCGGCGTCGGCGAGCTCCTGCTCGAAGGCTGCCAGGGCCTGGGCGGCGGGCTCGGCCGGCACGACGGCGCGCTGTTCCATGGCGGTTTTCTCCCCCGAATAGCTTCCGAGAATAATGTTATCGGAAGTTATTTATTGGGTCAAACTGTCACTCGGTCGATCTAGCCGATGAAAACCTACTCCGGCGCGGTGGGCGCTGTAGCTCACAGTTCGGGGCCGCTCTGCGCATTTCGGACCACAAGGTTCGATCCGCGCTCCCGCGTGGGGAGCGACCACCTCACCGCGCGGGCCGTCGGCGACGCGGTCGGCGTTTCGATCCGCGCTCCCGCGTGGGGAGCGACTATCCACGGAAGACCAAAATCTCGACATGCAGGTGTTTCGATCCGCGCTCCCGCGTGGGGAGCGACATTCGCTGCGCGAGCGGGTGCTGTACCGGATCCGTTTCGATCCGCGCTCCCGCGTGGGGAGCGACGATGGATACGTGCAGATCAGGCGATGAGCTATTGTTTCGATCCGCGCTCCCGCGTGGGGAGCGACCTCTCCGATCAAACCTACGGTGCCTGCGGGTTCCTGGTCGCCGCCGGCGAATATGTGCGCGAGAACCATCCCAAGCCGTTTGAGGACAGGAAAACCATGACCACTTCCAAGAAAGGATGTTCCACGGCTTCGATTTCGACGGCATCATGCTGCGCATCGGCTCGATGAACATGACTCTGCACGGCATCGAGGACACCGTCATCCGCTACAAGGGCTCGCTGAGCCAAGAACGCAGCCGACTAGGACCGGTATTCGCGGGTGCTGGCCACCCCGCCGTTTGGCGGATCACTCGACTATGAGACCACGGCCGAGGACCTGCTTGCCATCGTCAAGAGCAAGAAAAGCCGAGCTCTTTGGCGCTGTTCCGTAAGAGCTTCACCGTTCCGTTACCCGCAGTGATGTACTCATTTGTCCAACTGCCCGGTTGGGCGGCACATGCGGGGCTAATGAGGTTGAGATGGAGCGCGATACCCGCACGATCAAATTCAGAATTCCACAATGCGATATCGTCCGCATCCAAACGCCACATCGGCACCGACATGGGTTATTGCACCGAAATGTATCAGCGGCATAAGTTTGTTCATGACGGCCCGATCCCCGGACACAATAAGCCTTCCAATAAGACCTTTCATTGGGATGTGGCGGTCTTGGCGCCGCGAGCCCCGCTGCCATTTGATTGCCTCGGCCTCCAACCAGCCAGAGCTGGCGTTGCTCCAAAAAGCAGAAACCTCGGACCAATTGACACACGAGAGAGTGAGGCCATGCCAGCGGGCGAGCCCTTCCAGGCGGAGACCAAAAGTCTTGAATGCGACGAGGGGATCGTGTTCAGGGGCCTGCGAGGACACGACGAGAGGTGTCATGAACTCCAATTCTAGTTCACGCCTCGGAGATGCCGCTTTGATAACGACTTTCGTCATCCGGCGGTCGAGTATATCTAGGTGTGGCACATAGCCACTTCTAGATGAACGCCAATCGACTTTCGAACACGCCTCAACGAGGGCTTCTGCGGCAGCTGGGACCCATTCAGTCGCGACACCAAACATCGTCAGCATTATTTCTAACGAATCCCGTCGTGGCTGAGCGGCGAGCACCCACGGGCTGGGGAAATCGGTTCCGGGCGTCATTCGCCCCTGCTTCCGGAATAACGCCTCGTAGAGACACGGTGGATCCCAAGGACAAGGCCGCCCGGACAGGGCCTGAGGAGAGGCGGTTCGCATCAACACATGGCCAAAAGCCCCACGCAGACGGCCAACCAAAGCGGGATCGGTGGCAGCCTGCGCCAAGCCGGCAAGACGAAGTTTGATGCGTATTGCCTGAAATCGCGCGCTAAACGACTCCACGTCTACTGCTTCGGTCGGTGAACGCAGAAATCGCCCGATGGCGCCATAGTCTTCCGTCGCGATTTCGTCGAAAGGGCCTGTCTTCGCCTGGTTCATAACAGCCAAAACTCGGTTCGTTCCGGAATTGGCGCGCCGCCACTCGCCTGTGATCGGGCGCGTCCTTCTTCGGTCAGGCAATACATCCGTACGCTGTCTCCGTCGTGTCGCTCCTGGCCCAGCCGCCGAAGAATGGCATGAGCGCGGCTTAAAGTCGTACGCACCTCGAACACCGATTTCTGGACACGGGTTCCCTTGTCTTCGAGAATGTCCGCCATGCGTCGCCGCGCCTTGGCGGAAGCGACATCATAACAGAAGACAAAAAGATGGTCGCGCGACATCGGACGGCTCTAATGGTCCATTACGTATGGCTCATAGGTTGCCCGCCCCTCGACGTGGGCCGCATAGGCCTCGGCCTGTTCACGCATGAGCCGGCGCCAACTGACCCGCTTGCCACTCCGCGCGCTGGTCACGGCGCCCTCGCATCGTTCTTCGTAGCTGCGTATGAGCGCAGATTGACCGTCTCTTGCGAGCCTCATTCGTCCGCCGTGACCTTCTGAGAACATCTCGTGCCTGAGCACTCGTTTGTTTATGGCAGAAAGCACGACGCTTTCGACTAGGCCGGCGCGGAACTCTTCCATGAGATCGAAGACGCAGGCGTCACGTCCATCGCCACTGGCGTGCAGGACACCAAATCCAGGATGCAGACCGGTTGACAGGATGATGGCGCCAATGTCGCGGGCCAGCAACCAGGCGCAGAAGTCGAGACCGATATTGGCTGGGTCGGCACCAATGCGCCTGCGGCGGCCATGGAAGGAATGGCCATGCAGGAGCAGGCGTCCCCATGCTTTCCAGAAGGTCTTGCCGCCGGCCCCCTCGTAGCCCATCGCCTCATCGACCGTCCCGGCGAGTTCGGTCCGGCGGATTAGACGCGAGAGGATCGCGGCGCTGCGGCTCACGAACGCAAGCCCCCGGCGGTGGTTGATCCGTCGCAGCAGGGCGCGCTGATTGCTCAGCCGGCCGACCACGATGCGTCGCGCCAGGTCGAGCCGGGCGGCCCGATCGAGCGCAATGCGCGCTTGCGCGAAATGCCGGCCGGCGTGTGGCGCAAGCCGGCACGCAAGATGCCCCAGCGTGTCGCCGTGCCCGTTGACGAAGCTCACCGGAATGTCGCAGGCGAGGGCATGTTTCAGCGTTTCCAGGTCGGTTTCGACCTGCGGTCCGATTTCGATACGGTCGATACGGGTGTGATGGATCGCCACGAGTTCGCGGCTCTCGTCGCGATCGTCGGGCGCTTCCTGGACCGCGAAGGACTGGTTGCGCAGGCCAAGCCGGCGTCCCGGCTCCCGTACGTGAAGAACGCGCATGCCGCGGTCCAGTCCGGCCCCCGACAGGCGCTGCTCCAAGTCGGCCTCGGCCGCCAAGGCATTGGCCTCGGCCTCGTCCTCCTGGTGCAGCCGCCGCAACGCTGTCACGACGTCTGGGTTTCCGTCTTCGTCGGGGCGCTTGATCGCCCAGCCGCGCACGAAAGCATGGCCGAGAAAGCGGAGAGTCTCATCGTAGCTGCGGATCAGCGTCTTCTCGGTGTCCAGCGTGAGGCCATGCTCGGCCAGCAGCTTTTCCGCGCGCTTTCGCGCCAACTCGGCAGCCGGCCGATCCTTCGCGAGCACGACAAAATCGTCGGCGTAGCGCACGATGCGCAGCCCGCCGGCCGACATATGCTCATCCAGTTCGTCGAGGTAGAGGTTGGCGAGCAAAGGCGACAGTGGCGAGCCTTGCGCGACGCCGCGGCCCTGTACGGCCGCTTGTTCCAGCCAGAGCGAGATCACCTCGACCAGCGGCCCCTCGGTGACAGACCGCAGCAGACGCTCGACGAGTCGATCGATCGGGATGGTATCGAAGAAATCGTCGATGTCGGCGTCGAGCGTCCAGACATAGCCCTGCCGGCGCAGGCGTTCCACGCGCCTGACGGCGTCGGCGACGCTGCGGCCGGGCCTGTAACCGTAACTGGCGTCTTCCATCTCCGTGTCGAGCTGTGGCGTGAGCACCTGGGCGATGGCCGACTGCGCCACGCGGTCGCGGACGCTGGGAATGGTCAGCTTGCGGCGCCCGCCGGTGGCCTTGGGAATGCCGGTCTGGCGCAGCGGGCCGGGCCGATAGCTGCCCTCGCGCAGCGCCGCCGACAGCGCGGCGATGCGTTCGGGCGCGCCGAGCGAGAAAGCGGTCACGCTCATGCCGTCGCCGCCGGCGGCGCCCTGGTTGCGCCAGACCCGTTCCCAACCGGCGGTCAGGCCGGCGACGCCGACCGACTGGTGGAAGAGCGGCAGGCTATCCAGCGGTGTTGCTCGCCGTCGTGGCTTCATGGCACATCCTCCGAACCCGAGGGATCATCGCGAAAACGGCCGGGTTTGTTAAGCGACCATGCTGGATTTGAGCCAAGACCCTGATTAATGTAATAAAATTGACCTTCCAGCTTGCGGCGTACGGGATTTGTTCTTCGATGCATCTGAAACGATGCCGATCATGCTGGATTTGCCGCCGAAATCGAGAGGTTGACAAGGCGGTTACATGGACAGAGGCTGCTGACCTTCCGCGACGTGAAGCGGATTGAGACGAAACGGGGCGGATCCATGGCCATCTGCCAAAAATGCGGCTGCTGACCTTCCGCGACGTGAAGCGGATTGAGACGCGCTCGTGCTGGTACGCACTTCCCGCTTTGAGGCTGCTGACCTTCCGCGACGTGAAGCGGATTGAGACAGAGCGCCTCGCGGATGCGCGGGATACAGCCGGGCTGCTGACCTTCCGCGACGTGAAGCGGATTGAGACTGAACGTTCCCGTGCGGATCACGTTCTGCGCCGCGGTCGACAACGGCTGCTGACCTTCCGCGACGTGAAGCGGATTGAGACCCCTATAAATCGCCACGAAGAGGATGAGGCCGAGGCTGCTGACCTTCCGCGACGTGAAGCGGATTGAGACTTGTGATGCCTCGGCTTGGGCAGATCGGTGGCGGCTGCTGACCTTCCGCGACGTGAAGCGGATTGCAGAACTCCACTCGGTTATCGTAGAGCGCGATGTTCTGGCTGCTGACCTTCCGCGACGTGAAGCGGATTGAGACGAACCGCAGTAGATAGTCGATCATGGCGCACCGGCTGCTGACCTTCCGCGACGTGAAGCGGATTCGAGACTCCAGGTCGGAAAGCTCGAACCTGACGGCTGGCTGCTGACCTTCCGCGACGTGAAGCGGATTGAGACTGAGTTGGTCGAAGAAGCCATTGCCGGAGTTACGGTCGGGCTGCTGACCTTCCGCGACGTGAAGCGGATTGAGACGCCGCCGTCGTGGTGGTGGGAATGTAGGATGAGGCTGCTGACCTTCCGCGACGTGAAGCGGATTCGAGACCGAAAAATGCGCCCCTTGGGGGCGGCGGGTGGGCTGCTGACCTTCCGCGACGTGAAGCGGATTGAGACTGAGTTGGTCGAAGAAGCCGTTGCCGGAGTTACGGTCGGGCTGCTGACCTTCCGCGACGTGAAGCGGATTGAGACCAGTTCGAAGCGGCCGCAGCACCTCGCCGGTGCGGCTGCTGACGTTCCGCGACGTGAAGCGGATTGAGACCGAGGCGTTCGATATTATCGGCCATCAACGTTTGGCTGCTGACCTTCCGCGACGTGAAGCGGATTGAAACTCGCCAAAGTTGTCGGGGCATCCGTCTGGGTGCGGCTGCTGACCTTCCGCGACGTCAGCTGACCGAGCGGACGGCCTAGGGGAGCCAGTCACGCAGGTGGTGGCTTCTAGGGATTGTGCTGACCCAGGGTAGATAGAGTGAGCACTTGCCAGTCCTGCGCGTTTCGTTGAAAATGTCGAAGGTTGGGGGGGGAATGTTCGTAGCTTACATAATGAAGCCAATAGTATCCAAAATTTCGTTTTTTCGACGGGGAAGCTCAGAGATGCGAGCGGGGCGAGTGAATTAATATCGTCGCTCGCTTATGAGGAAAGCCCCGAGAATTCAACCGATGGGCAAGGGCTTCTATCGGATGTAATAAGAGCTTCGCAACTATCCGGAAGGGTGACTGTCTTCAGGTGCTCTGGCGGGGGTTGTTAGCCTCACCTGCAAAAAAGAGGATGAGGCTGCCGTGTCTCAACTTCGCGCGCTGTGGCGACTTGCGGTGGCCAAGCGTGCGCCAGGATTTGGATTTGTTGATGCCGTCGGCGTTGGCGAAAGCACTGGCAGTGCCCTCGATGCCGCGCGCTTGGCGGCGGTAGGAGAGCCGCCGGCTAAGCACGCCGACGCCCCACCTTCGGCGCCGATTGTCCGCCCGGCGGCCCTAACCGACGCGGCGCCTGCCCTGTGGGGCAAAGCCAACAGGTCTGACGGCACTTCCAAGATTACCGGCGATTATGCCGACGCCGCGACCCTTGCGAAGCGGCAGTTCCTTGAACGGGGCAAGCTCACCTTGCCGACCTTTTTACCGCCGGGCAGGGCGCCGGCTATCGATGGCCGGTGACCTTAGAGAGCGACCCTGAAAGGCACGACGATCCGGTGTTTCCCTCGTCTGGGGGTCAAGCGGATTGCACTAGTGCATATAGATGGCAACGGCGTCGGCAACTTTTTCGCAAACCTTAGAGTGTGGATTTGAATTGGCGGGCGCTGTCAATGGGGTTGGCCCTGGCGACGAGGAAGGCTGTGGCTAAGGCAATGGGGCCGTTCCTCGCGGCGAGCGAGAACAACGTCTTTCCGCACGTCCGGTTTTGCTTGGCGGGGATGATCTAACAATTGTTCTGCGCGCGGATTCGGCCTTTTCATTCGCGAAAGATTTCGTCGCAGCTTTTACCGAACATACAAGAGCTGCGTTTTCGGCTTTTCCCGAACTCAAAGGGTGTGAAGGGCTGACCGCAAAGACCGGGATCGGCTTCATGGGCCCCAAACAGTCCTTCGCAAGGGCCTATGAACTTTGTGAAGAGCTTGCCGATGCGGCCCGCCATGAAATTGCGCGGGTGGCGTTTGGGCGTCTCACTGGGGCGATGATTCCGACGGCCGTTTCAGAGATCGAGGCGCTGACGCGGCGGCGGGGGTATTCGCTGTGGCGAAGCTCCTGGGATTGGGACGGCCTTGCCCGGCTGCAAAGCCTTGCCGAGGTTCTCGGAACCGATGAGGTCGGTCGCGGCCCGCTTCGGCGGATTCCGGAGCTCCTGCTCTCACCGGAAGTTGATGCCGGCAGCGCACCTGTCGAGCTTTACAGGCGCGCACTTTCGGTTCTCGGCAAGCGCGCACCCGAGGCGAGGAAGACACTCGTGGCGGCAATGGCCGCCTTGGGCGTCGCCGAGCCCGAGGCGCGATTCGACGCGAACGGCTATGTGCCGCTACTGGACGCGCATGTCCTCACTAGACTTCTTGCGGGACGAGCTGCATGACGCTGACCTTGACCATTAGGATGTTGTCATACTGGCGCGCCGGCGCAGGGCGAGATCGCCCAGGCAGTCTCGACGCTACCTGCGTCCGCGACGTCGACGGGCTGCCGATGATTTCCGGCAAGCACCTCAAGGGCCTGCTGCGGGAAGCTTGTGCCAGGCCCAGGGCTTCGGCTGGACCAAGCTTTCCGAAATCGAACTGTTCGGCGCGCGGCCGTTGCGAAATCGGCCGGGTATTGTCGAAAGCGAGAACCGGAGATCGGGCGCGGCGTGCCCAAGGGACGATTGGGTGAGTTCCGCGCGGCTGCCGGCGCCAGAGCGAGCGTCGCTGGGTGCCGAGCCCGCGCTTATCGCGCGGCTCTTTGACGTCAAGCGCGCGACAGAAATGAATCCGAAGACTGGCGCTGCCAAAGCCGGCAGCTTGCGGTTCGAAGAGGTCGCTGTGCCGATGACGCTTGAGGCCCACCTGAGCGGACTTCTAGGGGCGCCTGAGGGATGGGAAGATGCGCTAAAGGTGGCTTTGCCTCTAGTTCGGCGATCGGTTCGCACCGCGCCCGCGGCCTCGGTCGGTGCATCCTGACGCTTTCGTGCGGAAGGCTAGCATGACCGCATTCGGCCTCTGTGTAACGCTTCTTGACCCTGCCGTTGTCCCAACCGGCAGCGACGGCTGCGCGGCCGGAAAGCCTTGCCTATCTGCCGGGGGCGACTCTTCGCGTCGCAGCGGCAAGGCTCTATGACAGCTTGGGGCAGAAGGTCGCCTTTGAAGCGTTTCACAGCGGCGCTATCCGCTTCGGCGACGCCTTTGTAGTTGAGACTTGCGGTGCGCTTTGCCTGCCGCCCCGATCTCGCTGCACCTCGCCAAGGCGCTAGCGAAGGCCGTGACGAGCGATGCGATCCTCGACTTCTCCGAGGCCGGACATACGGTCGGCTATAAGCAGCTTCGTGGTCGCGACGTTGTGCTCGACGGCAGCGGGCGGTTCCATCGCCTCGAACGCGAGATTTCGATGCGCACGGCAATCGCGCCGAAACAGGGTGGCGGATGACGGACAGCTATATGCCTATGAGGCACTTTCGCCCGGTCAGCGGTTCTGGGCTCGTCTTGAGAGCGACGACGTTGGGCTGCTGACTAAGGTCAAGGACGCGCTTCTCGGTGAGGCTTTCGTCGGTCGGTCGAAGACTGCCGAATTTGGCAGGGTGCGGATCGAGGCGGTCGAACCCTGGGGGGACGATATTGTGTCAACCACCGCGGCTGCAACAGGCGCGCGGTTCATCTGGCTCTTGTCCGACAGCTGGTTCCTCGGTGTGGACGGACTGCCCACCGGCCGTCCTGAGCCCGAAATATCCAGTGCCGCTCGCATTGATTGGTCGCGGAGTTTCCGCGCAGCCGCCGGTCACCCCATTCAACGCCGCTTGGCAGGCGCGTGCCGAAGAGCGGACGCTCGTCCTTCGCGGATCGGTCGTGGCGGTCGACGGTTGCGCTCTCGCGCCGGGGCTTGCCACCTTTGGTATCGGGCAGGAGCGTGGCTATGGCCTTGCGTTAGTGGCAACAGCGCCGCCCCGCACTCTTCTGACGCGTTCGATCGCCCTCAGTCCGGAAGACAGGGAGGGCGAAGTGGGAGGTGGCACGCGCACCGGCGCAGTCATCCTTCGTCACTTGGCTGAGGACGAAGCATGAGGCCGTGCGGGCCAAGACCGCCGCCGCGGGAAATGCCGAGGACGATCTCGCGGTGTTGCGGGCGCAGTATGCCGCAGCGCGACGCATCTCCGGCGAACCTGTCGGGCCGACAGCGGGTTGGTGGCCGGGCTCGCGGCCGCGCTTACCGAGGACATCACGTAAGCCGCCTTCTGGGTGATGACGGCGATCGTGAACAAAAGCTCTGGGGAGCGCGCTTTGCCACGGGCGAGGCGGATCAGGGAACGTTCCGTGGCTATATCCGTGAGATACTGGTCGGCGGCGCTGGCCAAGAGCGGCTGCGCAATCTGGCGCGCCGAGCCCGGCGCGCGCTCGACGAGGAGGGCTGGCTCGACCCCGCGCGCGCTGGGAGGGGGAAGACGATGCCGTGTAACGCCACCCTTCACGTCCGCCGTCTCGTAATTGAGGCGCTGAGCCCGGTCATGGTCGCCAGCGGCGGCGATGATCCTTTGCTCGACAATCTTCTGGCGCGCGACGCCGATGGTTTGCCGATGATCCCTGCCACAACCCTGGCGGGCGCTCTGCGCGCGCGGCTTGGCGAAGCGGAAGCTCGCGAGCTTCTGGGCTACCAGGAAGGGGACGCTGGCGCGCGCAGCAGGCTCAGCTTCACTGATGCGCTCGTCCATTGCGGCGACGGGAAGCCCCGCGACGGTTGGGCGCTGTTGCCGGTGGATGATGATGTTGCCGCATGGCTCAGTCAGGAAAGCCCGATCCGGCGCGAGCATGTGCGGTTGAATGGCAACGGCGTCGTCGATGGCGACGGCAAGTTCGACCGCTCCGCGGTGCCTGCCGGCACCCGCTTGACTTTCGAGATCAACGCCTGGGGTGACGCAGCTCCGTTGGAACGTGTGGCGGAGATATTGCGGGCTGGCTTGACGCTCGGCGGCGCTACGCGCTCGGGCTATGGCGCCTTTGCTTGTATTGCCGTGGGAGCGCAAAGCTTCGACTTGATGGGCCATGAAGCCCTGAAGCCGTTCTTGGCGTATGCTGCTGCGGACTTAGGCGATGCGGGCGGTTTCGAGATGTCGCCGCTGGCGGCGAGCCCGCCGGAAGTTGGATGCTGGCGGCTCTCGGGCGGGATCGAGGGCCCGCTGCTTGTCGGGGCAGCGCGCGATGATGGTCGGGGTGGGCGCCAGCCCTATAGCGAGCCCCGAATCGAATGGGATGGCGCGAAAGGGCGCATCGCAGCCCCCCGGCCGGTCCTTCCCGGCTCTGCGATCAAGGGTCCGCTTCGCCACCGCACGTTCTACCATCTAAACCGGTTGGGCGTCGAAGATGCGCAAGCGGAAACTGAGGCCCTATTCGGCGCCGCCGCGGCCGGCGACGAGGGAGGTGCAGGCAAGCTCCGGTTCCTCGATGCCACGATCAACGGCGGCGAAGAGATCACCGTCTCACATGTCGCCCTCGATCGGTTTACCGGCGGTGCGCGTGACCAGTCCGGTGCGCTTTTCTCCGACAGGATGCTATGGCAACCCCAGGTTGAGATCACAATCAACTGTCTGGCTGAAATTGGGGGCACGGCGCGTGCGGCTCTCGACGCCGCGCTCAGCGATCTTGCCCAAGGGCTCCTCGGGCTCGGGGCTGAATGGGGCGAAGGTGCCGGCATATTCGCCGACTGCACCATCGTGGCACCAGATGGCAAGGAGGCCCGAGGATGAAGCCTGAGACGCTGACCAATGCGCTCGACGCTATCGAGAAAGACCATGGGTTTGCGCCCGCCCGTCTCGCTGTGACCCCTACGACAATTGTCGATGCTGCTGCCCTCGACCGGTTGTTGCAGTCAGAGGTTGGCACCGGCTGGATCGCACGCCAGTCCACTGTCAGCATGATCACCGGGGGCATAGGCGACGCCCCGTCTGAAGGTGGTGTTGTTTCGGCCGAGCTTGCGATCTCACCGCAGGCGACGGTTCAACTTCGGCGCGCCTCCGGCGGATGGCACGTTACGACGCTCCGTGAAGGTGAGGGAGAAACACGCTTGGCCGACACCGTGCGGCATGTGGCGCTGGGCGGGCAGATCGCCGTCTACCGCCGCTACTGGTCTTTGCCCGACGATGGTGCGACCGAGGTCGTCGCCTGGCGCTTGCTTGGGTTCGAGGAGATTGGGAAATGAAAGTGACCGCGCCCTACAGTTTTGTACCGCTCTACAAACGGGTGTTCTTTCCGGAAAATCTCGGTGCACCGTCGCAAGATGAACCCCTGGCGCGTGCACTCAGCGGTACTATTCCCTTCACGCTGAACTGCACAACCCCAATTCTGGTCGCCGGCGCCGCGGGCGAGAGGGGCGCGGCAGAGAAAGCCTTCATGACCACGCCCCAGGGCCGGCCCGTCATCCCCGGTTCCTCACTGCGCGGTATGGTCCGCAACGTGGTCGAGATTGCAGGGTTCGGCCAGATGAAACTGGTCGATGATAGGCGCATGGCAGTGCGCGACCTTCAGGCTTCTGCGCGCATGGATTATGGCAGCCGGATCAGCGGCTTTGCTAACGGTGCCTTCGCCCCCCGCAGCTTCGCCGGCTATTTGCAGCTTGTCGACGGCATGCCGAAACTGACCCCTTGCGAATTCGGTCGGATCGAGCATCACGAATTTGAAAAGCTGGGTATTGAAAGGAATTTGCCGAAGGACGAGAACGGGAATCGCGTCGCTTTTCACGACGTACTGGCAGCGATCTCCAGCTCTGGGAGCGAGGACAGTGAGGGAAACTCGAAAACGGAAACCGAGGGGAAATTCGTCGAAGAGAAGTACGTCGAACTCGGCGGGGCGCTGGATCAAACGCTGTGGGTCGAGACCAAGCGCGGTGCACACAATCATTCAGGCGGTAAGCGTCTCGCCTATCGTCGCGTCACGCGCGACAAACAGGTCCAAGCTTGCGACGAGATCGCAGGCCAACTCGTCTTCACTGGGATGCCAAGCAGGAAGAAGCACATGGAGTTCTTCTTCTTTGACAAGCACTCCGACTTGGAGACCGAGATTGAACCGGATATTTGGACGCAATTCCGCCAAGCCCACGAGGCACAGGAGAAAAAGAGTCTACCTGGGAATGGCGCAAACGAGCACTGTTCCGTGGCGAGTCTGTCCCTGTGTTCTGGCTCGGCCGGGTCGTTGGCCGTTCGGTCAAGGTCGAGCGGCTGGGGCTTGCCATGATGTTCAAGTTGCCAGCCGATAACTCCGTCCACGACATGATCAAGAATAGCGCGAAGGAGCATTTCGACGACAGTCGAGACGACCTCGCCACGCGGCTTTTTGGGCGGGTCGCCGACGAGACTGCCGATGCTTTGGGTAAGAGCGAGCAAACAGGGTTCCGCACCCGCGTTTCCTTCGGCTGGGCTGAGCTTGTGACGCCGCGCAGTGGCTACGAAACGGAACAGCACGAAACCCCTATGGCGCGGCCCAAGCCGAGCTTCACCCCGGCCTATGTGCGTCAAAGACTTGCACGACAATCGGCACCAACTCGCTGAAATCCGCCAGACGGAAAAAGACGAACCAGTGTTCAGTCAATACCGCAGCTACATGAAATGGGAAGGCGGGCCCGACGAGATTCGTGGCTGGAAGAGATACCCCGCTCGCCCGGTGCCGAGAGGCCAAAGGCCTCCCGCAGTGCCGGCGGGCGCCGAGGGAAACAGGGCGGTTCTGCGTCCGCTCCGCGCCAGAGGCGAAGGAAGCTTGGAGTTCAAGGGCAAAATCCGCTTCCACAACCTCCATCCCGCCGAACTCGGTGCGCTTCTTTGGGTGCTGGACTGGGGCGGCGACGAGGGGCTGAGGCATTCGCTCGGCACAGGTCGGGCCTTCGGGTGGGGACAGGTGCGCTTTGGTCTCGGCGAGACCGCCTTTGCCCACGGCACGCCAGAACGAGAGCCCGTTGCCGCCTTCCGCGACATTATGGACGCTTGGATCGGTGCGCGTTGGGAGGATAGTCAGCAAATCCGCCAACTCAAGGCCATGGCAAGTCCTGAAATAGGTGCCAAGCAGCTACACGATCTGAAACAGATGCGGCTCGCTGTCGGCCAGCGCAATGGCAATGATTTTGTGATGGCAAACGAACTGGCGAGGTGCTGCCGGAATATCCGCTATGGTCCGCGAATGGTTTCGAACAGGCGCCCGTCGCGCAGGGTGAGAGGCGGAAGGATGGCGAAGGCAAAAAATTGGGTGTGCCAATAGAATTTTCAGAGCTTGCGCGTACTCTGGGTGGTGCTCCTGAACATACTGTGCGTGTTGGGGCTAAGGTCTTTGCTTACGGCGACCCGGGACGAGTCGCGTCGCTGGAAGGTGACAAGGCTACGGTGGAGTTCGAGTACGGGGAACCTGACATCGTGCCGATCAAGGATCTGAAACTAAGATGACTACTTATTTTGTCACCCGTCATTCGGGCGCCCTGGACTGGGCGCGTGGCGAGGGGGTCGAAGCGCATAGCGTCGCACATCTCGATCCCAGTGGCCTCACGCGCGGCGACATCGTTATGGGCACGCTTCCGGTCAACCTCGCCGCGGAGGTCTGTGCACGCGGGGCGCGCTACCTGCATCTCAGCCTCGATCTGCCCGAGCATCTGCGCGGCAAGGATCTCAGTGCCGATGACATGCGCTCGGCCGGAGCGAGGCTCGAGGAATACGTTATCCGCCGGGCCGAGTCCCGGCAATGAGCCCCGATCGCGTTTCCCAGAACCGCTCCGCTTTCGCCTTTGCACTCTTCGCACTCGCCTTTTTGATCTTTGTCACGGTCTTCGGTGCCGCGTTGGACTACTGGGTCAACGCACTCTTCGTTGCTAACCTCAAGCTGGCGGTCTGCTTGGGTTTGCTCATTGTCCTCGTCGCCTTCGTAATTCTTTTTTTTCAATACGATCGGGTCAATGAGCAGGTCACCGCCAGCGCCGAGGTCATCGACATTGCAGACATTCCCGATCGCCGTTTCCTAGTCTGCGGCTACTCGCCGTTGGCTGAGGGCGAACTCGTCCGTGTCGAAATCGAAAGCCTCGGCACTGATCCGACCGAGATTGCGAAGGCAGAGAAATGGGAACCTTATAAGTGGCAGCAAAACGTCCGCGTGATCAACGCGTTGCCGGGTATCGAAAGGGTCTACGTTATTCTGCCCAATGAAGATCAGTTCGACAAATTCGCCGCCGTCATCAGTAAGGTCTTCCGCAACAGGGCAAAGGCAGTTGAAGTCGTGCCGGTTCGCGGGCTCGCGCAGCGCAAGTCTGAAATCGAGGGAAGGTCCGTCACCTCCTACCAGTTCTCCAAAGGTGTGTGGCGGGACGCGACCTACGAGGACTACAATTATGTTACCAGTGCGATCGATTGGGCCTTTGCCGCGATCACGAAAGATTATGGGCTGACCTCGCGCGAGATGCAGCGCCAGGTCGCGATCGACGTGACATCAGGCATAAAGATCTTCTCGGTCGCCGCCGCGGTGGCCTCGCTAAATCGCGAAACAGTCTTTGTCTATGCCAGCACGGACCCTTCAGCCCATGCGGATGGTCGAGGCGTCACCGTCCTCAATGCCCGCGTGGAGCTGTTTAAGGAAGGGTTGAGGTTGTGATTCAAGGGCGGAAAAATATCAATATTATGTTGACCTTAAAAAATACCGGTGCCCCAAACATCCACAAAGCGTCTCTGCTTGCTCATTCAAATTAAGCGCCGGGACGAGGCAGAGTGGTCCGTGTGGTGGGCTTTATGGTGAGGACGGCATTCAAAAATGCATTTTCGTATCAAAGGCCCCCCTTTGCCCCCACCTTGTCTCTAAGTCATTCGAAATATGCAGATATTTCAGAACTTGTGCGCCCACCAAACCACGCCATTGATCTGGCAGCATTTTTTCGAACGCTCCGCCTTCCGCTTCTAAAGCAACTCAGCCCAGCTGGACGGTCAGTTGGGAGTTTTCGTTCTCATGTCGAGCTTCCCGATCACGCTCTCTACAGGCGCAGGGTCGCGATTTAGATAGTGAGCATCAAGGATTGACCGGACATCACGCAGGCTACGGCCAGTGATCGTCGCGGGTTCCGCTTCCGTGCCTCCCGGCCGGTTCGAACCGTGTAGCGGCAGTCCCACGGAGACCCTTGAACGTCAGCCCCTTGAGCCGCGGAGGACAGTCCCGTGAGGGCCGGGTCGTTCAGGGCCTTCGCGTGTCTGTGCGCCAGGTCGGTCGTACCCCGGGGCCTCGCCTGGGGACGTCTTGCGCCGAGCGGCGATCGGGCACGCGCCGCGATCATTGACCGGGCTCAGCTTACGCATCGGACGGGTCCACAGGTTTACGACTTTCCGTACGGTTCCGGCGTATTGACAAGCGTCGCCTGGCTGGAAACCCTACCGGCGTCTCGGAAGGCAGCGGGCACGGGGCCGAATGACGTTATCTTGTAGCCAGCCGAGGCGATCATTGCAGTCGTGCGGTCGACAATTGACCCGGTCGGGCAAGACTTCGTGCCCCTTCAGGCCCCCCTGGCCGCGGGTCCCGTTTACGCCAGATACGGTAACATGAGGCGGTTTGTCATGATTTCTCTCAGCTTTAGTCGGTTTGTGCGCCGCGCTGCAGTTCTGGGTTGCTCGGCGGCGGTGCTCCTGGCGGCGGTGGCCCTGGTGGTCCTGGCGGCGCCGCCGGCACACGCGGCGAGCGGACCCTTTGCCGACTTCAAGGGGCACTGGTCGGGGACGGGCAAGGTGCGCACGGAATCGAAGACGGAGCGCATCCGCTGCAATGCCAAATACCGGGTGGCCGACAGCAGCGGCCACGCCGTCAATCTGGAGCTCACCTGCAAGAGCGACAGCTACAGCTTCGACCTGGTCGGCGATTTCCAGGCCAACGGCAGCGGAGCGATCTCGGGCCGCTGGACCGAGCGCAGCCGCGGCATCGGGGGCACGGTCATCGGCCAGGGACGCGGCAGTTACATCCAGATCCTGGTCGAGAGTTCGGCTTTTGCCGCGAAATTGGTTATGGTGACGCGGGGCAGCCGGCAATCGGTCGAAATCGATTCGCATGGCGGCGGCCGGGTCGTGAAGGCGTCGATCAGCTTGCACCGTCGTTAACATGGAAGGGCCGACCGACGGGTTCGGCGACGAGTGGCGATCATGGAGACCCGGGCACGTTACGTCATCATCGGCGCGTTCGTCGTTGCGGTCATTGTCGCCGGCTTCGGGTTCGTCTTCTGGCTGGAAAACACCGGCGGTCTGGGTGCGCGGGCGAGCTACCGCATTCGTTTCGAGCAGCCGGTCTCCGGGCTGCACCCCGGCGCCGGGGTCCTGTTCAACGGGCTGAAAGTCGGCACCATCCAGAGACTCGGGCTCGATCCGGATGACATGGGCGGGCTGGTGGCGACCGTTTCGGTCGAGCCCTGGACGCCGATCCGCGCCGATACCAAGGTCCAGATCACCTTCCAGGGGCTGACCGGCTCGCCCGCCATCATGCTGCGCGGCGGCACGGCGAACGCGCCGCGGCTGGTCGCGCATGACGGCCAGATCCCGACGCTGGTCGCGCCCGGCGACATCGGCAAGAACCTCAGCGACTCCGCGCGCGATACGCTCGCCAACATCAACGGCGTCATCAACGAGAATTCGAAGCCGCTGCACAACGCCATCAACGGCATCAGCACCTTCGCCGAGATGCTGGGGCACAATTCCAAGAAGATCGAGGGCATGCTGGACGGGCTCGGCAAGATGCTGGGCGTCGGCGGCGGCGCCAAGGTGCAGCCGAAGACCTATGACCTGACGGCGGCCACCGCGTTTCCGCCGATGGACAAGGCCATCAAGGTGCAGATGGCGGTCGCCGACACCCACGCCATTCTCGCCTACGACACCCAAAAGATCCTGATCCGCTCGGCGCAAGGCACTTTTTCCGACGTCGAGGGCGGCCGCTGGGCCGACAACCTGCCCAAGCTGATGCAGGCCAAGCTGATCGAGAGCTTCGAGAACGCCAACCTGCTCGGCAAGGTGAGCAGGCCGTTCGATATGCTCGAGGCGCCGTACCGGCTGGAAACCACCATCCGCAACTTCCAGATTTCGCTCACGCCCAAGCCGGTGGCGGACGTCGAATTCGCCGCCCGCATCCTCGGCGGCAAGGGCAAGGTGGTGGACGCCCGCATCTTCAAGGCCACGGCCCCGGCCAAGGACACCAGCGTGGCGGAGGCGGTGCCCGCGCTCGACAAGGCCTTCGCCCAGGCGGCGAGCGATCTGGTGGCGTGGTCGGTGGACAAGCTTTCCACGGTTGCCGCCAGCAGCGGCAATGGCAAGGCGGGCGACGATATGGGCGGGGACATGCCCGGCAACGACAATGGCATGCCCGATCTGCAGATGCCGGCCGCGCCCAAATGAGCGCGATCTCTTGAACCCGCCGGGTGGAGCGCCGCGGACCGGGTGCGGTCCGGGCGCGCAAGGCCGCATGAGTCTCCAGCCATGGTCTTCAGCCATAGTCTCCAGCGATGCGGCGATTGTGTACAATCGGCTATCTGATGCGCATTAATTAGGCACCCCGTGCCGCCAACTGCTTGCAAACTGTCCGCGCTATCCGGCCGCGGACGGCCGCACCGTCGTCACTCCGGTCAAAATCCTCTGCGGTCAACGCCCTAGTGGAGCAAATTTGACATTTGATACCCGTTTGCAGCGGCCGAATTATCAAATGTCAAATCCAAAGCTCTACTAGAATCAAATAGTTGCTAGTGTGGTGGTTCGGAAGTTCGCTTCATTCTATCCGCGAGTCCATCAAGCGAACTTCTGAACCAAACCACACTAAAATCAATAGCTTGCTAGTGTCCCTCAATTCCGAAGTTCGCTTACGAGGATGCAGCAAGATCAAGCGAACTTCGGAATCGGGACACTAGTGGCCCTTTGCTTCCGACATTTGCTCCAGGGCTTGCGGCGATGGGATGCAAATGTCGGAAGCGGACCACTAGCCGCCCGTAACGGACTGGCACGGGACTTGCGGAGCTGAGGGCGGCGGGCCATCGCGCCCGGCGTCGACAGCGGCGCCAGACGCGGCGGCCCCAAGTAACGATCTCGCCACAGGGAGCCGCTTCATGCCCAACGACTTCACCATTTCGCGTCGCGCGTTGCTCGGCGGCGCGGGCGCCGCTGCACTGACCGCCGGCCTGCCGATCTCCTCCGCCTTCGCCGCCAGCACCGTGGTTGGCTTCATCTATGTCGGCGCGCGCGACGACTACGGCTACAACCAGTCCCACGCCGAAGGCGCCGCGGCGGTGAAGAAGATGAAGGGGGTAAAGGTCGTCGAGGAAGAGCGCATCCCGGAAACGGTCCAGGTCGCCAAGACCATGGAGAGCATGATCAATCTCGACGGGGCCAGCCTGCTGTTCCCGACCTCGTTCGGTTATTTCAATCCCTATATCCTCAACGAGGCCAAGAAGTATCCGAAGGTCCGCTTCGAACACGCGGGCGGCCTTTGGACGCCGAAGGACCCGAAGAACGCCGGCAGCTATTTCGGCTACATCTTCGAGGCGCAATACATCAACGGCATCATCGCCGGCTACATGTCGAAGAGCGGCAAGCTCGGCTTCGTCGCCGCCAAGCCGATCGCGCAGGTCCTGCAGAACATCAACGCCTTCACGCTCGGCGCCCAGTCCGTCAACCCGAAGGCGACCACCCAGGTGATCTTCACCGGCGACTGGTCGCTGCCGGTCAAGGAAGCCGAGGCCACCAACAGCATGGCCGACCAGGGCGTCGACGTGTTCACCATGCACGTCGACAGCCCCAAGTTCGTGGTGCAGACCGCGGCCAAGCGCGGCGCCTATGTGTGCGGCTATCACTGCAGCCAGGCGGCGCTGGCGCCCAAGGCCTACCTTACCGGCGCCGAGTGGAACTGGACCGATCTCTACCCGAAGTTCGTCTCCATGTGGATGAAGGGCGAGACCATTCCGAACTTCTACCGCGGCGGCTTCAAGGAAGGGCTGATCAAGCAATCGCCTTATGGGCCTATGGTGCCGGAGAAGGCGCGCAAGCATGCCGACGACATCAAGGCCAAGCTGATGGCCGGCAACTTCGTGATCTTCAAGGGACCGATCAAGGACAACACCGGCAAGATCGTGGTTGCCGCCGGTCATGAGCTGACCCAGGGCAACGAGACCGACGCCCAGCTCGAGTCCATGCACTTCCTGGTCGAGGGCGTGACAGGCAGCCTGCCGTCCTGAGGCGGCATTCGGGCGAGGGGTCCGAGCGATGGCGACGGATACGGTTGTTGGTGGCGCCTCCGCCGAGGCGGCGTCGCCCACGATACCCCGCGGACGAGCGTTCCGGGCTGAGGAATTCGGGCGGGCCGCCGAGTCCGTGCTGATCCCGCTCGGGGCGCTCGTCGTATCGATGCTGCTGTTCGGGGCTTTCGTCGCTTTCGCCGGCGTCAATCCGCTCGACGTCTACAGCATGATGTGGCTCGGCTCGTTCGGCGCCTGGTTCTCGGTGCAGAACACGCTGACGCTGGCGTCGCCGCTTATCCTGACCGCGCTATGCACGGCCTTGCCGGCACAGGCCGGCCTCATGATCATCGGGGGAGAGGGGGCGTTCGTCATCGGCGGGCTGGCGGCGATCGCCGCCGGCCTGCCGGTGGCGAGCGTGGCGCCGCCGCTCGTGGTTCAACTCGTCATGGCCGCCGCGGGCATGCTCGCGGGCGCGGCCTGGATCGCGTTCGCCGGCGCGCTGCGGCATTGGCGCGGCGTCAACGAGACCATATCGACCCTGCTGCTCACCTATATCGGCATCGCCATCCTCAATCACATGGTCGAGGGCCCGATGCGCGATCCCGCGAGCCTCAACAAGCCGACCAGCTATCCGGTGCCGGCCGCCGACAAGATCGGCAACATTCCCGGCATGGACGTGCACTGGGGCTTTGTCTTCGGCGTGGTCTTCTGCGTCGCCGCCTACGTCCTGTTCTTCCGCACCACGTTCGGGTTCTCCTCGCGCATGGTCGGCGGTAATCCGCGCGCGGCGCGGCTGTCGGGGCTGGCGGTGGGGCGCATCATCATGGTGGTGACGGCGATCGCCGGCGCCGCCGGCGGGCTCGCCGGCATGGTGGAGGTCGCCGCCGTGCAGGGCGCGGCCAGCGCCACGCTCGCCGCCGGCTACGGCTATACCGGCATCCTGGTCGCCTTCATCGCGCGGCAGAACCCGCTCGCGGTCATCCCGGTCGCCATCCTGTTCGGCGGCATCGACGCCAGCGGCGGCCTGCTACAGCGCCGCCTCGATCTGCCCGACGCCTCCGTGCTGGTGCTGCAGGGCATCATCTTCGTGGTGATCCTGGCGAGCGAAACGCTGTTCGGCCGCTTCCGCATCTTCAAGCCGAAGGAGGCATGAGCGATGGCTGACGCATCGATCATCGGCTGGTGGGGCGTGCCGTTGGCGGTGGCGGCGGGCGCGGTGCGCGCCGGCACGCCGTTTTTGTTCGTCAGCCTGGGCGAACTGCTGACCGAGAAATCCGGCCGCATCAACCTCGGTCTCGAAGGCACTTTGGTGATGGGCGCGATGAGTGGCTACGGCACCGCCTATCTCACCGGCTCGCCCTGGCTCGGCGTCCTGGTTGCCGGCCTCACCGGTTCGATCTTCGGCGCGCTGCACGCGGGGCTCTGCTCGCTGCCGCGCGTCAACGACATCGCGGTCGGCATCGCCTTGATGTTGTTCGGAACGGGCTTGGCCTTCTATCTCGGCAAGCCGCTGATCCAGCCGCAGGCGCCGACGCTGCCGGCCCTGCATCTCGGCTGGTGGAGCCACATCGCCGCCGTGCGGGAGGCGCTCAAGATCAACGCGCTGTTCGTCGTGGGCGCGCTGCTGGCGCCGGTGATCGTCTGGTTCCTGCGCTCGACGCGCTGGGGCATGATCATCCGCATGGCCGGCGACAGCGCCGACGCCGCTCGCGCCATGGGCTATTCGGTCAATTGGGTGCGGCTCGCCGCCACCATGACCGGCGGCTTCCTCGCCGGCGTCGGCGGCTCGTTCCTGTCGCTCTATTACCCCGGCGCCTGGAGCGAAGGCCTGTCGAGCGGGCAGGGCATCACCGCGGTGGCGCTCGTCATCTTCGCGCGCTGGAACCCGATGTACTGCTTCTATGCGTCGCTGCTGTTCGGTGGCGCCGGCGCTTTGGGCCCGGCGCTGCAATCGGTCGGTGTCACCTCCGGGTATTACCTGTTCAACGCGGCGCCCTATTTCCTGACGCTCTTCATCCTGGTGCTCACCTCGTCGTCCGAGCACCGGCTCACCGGCGCGCCGTCGGAACTGAGCATCACGAAGTGAACGCAAGCGGAGTTTAGTCGATGAACGGTCTGGGTGGTCTCAACAAATCGCCGAACGGCGTGGTGCTCGGCCTCGTGCAGCTGCAGTTGCCGGTGGTCGAAACGCCCGAGGATCTCGCGCGCCAGACCGAGAAGATCGTGTCGATGGTCGCCAAGGCGCGGCGCGCGTCGCCGGCCATGGACCTGGTGGTGTTTCCCGAATACGCGCTGCACGGCCTGTCGATGGACACCAACCCGGCCATCATGGTCACGCGCGACGGGCCGGAGATGGCCGCCTTCCGCCGCGCCTGCCGCGACAACGAAATCTGGGGCTGCTTCTCGATCATGGAGAAGAACCCCGACGGCAACCCGTATAACTCGGGGCTCATCATCGACGACAAGGGCGAGATCAAGCTCTATTACCGCAAGCTGCACCCCTGGGTGCCGGTGGAGCCGTGGGAGCCGGGCGATCTCGGCATTCCGGTCTGCGACGGTCCCAAGGGTGCGCGCCTCGGCCTGATCATCTGCCACGACGGCATGTTCCCCGAGATGGCGCGCGAGTGCGCCTACAAGGGCGCCGAGATCATGATCCGCACCGCCGGCTACACCGCGCCGATCCGGCACAGTTGGAGCGTCACCAACCAGGCCAACGCCTTCCAGAACCTGATGCAGACCGCGAGCGTGTGCATGTGCGGCTCCGACGGCACCTTCGACTCCATGGGCGAGGCGATGTTCTGCGATTTCGACGGCACGGTGATGGTCGAGGGTGGCGGCCGCGCCGACGAGATCGTCGCCTGCGAATTGCGCCCGGACCTGGTGCGCGAGGCGCGCAAGCACTGGTCGGTGGAGAACAACATCTACCAGCTCGGCCATCGCGGCTACGTGGCGGTGGCGGGCGGCGCGCGCGACTGCCCCTACACCTTCATGCAGGACATGGTGAAGGGCGAGTACCGGCTGCCGTGGGAGGACGAGGTGATCCATACCGACGGCACCAGCTGCGGTTTTCCGGCGCCCGACCGCCAGTACAAGAAGGCTAGTCGCCAATGGCTGAGCGCTACGTCGAGGCCGATCCCTTATCCCTGGCCCTATAACGGCGATCTGCGGCCGGAGAACACGACGCTGATCGTCATCGACATGCAGACCGACTTCTGCGGGGAGGGCGGCTATGTCGACAAAATGGGCTACGACCTTTCGCTCACCCGCGCGCCGATCGAGCCGATCAAGGCGGTGCTCGCCGCCATGCGCGCCAAGGGCTATCACGTCATCCACACCCGCGAGGGCCACCGGCCCGATCTCGCCGACCTGCCGGCGAACAAGCGCTGGCGCTCGCGCCAGATCGGCGCCGGCATCGGCGATCCGGGCCCTTGCGGGCGCATCCTGGTGCGCGGCGAGCCGGGCTGGGAGATCATCGACGAACTCGCGCCCGAACCGGGTGAGCCCATCATCGACAAGCCCGGCAAGGGCTCGTTCTGCGCCACCGACCTGGAGCTGATCCTGCGCACGCGCGGCATCGAGAACATCATCCTCACCGGCATCACCACCGACGTCTGCGTGCATACCACCATGCGCGAGGCCAACGACCGCGGCTTCGAATGCGTGCTGCTGGAAGACTGCTGCGGCGCCACCGACAAGGGCAACCACGCGCACGCCGTCAAGATGGTGAAGATGCAGGGCGGCGTGTTCGGCGCGGTGAGCACGTCGGACGCGCTGATCAAGGGGCTGTCGTCATGAGGCAAACCATCGGCGCCGTCTCCGACCACCTGCCGCTGCCGGGCGACGGCGCGCTCGCGGTCGAGACCTTCGGCATCGGCAAGCGCTTCGGCGATCTGGTCGCGCTCGGCGACGCCTCGGTAAAGATCAAGGCCGGCAGCGTGCACGCGCTGCTCGGCGAGAACGGCGCCGGCAAGTCGACGCTGGTCAAGTGCATCATGGGCTATTACCTGCCCGACGAGGGCAGCCTGATGGTGGACGGCCACGAGGTCGCGATCACCACCCCGCGCCACGCGCATTCGCTCGGCCTCGGCATGGTCTATCAGCACTTCACGCTGGTGCCGCACATGACCGTGCTGGAGAACATGGTGATGGCGCGCGCCGACGTGCCGGGCGTCATCGACTGGCGCGCGGAGCGCCAGCGCTTCGACGGCTTTCTCGCCACCATGCCGTTCTCGGTGCCG
The DNA here is from genome assembly GCA_963829755.1 of uncultured Pseudomonadota bacterium. Taxonomy (GTDB): domain Bacteria; phylum Pseudomonadota; class Alphaproteobacteria; order Rhizobiales; family Xanthobacteraceae; genus Pseudolabrys. The sequence goes on along the minus strand of CAWHJV010000001.1, from coordinate 16,637 downwards.
GTCGATACGCCGGTGTCGACGCTCGCCGCCGGCGAGAAGCAGAAGGCGGAGATCCTCAAGCAGCTCTATCTCAAGAGCCGCTTCCTTATCCTCGACGAGCCGACCTCGGTGCTGACGCCGAACGAAGCAGACGAAATCCTCGGCATGATCCGCGACATGGCGCATGCGGGCCGCATCACCGTGCTGATCATCACCCACAAGTTCCGCGAGGTGATGGCCTTCGCCGACGAGGTGTCGGTGCTGCGCCGGGGCAAGCTGGTGGGCGGTGGCGCGGTCAAGGAGCTGACGCCCGACGCCATGGCCAAGATGATGATCGGCGACCAGGAAATCCGCAGCATGGGCGGCCGCTCGGAAGCGGCGGCCGGCGCGGTGTGCCTGGAGACGCGCGATCTGGCGGCCGACGACGACGAGGGCTTGGCCGCCGTGCGCGGCGTGTCCTTGCAGGTGCGCGCCGGCGAGATCGTCGGCATCGCCGGCGTCTCCGGCAACGGGCAGAGCGAACTGTTCCAGGTGCTGGCGGGCCAGCGCGAGGCTTCCGCCGGCGCGATGCTGGTGCATGGCGAACCCTATCATGCGCGCCGCGCCGAGATGCTGCGCCACAAAGTGTCGCTCTTGCCCGAGGAGCCGCTGCGCAACGGCTGCGTGCCGCGCATGAGCGTCGCCGACAACATGGCGTTCCGCCGCTTCGACCAGATGCCCTATGCCAAGGGCCCGTGGCTGAAGCGGTCGGCCTTCCGCCGCACGGCGGAGGAGTTGATCGCGCGCTATCGCGTCAAGACCTCATCGCCCGATGCGCCGATCGCGACGCTATCGGGCGGCAATGTGCAGCGCGCGGTGCTGGCGCGCGAATTGTCGGGCGAGGTGGACGTGCTGGTCGCGGCCAACCCGGTGTTCGGGCTCGACTTCGCGGCGGTCGCCGACATCCACGCCCAGATCATGGCCGCGCGCAATCGCGGCGCCGCGGTGCTGCTGGTGAGCGAGGACCTCGACGAATTGCTGGAGCTCTCCGACCGCATCGTCGTCATGTTCGAAGGGCAGGTCGTGCACGAGACCACGCCGGCGCACGCCGATCTCACGGTCATCGGGCGCTTCATGGCGGGGCATTGAGCGACGCGATTGAAATCGTGTGGCGGCGCTGAATGTGTCGAGCGCGCAAGCGGTGCGATCTCCGAGTCGTGCGGGCCTGAATGGCATTGGCGCGGCCTGCAGGCGGCCTCGGCACAAAGGTTGTCAACAACCGCCGAAACGGGAACGTCAGCGACGCTGACCTATTAAGCCGCTTTCAACGTTGACGATTATCGGCAGCCGCATCGCCAGGCGGCACAACCGACCATGCACATATGCGGAAAACTGTAACTGTTAGTAGCGGTTGAAGCATCATGTTAGTGTTCCGCCCGGAGCGTTTCGGGGATGGGGCGCATGGGGCACGGCGATCAGGTTCCCGAGCACTTCTGGAATGTCGGCAACACATTCATGCTGGGGAAAATATCATGTCTCAATCAATGGCCTTGTCCTTGAGTATCGCCGTGCTGGGTGCCATCTGGGCTTATCTCGCTCTCGGCCCCTTGAGCAGTTTCGTCCTCGTCTGGGTTGGCTTCATCGCGTGGGGCTGCTTCTTCCACAGTGGCGGCGACAGCGCCGCGCTTACCAAAACCATCGCCGGTACGGTCTACGGCGCCATCGTTGGCTGGATCGCGCTGATGATCGTCGTGAAGGTGCCGATGCCGGCGCTCGGCGCGGTGTGGCCGGCGATCGTCGTCGGCGTGACCGTGTTCTTCCTGGTCATCGTCGCCTCGGTCGACATGCTCTCGGTCGTTCCGGCCAACGTCTACGGCTATGCGGCCATCGTCGGCTACGTGCTGTCGAAGGGCGCGACCGGCGCGCTCACGATGGGCTCGGCCGCCAACCCGCTCGTGCTGACGATCATCTCGCTGATCATCGGCACGCTGTTCGGCTTTGCATCCGGCAAGCTCGCCGGCGCGCTGCAGGGTTCGGGCGCGGCGGCGAAGGCCAAGGCCTGATCGGACGAAGCGCGGTTAGGCCGCGCTTCCGCGCATCATTCTAAGCCGGCCGGCGACGCGATGTCGCCGGCCGGTGTCGTTTCTGTGCGGGGGAGGGGGCGGCCGTTACGCCACCGGCTCGGCTTCCGCCGTGGCCTTCGGCGTCGCCGGCTCCAACGCGGCGGCGACGGCGTCGTCGACGCGCTCCAGCCAGACGAACTCCAGCCCGTTGCGCGCCTCTTCCGGAATGTCGTCGTAGTCCTTCCGGTTGCGCGCCGGCAGCATGACGCGCTTCAAGCCCGCGCGATGAGCGGCCACCACCTTCTCCTTGATGCCACCGACCGGCAGCACCAGACCGCGCAGGCTGATCTCGCCCGTCATGGCGGTATCGTTGCGGATGGTGCGCTCGGTCATCAGCGATGTGAGCGCCATGAACATGGCGACGCCGGCGCTGGGGCCGTCCTTCGGGATCGCGCCCGCCGGCACGTGGACGTGGATGTCGCTCTTCTCGAAGCGCGCCTCGTCGATGCCGAACAGGCCCGCCCGGTTCTTGACGATGGACAGCGCGGCTTGCGCGCTCTCTTTCATCACGTCGCCGAGCTGGCCGGTCAGGATCAGCTTGCCGTGGCCGGGCAGGCGGGTCGCCTCGATGAAGAGGATGTCGCCGCCGACCGGCGTCCAGGCTAGCCCGGTCGCGACGCCGGGCACGCTGGTGCGCATGGCGACTTCGCTCTCGAACTGGCGCGGACCCAGAATCTCGGTCAGGTCGCCGATATCGATCCTGATCGGCCCATTCTCGCCTTCCGCGATGCGCACCGCGGCATGGCGCAACGCCTTGCCGATCTCGCGCTCGAGGTTGCGCACGCCGGCCTCGCGCGTATAGGCGTGCACGATCTCGCGCAAGGCGGCGTCGGTGATCTCCACCTGGCCCTCTTTCAGACCGTTCGCCTCCATCTGGCGCTTGACCAGATAGCGCGCGGCGATCTGCAGCTTCTCGCCCTCGGTGTAGCCGGCGAGGCTGATGATCTCCATGCGGTCGCGCAGCGGCCCGGGGATTGTGTCGAGCATATTCGCCGTCGTCAGGAACACCACGCGGGACAGGTCGAACGGCACCCCGAGATAGTTGTCGCGGAAACTGTTGTTCTGCTCCGGATCGAGCACCTCGAGCATGGCCGCCGACGGATCGCCGTGGATGCCGGCGCCGAGCTTGTCGATCTCGTCCAGCATCATCACACAGTTACGAGTTCCGGCCTTGCGGATACCCTGGATGATGTTGCCGGGGAGCGCACCGATATAGGTGCGGCGGTGGCCGCGGATCTCGGCTTCGTCATGCACGCCGCCGAGCGACACGCGCACGAACTTGCGGTTCATGGCGCGTGCGATCGACTGGCCGAGCGAGGTCTTGCCGACGCCGGGCGGGCCGACGAAGCACAGGATCGGGGCCTTGCCGGCGGGCGCCAGCTTGCGCACGGCGAGATATTCGACGATGCGTTTCTTGATCTTGTCGAGGCCGTAGTGGTCGGCGTCGAGGATGCGCCGCGCCTCCTTGATGTCGATCGTGGTTTCCTCCGGCAGCTTCCAGGGGAGATCGATCAGCCAGTCGAGATAGGTGCGGGCCATGCCGTATTCGGCCGCGGCCTCCGGCATGCGCTGCAGCCGGCGCAGCTCCTTGCGGACGTGCTCCTCCACCTCTTGCGGCATGCCGGCTTCGGCGACTTTCTTCTCCAGCTCTGCCAATTCGGCGGCCTTGCCTTCCTCACCTTCGCCGAGCTGCTTCTGGATCGCGGCCATCTGTTCGCGCAGCAGCACCTCGCGCTGCCGCTCGTCGAGCGAAGCCTTGGTCTGTTGGCCGATCTCGGCGGAAAGCCGCAAGACTTCGATGCGGTGCGCCAGCAGCTTCGACACCTTGTCGACGCGCGCGGCGACGTCGACGGTTTCCAGGATTTCCTGCTTCTCTTCCGGCTTCACGTCCATGTAGGACATGGTGAAGTCGGCGAGTGAGCCTGCGGAATCGATCGACTGCACGGCGCCGATCAGTTCCCTCGGCGCCTGCGGCAGCAGCTCCAGCGCCTCCATGGCCTGGCCGCGCAGGTGCACCAGCCGCGCCTCGGTCTCGGACGAGTTGGTTTCCGGTTCGGCGATGCGCAGCACGCGCGCGACCATGAACGGCCAGCCGCCGAGGAACTCGACGATCTGCACGCGCTCTTCGCCCTGGCAGACCAGGTGGTTGGTGCCGTCGGGCGTGGTGATATAGCGCGCCACGTTGGCGGCGGTGCCGACGCGGTGCATGTCGATCGCGGTCGGTTCGTTCACCTCGGGGGCGCGCTGCTTGAGGATGACGACCTGGCGCTGCTCGCGCACGGCCTGCTGGGCGGCGGCGACCGACTTCGGCCGGCCGACGGTGACGGGCATCACCATGCCGGGGAACAGCACGAAATTGCGCACCGGCACGACGATCATGGCGTCGTCCGGCAGCGGCGGCAGATTGTGTTCGGCGCGTTCCATTTCGGATTCGGGGCCCGTTGCGGCGCCGCCTTGCTCCAATGAACGCATGATTTCAGTATCAGCCACGATGTGTACCTGCTTTCTCCAGCGTCACCAGGAGGCAACCATCGACCATCGCGCGGTGGACCGCGGCGTAACGCCCGGCTGGCAGGCGCACGCGCCGCTCGAACCGCCCTTGTGGCAGTTCGAGGCGATGGATGACCGCCGTCCGCAGCTCCTTTGGCAGCACGCGGGCGCCGGCGACGACGAGATCGCTGCCGTCGATCGCCGCCTCAACCCGCTCGGGGTCGACCCCGGGCAGGGCGACCAGGACCAATACAGCCCGGTCGGTTTCGAGCACGTCGATCGGCGGCTCCCAGGCCGGCTGCCGGCTGCGCGCGGGCGCGGGCCGGAAGAACTCGCGGTTCATGCGTTCGGCGCGCGCGAGCATGTCGCAGGCCTCCGACCACATCCAGCTATTGGGAAAATCCCTCATCAGGTCACCTTTCGTTCTCATTAGATTGGGACCTGGAACCCGGATTTCAATGCGCGAGATTGAAGGTCGGGCGGCTGGGGGCGGGTGGTAGTCGGGCGTTTCGATACGGTTCCGGGGGTGACTGGCGGCGGCCGACGCTTTTGACGACAATCGCCCGTTCCTAAAGCCAAGGAGCGAAAGCCATGGCGGACGCGCAGCGAACGGTTGTCGTGTTCGGCGGCACCGGCTTTCTCGGCCGGCGCGTGGTTCTCCATTTGCGCGATCGCGGCTTCGCGGTGCGCGTTGTCGCGCGCCATCCGGAGCGGGCCAAGGCGCTGTTCGAGAAGACGCTGTTCGAGAAGTCGCTGTCCGAGGGCGGCGCGCGGTTGACGGCGGTAAAGGCCGACATCCAGGACGAGGAATCGGTCGCCGCGGCCCTTGCCGGCGCGTGGGGCGCCGCGAACGCGGTCAGCCTTTACGCGGAGAAGGGCGGGCGGACGTTTCACGGCGTGCACGTGGAAGCCGCCGGGCGGCTGGCGGCGGCGGCGCGCCGGGCGGAGGTCCAGCGGCTCATCCAGTTGTCCGGCATCGGCGCCGATCCGCGGGCGCGCTCGGCTTATGTGCGTAGCCGCGGCGAAGGCGAAGCGGCGGTGCGCGCGGCCTTCCCGGAAGCCATCGTCATCCGGCCGTCGGCGATGTTCGCCGCCGAGGATGGGTTCACCGCTTCCCTTGCCGGCATGATGCATAAGACATCGGTGTTCCCACTGTTCGGCGCTGGCAGCGACGCGGCTGCAGCCGGTCTTTGCCGAAGACGTGGCGGAGGCCATCGCGCGCATTCTGGCTGCGCCCGCGCCGGCGCCGCTTTACGAGTTCGGCGGACCGGAGGCGCTGACCTACAAGGCGCTGCTGCAGACGATCGCCCGCCAATGCGGCCGCCGCCCCTTGCTGCTTCCGGTTCCGTTTGCGGCTGGCGGCTGCTCGCGGCCATCTCCGAATGGCTGCCGAACCCGCCGGTGACCGAAGGCATGGTCGCCCTGATGCGGCACGACAACGTGGTCTCGGGCGCTCTGCCTGGATTAGCGGCGCTGGGGATCGCGCCGAAGTCGCTCGAAACCGTGCTCGGGTGAAGGAGAGTGCAGGCCGGTTGCCTGCGACCTTTGCGCCCATTGGCGCGGCGCGGCAGTTTGTGGCCTTATTCGCCCGTCAGCCACTTGCGGCATACCGCCTATGCGCTTTTATCTTGGGCAGCAGACCTCGAATCGGACAAGCGACCGGACCACGGTCAGAGCCAAGAGTCACAGAGCCAAGAGTCCCAGAGCCAAATCGCCATTCCATGACGACCACCGACTCCGCACCCCCGCCCGCCGATGCACACGACGACATCGTCTACCCGTCCGCCATTCCCTTCGTGCTGATGCATCTTGCCTGTTTTGCGGCGATCTGGACCGGCATCACCTGGCAGGCGGCGGCGCTCGGCATCGGCCTTTATTGGCTGCGCATTTTCGGCATCGGCGCCGGCTATCACCGCTATTTCTCGCACAAGGCCTATGCGACCGGCCGCGCGTTCCAGTTCGTCCTGGCGGTTCTCGCGCAGAGCACCACGCAAAAGAGCGTTCTGTGGTGGGCGGCCAAGCATCGCCACCATCACCTGCATTCCGACACCGAGGCCGACGTCCATTCGCCGCGTCACCGCGGCTTCGTCTACAGCCATCTCGGCTGGATCTTCTCGCGCAAGCACGACAGCTTCGATCCGGTCAAGGTCGAGGACCTGATGCGCTATCCGGAGCTGCGCTTCCTGCATAAATACGAGCAGCTTCCGGGCTTCGTACTGGCCGTCATCTGCTTCCTGATCGCCGGCTGGCCGGGGCTGGTGGTCGGCTTCTTCTGGAGCACGGTCGCGGTCTATCACGGCACCTTCTGCATTAATTCGCTGGCGCACGTGCATGGCCGCAAGCGCTACGTCACCGGCGACGACTCGCGCAACAACTGGCTGCTCGCGGCCTTCACCATGGGCGAGGGCTGGCACAACAACCACCACGCTTTTCAGTCGAGCGTGCGCCAGGGCTTCCGCTGGTGGGAATACGACATGACGTTCTACATCCTCACCGTGCTGTCGTGGTTCGGCGTGGTGTGGGACATGAAGAAGCCGCCGGAGGCGGTCCTGCGCAACGAGCAGAAGCTCGGTTCGCGTGTCGTCGACCGCGCCGCCGGGCAGCTCGCCGCGAGCTTCAACTCCGAGCGCATCGCGGCGCTGGTCGCCTCCGCGCTGGAAAGTCCGTCGCTATCGTCGCTGCAGCAGCGCTTGGCGAACGCCCAGCAGCAGGCCTCTGATATCCTCGCCAACACGCATCTGCCGCATCTGCCGACTCGCCAGGAAATCACGGACAAGGCGCGGTCTATGTTCGTGCGCACCCACTCGCTCGACGACATCGTCGAGCGCGCCTACCAGATGGTGCTGGACCGCATCGGCGCCCGCCTGCGCGAGCTGCCGCAACCGGCGTGAGGCGGGGCAAGCCGCTGGCCCGGATGGCTAGCCATGCCGGGCGCGGGCGGCTAAACAACGCGCTATGAGCAATAACGACAAGGTTCTGGTGACCGGGGCGAGCGGCTTCGTCGGTTCGGCGGTGGCGCGCAAGCTGACGGAGCGCGGTTTCGCCGTGCGAGCGCTGGTGCGGGATCAGAGCCCGACCGCGCATCTTGCCGACCTCGATCTCGAGTTCGCCAAGGGCGACCTGCGCGATGCGGCTTCCGTGCGCGAAGCCATGCGCGGGGTGCGTTACGTGTTTCATGTGGCCGCCGACTATCGGCTATGGGCGCGCGATCCCGAAGAGATTGTGCGCAACAACATGAGCAGCACCAGCAACATCATGGCGGCGGCGCGCGACGAAGGCGTCGAGCGCATCGTCTATACCAGCAGCGTCGCCACGCTGAAGTGCCGGCAGGAAGGCGCGCCTTCCGACGAGACCATGCCGCTCACCGAGGACCAGGCGATCGGCGCCTACAAGCGCAGCAAGGTCGCCGCCGAGCGGCTGGTCGAGCGCATGGTGGGTGAGGGGTTGCCCGCCGTCATCGTTAATCCGTCGACGCCGATCGGCCCCTGCGACGTCAAGCCGACGCCGACCGGCCGCATCATCGTCGAAGCCGCCGCCGGCCGCATGCCGGCCTTCGTCGATACCGGGCTCAACATGGCGCATGTCGAGGACGTCGCCGAGGGCCATCTGCTCGCCTTCGACAAGGGCCGGATCGGCGAGCGCTACATCCTCGGCGGGCAGAACGCGACGCTCTCCGAGATCCTGGCGGTGGTGGCGGGCGAGATGGGCCGCAAACCGCCGAAGGTGAAGATCCCGCGCGCGGCAATCGTGCCGCTGGCGGTTGCCGCCGAGATGGTGGCGCGCCGCACCGGCAAGGAGCCGTTCGTGACGCTCGACGGCCTTGCGCATGTCGAAGAACCGCATGTTCTTCACCGCCGCCAAGGCCGAGCGCGAACTGGGCTATCGCGCGCGGCCCTACGCCGAGGGCATCAGGGACGCGATCGCGTGGTTTCGGCGCGCCGGGTATCTGAAGCGTTGAGCGCGCGGCTGCCAGCGGACGTCCGCATAGCCGCCGAGACGCCGCCCCGACTGCTTCACCGCCGCGATCACTTGGCTGTCGGTCAACGCCTTCAATTCATCGGCATAAGGTAGCCCGGCGCGTGGCCGGGGAAATCGTCGCGCGTCGCCGGATGGGTGTAGATCTCGACCAGCCCCGTCCGGCAGCAGCGGCATCAGCGCGGCGAGGCGCGCGGCGGTGACGGCGCCGGTCCAGCGCAGGCCGAACACCGCGTCGGGCGTCGTCAGGCCGGCGCGTCGCGCCCAGCCGCGCAGCATGGCCGTCCATGGCGCCATCACGCGTTCGGAGAGCGCCGGCGGCTTGTTGTCGACGCGGGCGACGATATCCGCCGGCTCCGCCGGCACCCTGAGCGCGTTCATGCCGTAATCGCGCCCCACCGCCAGCACGTCGCGCGCGATCAGCGGATGCACGTGGAAATGCTTGTGCGCGTTGACGTGGTCGAGCGTCAGCCCGGTCCGGCGAAACGCCCTGAATTGCGCGGCGATCTCGCGCCGTAGCTGCCCGTGCACGCTGCCGCGCAGGGCGATGGCGAAGGCAAGCCGCACCATATCGCGGCGCAATTGCGCCGCTGGCATCGACCAGGTCGGGGATGTCCTGCGGCCTCGACGCCGGCGCGGCCTCCACCAGCGCGAGATGCAGGCCCACACGCAAAGTCGGAAGGCGCTTCGCCAGCGCCACCGCGTGGGCGGCGGCCGGGCCCGCCACCATCAGGCTGGCGGCGCTCAAGACGCCGTTGCGGTGGGCCTCTTCGATCGCGTCGTTGACGTCTTCGGCAAGGCCGAAGTCGTCCGCGGCGATGACGAGTGCGGTCAGAGCTGCACTCCGCGCCGCTCGCGCAGGAAGGCGAAGAACTCGACCGCCTCGCGCAGGCGCCGCTTCATCATTTCGCGGCTCTGCGCCATCTCCATCACGATGGAGGCGATCTTGGGCGCGCGGAAATAGAAGGCGCGGTAGAACTCCTCCACCGAGTGGAAGATCTCCTGGTGGCTCAGGTGCGGATAGGAGAGCGGCGCGAGCTGCACGCCGTGCTCATCGACCAGCTCCGCATTCGAGGTGTCGAGCCAACCGTTCTCCACCGCCTGCTTGTAGAGGAACGTGCCGGGGTACGGTGCCGCGAGCGAGACCTGCATGGTGTGCGGGTTGATCTCGCGCGCGAACTTGATGGTTTCCTGGATCGTCTCCTTGGTCTCGCCCGGCAGGCCGAGGATGAAGGTGCCGTGGATCTTGATGCCGAGATCGTGGCAGTCCTTGGTGAAGCGGCGCGCGACTTCGACGCGCATGCCCTTCTTGATGTTGTGCAGGATCTGCTGGTTGCCGGACTCGTAGCCGACCAGCAGGAGCCGCAGGCCGTTGTCCTTCATCACCTTCAGCGCATCGCGGCTGACGTTCGCCTTGGCGTTGCACGACCAAGTGACGCCGAGCTTGCCGAGCTCGCGGGCGATATCTTGCGCGCGCACGGGATCGTCGGTGAAGGTATCGTCGTCGAAGAAGATTTCCTTCACCTCGGGGAAGTTCTTCAGCGACCACGCGACTTCCTCGACAACGTGCTCGACGCTGCGGGTGCGGTACTTGTGGCCGCCGATGGTCTGCGGCCACAGGCAGAAGGTGCAGCGCGATTTGCAGCCGCGCCCGGTATAGAACGACAAATACGGGTGCTTGAGATAGCCGATGAAGTATTCATCGATCTTGAGATCGCGCTTGTAGATCGGCGTCACGAACGGCAGGTCATCCATGTTTTCGAGCAACGGACGGTCTGCGGTGTGCTGGATGTCGCCGTTGGCGTCGCGGTAGATCAAGCCGGCGACGTCCTTGAGGTCGCGGCCTTCCGCCACTTCCTTGATGGCGAAGTCGTATTCCTTGCCGGCGACGAAATCGATGCCCTCGGCCTTCTGCAGGTGGCCGAGCGGATCGACCGCGATATTGGCGCCGACCAGGCCGATCTTGAGCTTGGGATTGACCGCCTTCATGGCGTTGGCGGTCTTGATGTCGGAGGTGAACGTCGGCGACGACGAATGCAGCACCGCCAGATCGTATTGCGGCGTCTGGTCGAGCACCGTTTGCAGGCCGATGTTGTGCGGCGGGGCGTCGATCAGCTTGCTGTCGGGCACCAGCGCCGCGAGCTGGGCGAGCCAGGTCGGATACCAGTGCGACTTGATCTCGCGGCGCGCCTGATAGCGCGAGCCGGCTCCTCCGTCGAAGCCTTCAAACGATGGCGGCTGCAAAAACAAAGTGCGCATAAGGTCCAACCTCTGGAGCGAAATGTGTTCAATTCAGGCTATTGCGCCTATTCGGCCTTTGTTGGCGCACGATCTTGTCCGAAATCGGGTTCCCATTTTCGGATCGGATAACTAGTGAGGATCGGCAAGCAGCGTGTCGTCGACCACGCGATAGCTGTTGCCGCGCCATTTCACGGTCGCGCCGAAGAAGCTGGCGACGTAGACCGCGAACGACAGCAGGTCGCGCACCGGCACCAGCCAATAGCCGCCGGCGCGGGCCGCGAATTGGCGTTCCATCTGCCAGCATAGGGCGATCCGCGCAGGGTCAGCGCAATTGCGGCCACGGCGAGCGCCTGCCCGCCGCCGCCAAGCAGGGCCGCGATCAGCGCCAGTGGCATGGGGTGCGAAATGACGGCGCCGACATGGCCGGCCGGGTCGATGCTCTTGATGGTGCGCGCGAAGCGAATCTGCGCGCCCAGCATCTGGTGCGCGGAACTGTCGCTGCAGACGTGGCCGAGCGCGAAGCCCGGCACCGCCACCTTCAGCCCAAGCTGGCGCACCGCTTGCCCGATGGCATAGTCGTCCCACAGGTGATCGGCGAAGGCGTGAAAACCGCCGATGCGCCGCAAGGTGTCGTGCGAGAGCGCGATGGTGGCGCCGAAGCAGGGCTCGCCCAGGCCGGTCGCGAGCGCAACGATCACGTTGGGCAGGAAATGGGTATTTATGCCCATGGCGGCGAGCCGCGCCCACAAGCCGCCGGCGGCGACCCCGTGATAGAGGCAGGTGACCGCGCCGACGCCCGGCCGCTGCAATTCGCCGATCACGTCGTTCAGATAGCCGGGGCCGACCTCGATGTCGCTGTCGATCAGCACCAGCGTGTCGTGGCGCGCGCGCTCGGCCATATTGATGAGGTTGGAGACCTTCAGGTTGCGCCCGTGCACCAGCGGATCGATGTGCAGGCCGATGGCCACGTCCGGCCGCGCGGCGATCACGCGCTTCACCGCGGCGATCGCCGGATCCTCCGGGCTGCTGATGCCGCAGACGATCTGGATGCGGGGCGTCGTAGCGCTGGTCGCAAAGAGCGGTCAGGCGCTGCTCCAGGCCCGGCTCATGCCCGCACAGCGGCACCAGGATGGTCACCGGAACCGGCTGCGCCTCGGGACGCTTGCCGCGGGCGCGGAAGCGGAAACTGAGGAACGCCGGCGACCAACAGATAGGCGCAGCCGAGCGTGGCGCCGGCCAGCAGCACGTCCGCGCTCCAGCGAAGTACGTCAGCCGCCATCAGCATGCCCCGGCTTCGCGTGTCGTCGCGACGCATGCATTCAAGTTCGTCTTCAACTGGTCTTCCAACGCATCTGTCCAGGCCCTGCCGTAACGGCGCTCGAGCGCTGCCCGCGAAAGATACACCAGTTTGCGGTCGCGGCGAAGGACCGGGGGACCTGCGGCAACAGGATTTGTCGCCAGCACCAGCATGAAAATCAAGATGTTCTCGCCGATTCGATGCAGGCCGCCGGCGTGCCAATAGCCAGCCGGGACCGGCTCGGCGGCCGGTTCGAAGCCGTAGCGGGCCGACAGCCGCACGAGCTGCGCGCTCTGCTGCGGCGGTGCCCAGACGCATGTCGGCGCGCAAGGCAGCTATGTCGTCGAATTCGGGGTGCGCTCGAGATAGCCGGCCAATTGTGCGAGCGAATCGGCGGATCGAACGGCTGAGGGCGCGCGCCCAGGCCATGGTCGCGCCGTCATGGCCCATGAGGGGAATGTGCTCGTTCCACAGGTGAAGGTTGAGCACCGGGTCGCCCGGCCGAATGCGCACGCCGTCGGAGAGTGTCACGCGCTCCTCGGCCTGGACGCGCTGAATGCGAAAGATGCAGGCCGGATCGTCGGTGATATTCAAAAACGCCCTGCCGCCGCTGCAGCCAACGGTCCAGTCCGAAGACGGCGTTCTCCAGCCAATAGGTCGGGAACGCCAACTGGCCGGAATGTTGTGGCAACAATGACATAGCGCACCGGTCAAATTCTGGTAACCGGGGACTACTCGGGACAATGTCGCTAAAGTTCCGTCCCTGCAATCAAATTTGACACGCGGCGCTCAGCCCCAGTCAAGGGGCTTGTCCCATTCGAGGGCTCCGGCGAGCGCGGGCGCTTCGTCGCGATATTGGTAGCCGCGCGACCAGGGCCGCGGCGCCGGGCGGCCGGCGCGCGGCTTGTAGGCGAGCACTTGGGCGATCGACAGCCAGCCGCGGTCGAAGGCGTAGGCCATGCCGGCGAGGAAGACCCGCCAGATGCGGTAGCGTTCGGCGCCGCCGGCGGCGATCGCTGCCTCGCGCTTCGCTTCGAGCCGGCGCACCCACAGCAGCAGGGTGCGGGCGTAATGCGGGCGCAGGTCCTCGATATCGGCGGTCTCCAGGCCGGCAGCCGGCGATTTCGGTCAGGACCCGCGGCAGGTTGGGCAATTCGCCGCCGGGAAAGACGTAGCGGTCGATGAATTCGCCGCCCGGCGGGCCCTGCGAGCGTCCCTTCCGCGTCGGTGGCGACGATGCCGTGGTTGAGCACGGCGCCGCCCGGCTTCAGCAGGCGGGCGACGATGCCGAAATAGGCGGGCAGGTTGGCGAGCCCGACGTGTTCGTACATGCCGACCGAGACGATCTTGTCGAAGGTCTCGGCCTCGGCGAGATCGCGATAGTCCTGCAGGCGGATGTCGATGCGGTCGGCGAGGCCGTCGGCCGCGATGCGCTCGCGCGCGAGCTCGTATTGCGCCGGGCTGTTGGTGATGCCGACGCCGGTGATGCCGTAGCGCTGCGCCGCCTGGCGCAGCAGGCCGCCCCAGCCGCAGCCGATGTCGAGCACGCGCTCGCCTGGCGCAAGCCGCAACTTGCGGCAGATGTGCTCGATCTTCTGCGCCTGCGCGGTGTCGATGTCCTCGTCGCCGGTCTGAAAGTAGGCGCAGGAATAGGTCATGCCGGCATCGAGCCAGAGCCGGTAGAAGTCGTTCGACACGTCGTAGTGATGCGCGATCGCCGCGGCGTCGTTGGATTTCGAATGGCGGAAGGCGAGCGCCGTGAACGGCCGCGCCAGCGCGGCGAGGCGCGAATAGCGGCCGACGCGCTCGGCGATTCTGATGCCGATGCCGAGAATGTCCTCGATCCGGCCGTCGACCGTGAGCTCGCCGGCGACGTAGGCGTCGCCCAGGCGGGCGATGCGGCCGGTCAGAAGCGCGCGCATGAGCGCGCGCGAGTGCAGGGTCAGCGTCACGGCTGGCGTCGGCGCGAAGTCGAACGCCTCGCCGTCCCAGAACGCCAAGCGCAAGGGCAGCGGGTCGTCGGCGATCAGCGCCTGCAATCTCGATAACAGCCGTCGGCGCAGCGACATGGCGTCCTCCATCGCGAAGGCGTTACGCCGATTGGGCGTCGCCTTCCTCCTTGTAGAGTTCGTTGAGCGTGGCCTTCACCGTCAGCGCGACCGGAATGGCCAGAACGATGCCGACGATGCCGAACAGGATGCCGCCGGACAAGAAGCAGAAGATGACCAGCACCGGCGGCACGCGGCCGGCGCGGCCGAGCACGATCGGGCCGAAGAATTCGTCGATCGAGACGCGCAGGATCACCGCGTAGATGACATAGGCGATAATGCCCCAGGAGCTCTTGGCTTCTTCGACCGCCACCAGCCCGGCGATCACCGCCGAAGCGGCCGGCCCGATCACCGGAATGACCTCCAGGAAGCCGGTCATGATCGCCAGGAACACGGCGTGCTGCAGGTCGAGGAACAGGCCGAGCCCGATATAGGCGACGCGTCGAGGCATAGACGACGATGAGCGCGACGCCGACGAAATAGCGCCGCAGCACCGGGTTGAGACTCGACCACACGCGGTGGACGAAAGGCCGGTGGTGCGGCGGCACCAGCCAGAACAGGCCGGCGCGGATGCGCACGGCGTCGATCAGGAAATAGCCGGTCAGCACCCAGGCCAGGATGAAGCCGAACAGGCCGGCGAAGCTGAGCGCGGCCACGCGGATGAGCGCGCCGGTCTGGCCGAACCATTGGCGGATGCTCGTCGGTCACCTTGTCGGCGATGCTGCTGGCGTTGAGCGTCGCGCCGAGCACGGTGATGTCCTTGTCGCCGATGAATTGGCCGATGAAGCGCTGGATGGTGCCATGCAGGTTTTGGCCGAGCCGGGCGAACTCGTCGTAGACCGCGGGCCAGGCGAGATAGGCGACGCCGGCGGCGATCGCCATGAGCGCCAGCAGCACGGCGATCGCGAAGACCCAGCGTGGCGCGCGGAAGCGCCGGGTGAGCCAGTCGACCAGCGGCGTGAAGACATAGGCGAGAATGCCGGCGATCACGAACGGCAGCAGGATGTGGCGCAGGAGATAGAGGAAGATCGTCAGCGCGGCGATGATGCCGACCGCGGTCAGGCTGGCGCGCAATTCGTTGCGCTCGCCTCGCGGCGGGACTGGCGGCGGGCGCGCGCCGCGGTCGCCATCGCTCATGGATAGACCCGCCCTTTCCAGCGCACGCGGCCGGTCAGCCGCCAGCGCAGGCTGTCGAAGGCGAGGATCGCGCCGGCGGTGTAGCCGAGCGGAAACAGCAGGCCGTACCAGAACGGGATGCGGAAATAGCGGGTGCCGGCGAGATGCAGCGCGAAGGCGGCGAGCGCGCCGAGCCCGGCCGGGATCGCGGCGATCGCCGCGGCGGTCGAGCCGATCCAGGGAGCCGAACAGGGCGACGACCGGCAGCGCGATCGCGGCCCAGGCGACAGTCACCGCGGCAAGCGCGGTCACGACCGTCGGCAGCGGGCCGCCGAGCATGTCGGTCAGGTTCTTGGCGATACCCGGCCACAGCGTATTCCAGCCGGTGTACATGCGGGTGCTCAGCACCCTGCTGCCGTCCTCCAGCAGGACACGGATGGCCGTGGTGCTTGATGCAGGCGGGCGAGCTCGAGGTCCTCGCAGATGGCGGCATGCACGGCGGCATGGCCGCCGACCGCGTCGTAGGCGCCGCGCCGGAACAGCATGAACTGGCCGGTGGCGGTGACGTCGTCGCTGTCGGGCGCCTGCACCTTGGCGAGGTCCTGCGAGAACGACAGCAGGTAATGACCGCAGGGCAGGATCAGCCGCTCGGCGAAGCTCTTCAACCGGTGCCGCGGCGCCAGCGAGAGCAGGTCGAGGTCGTCGCCGATGGCGGCGGCACGGCGCTGGCGATCAGCAGCGGCTCGGCGCGCATGTCGGCGTCGAGGAAGCACAGCCAGTCGACGTCCGGCGGCACCGCGGCAGCGCCGGCGCAGCAGGCATTGACCTTGCCCTGCCAGCCCGGCGGCAGCGGCGGCGCCTGCAGCAACGTGATGCGCGGGTCTTCGGCCGCGAGCCGGCCGCGATCGCCGCGGTGCCGTCGTCCGAGTGGTCGTCGACCACGACGATCGAGAGGCGGTCGGCCGGATAGCGCTGGCGCATCAGCGAGCGCAGGCAGGGGCCGATATTGGCGCTTTCGTTGCGGGCCGGGACGATGACGGCGACCTGCGGGGCCTCGGCGGCGGCGCCGCGCGGCGTCACTTGACGGATCGCGCCTTGCTGGCGAAAAGCGCGCCAGATCAGCCACATGACCAGGACGAACCAGCCCAGCGAGAGAATGAGCGCGATATCGAAACCGCTGGGCTGGAAGGGCACGGGGCTGGTCCTCGGCGTTGCTGGCGGGCCCCCACGGCCCGGAGCGAGACCCGGTCCGCGATCGGCGCTAGGATCGGCGGCGGCGCCCGGCCAGGGGTCGGGCCAGGACGACGGAAGCGGGCTTTGCAAAGACTCCCGATGACGCTATCTGTATGAATAAAAGCGGTTTTTCCGTCGTTGGGAATAATGCGGCCG